>CALGUG010000001.1 GCA_937902315.1 uncultured Chloroflexales bacterium
GGCACTAAGGCACTGAGACTTTTAAGAAAAGAGAGGCTATGAGGCGTTCGCGTGCAATCTAGCGTTGGCTGAGCCTGTCGAAGCCGACCCTAAGCTCACCTCTGAGGCACTAAGGCACTGAGAGCTAAAGAGAATGGAGTGGAGCTTTAAGCGCTACTGGCTACGCTCAAGCTCCACTCCATGCCTAGAGTTATCAATATTCTCCCTAAAAAACTCAGTGTCTCAGTGTCCCTGTGGTGAAGCCTATCACACATTGTGCTGAAACCTCTTTGCTAATAGCTAGCACACAACGCGGACGGCAAGCAGCCGAATGGGAGGAGCAGCGCTATGGTAGCCGAAGGCGGACGCGCTAGAGGCCGAATGGAGGGTAAGCCTGTTTTACGCCTGAGTAGATGGGAGAAGAGCTGAAGAGTGAAGTTTATGGTGCTGCGCTGGGAGACTAGAGGGCAGGGCTTAGCAGGCTTGTTGGCGCGCAAGGCGAACCAGACCAGCGATAAATGTCAAGACCTCCCAAGTTTGTTGAATACAAAACGGAAGGTCTCGCTGGTTGGGGCTGATAGAAGTGCCTATAGCCACTACGATTTGCTATTAAGATTGCGTCGCGAGCGATCTTCGCGGCGAGGCGCGGAGTTGGCATCGCGCGAGCTAGATCGACCGCTCGAAGAACGGTTTGAACGACATTTCGGACAGCGCGTAGGCTCGTGTAAAAAGCCCTTATCTGCATAAAACTCTTGCTCGCCGGCTGTGAAATAGAACTGCGAACCACAAGCTTGACAAATAAGCGGCATATCTTTATAAGGCATAGCTTTTTCTCTTGAATTTTGAGGCTTACACGCGAAGCACGAGTTCTGCTCAGCCTCTATTGTACCATCTTCCAACTTTATTTGGCTGACTTTCTTAGCGGATTTTAAACAAGCTTAGCCAAATAAGTAATAAGCAGTCAAACTCTATGGCCTAGCGCATTGCGATCAACAGGTTGCCGTGAGAAATAAGAGGCCAATCAAGCGTTTCTTTGTTATAATATCGGCATTCCAAACAACACCATATTCCTTCAACGCTCCAGATCGTACCTGAATAAGTCTACGAGATTTTAGAGCCGTATCTTGAAGTAACTAGGCCTTAGAAAGCGGCTCTGTCTATAGCTAGGAGGAGTGTATGCGGCTTGCTATTCGTGAAGTATTGTCAGGCACCCCAGAGTATGAGCAGTTGTTAGCCACAGCCGACGCACTTCAACAGAGGCGCTATGTCTTAATGCGTCCAAGCTATGCAGAGCGTTCGATTTTACTTGGGGCATTTTTACACAATGAATGCGTCGGTTTTCTGCACTTTTTGATCCAAGTGATCGGCAGCGATATGAAACGGCCGCCGATCTATAACAGCGAGGGCGAAGTATTGCGCGAAGGCTATATCGAAGCCTTCGGAGTGCTCGAGCTCTATCGCCGCCAAGGGATCGGCCAAACCTTGCAAGAGTACGTTCTTAACTACTGCGCCGACCACGGCTGTTACCAAGTTCGTTCGCGCAGCCCTGTTACCAGCCGCGAAAACTACGCGCTCAAACTCAAAATGGGCTACGCCATTCACCCAAGCAACGAAAACGATTCCTACTACTTCATTAAAACCTTGGTCTAGTTCGTAATCCGCTTACGGTTGGTGGTCACACGATCCATTAAGCTGCGTACAGAAGAAAGCGTGTATCTGGTTTGCTTTCTAGAGGCCAAATCGCATACACCACACCAGATCGCAGCGTGTCGAAGAGGCATTGTTGTGAGTTTGAGCGCCCAAAACTCTATCATTGCGCAGAAAGCACGACGATGCTACAATCAAGCCAGCACCCTTTTTGCCGAAACAAGTGAGATATGACAGATAGTAGTGTTGCATTAGGCAATGTTGAGCCTTTTGCTCGTGCTGTTCAGAGCAACGTCGGTCGCGTCATTGTAGGCAAAGAATCCGTCATCGAGAAGCTCTTGGTGGCACTATTGTGCGCCGGCCACGTGCTGTTGGAAGATGTGCCCGGCGTGGGTAAAACTATGCTGGCGCGCGCAATGGCTCAATCGCTCGGTTTACGCTTCCGCCGTTTGCAGTGTACACCCGACCTGCTACCCAACGATGTAACGGGTGTATCGGTCTATCGCCAAGCCCAAGGCGTGTTTGAATTCCAGCCAGGACCTGTGTTCGCCAATATTCTGCTGGCCGACGAGCTCAATCGCGCTACGCCCCGCACCCAAAGCTCCCTGCTCGAAGCGATGGGCGAGTCGCAAGTGACGGTTGACGGTGTGACCCACAGTCTGCCCCAACCCTTTTTGGTGATCGCCACCCAAAACCCGGTAGAATTCGAAGGCACCTTCCCGCTGCCCGAAGCTCAACTCGACCGCTTCCTGCTCCGTATCACCCTCGGCTACCCTTCGGCAGAAGAAGAACTGCGTATTTTAGAAACGCTCGAAGGCGAACATCCTATTCACAGCCTGCAACAGGTCGTGGACGGCACCAATCTGCCCCAATTACAGAAAGAAGTGTGGCAGGTACATGTCTCGCCCGAGCTGCGCAACTATATCGTGCAGATCGTCGAAGCGACCCGCAAACATAGCGATCTGGCGCTGGGCGCAAGCCCGCGCGGCACACTCGCACTCTTCCGCACCGTGCAGGCGCTCGCGCTGCTACGCGGTCGCAACTACGCTATCCCCGACGATGTCAAAGAGCTGGCTCAGCCCGTGCTAGGCCATCGTCTCTTGGTACGCCCCGAGAGCAGTCTGCGCGGACGCAACGCCCAAAGCATTCTGGACGCTATTTTGGCAGAGATCGACGTACCGGTGTAGCTTAGCCAAGCAGAAACATCATGAATGATCTCTTTTGGCTCACCCTGATTCTGTTGATCGTCGCGGCAGTGCTGCGCAGCGAGTTATTCTTCTATTTGCTCTATGTGTTGGTCGGCTTGCAGGTCGCAGCACGCTTCTGGCTCAACCGCAGCAGCAAGCATCTGCGCTGGGAACGTCGTGCCCCAACCGCGCTCTTCCCGGGCGAGCAGGCCACCGTCGAGCTCGAAATAGAAAACACTGGCCTCTTGGCCGTGCCCTGGCTCTCGCTGCACGAAAGCGCTTCGCCAGCCCTGCTCAGCCCGCCCGGTGTGCGCGAAGTCATCTCGTTAGGGGCGGGCGAAAAGCGGCGCTTCAGCTATAAACTGCACCCCAGCAGACGCGGCTACTACAAGCTGGGGCCGCTCAGCCTGCGCACAGGCGATGTACTCGGCTTGGGCGAGCGCGCCCTCGATGGCGGTGGCGAAGTCGCGGTCACCGTCTACCCAAGCATTCTGCCCCTAGCCGAACTCAAGCTGCCCGCCTCGCTGCCCTTCGGTTCGCTGCCGAATCGCAGCAGTCTGTTCGTCGATCCCGCTCAGCCCACAGGCGTGCGCAACTATCGTCCGGGCGATAGTATTCGCAGCATCGACTGGAAGAACAGCGCCCGCTACGCCAGTAGCCAGCCGCCCCATAACCAATCGCTCTTGGTGCGGCGCTATCAGCCCGCTATCGCGCTCGAAACCGTGGTGGCATTGGCCTTCGGCTTGCAAGAGTACCATTCGCGCTTCGCCTACGACGATATGGAACGTGCTCTTACAGCGGCGGCTTCGATCGTGGCCCACCTGATCGAGCAGCGCCAAGCGGTCGGCTTCTGCACTAGCGGCTACGATCCGCTCAGCGAACAGAGCGAGATTGTGTTGCCAGTAGGCAGTGGTCGTGCGCACTTGATCGATATCCTAGGCATTTTGGGGCGACTCGATATGAGTCAAGAGGGAGACTTGGTTGCGCTGTTGCAGCGCGTGAGCGCGCGTTTGGCTTGGGGCAGCACCTTGGTCTTTGTGGGGGGCGAGCGACCCGATCTGCTCGCAAGTATTTTGCCCTTGCGCCAACGTGGTTTGAACGTTGCACTAGTGCTGGTCGATGGCTCCTACGAGACGATCGGGCTAGCGCGCCAGCACGGCATCGCCGCGTTCCGCATCGAGCGCGACGGACGCCCGCAGTCTCACGTAGCCTGATATCAAATCGAGTAGACCGCTTACTTTTGGCCTTCGGCCGAGTGGAACATGACTATTTTTGTTTTACGTATTGCGAAAGCGACAGGTCTTTAAGTGGATGGGGCGGCCTTTCGACACACAGCTACAACACTCTGCTTACGGGCGAGCTGTTGGTAGCCGTAGGCGGACGCGCTAGTAGCCCTCTTTGGGGAAAAGAGCAAACCGCCAGAGTGCTGAAGCGATCAAACGGATTTGGTATAACAACATATCTGCAAAATAGATGGGGGATGTTTGCGCATAAGCGTGCAAACATCCCCACAATACAGAAGATACATTCCGCCAAAGGCGAAATCGGGCTTGGCTTAGTTCTGAACACGCATCGTCCAAGCCTCCTCAACACAGATCGTTACAATCGCGATATCGTCGTGTTGCGGCATATCGCCCATCCAGCGCACCACACTGTTGACAATATACTCCACCACTTGCGAAGCGTTTAAGCCCTGTAACGAGGCTTCGCTGGCAGCTTGTTCCAAACGCTCGAAACCATAGATCTCTTTGGCGCGGTTAAAGGCCTCGATCACACCGTCGGTATAACAGATGATCAAGTCGCCCGCCTCTAGCGTGATGCCGCCGGTGCTGTACGAGGGTTTGTCAATGATACCGAGCGGGAGATGGCTGCCGATGCCCTCTAGCATGGTGACTTTGCCCTTGCGCACCAGCAGCGGCGAAGGCTGAGCTGCATTCACCAGATTGCAGCTCTGGGTGTAAGGGTCGAAGATCATGTAGGTGCTGGCAACGAAGCTGCCCGGCGGCATCTCGCCCACCAAGACTTCGTTGGCGGTCTGCATCACTCCGGCCGGATCGAAGGGGCGGTTGTGGGCCGCCATCGATAGGGCGCTGCGGGCCATAGCCATCAAGAGCGCAGCAGGCAGGCTCTTGCCCGACACATCACCGATCAGCAAGCCGAAGGGCGCAACGTAGTGCTGCGTCTCGTGAGCCGGTGTGATGAAGACGTAGAAGTCGCCGGTCGTCTCGCGGGCCGGATGATAGAAGCTGGCGATCTGCAAACCGGTGATGTAGGGCGGCGTGGTCGGGAAGAGGTGGCGCTGGATCTGGCGCGCGACGTTCAGCTCTTGTTCGACGCGCTGTACCGAAGCGGCATATAAACGAGCGTGGGCGATCGAAACCGCGACCTGGCGCGCTAAGGCGGCGATAATCGTAACATCTTCCTCGCTATAGAAGCCGACCTGCTGCTTAAACAGGCCCATCACACCGATGGCTTGATCTTGCACCACTAAGGGCACACCGATCCACGAGCCGCGCTCAAGTTGATCGCTAGGGCGCACCCGCCAGAGCGGATGTCGGCTTGTGTCGCTCACCAGTTGGGGAGCGGCTTCTAAGATCACCGCTTTGTTGAGCGGGAATTCGTCGATCGAAACGACTTGGCGCGTAACGGGTTTATTTGTGCCCTGATGGGCGACCGTCTCGAGAACTTCGCCGCTCTCGTCTAAGAGCATAATGGTGGCTGTATCGTACGATACCAAACGGTCGATCTGCAGCAGCATGGTGTTGAGCACATCTTGCTCGTTCAAGGATTTGCTGCTGATACGGGCCACTTCCAACACGGTATGGAGCTGCGAAGTGCGCTTATCGACGCGCTGTTCAAGCTCTTCATTCCAGCGCTCTAGATCGGCTTGGGCCTCTGCCAAGCGCTTGATCATCTGGTTAAACGAATCGGTCAAGATGCCGATCTCGTTGCTGCTCGATGTATGCGGAATCAAGTTCTGACCGAGCTCGCCGCGCAAGTTGCCGCTCATAGCGATCGAAGCGGCCGTATCGCTCAGGCTCGTCACAGGCATGATGGCTTTTTCAACCACGCTCGAGAGCAGCAAAAAGAGGCTCGCACCGCTTAAGATCGTCACCATGGTGGTCAAAAAACCGATCTGCCAGACCTGCTTGAGGGCGTAGTCGCGATCTTGCTCGACTAAGACAGCCCAGCGCAAGAGATTGCTGATCGGCGCATATGCTGCCAAGTAGGTGACGCCATCGTAGTTATAGATAGCGGTGCCGCCATAGCCTTCGAACGCTTTTTGAATATGCTGGTGGTCGATCTGCTGGCCAACCCGCTGGCGGTTAGGGTGAGCGAGCAACACACCGCGCTCATCGACGATACTCACGCTGCCCGATTCGATCGCGATGCTATCGACTTTGGTCCAAAACGAGCGCAGATCGATCTGGGCGACCAGCACCATGTCGACTGCACAGTCAGCTTGGTCGGCGCAACTATCGAGCGGCAAGGTCATCGTCACCGAAGGCGCATTGGTGATCGGCGAGAAGCTGACGGGCGAGATCGTGATCTGGCGCTTCTCGAGCGTGGCCCGCATCGTGTCGCTCTGTTCGAAGCCTGCCCAGCCTTTTTCAAACGCAACCCCGCGTTCAAGCACATCGCTTAATGTACCCGTTAGCACCATGGTCTGCTGGGTCTTTGGGTCGATTAAATAGAGATCGTTGTAGGTGTAGGGGAAATGGATGCGTAGATCTCTAAGTGCTTGTATTTGATTATCTGGCTCCGCTCGATCGAGCAGGCGTGGTTCAAGCAGGCGTAAAGTATCAAGTTGAGTTTGGAAAAAGGTATTAATCTCGTGGCCGACTTGCACGGCCAATTGACGATTACGCGCTTCGACTTGGGCAACAACCGCTCGCTGCCCAAGTTGAAAAGCTACAAAACCAAGCGCCGCTAAGAAGACGAGTGTCACAAGCACCGCAGGTACAATAATTTGGTGACTCAGACGGCGAGTCCACCAGAGCAATGCTTGCTGCCAAAGATGTTTCATGGGTGCGTGCTTCCAATCGTCCCTGTTTTGATATTGTGGCTCATGTCAACGATTACTTGAAGGTGAAAGATAGACTTTAGGTCGCTTCTGTTCAAAGCGAGTTCCATTTCTAAATTTCCACTACTAACCATTCTTCACGATCTGAACAGATTGCACTTATAGCAAATCCGGTTGATCACTCTCGGTTTTGGTCTTCGAAAGAGCGGAACGTGACTATGAATCTTTCCCCGATTTTCGTTTTTTCGCGTTGCAAGAACGGGCATCTTTAAGTGAATATGGTGTTAGGCCGTTCGAGGCAGTGCTTAGGGTGAGTATTCGCGCACCTGAAGCGTACCCTCGATCAATGCCTGCTCCGTATCGCGAACCTTCATGCGTATATCGGGCGGCACAATCACCACAGGATCACTCAGACCGCTGCCATCGAGCGGGGCTAAGCTAACGCCATTGGTGCTCAAGTCGAGGGTGTGAACGCCAGCTTGCAGCGTGTTATCGCGCAGATCAGCGATCAGCGATATCACCGCTGCATCCATGTTTTTTGTGCGACTGGTCACCACCACCGATGGCGCGATCCAGCGTTGATCAGAACCTGTCGTTATCACTAAACGTTTCTGTTCTTGGGCGGCACTGATCGCGCCCAGTGCGCTGCGCCCGGCGGCCGCATAGATCACACGCGCCCCACGCTCATACATCTCTTGCGCAATTAGCAAGCCTTTATCGGGATTGTTAAAGCCGCTGAAGTCGTCTTTGCCAGCCACGTAGTAGGAAAGGATCTGGGCTTGCGGATTGACCGAACGAACTCCCTCGGCCCAACTATATTCGATCCGCCGAATCAACGGAATATCGGCCCCACCTAAAAAGCCGACCGTGCCATCTGGACTCAAAAGAGCGCTGAGTACTCCCGCCACATAGTCACCCTCGGTCTCGCGAAAAACGATTGAGCTGACGTTAGGAGCATCTACCGCGCTGTCGATGATCGCAAAGCGCTGCTGAGGATACTCCTGCGCCACATGGGCGACCACATCGGTATTCTCTTGACCGATCGCAATAATTAAATCGTGCTGTTCTTCCGCCAGCTCGCGCAGATTTTGGTACTGACCGGAGCTACCTTTCCAAGGCGCGACTCGAAAACGTATCCCAAAGGCGCGCTGAGCTTGTTGTAAACCCGCATAAGCACTATCGTTAAAAGCTCGATCACCCAAGTCTCCCGTCGCGAGCGCTAAACCGATACTCAAGATCCGTTGCGGCTCTTCCGAAGGTGCCGGGCTGACGGCAATCGCAATGCCAAATACAAGAGCTAAGCCAATTATGGTGGCAAGAGCACCCAACTTGCGGCTCGGAGGTTGCATGCTATGACTGCCCTGGTTCATACGGGTACTCAAACGCTTTCCATCCTATCGAAGGGGATAATTCCGCATAATAATACCATTGCAATATTGGTACGGTCAATTTTTAGATATAATCATTTGAACGCCATAAGCAGGTAGAGCCATACCATCTAGGCTTAGAATGACTGTATTCTTTAGCATTCGGAAAAACATTGCGGAATACCTGCCAAATACCATCTTAGGCAGCAGGAAATTCGTATCTTCACTGTTTATTATAGTAAAAAAAAGAAGATCTGGCGATCTCAAAAGACGGCTTATCGAAAAAATCAACAAACTTCAGACAAGCCGACAAGGATCTAGAGATGTTTACAAGACTCAGCAAACGGACTCAACTTCAATTACTTTCCAAGGGGGTGCTCGCTTGGCAGGTCTGCTTCGCGGCGCTGATAGGCTTGATCACGTTCGGCCTGGTCCATATTCTGCCAAACGGTGCCCCGCCCGAAGCCGAGATCTTCTCGCTTACGCCGATCGATTATGCGACCCTCAGCTCGGCCGCCCTCTCCGATAGCGAAGAAAGCTTTATCGTCGTCGCAAAGGTCAGCCCGAACAACTTTACGAACAAATATGGTTTCGTGGCCTACCAAACTCAGCGTAGTGAAAGCGACGGGCAAGGCCAAAAGAGCTGGGTGTTTGAGTCGAATACAAGTCCAGCGCTCGAGCTAGAGATGCAAGGCGGAACATTCCGCATCCAGTCTGGCTACGCATTCAGCGGCGATCTTCATACGGAAGGGAACTCGAACCAACGCTTTACGGGCTTCAAGGTGGGCGACGAGCTGGTGGTGTATGGCAGGATCGACAGCAACCGCGACACGATTATCGTCAAGCCTCAGGAGGTTTTTGTCGGCAATTATGTCGAGCTGCGCGCCAGATCACAACACTATTCCCGCCTCGAACCCAAGGGCTGTGGCTTGATCGCAGGTCTTATCGCCTTCAGCATTCTGCGCTGGCATAACAAACGCTCCTCAGCATCTTAAAGCCGCTTAAAGGCTGGCATACTCGCCTCGATTTCGCACGAGGAGAGCTGTCGCACGAAATCGCTCACAAGCAACAGCATACGAAACCCGGTTAAACACTTGGTGTTTTGGCCTTCGACAGATTTGATAGTAGATCGGCACGCTCGCTTGGCTTTTCAGGGGGCGCTTGGGTGCAGGCAGACAAGCAGCCGAATGTTTGGAAAGGATGTTGATAGCCGAAGGCGGACGCGCTAGAAGCCGAATGGATGGGTGAGAGCTCTCCGCCAAAAAGTGAACAAGCGGATTTGCTATCAGGACAGAAAGGTCGGATGCACTGTTGGCTCGACCCGCCAGCTTCGCCCAAGGCGACCAATGGATCCATATCAGCATGCAGCGCTTCGGCGTGCTCTATTTCGCGATCTTGCTCGGCTTCGTTTTGGCGATGTGGAATCTCAACTGGGCCTTTCTGCCTTTTGTTGGTCTGAAAATGCTGATCGATCTGGGAGGCCCATTGAATCGACTTTTCGCTTCCAGAAGAGCTGCATCATCGATCAGCTAACAATGTGACATCTTGGCCCTCTTCGCGTATGATAAGGCACACACCACTTTCTCTAGAAGAGGGCTGATTGCAATGATGCAGATAGCGGAAGTTTTACCTACCACCCCTACTCCACTGTGGCGGCTTGCCAAACAGGCAGGCATCGATTGGGTTGTGGGCGGCTTGCCCTTCAACGAACCCTTCAACGGCAGCGACGCCCCTTGGGATTACATGCCCCTCTTGCGTATGAAGCAGGCCTATGAAGACGCTGGCTTTAAGCTGGCGGTGATCGAGGCTCGCCCGCCGCTCAACCTCGCGAAGCGCGGTTTGCCCGGGCGCGACGCCGAGATCGATACGGTCTGCACCCTGTTGGAAAATATGGGCCGATTGGGTATTCCAGTCTGGTGTTACGAATGGATGACCGACTTTAACTGGATGCGCACCAGCACCACAACGCCTTCGCGCGGTGGGTCGGTGGTAACCAGCTACAAGCATGCGCTCATGCAAGATGCCCCCAACACCGAGCTTGGCCCGATCGGCGAAGACGAGCTCTGGCAGAACCTCGAATACTTCCTCAAGCGAGTTGTGCCCGTAGCCGAGCGCGCCGGAGTCAAGTTGGCCATGCACCCCGACGACCCGCCGATCTCGCCGATTCGCGGGGTGAGCCGGATTATGCGCAGTGTCGAGAACTTTCAGCGCCTGATCGATATGGTGCCCAGCCCTGTCAACGGCATCACCATGTGCCAAGGCAACTTCACCCTGATGACCGACGACCTGCCCGCCACTATCCGTCACTTCGGACGCCAAAACAAGATCTTCTTTGTCCACTTCCGCGACGTGCGCGGCACAGCCGAAGACTTCGAAGAGACCTGGCACGACGACGGCAAGACCGATATGCTGGCCTGTATGAAAGCCTATAAAGAGATCGGTTTCGAGGGTGTGCTGCGCCCTGACCATGTGCCGACCGTCGAGGGCGATAGCAACCAACATGCTGGCTACTCGTCTTTTGGGCGTTTGTATGCGATCGGTTATATTCGCGGCTTGATGGAAGCCGTCTACGCATCAGAGCCAAACAACACAACAACATAGGTACACAGTTATGAGAATTGCAATTACTGGTGGAAGCGGTCGGGTCGGACGCGCCACCGTTGAACAAGCCCACGCCCTCGGCCATAGCGTCGTGAGCCTCGACCAGCGCAAACCCGAGCAGATCATCGAATCGGAGCGAGTAAGCTACATCGAGGCCGATATCAGCGATTACGACGCGCTGGAACGCGCCTTCAAAGGCTGCGATGCTCTCATCCATCTGGCGGCCATTCCCTCGCCGCGCAGCCACCCCGATTATATCGTTCACAACAACAATGTGGTCGGCAGCTACAACGCCATGATGGCGGCTGTCAAAAACGGTATCCGCAAGATCTGTCAGGCCTCGAGCATCAACGCGACGGGCGCGGTCTATAGTCGCTGGCCGCGCTACGACTACTTCCCGCTCGACGAGCAGCACCCGACCTACAACGAAGATCCCTACAGCCTATCGAAATGGATCTGCGAGATCCAAGCCGATTCGTTGGTGCGCCGCTACGAAGATCTCACCATCGCCAGCCTGCGCTATCACGGCGTCTATCCGCAACAGCCCCAGTTAAAAACATCGCTTGCGGATGTGACCGAGCACGACGCCGCCCATCTCTGGGGTTACTGTCTGCTGGAAGCGGTGGTGCGGGCCAACCTAGCAGCCATCGAAGCGAGCTATGTGGGCCACGAGGTCTTCTACATCGTTTCGCCGACCACCAGCACCGATATTCCATCGCTCGAACTGAAACAGAAATACTTCCCTGAGGTAGAGCTGCGCGGCGATCTATCGGGCCGAAACGGTTTCTACGACTGTTCCAAAGCCGAACGACTGTTGGGCTGGAAACACGATCTTTAGAACAACGAGGATGGCATGCATATTCAACCCACGCGCGAAGATCTGATCGCCCTGACCGCCCAATACGACGGCGAGCGCTTTGAGGATGGCCGCCCGCGCATCTCCGACGATCTCTTGGAGCGCATGAAGCTGGTGACCACCGAAGAGGCATGGGGCGTGCTGCGCGAACACGGCTACCATCACCAATTTGCGGGCAGCTGGATCGAAACACACCCCGGAACGATCACGGTTGGGCGAGCCGTCACCGCTCAATTTCTGCCCCATCGCCCCGATTACCACGACGCCATACAGAAGACGGGTCTCGCCGAAGGGCGCGGCCAGATCGGCGGTCAAAACTCGTGGATCATCGAGACGCTGCAGGCGGGCGACATCATGGTGGTCGATATCTTCGGCAAGGTCAAAGATGGCACCGTGGTCGGCGACAATCTCGGCACGGCTGTGGCGAGCCGCACTAAGGTTGGGGCCGTCATCCATGGCGGAATCCGCGATTACCAAGGGCTTGCCAAGCTCAACAACGTTAACTTCTATGTGCGCGGCTTCGATCCCACTGCGATCGCCGAGGTGACCCTGGCTGGCATCAACATTCCGATCCGCATCGATCAGGCGACCATTCTGCCCGGCGATGTGATTCTCGGCAGCCCGACCGGTATCATCGCCATTCCGCCCCATCTGGCCCGCGAAGTGGTCGAAAAGAGCGAAGCCATTCGGGTGCGCGACGAGTTCGGCAAGCAGCGCTTGGCCGAAGGGCGCTATACTAGCGGCGAGATCGACGTTCCTGTCTGGCGCGAAGACATCGAAGCTGACTTCCAAGCCTGGCTCAAGCAGCGCGCTCGACCCTAGCCCAACCAGAGAGGTGAGCCTCAAACGCTCACCTCTCTCATTCCCCCTTTCAAGTTCCGCCCTCGCACTGCTGATTTTTCACCACAGAGGCAATGAGTCACTGAGTTTTTTAGAGGGAATATTGACAACTTTACGCTTGGAGTGAAGCTTGAGCGTAAGGCTGTAGCGCTCGTAGCAGCGCTCCTCTCTTTATCTCTCGTGTGGTGAAAGCTCTTTTATGGGCCAAGCAAGCTGTAGACTTTGTGGCTTGTATGCTGAGTAATTCCAGCACTTCAGGTAGCGGAAAAAAAGCAATAAATCCTTCCATAGTCGCTTGCCGATTGGTGTGCGTTTTATTACAATGAACTATATAGAGATATAATTCCTCCTTATATCTTTCGCTTCAATATCGGGCACGAGCATGCCGTATGCTAGCGTGTGGTTAAGGGCGTAGAGGTTAAAGGTGTACAAAGGACAAAAACTATGATCAGTATGGGCGTTTTGGCACCACACTTAATTGGTCGTAGTAACCAACTTAAAGAATTAGAACAACATCTACAAGCAACCCGTCGCGGCATGGGCCGCATCGTGACGATTGCAGGTGAAGCGGGCATGGGCAAAACGCGCTTGGTTCATGAGTTTGTGCAACAGGCGCGCCAACAGGGCGATGTCGAGCTGCTGGTGGGGCGCACCTACGACGAAGAACCAGCCTTACCCTACGGCCCATTTATAGATGTGATTCGTATGTGCGTGCGCGAGCAGGGCGTCGAAACGATTGTTGAAGCGGCCGGGCCTTGGCTGAGCGATCTGGCAGGCTTGGTTCCCGAGCTACGCTCGTTGGTGACGCCGGTAAGCAATAACGACGATACCCAAGCCCAGAAACGGCGCTTGTTTGAAGGTATCGCTCAGATTATTCGCCCGCTTAACCCCGAGCATGTGCGTATCATTGTACTTGAAGATATTCATTGGTCGGACCAGACCAGCCAAGAGCTGCTGCGCTTTCTGGCCCGCGTGTTGATTGAAGAACGTATTCTGCTGCTCGCGACCTATCGCGCCGATGAGCTCCATCGTCGTCACCCGCTGACCTCTCTGCTGGCTTATCTCACCCGCGAACGTCTTTACGACGAGATTCGTCTAGAGCCGCTCTCGCGCGAAGCGCTGGGCGAGATGCTGGAGACTATGTTGGGGCGCCCGGTGTCCGGGCGCTTTATTGATGTCATCGAGAGCCACAGCGAGGGCAATCCATTTTTTATCGAAGAGATCGTTAAATCGCTGATCCAAAACGGTCAGCTGGATATGTTGATACAGGGCATGGAACAGGGCAAGAGCATCAATCACCTTGCTATTCCTGCCTCGATCAAAGAGAGCATTCTCACTCGCATCGCTGGCTTCGACGAGGCGACCACTGAGGTGCTGTATTACGCTGCGATCGTTGGCCGACGCTTCGATTTCGATCTGCTTTTGCGGCTGCTCGATATGGAAGAGGCCGAGCTATTGCGGATTATCGATACCTTAGTGGCGAACCACATTGTGGTCGAGGTGCCCGACGATGAGGATCGCTACCGCTTCCGCCACGCTCTGATTCGCGAGGCGCTCTACGACGATATGCTCGGGCGCGAACGGCGTATGAAGCACCGCAAAGTTTTGCAAGCGCTTGAGGAGCGCGGCCCCGAAGCCTGCGAGATCGATCAGCTCGCTCATCACGCCTACCAAGCGCGCGAGCTTGAGAAGGCTTCGCAATACGCGCGTATGGCAGCCGAGCGCGCTCAACGGCTCTACGCCTATCGCGAGGCGGTCAGCGGCTATCAGTTGGCGCTTGAATTGGATGAAGGCGACAATCCGCTCGAGCGCGCCGAACTGCTCTTCCAGTTAGCGCAGTCGGCCTACCATTTGGGCGACACATCGACCGCGATGAAGGCCCTGCGCGAGGCACAGCCTTTGTACGAACAGGGCGGCGACCGCTTGCGAGCAGGCGATATGGCGCGACGTTCGGCCCGCATTCTGTGGGAGCGCGACGATTTCGATGGAGCCTTCGAGGTGCTCAATACTGCCCTGCGTATGCAAGAGAGCGAGCCGCCCAGCATCGAACTCGGCATGACCTACAGCACCTTCTCGCACGTCTATATGGTGATGGGGCGCAACCAAGAGAGCGTCGAATGGGGTCAGAAAGCCTTGGCGATCGCCGATGCGCTCGGCGACGAGATCATTCAGGCCCACGCGCTCAACAATATCGGCGTGGCGCTGGCTTCGCTGAGCGGCGGCGCCCAAGGGGTCAGCCACTTGCAGCGCAGCCTCGAGATCTCGAAAAAGCTCGGCATGCTTTTAGACACTGCGCGAGCCTACATTAACCTAGGTGGCACCTTCACCAGCATGGGGCAGATCGGCTTGGCCCGTCAGACCTTTAGCGAAGGCATCGAGTTTGCCCAACAGTTCGGTTTAGAGGCCGACTTGGGCATGCTGCTCAACCGCCTCGGCAAGCTCGAACTTGAGGCCGGGCGCTGGGCCGAAGCCGAACAGCTGTTTATCCGTTCCAACCGCATCGATCTGCAGGGCTTGCGCCACTTCAGTTACGGCAATCCCTACTTGGCCGAAGTTTGGTTCCGCCAAGGCCGCATTAACGAGGCGATCGGTGAAGCCTTGCGCGCCACCCAAGACAACAACGAGCATCAGGCCGATGACTATATGCAAGTGGCGTATTCGGTGCTGATGCGCTCGTATGCCGCCAAGCATGATCTGGAACAGGCCGCGATCTACCTCGAACGCTGGTGGTCAACTTGGAGCGACCATGGCCCGATCCATAAGCTCTTGACCTGGGCTGTCGACGGCTTCGAGCTGGCCTATCAGCTTAAACGCGACGATATGGTGCAGGCCATGCTCGATCGCTTCGACCTGCCGATCGCGAGTGCGATCTGCGACGAAACTTGGCTCGTTCCGCTGCAATACGAGGATATCTATGCGCTTGTTGCGGGCCACGAGCGGCGCTACGACGATGCCATTGAGCATTTTAACCGCGCCATCAATCTGTGGAAGGAGCGCGAAGCGCCCTACAACGAAGGGCTTTCGCGCCGTCGCAAGGCCGAGCTGCTGCTGCAAAGCAGCAATGTCAGCAAACGGGCTGAGGGCATGCGCGAGCTGAATGCGGCCCAGGGTTTGTTCACCACGCTGGGCGCGAGTCACGAGCTGCAAAAGATCAGCGCTCTGCTGCGCGAACAGAGCCAACAACAGCGTACTCCCGCGAAAGGCAACGCTCACGCCAGCGGCTTAACCCCGCGCGAGCAGCAGGTGATCGCCCTGGTGGCGCGCGGCTACAGCAACCGCGCCATCGCCGAGGCGCTGCATATCGCCGAAAAGACCGCCGAAGTGCATGTCAGCAATATTTTGGGCAAACTGGGCTTCACCTCGCGCGCCCAAGCGGCTGCCTATGCGGTCGAGTGGGATATGCTGAGCAAATAGGCCTATCTTCAAGACACAATAAGGAGAGCTGGTCGAAGCTGCGATCAGCTCTCTTTGCGTTATAGGGGATCGATTCGCCACTGGGTTAGGTTCGCTCGCTGTAGGGCGTCGCTCTAGCGGCGAGGTCTCTAGCCTCCATTCATTCCTCACCGCGTCCGCCTCCGGCTACTAAACAGCTTCTTCTTCGAAGTAGGGCTTGTCGAGTGCAGCGAAACTCAATGGTTGCACCGAGCAGATTCGTTGTTTCTGCGCTGCTCTCTCGAGGCCGCGCAATGAAGTCAGCGAAAAGCGTACAGGCTTGAATGGGTGGATAGCAACTTGATAGCCGTAGGCGGACACGCTAGAAGTCGAATGTTATGTAAAAATCTTTCCGCCGCTGCTAGAGAGGATGGATGCTGATGCCACAACAAAGCGCAACCCGGATTTAGGGCTGCGCTTTGCAACGATTTAGAGTCTAGGAGGCATTGTTATTAAGCAACACCTCCTAGAGAGCGGACTTATTTCTTAACCAGAGGCAGATAGACCTTGTAGCCGCTTTGGACGATCTCGCTGCCCTTACCGATCAGTGAGACAAGGTGCGGGCTGTTGCTCGCGTTGCTGGTGATGGTAAGCGAGCCTTTGTGTTCGCCAACCTGGGTCGGCGCAAAGGTCACGGTTATGACACAGCTCGCGCCAGCCGCCAGACTGTTGCCACAGTTGTTGGTCTGCTTGAAGTTGCTGTTGCTAACCGTAATAGCGCTGATCGTCGCTGCAGCCGTGCCGTTGTTGGTAATCGTTACCGTCTTGCTGGCCGCAGTCGGAGCATTAACAACTTGGTTATCGAACACAAGCTCCGAAACCGACAGACTGAGCGACGCACCAATGGTGCCTTTACCGCTTAAGCTGACCGTGGTTGGCGAATTGATGGCGTTGCTCGCAACTGTTAGCACGCTCTTCAGGTCGCCAGCGGTTCTGGGTGTAAAGTTCACGTTGATGGTACAGCTGGCTCCAACCGCGAGCGTATTGCCACAGTTGTTGGTCTGCTTGAAGTTGTTGCCGCCAACCGTGATACTTGTGATAGTAGCTGGACTGGTACCAAAGTTAGAAACGGTCACCGCCTTGGCGGCACTGGTTGTGCCAACGCCTTGGTCGTCGAAGCTGAGCGACGTTGTCGACAGAGACAGCGCTGCGACACCTGTACCGCCACCCGAGAGGTTAACCACATAAGGAAGCGGGTTCGCATTGCTGGTGATAGACAGCGTTCCAGTACGCTGGCCTTGGGCCGTCGGTTTGAACTTCACGCTCACTGTACAGAACTGGTCTGGTAGGAGCTTGGCGGGACAGGCGTTGGTCTGTAAGAAGTCGCCCGTAACGCTAATATCGAGGATGGATACATCCAAGGTACCATCATTGTTGAGCATGATGATCTTCGCAGCGCTCTCGGTACCCATAGGCTGCTGATCGAAGACCAGTGCATTGGGCGCAACGGTTAAGATACGCGTCTCGGTCGTTCCGATGCCTGACAAAGTGACCTTGTGTGGCTGGCCAGGCGCATTGCTGACTAGGGTTATCTCACCGTTACGTTGGCCTACAACAGTCGGCCTGAAGCTGACTTGAATGACACAGCTCTTCGCGATGCCCAGCGAATTGCCACAGTCCGATACAATGAACTCTGACGAGTTCGAGGTTAGCGAACTAATGCTGAGCGGTGCCGAGCCTGTGTTGGTCAGGGTGACGAGCTGAGGCGCAGAGATGAAATTAAGGGTTTGCTCTTCAAAGCTAAGCGATGTTGGGCTGAACTGAACGCGCGGCTTCGCGACTTCAGTTGCACCACAGCCACCGACACCGGGTGTACCGAAAGGTGTGCTCGAAACCTGCCAGCTCTCTGGCTTGCTATTATCGGCATTAACATCGACCAGACAGAGCGAACCGTTACCGTTCGCGCCGGTTGGCCAAGAGCCTCCTGACGAATAGGGCACCGAGTCGATTACCTCGCCAGGCACGTTGTAGTAGCGCGAGTCTTGGGCTTGGTTCAACTCAAGCACGCTAGTGCCATTCGAGAGCTTACCACGCGAAGTATCAAACGGCTCAAAACCATAGCGGCTGGTGAATGGTTGCTTCTTGCCCGCAATCACAAGATACTGGCCAGGATAGATGGTTGTGTTGCGCGAGAACTTATAGCTGATACCCTTCGAGAAGTAAACGTTATCGAGCCGCAACGGGGTCTGGCCCTTGTTGTAAAGCTCAATGAACTCGTAGTCCTCGGGATCTTCACCGGCAGGCAAGCCAACTGCACTCGGCGCATAGTTGATCTCGGTGATCACCAAGTTCTCAAACGGCTGCGGCGGATAGAAGGTGTAACTGACCAGCGGGCTCCAGCGACCGTTGTCGAAGATACGGGCCTTGATACGGGTGACTTCCGTAATCGGCATGTTTACGAGATCGCCACCGTTGATGGCCTTCGGCGAAACGGCACCAAACTCAAGGCGCGGATCGCTGTTGTCGAGCGTGTAGTAGATATCGCCGGCAGTAGCATTGGTGATCGGATTGGTGATCTGCAGAACGTAGTTCTCTGATACTTTGCCACCAGGTTGTGAGAACTTCGGCGGGTAAAGTGTATTCTCTGCGCTTGGATACCAGCCATTGTTGCGATATTGCGAGAGCAGCACATTGCTGCGGTTTGGACAGTAGACCGTCAGGCGGTTATCGGTTACTTTTTCCCAACTTAATTGTTGGCTGTCGGTGTAAACGTGGGTTGGATCAACCTTATCATCGGTCGTCCAAGACTTGGTGTGCAGATAGGCCGGGAAGGTCTTGAGCAAGAGCGTCGAGTTTGTAGGCGGATAGGTATCGCGAACATAGTCGCCCCAACGCGCCGACTCAGCGATGATCGGCAGATCAACGATCGCCATCAGTTCTTTATAGATCGCCTCACACTTCTTCGGAGTCAGCGTGCCGTTCGGATCGAGCACATGATTATAGAAGCGATCCTGCAAGATATGGCGAAACTCGGGATGAGTCATAAGGCCCTGGAAGATTCGCACAGGCGCATCTGGATCGCCCTTGATATCTTCCATCAAGGTGATGTCTTGGTTGAGTTTGTTGAAACCGCTATCGTTGTCCCAAGGGTAGAACTTCAGTCGATTATCGCTGCCACCGTTCATTCTGCGATAGGCGTTCCAGTTGTGATGCGGCCAGTCGGTCTTGCCGATATAGTGAACGTGAACAAAGTAGTCGGCAAAGTTCTCAAGATCGACGCGCTGCTTGATGAAGTTATAGTCCTCATCATCCAAGGGGTTAGGATACTTTTGATTGACGCGTTCCAAGACATCAAAGTAGTAGTTATCATCTGGATCCGCAACCGGAATATCGTCAAAATCTTCATCGGCCGAGATCACCGTATAGTCGCTATCTTTGCCACCCAAATAGGTCTCTAGGAACTTCTCATCAACGCGCTCGGCCACGTTGTACAAGCCCCAGTAGAGGCCGTTCAGGTAGAGGTGGACATAGGTGCCTCGCGAACCGAGGTTGCCCATATCGATCCAAGCGCGGCGCGCCCACTCATCTTGAATGTAGTCGGCCTCACGGCGCTGATCACGGTCGAAGTAGGGGTAAGAGCGGTTACCACCGTTACGGAACACCAAACGATCAAACTTGTTGGCCGGGTCGCCGAAATCAAACATGTTGAAGCTCAAGCTGCCCGTACCATAGCCTTTACGGAAGTAGACACGGAAGCTCTTCTTCGGTGTACGGTGTGGCTTGCGGCTGGCTTGGCCGTGGGTACGAATACCACCGGTCACGCTAAAATTCAAACCCGGGTCAGCCGAGTTATTGGGGTCGATCCACTCGATCGACATAGGGCGTTCCCAAGAGCCATTCTTAACCGGGTTGTTATAAGGATCAGGAGGAGCGCCCTCTTTAGCAAAGGCGTTGTAATAGATACCGTAATTCGGATTCCACAACAGATCCTGATCGATAGAGATCGACACCGAAGGAATAGCCTTCATGGCCGCCTCAAATTGGTTGCCATATTCAGGAGCATTGAGAATCTCAGGATCCATCTCATAGTCGGCAGGATACCAGCTATGACCAGGCTCTTCCTCATCGCCCATATCATCAGCCGCGAAGCGGCTAGGCCAACCATCAGGAGCATTGTTACCAACAGCCTGTGTACGCACGCCCGACAAGAAGATATAGGTACTGGCAACTACATTCGAGGTTGCAGTAGCGTTATAAGCGATTGCACGTACAACTGTCGTTTGATCAATCGTAAACTTGGAACCCCCGTTTAGTATAGTGCCATGAGTACGAGTGGGCGTACTTCCATCAAGGGTATAACGTACCGTTAAACCACTGGCACGTTTTATCTCGATCTGAACATTACCAGTGTAAAAACCATGCGGAGGATCAAACGTCGGTGATTCTACGGTTGTCTGAGCAGAGACTTCGCTTGGGCCGAAGCTTGAGGCAATAATCGCACAGGCGAAAGTAAACAAGACAAAAGCTCGTAGGAGCGATGCTCTTGCGCCGGGCTTTCGCGTGTCGGGAGTGCCTCTGTTTGCGCGTAAACGAGTACGTCTTAAAACCATGTGCAGCTCCTCAAATAGTAGACGGAAGGTCGCTGTAAGCGAATACGTCTCGAATAACCAAAGAACACGTTCTCGGTATCCTTACAACCACGACGCTCAGGCATGAACAACAAGCTGGAGAGAGCGAAGATCGAACAAAACCTAGCTGCGAATGTTCTACTGAAAATGCTATACGAGCAGCAATTTAGTCTTTTTGCGTCAAATTTTGCGTACAAAAAGTTATGCGCGTTCAACGTTGAGCGCGCCTGCTCTACTTCGACAGACAAGGTCGCCGAAATGATTATATTTTCGTTCTAGAGGCTAAGCTCCTTCTAGTGAAACAAGCGCTATGTACGCGCTTGTATTAGTTTGCAGGATTGTCAGCGTAGCGAACGTTGAGTACCGTAATCTCTCGAACATAGTCGACATGATCGATGGCGTAGTCTAAGACTCGTACATTAAGACGCTGTTCAAGATCGGCGCGTAGACTCTGATCATTGGGGTGAATGCGGTCGAGCGTAATCTGCTTACGACCAACAGTCTGCATCAAGCGAGGGTGATCGATAATATAAATCAGCGTCACAGCGATAACATTCAGCAAAATACCAAAGATCAACTCAGAGAGAAGTGGAGTCTGATCGGAAACATTGAAGGCGTTGATCAAGGCGATGACTAAGACCATAAACACATAGGCCAGCTCGGTATTGCTGAACGCTTCGCTACGAATACGCACAATCGAAAGGATGGCGAAAAGACCGAAGCCAACACCCATAGCGGTTTGTTGAGTTGACATCACGGTCATAACCAGAAAGAGACCAACATTAAGGGCGGTGAAAGCCATTAATAGGTCACGACGCGAATGGCGCTTGAAATAGATAAAATAGGCAACCAGAATAATCGAAATAAGATTGAAAACAAAATGGATAAGAAAGCTAATAATATTGTCCGAAAAGATCTCGTTCAACACGGTCTCGCTCCTCTTGCTCGTGAAATGAACCGCTTCATTTCTAGTTGAAGGTAGCTCCCCAACGATCGGTCTATCTACTTATCCAACCGGTTAAAAGCACATAATGAAAGCTGCCTTTAGAATAAGAAGGCTTCAAGCCAAGTTTTGCAGCCTCACAGATATGCCTGTATTCAGAGATCAACCCAGAGATTAACAATTGGTTTGATCCGCTGCGTCGTATCTTGTTCTCCCTATGATCTCGCTTAACGTTATACCTTGCAGCGATGAAAAGGGGACAAATATCAAGCTACATAAAATGAACATTCGTAAATGTATCAAGAGATTTGCCACATCTAGAGGCTATCAGATAATAAATCTCGACAATATCTATTAAATTGTTGAGTATGAGCTGAAAACCCAACTCATAGTTGGCACGATCGTTTCAACATAAAAGACAGCTCCGCGACTTAAGATCCCAGAGCAGGCCTGGCCTATAGACGTGTTCGCTCGTTATGATGTTCGCTCGTTATGAAAGGAAGTGAAAGAGAATTTATTCAAACCCATATATCAGCTAATATACATAACGACTGATGATATACGAGGCTCGTGTTGGCCAAAAAAGCGCTTTAAGACAAAATGCTGTGGTACTATTGGCTCAGTCAGAGCAGGAGGGTAGATAAGACGCCGTGGTACTAGATCAGATTTATCAAGGTGATTGCTGTGAAGTGATGGCGACGCTCCCCGAACGCAGCGTCGACCTGATTTTTGCCGATCCACCCTATAACTTACAATTACGTCAAGAGTTGTGGCGGCCTAACATGACCCGCGTTGATGCGGTTGACGATGAGTGGGATCAATTCAGCGATTTTGAAGCCTACGACAAGTTCACAATCGCCTGGCTCACAGCCTGTCGGCGTGTTTTAAAAGAGACCGGCACGATTTGGGTGATCGGAAGTTATCACAATATTTATCGTGTCGGAAAAATAATGCAAGATCTCGGTTTTTGGATCTTGAACGATGTCATTTGGGTCAAAACCAACCCTATGCCAAACTTCCGCGGTGTACGTTTTACCAACGCCCACGAAACGCTATTATGGTGCAAAAAGAGCGTCCAGCAGAAAAAATATACCTTTAACTACCAAGCTATGAAGATGTTGAACGACGAGAAACAGATGCGGAGCGACTGGTTGCTCCCGATCTGTACCGGCCCAGAACGGATCAACATCGATGGTGAAAAACTGCATACGACCCAAAAGCCCGAAGCCCTGCTCTACCGCATACTGCTCGCCAGCAGCAATCCGGGCGATATCGTGCTCGATCCCTTCTCGGGCACGGGCACGACCGCTGCAGTAGCCAAACGCTTGGGGCGTCACTACATCGGCATCGAGCGAGAAGCAAGCTATATCGAACCCTCGCGCCAGCGCTTAGCGGCAATCGAACCAGCCAAAGACGACGCCGAACTATACGGGCGCTACGCAACACGCCGCAACCAGCCGCGCCTCCCCTTCGGGGCGCTGTTAGAAGCAGGCCTACTTCAACCCGGCACAACGCTCTACTTCGACAAGAGCATCGAGAAGAGCGCGACCGTGCTAGCCGATGGCTCTCTGCGCACGCCCGATGGCACGCGCGGCTCGATTCACAAAATCGGCGTCTACTATTCCAAAGGCCCATCGTGCAACGGCTGGGACCACTGGTACCTGCTCGATGACGAAGGACAATGGCTAGTGATCGATCACTTTCGCGAACAGATTCGCAAGCAACGTCAGGCCGAACTGGTTCGCGAAAACGCAAAGTAAACTCCTCCGTTGTCCATTTCAACTAGGTGCAAACCGCAACAAAGCGAACAATGCTTTTCAAAACTTTCGTTGGAAAGCACACAAAACTGCAATATCACACATGCGCTTCTCGCATACAGATCATTTGAGAAGGGGTTAAGAGAGCTTTGGTAGCAGATGCCAAAGCTCTCTTAACATGGACAGGGTGCAGCTAGACAAAACGGGCCTTCGCGTAACTCGCGTTACAATAGAGGCAATGTTGTACAAATCTAGCAAGAAAAAGAGACCACAGCGATTATGCTTGAAGATATTGTGATCGTTCTCCACCGCCCACGCAATCCCGTCAATATCGGCGGTGTTGTGCGAGCCATGCGCAACATGGGCCTGCGCAACCTGCGTCTGGTCGATCCAGTCGAATACGACCCCTACCACATCACCGGAATCGCTCATCGCAGCGACGAGTTTCTGGAGACCGTAACCCACTATGCCACCCTTGAAGAGGCGCTGCACGATGTGCACTATGTGATAGGCACAACCGCCCGTCTGCGCAGCGACCGGCTCTCTAACGACGATCTGCGCACGCTCGCGCCCGACTGGCTCAAGCGCACCGCCCTCGGGCCGGTCGCCATCGTCTTTGGCCCCGAAGACAAAGGCCTCGACAACGCCGCACTCGATCTCTGCCATATCGTGGTGCGCATCCCGGTCGATCCCGAATATGCCTCGCTCAACCTAGCCCAAGCCGCGCTGATCCTAATGTACGAGCTGCGTATGGCTGCCCTGAGCCTAGGCGATATCGAACGCCAAGAGATTGAGACGAGCGCCGCGCCGCCCACCACAGCCCAGCTTGAGCAGTTCTTCTACTCGCTCGATCTCGCGCTCAACCGCATCGACTTTTTCAAGCCTGGGCGCGCCGAAGGCATTATGCGCAGCCTGCGCAAGCTGACCTATCGAGCCGCCCCAACCCAGCGCGAAACCGGCCTGCTAACCGCCATCGCCCGCGAGATCGTCAACGCAATGAACCGCGCCAGCAAGAGCGCTTCCAAAGCACCCCAAAGCGAGCAGACAGCAGAGCAAGACAGCTAGCAAATACGGGCGCTCACAAATTCACTGTGGTGTATATTCTGGCGGTAAGGTCTCTAAGCTACAAAGACTTTTGGCGCGTCCGCCTACGGCTACCAAATCGGCCGTCCTTCCATTCGGCTGCTTGCTGTCAGCGCAGCGCTGCGTTCATTGCTGAAAGTCAGCGATTGTTTCACCACAGAGAAACGCAAGGCACGGAGACTTTTTGCAAGAGCTGTCATGTTCGAGGGCGAAGCTAGGTTGGCTTCGACAGGCTCAGCCAACGAAAGCTTTCACGACTGAGGCGCGCAAGGCACAGAAACGTTATGCAATAAAAACAGGGCTTATTCCGCACCAGTATGTGGAATAAGCCCTGTATCCAGCCTAGAAAGTAATTAAGCCACCCGTTACATTGATAGCCTGACCCGTCATATAACGCGAATCGGGGCCAGCCAAGAACGAAACAACCGCAGCAACATCATCGGGCGTACCGATCTGACCCATTGGGATACGACCCACTCGCTCGGCGCGGATCTCTTCGGGCGCACGCCCGGTCACGCGCGCAAACTCGCGATCGACCACATCTTGCATGGGCGTCTCGATCACCCCCGGGCAAACACAATTGACGCGAATACCATCTTTGGCGTGCGCCATAGCCAAGGTTTTGGTCATTGCGATCACAGCGGCCTTGCTCACATTGTAGATCGGGTGCTGAATCGTGCTAGCAACTTTGCCCGCCATCGAAGCCAAGTTCACGATTCGCCCCGAGCGCTGCTGAACCATATGGCGCAGCACCAAGGTCGAAAAGAAATAGACCGCCTTGGCATTCACATCCATCACGCTGTCCCAATGCTCTTCGGTTACATCGATCGGCAGCGCGACACGCTGAATGGCCGCGTTGTTCACCAATACATCGAGTCGCCCCAACTGCTTGAGAGTCTGATCAACAACCGTTTCGCGATCGATAGCGCTGCGCACATTGGCGGCGAT
The DNA here is from genome assembly GCA_937902315.1 of uncultured Chloroflexales bacterium. Lineage (GTDB taxonomy): Bacteria > Chloroflexota > Chloroflexia > Chloroflexales > Chloroflexaceae > CALGUG01. Next base: position 25,233 of record CALGUG010000001.1, read on the forward strand.
GCCGAGCGCACGTCGTCCCAAGGCGCGCGCCTCTTGGGCCACACGCTCGGCGGCCTCTTGCGAGAGATCGGCCACCACAAGATCAAAGCCGTCCTGCGCTAGACGCAGCGCAATGCCGCGCCCGATGCCCTGTCCGCCGCCAGTTACGATCGCTACCTGCCCTGTTACTGCTGTTTCCATAGCCTGTCACTCCTCTTTGTGACGTTATCTTCAATGACGCACACATACTACCTCAGAATAGCGCCAGCGCTGCAGACAGCAAAAAAGAGAGATCATACGCTCTGATCTCTCCGCAAGCAAAGAGGCAGCCGATTTAATCGTGCAGGCGATAGGGCACGCTGATCACCACTGTGCCGCGTTGCAACAACAGCATCGCCTTAATTAGCAGGGCAGTCTGGTTGTGAAGCATATACTGCCACCACTTCGACGGCACAAATTCGGGCATAATCACGCTTACAACGTCATCACCATAGCGCGATTCAAGCTCGCTCAGATACTCCTTGATCGGCAACAAAAGCGAGCGATAGGGCGATGGCAAAACCACCAAGGGCACTCCACTGCCCCACTGTTCCCACTTCTGCTTGATCTTGGCCGTCACCTCCGGCTCAAGGTCAACATAGACCGCCGTCACATTGTCGGGCGCGAGCGAGAGGGCGTATTGAATAGCTGGCACCACACCACGATGCACACCGCTCACCAAGACCACAGCCGTGTGGCGACGCACCGCTTGCGGCATAGGCGCGCCCTCTAACGAAAGCTGAGCGGCCACACTGCGATAGTGAGCGTTGATGCGGCGCAATACAAAGACAACAAGCGGAATCAGGAAGATCACAGCCCAAGCGCCATCGAAGAATTTGGTCGTCGCGATCACCAACAAGACCACACCCGTTACACTGGCCCCGATCGTATTGATGATAGCGTTGCGTTGCCAGCCGGGCGTGCGCAGACGCCGCCAGTGCTGCACCATACCCCACTGCGACAGCGTAAACGAGGTGAACACGCCGATCGCGTAGAGTGGTAAGAGCGCTTGTTCGCGCGCACCGAAAGCGATCACCAGACCCGCCGCGACTGTGCCGAGCGCCACAACCCCGTTGGAAAAGACCAGGCGATCGCCCCGTTGGGCGAATTGGCGCGGCAAAAAGCGGTCGTTGGCGAGGAAGTAGGCTAAACGCGGGAAGTCAGCGAAGGCCGTATTCGAGGCCAAGATCAAGATCAGCATGGTCGCCACTTGGGTAAAGAAATAAAATGGCGAGCCAGCGCCGAAGATCGCCCGTGCCAACTGCGAATTGGCCGTCTCGGGCTTGGCGCTACCATCGGGCAAAATATGGTAAGCATCTGCCAAGGTCGTGATTCCCAAGAACATACACGACAGAATCACGATCATAATGATCAGCGTGATCGAGGCATTGCGCGATTCGGGCTTTTGAAAGTTTGGAACACCATCGGCGATCGCTTCGATTCCGGTCAGCGCCGTACAACCATTGGCGAAGGCATGCAGAATCAGAAAAAAGCCGATCGTCTCTAAATGTGACGGAATATGCGACACAGCAGGCGGAGGAGCCGGAACCACGCCGCCAGTCAAGACTTGAAACAGACCGGTTCCGATCATTACAAACATACTTACAATGAAGAGGTAGGTCGGTAGCGTGAAAATTTGGGCCGACTCGCGCATGCCGCGTAGGTTTGCCAATGAAACCAATACGATCAACAGAACCGCCAGCTCGACCCGATGCACTTCGAGGGCCGGGAAAGCCGATGAGATCGCTGCGACCGCCGCCGACATACTCACCGCTACTGTCAGAATGTAGTCGATCAGCAAAGCGCCTGCTGCCACCAAGGAAGGGGTCTGGCCCAAGTTCTCACGCGAAACAATGTAAGTTCCGCCTCCCTGCGGATAAGCGAAGATGGTTTGACGATAGGAAAAACCCACAACAATCAATAAGGCCGCAATAGCAACCGCAATCGGCGTGGCGAAATTAAGAGCGCCTTCACCCGCCATAATCAAAGCGATCAACACAGCCTCTGTTGCGTAGGCAACCGAAGAGAGCGCATCAGACGAAAAAATCGCAAGCGCGGTTTTTTTGGAGAGTCGCTCGTGGGCTAGTTGCTCGGTGGAAAGTGGACGCCCAATCAACAGGCGCTTAAATTCCCCGATCATAAAAACTCCCTCCGTAAAAAGGCCAACAAAACGTGAACGTAATCGGGGATACTAGCACTCGCTACCTAAGCTGTCAAGACCCTCGCGTCAAGCTTATAGACGCGCGTTCGAGCCTTCTATTTCCACAGATATCGCTACAGGGGCCATGCTTATACAAAGCCATCGATCGCTTTCATAAACAAGCAGAGGAAATCTCCACTTTGCTGAAGCTTTTTTCGCTTTTGTTCCATTGCGAAATATCCGTTTTTATACCAATCCGTTTGATCACTTCAGCACTCTGGCGGCTCAGTCTCTTCCCCAAAGAGGGCTGCTAGCGCGTCCGCCTACGGCTACTAACAGCTCGCCCGTAAGCAGGGTGTTGTAGTTGTGTGCCGAAAGGCCCCCAACATACAACGATTCAAGCGGACTTCGTATTAAAGGGATTTGATATGTAGCGTTGAGATTTCGGGCGGCTTCACACCACAGAAGCATCGGATTAGGCTTTAGCGGATGGGATGTTGGTAGCCGTAGGCGGACGCGGTGAGGAAGGCATGGAAGCTAGAGAACTCGACGCCAGAGCGCTAAAAGCAAGGCACAACAACCAGCCTCCTTCTAACGAAGGCCAAACTATCAAATAGGCTATTGCAAGTCGCGCGCCCTGCGAGCTTACATAGCATGTCAACGACACACTGGCAGCATCAACCACCAGTGTGTCATCATCAAGAGCAATAACAATTAGCTCATAGAATTCTCGTCGGGCGCTTCAACGGGGATGTGGTCGAGCCCAGCGCTACGGGCGGCTTCGATCCGACGGCGCAGATCCCATAGGCGGGCCAGTTCCTTGGTGATCTCTTTCAAGCGGGGATGTTCGCTGCTGCTCACTCGGTCATCACGATAAATCGCTTCGCGCTCTTCCTCAAGCTGGGCAATCGTCGCAAGGATCTCTTGAAGACTTTGCATGGAATTCTCCCTCGTTCTCCTGCACCACATTCGCAGACTAGCAAACAGATCAAGGCTTAGCGTCGTGCAATGAAGGGGTCGCGTTCGCGCGGAAGGCTAAACCAGGCCCCATCGCACGCTTCAAGCTCTTCTGCATCAAGTTCTAGGCCAACAGCTTGGAGGCTATCGCGCAGTTGCTCGGGCTTGCTGGCACCCACAATCGCGCTGGTCACAGCGGGCTGGGCCAGCACCCAGGCCAAAGCGACATGGGTCAGGCTCTTGCCGCGCCCTTCCACAAAGTTTGCCAAGCTATCGACCGCCTCAAAAACCGCATCGTTCCAATAGCGCTTGCGGTACATTTCGCCGCTATTTTTCAGGCCGAAGCGCGTATTAGTATCGAAGGCTTTGTTTTGACGATAACGACCCGTCAGCATGCCGCCCGCCAAGGGATTGTAGGCAATAATACCGACACCATGACGCTGGCAGAGCGGCATAATCTCGTCTTCGATCATACGGAAGAGCAGATTGTAGCGCGGCTGGTCGCATTCGAAGCGCGCCAAATTGTACTTATCGCTGGTCCAGAGCGCCTCGGCCAACTGGTGAGCCAAGAAGTTTGAGCAGCCGATATAGCGCACTTTGCCCGCGTGCACCAAATCGTCGAGGGCGCGCAGTGTCTCTTCGAGCGGCGTTTCGGGATCGAAGGCGTGCACTTGGTAGAGATCGATATAGTCGGTCTGTAAGCGGCGCAAGCTATCTTCGCAGGCTTTGATGATATGTTTGCGGCTCAGACCTTGATCGTTGGGGTGGGGCCCCATTTTGCCATGACACTTGGTCGCCAAAACGATGCGATCGCGCGCTTTGCGCTCGCGCAACCAGTTGCCGACGATCGTTTCGGTGCTGCCCAGCATATGCGGATCGCTGCCCAAGGGGTAGACATCGGCCGTATCGAAGAAGTTGACGCCCGCCTCATCGGCGACATCCATAATCGCAAAGGCAGTCGCCTCGTCGGCCTGATTGCCAAAGGTCATGGTGCCCAAACAGATTTCGCTCACTTTGAGGCCAGTGCGGCCCATTCGTTTGATCTTCATCGCTTCCTCATTCTTGAAAAAAGCAAGGAGGAGCGCTGGGCACGCTCCTCCGTATGCAACAAAGCTATCCTCGTTTCCCGCTCAGCGCGTTGATGATGGCATCGACATCGTAGACACAACCGCCCCAGGTGCCGCCGCCCGCCTGCTGTAAAGCCGCCCAAAGGCGCGTATCATCGGGCAGAGCTGGGTGAGGCGAAAGGTCCTCGCGCGATTCGCGAGCTGCCAAGACGCGAGCGCCCTCTTCCGGCCCATAGATCGTATCACCTTCGCCGACCAGATCGACCGAGCCGACCAAGTTGTTGCGATCCACAATGATGCGAATGATATCGCCGTCGCGCACTTTGCCGATCGGGCCGCCCGCCAAAGCTTCCGGCCCGATATGGCCGATGCATGCGCCTGTGCTCACGCCCGAGAAACGCGCGTCGGTGATTACCGCCACATCTTTGCCCCAACTGATATGCTTGAGCGCCGAGGTCACTTGATAGATCTCTTCCATACCTGTGCCCATAGGGCCGCCACAGGCCAAGACGATGATGTCGCCCGGCATAATGCGGTCGGGACCGTGGCTCTTGATGGCCTGCACGGCGGCGCGCTCGCGCGTAAAGAAGCGGGCGCGGCCCTGCTTGCGATACACACCGTCGGGATCGACAACCTGCGGGTTGATGGCGGTGCTCTTGATGACCGAGCCTTCCGGCGCAAGGTTGCCGGTCGGGAAGGTAATGGTGCTAGTCATGCCGCGCTCGCGGGCCTGCTCAGGGCTCATAATCACGTCGTCGGGGTCGACGCCATCGCGATCGATCAGCTGTTGGCGCAGATTTCTGCGGCGCTCCGACTGCTCCCACCAATCGAGCGTCTCGCCCAGAGTCATGCCGGTCGCGGTCAAAACATCTTCGTGCAGCAGACCGAGCTTGCGCAGATGCAGCATCACCTCGGGTACGCCGCCCGCCAAGAAGACGCGCACGGTTGGGTGGTTCACCGGGCCATTGGGCAGCACCGAAACCAGACGCGGCACCTTGCGATTGACCTCGCTCCAATCGTCGACGGTCGGGCGCGGCAGACCAGCGCTGTAGGCGATGGCCGGAATGTGTAACAGCAGGTTGGTCGAGCCACCGAAGGCTGCGTGCACCACCATCGCGTTGTGAATCGCCTTGGAAGTCAAAATATCCTTCATCAGGATCTTCTGCTTTTCGAGCTTGAGCACGGCCCGAGCCGAAGCGCGCGCCAATTCCAGCCAGATCGGCTGGCCCGAGGGAGCCAGCGCCGAGTGAGGCAGCGCCATACCCAGCGCCTCGGCGACCACCTGCGAGGTCGCTGCCGTACCGAGGAACTGGCAGCCGCCGCCCGGCGAAGCACAGGCCGAACAACCCGCCAAGGCCGCCTCGTCGAGCGTGATCTCGCCGTGGGCGAAGCGCGCGCCGATCGACTGCACCGTACCCGCATCTTCGCCCTCGGTGGGCGGCAAGGTCACGCCGCCCGGCACCAACACACAGGGCAAATTAGGGGTGCCGGCCAAGGCCATCATCATCGCGGGCAAGCCCTTGTCGCAGGTGGCGATGCCCAAGACGCCCTTGCGTGTCGGCAAAGAGCGGATCAGACGGCGCAAGACTTGAGCGGCATCGTTGCGATAGGGCAAGCTATCGAGCATACCGTCGGTTCCTTGCGAACGACCGTCACAGGGGTCGGTCACAAAACCCGCGAAGGGCATGCCGTTGTTGGCACGCAACTCTTCGGCGGCGGCCTGCATCATCAAGCCGACCTCCCAATGGCCGGTGTGGTAGCCCAACGCGATCGGCTTGCCATCGGGAGCGCGAATGCCGCCTTGCGTGCTCAGCATCAGCACTTGGGTGCGGGTCAATTCGGCTGGATCCCAGCCCATGCCGACGTTTTGGCTCATAGCGAACAGATCGCCGCTGGGCGCGTTAAGCAGCATATCCTCGGTCAGCGGTAGCTTACCTTGCGGACCGGGCGCGTTGGTTTGCACATCGAAAAACGCACCAGATCCGGTGCCTAGCAGTGCATCAAGTGACGAAAAATCGGGCATGAGAAAGACTCCTTTGTCACAAGCAGCGGGAATTTCGGATGCCCGTATTGTGCCACAGTTTTAGGCTTTTGTGGTTGAGAGTAGTTTGTATGAGAAACACACTAACAACACTATGTCAGCCCTTCCGCTACTCTTCGATCAAGCTGATCTTCCAACAGGCATCGGACTGTGCCAGCGAGCTAGGCCCGGGATGATCGGCCTTCAACTGGCCGCTCTTCTCATCGAAGGCCAGAAAACGATGGCTCACCAACGACATCAGGATCGGCTCACCGTAGACCTGTTCCATCCACTGAAAGGTTTGGGCATTGCTCAGTTCGACGTGTTGCAGCGAGGCCACGCCGTCCTCGCCGACTGTCAGCGCGCCCTCGCTGCTCATCAGCGCAACCCGCCCTAGGCCTCGGTCGAGCACCTTGAACTGCAGAGGCTGACCGCCCTTTTGGCCCACAAGCTGCCCATCGCGCAGCACCAGCGCCAAAGCCTGTTCTCGGCTCTCCAAGCTGATGGTCTTGCCGAACGGGATGGGATTCATCAAACCGTTTGGATATGGCTCAGCGACCTCGAACTGATCGAAATCGGCATAACCGCCCTCGACCCCGGCGCTGTTGAAGTTGAAGAGCGCATAGCGCACGCCTTGGAAGGTCTTGAGTTGAAAGATCAGCTTGACCTCGGCCCCGATCGGCTTGAAGTGTTGACCGTCTAAGCTGTAGCTAAAGTGGCCGACCTCGCGCAGAAAGTCGCAATCGGCCCGCAGCCAGATCTTGCGCTCTTGGAGCGGCAGCACTTCGCGCTGCTCGTTCAGCTGGTTGTAATACACCAACTTATCGCCGTCGGCTTGGCGCTCGACCGCAAGGTAGGCATAGGGGTGGTTGAAGAGCGCCAAGCCTGCGATATCGCCGACCTGCAGGCCATCGCTCTCTAAAATCACGCTCGGCTGCGACTGAGGGCCGACCGCCTTCTGGGTCAGGCTATTGCGCGCCCACCAGAGATCTGTGGCGGGTAAGCTATGCAGGCGCAAGTAGCCTTTGCGCTCGCTGAGCGACCATTTGCTATCGTCGGGCAGGTGGTTCCACTGCCAGAGCGGGTTGAGGGTCGGGCGATCGAAATCGTCGTTGCGCTGAAAGAGCGGCGTAGGGGTCGAGTGATAGCCGGTATTGGGCTTCAACCAAGTGCGCGGCGTACGCTTGAGGTTGCCGCTCAGGCCGAAGTAGGGCCAACCATCGCGCCAAGTCACAGGCGAAAGACAGGTCACGCGCCCGAGCGAGTTGTAGTCCATCATCGAAAAGCCCCACCACTCGCCGTTGACCGTATCGACGATGCCACCCTGATGCAGCGACATGCGCCCTACACTTGCCGGATCAGGCTCGGCTAGTTCAAACGAGCCGCCCCAAACCTGCTTCAGGCGGTTGCCCTCTAACAAACCGAAATCTTCGTCGGCGCTGATCTCTAAGTTGACCTCGTAGGGGCCTTCGGGGCGATCGGCGCGCGCACAGGGCATGCGCATACGACCCGCAAACCAAGCGCTGGTAATGTAGTACTTGCCGCTGATCTTATAGAAGTGAACGCCTTCGCCCATGCCCGCGTCTTTGGGAATGATGATTCGCTCTGTGCCGGGCACCAGATCGTCGAGCGTCTCGTTCAACTCGGCCAAGTGAATATCGCCGTAGCCCCAGATCACATAGACTTTGCCATCGTCATCGAACAGTACCGAAAGGTCGTGCAGCGAAACCCGCATGGCATGGCGCGTCCACGGCCCGCGCGGGTTAGTGGCCCGAAAACACTGGGTGGTCTGTTTGTTGATGTTGGTGAAGATATAAAAGGTGCCGTTGTGATAGCGCAGACAGGGTGCCCAGATCCCTTGGCCGTAACTCTCCTGTTCATCTTCTAAGCGAAAGGCTGGCCCTAAATCGAGGCGATCGAAGGCATAGCTCAGCAGCTTCCAGTTCACAAGGTCGCGCGAATGCAAAACCGGCAAACCCGGCATGCTGTGCATGGTTGTGCTTGTGAGATAGTAATCGTTGCCGACCCGAATCAGGTCAGGATCAGGAAAATCCTCGTAAAAGAGCGGGTTGGTAAATGTGCCATTACCATTATCTGAAATCCAAGTTTGTGCTGCTTTACTCACGCTCCACTCCTATCTCCAAGCTTGTGTAAGAGCTTCAATAACCCATCAATAACGAGAACAGGCCGTTCGGCTTCTACATCGAATCAAATCGCACTCTATGGACAGCTAGCCCACAGATTCATCTCGGCGCTCTATCTCGCTCTTTAGACGCCAAGCAGCAAATGCATTGATAGTCAGAATCTATGCTCCTAATCGTAGCACATCCCACCAAGCCCTGGTAGCTTTCTGCTTAAAGGACATACGCCTGTTTTCGGTAGATTGTGAGCCTTTTTATTGCGCTCGAATGATTTAGCAATCACAACATATAACATTCGTTTTCATCGTCGTGTTTTGGGGGCTTTGTCCACAGGCAGATAGCAACCTCGTTTGATGGGCGGGATGTTGGTAGCCGTAGGCGGACGCGGTTGAGAGCGGATGGAAGGAAGAGAGCTCGCCGCTAGTGCTAGAAACTCAGTAGCAACATGCGTTTGGGGCTTGCTAGAGCAGAACATAAAAAGGGATTCGATGAACAAGTCATCAAACCCCTTTTTGATTGCTGTGGTAAAGCGCTTTAACTCATTGTTTGTCGATCAGTCGATCGCCTGCTCTGGCTCGCTCAAAGTTTGAGACGGGTGCAAATGATAGACCAGCGTTACACCACACACAAATTTTCCATTTGGAGCGACGGCCGTCGTCGTGCTTATCGCAACAGACTCGATATCAGACGCCGCAAGCCACTCGTTGGCTTTCTGTTGCGCTTTAGCGAGCGCTTCATCGAAATGTTTGTCTTGGCCCGTAAAGCTGATCAGCCGATACGTTTGTGCCACTGTGCCCATGCTTTGTTCCTTTTGTTGCTTGCCGCTATGCCAAGCAAAAAGGTAGGCCATGTAGGTTATCGCTCGATTAAGAGCCTGTAAAAAACTCTCCTCAGCCAGCTATCTCACAGGCGTTTGAGCATTAAAAAACAGGGCCAGCGGATCGGTTTTGTCCAGAGTGGCGATTGCCAAATATCTTGGTAGCCAGCGCGTTGATACAAGCGCCGGGCCGGGGTATTTTCGGCCAGCACCTCAAGATAGATCTCAGGAAAGCCCAAGCGCTGCGCCTCTTCTTCGATCATGGCTAAACCCGCCCGTCCGTAACCTTTTCCACGCTGCCGATTATCGATCACAAAGCTGTGCAACAAGACCGCTTGCTCGGGCGTGGGGCGCGGACCAGTACACATCTGGCGCAGAATCGCGCTAAACAAAAGCAATGCCGGACCAACTCCCAACAGTTGAAACGCTTTAGAGACCGTTCCCTTCGGGGCGCGTTCGTAATACGGCCCATTGGGCGGCTCGAGAGCTGCAGTGCCGACCAGCTCACCCTCGGCGTTACACAACACATAGCGATTACGCAAACCCTGTAGATCACGAGCTTCGAGTGTAAAATGTATCAACTCTGCTTGCTTCTCGCGCGAGCCCATCAAAATAGACGGCAATTCAGCTTCGTAAAGCTGCACTAACAGCTCCGCGATCCGGCGCAGATCCGAGGCTTCAGCTGGTCGTATGGTCAACTCGGTCGAGAAAACACCTGCCATTCTTTATCCTCTTTCCCACTGAAGTCGCTCTAAGATTGTGACGATAGTCGCAGATCAGCTACGCTTACAGCTAATGCTATTTTGCTCAGCGTTTACTGCCAAACATTTGACGCCTGAGACGCTTCCCTTCTGTACTGATATGATCGGCGATGGTGTGAACTAAATCGCTTATTACAACGCCAAAACCAATTAAAGCCGAGGTGCGAGGATGATCGAAAATGACGCTCTGCAACCAATTTACAAAACGTATGTGGTAAGAAGGGTTATTGATGCCGATAAGAACTAGCGCGCCGCTCAAGGCCCACAACAGCCCTATCAGCATAATCGCCAAATAGATCAAACGCAACAGGCCCGAAAGCCCACTATGCGACCAGATCGCGCGGTGGGGCACCACAACCGTATAAGGCCGCCAGATAATCCGCAACGGCCCCCAGCGCTTGTCGATCGCCGAGTCTGTGTCGAGATCGGGGCTGAGAAAGTAGGTTCCAAACAGATGAGCTGCTGTCAAGATTGCGCCATCGCGCAAGGCTTCCTCAATGCCCAAGGAGCCATACCGTTGGAGGAGGATCGAGCTGGCTGGAAAGAGGATGAGCGCTGTAATACCACCGATCTTATCGTGTGTTTGAGCTAAAGGCATAAGGTCTCATATCTATGCATAAGGAAAATCAGCAGCTAGACTTTCCTAAAGGCCGACTCAAGCTGAAGTAGTTATTGTGTTAACATTATCTTCAGAAATAATTCGCCTCTATCATAGCACAGTTGGGCTAGTACACATGTCGCCTAACAGCCCAAACGCAGTCATACACCTCGCCTATTTAATGCCTTCACAGCGCTGGCGGCGAGCTCTCTCCCTTCCATACGGTCTTAACCGCGTCCGCCTACGGCTACCAACATCCCGCCCTCCCAAACGAGTGCTATCTGTATGCCGAGCGCCCCGCCCAAAACCCAACGTTCAAACTGTGCTCGCATAAAACACAAAAGAGATCTCGTTGTGCAAACGAGATCTCTTCCAAACCGCATAGCAGTTAGCAGAGCAAACAAAGCTCATAGACGACGCAAACCGCTATAGAGCGTTAGCGATTGAAACGACGCTCTGCTATTTCGTTTTAAGCGGAGTCACCTCAGCGGTGCAGTAGGCGCAGCGCTTAGCCGCCAAAGGAATATTGCTCAGACACTCGGGGCATTCGCGCGTCGTGACTTCCTCTTCCTTCTTAGGAGCCATACGCTCCATCACACGGTTCATGGGCAATACGAAGGCAAAATAGATGATTGCCGCTGTGATAATAAACGAAATGATCGCATTCAACAGATTGCCGACTTTTAACGGCCCGATCATCACAGCAGAAAAATCGGGTTGGCCGCCGATAGCCGTAATCAAAGGCGTAATGATGTCATCGGCAAACGACGAGATAATGTTTCCGAAAGCCGCACCGATAATAACGGCAACCGCCAGATCCACCACATTCCCGCGAAGCAAGAAATCTCGAAAGCCCTTCAACATACGTCTAACTCCTCACAGTAAGGTATCTTCTTCCAGCGAAGATCACTTGCTTTCTCTGAAAGCAGATATTCTTGTTTCCAGAATCGTACAGCTCCTAGGACGAGATTGCAAGTTGCTAGCGAATCGCTCTGCTACTTACCTTGGCATAGCGCTTCGGCCAAGCCATAGCGTGCCTACCTACACCGATCGGACAGGTGCGAAAACAGCAAACTTGTGCGTGTTCGCTGCATCAAAACCGTTCTTTTGAACGTCATACACCTAAATGCCCAATCGAGTACCGGTGTTAGCAAGGTGAAAAAACCATGCGAAGAGTAGCAGTCCTTGTATGTATCGTTCTATTAGTGCTATTGGTTACGGCTGGCGGATCGTTCTTCTTGCAGCGCAACATCGCGCAAACCGAACAGCTCAGCCAAGCGGGCGTTCAAATCACCCAAGTCGATAGCAGCAACTATCCCGAAGTGACACTCTATATCAGAGCCGAGTCGCAAGATGGTCAGGCGCTCACTACCCTTCCTCAAGAAGCCTTTGAGGTTATCGAGGATGGGACTCCCGTCGAAATCAGCGCTTTTCAGACTCCCGGAGCAACCACAATCAGCACAGTCTTATTGATCGACTGTTCAAACAGTATGGAAAACGACAACAAGATCGAAGGCGCGCGCGAAGCTGCAGCAAGCTATGTCGATCTCATGCGTCCCAACGACCAAACCGCGATCGTAACCTTCTGCGAAACTGTCGAGCAAGTGCAAGACTTCACCTCAGAGCGAGCGGAACTTCACGATGCGATCAACAGCATTTACCCCGATGGGCCAACACCGCTCTACGACGGTCTAGTCCACTCGCTTACGATCTTAGCAGACCAACCGGGTCGACGCGCACTTATTTTACTGAGCGATGGCAAAGATTGTTACTACAGTCCCTGTATCAATAGTCCGGGCAGCCGAGCGACCGTTAATCAAGTGATCGATATAGCCCGAGCGTACAACCTCGATATTCAGGCGATCGGTCTGGGCGATCGGTATGACCCGCTCTTCGACGAAAAGACCTTACAGCGGCTCGCCAACGAGACGGGCGGCAACTACTTCTATGCACCCAAAGCAAGCGAACTGGCTGACCTCTACACCAAGTTAGGCGGATCGCTCCAGCAAGAATACGCCATCACCTATGTTAGCCCGCGCCCCTTCTACGACGGCACGCGCCGCGATATCGACGTGCACGTCAATGGCAATAGTCTGAGCGCAGGTTATATGGAGCAGCACCTTATCAATGTGCAATCTAACCCCTACTTGGCAGTGGCCTTTCTAGTGCCCTTGCTGGGCGCGCTGTTAGCTCCAAGCCTGCTGCGCCGACGTCAAGCAGGCACAAACCCCAATCCGGTGCCTCCAATCACCATTATTACGCCAGAACCGCAGCCTATAGCACAAACGGGCCAGACACTGCTAGCCGAGACAGCTTCAGCACAAGTTGTGCCAGTAGCAAGCCAAACCGCTCCCCAAGCGGCAGTACGCCACTGTACATCCTGCGGTTCAAGCTTACGGGCCACGGCACGCTTCTGCCCCTCCTGCGGAAGCGAACAGCCGCTTCTACAAGCCACACAGCGCGTTTTCTGTGATCAATGCGGGCGACCCATGCCAGCCAACGCCAAGTTCTGTAGTGCTTGCGGCGCTGCTGCCCTTCAGCGAAAAGGAGATCACTTATGACAAAGCGACTGCAAATCTACTATAGCGCCCTGCTCGGCGCGATCGGCGGCGTCTTGGGATGGTGGCTGATGGGCAGTTTCGACACCCAAACATGGAACGTACTGCTGTCGAATCCCTTTGTAGGCGCTGGTCTCGGCCTCTGTATCGGTGGATGCGTTGCCGCCAGCGACGGCGCAATGATCAAGGGTGTGGCGAGCCGTGCCATGCGCGACGGCCTGATCGGAGCCATCGGCGGCGCGCTAGCTGGCCTTATCGGCCTATTAATCGGTGGCATCGCCTTCCTCAGCTTTGGTGGCGGTTTCCTCGGGCGTAGCGTCGGCTGGCTGCTACTGGGGGTCTTGATCGGAGCCAGTGATCTCTTGGTGAGCCGCAGCCCACGGCGTGCACTCTACGGGGCGATCGGTGGCCTGATCGGTGGTCTGATCGGCGGCCTGATCTACGAAGGGCTGACTCAGCTCTTTCTGCAACAGAGCGGCAGCGCACAGGTGGTTGTAGGCGGGTTGGGCCTTATGATCTTGGGCGCGATGATCGGCGCCTTCATTCCTCTGACTCGCCAGATTCTGGCCGGAGGCGAGCTGCATGTACAGACTGGTGCACAAGCCGGGCTCGTACGCGAGATCAGCGATAACGCTACCATTGGGCGCTACGATGGCAACGATCTCTATCTGCCCGATAGCGGCATCGACTGGCGTCACGCCCGCATTCAACGGGTCGCTTCGGGTTTTGAGCTCAGCGTATTGCCCGAAGCTAAACAGCCCGTCTGGGTCGGCCAGCAAGCTATTGAGCCAGGCAACAGTTACAACCTTAAACACGGCGATCAGATTCAGATCGGTGAAGCACTGGTGTTATTTAACGAACGCCGTGTCTAAAGGCCTAACTTGATCCACCATTCGAAACATATTTCCAAGAGATTCCGCAAACACTTGCGGGATCTCTTTTTATACTAAATGTACGGAAAGACTTGTACTTTTGTAATCTGGAAAACGAAAAATCGAGAGAAGAGTTGGGAGAGATATCGTGTTGAATGCAGGAATATATCGAAAGCATTTCAAGCTGACAAAAGATGAACATCTCAGCGTTTATGAAACAAAACATAAGGTAAGCATAACAAGCAAACAAGCTTAAATTACTTATAAAATGTAATATTCAACTCCTTTACAAAAGCAGCTCTCTGCCAGCACAATAAGATCACCTCCTAACAAGCCTTCTCCGTAACAGCTGCTACTTTCAAGCAACCAAATCCTTACCTTCAAAAAGAGCAGCAAGAGTATCAGAGTACAGTAATAAACGGTATGGTATACATCATCTATGCGTGAGAGATGCCCGCTATGTCTATTTTATTACCTGCTTGGAGCGCTGAATCTACAAGCCTTGATCCTCGATACAAACAATTCGCACGTCTTAGCGTCGCCTTGATCATTATCTTGGTCGTTGGCGTAACGATATGGATCCCGATCGGGCTTAGTATCTTCTCCGACCCGTTCTCAGAACGCTTCGTATACTTGTCGGCTATTACGATCTATACCACCTGCGCTATCGCCTACGCTTGTTTATGGAAAAGACGGGTTCAAAGCGGTATTCTGATTCTGGCTAGCGGCATTACCATTGCCATCTCTTTGGTGCTCTGCATCACCGGCCTTATTCAAAGCGGAGCAGTACTGCTTGTTTATAGCCTGCCTATGATCGTGGTTGGCCTAACGTGGGGAGGCAGAGGGTTAAGCCTCTTTGGCCTAATCATCGTTCTGTTTGTGGCTGCTCTCACCTATGCTCATCAACTGCCAGAGATCGTTTGGCGCGACTCGCTCGATAGCCCCGCCGCTATTATGATGACCTTCGCCTTAGCGCTCTTTTTGATCAACAGCTTTCTCGATCAATTTCATCATAATTTGCGCAGCATGTTTCAGACAGTACGCCAACAAGAGACTCACCTGAACAAGCTGCGCGCTTCGCTCGAGACAATCGTCGAGGAGCGTACGGCGAGTTTAAGCTCGGCCCTCACCGACATGCAAGCGCGCGAGCAAGCCCTCAAGCAGACCGTAGACGAGCTTGAGCGCACCCAGCAGGCCGTCGAAGCGCTCAGCGCCCCGATCCTGCCGATTCTGCCGCGTGTTTTAGTCCTCCCACTTATCGGAAATATCAGTCAAGAGCGCCTGAAACTGGTGAGACAAAGCGTCTTACGTGCCACCCACCAACGTAGGGCGCGTTCGGTCATTCTCGATCTCACCGGCCTGACAGTGCTCGATAGCCAACTCGCACTCGGCTTGATCGAGACAAGTAAAGCCGCGCGGCTCTTAGGGGCACAAGTCGCTTTAGTAGGCATTCAGCCCGAGGTGGCCCAAACACTCACTGCGCTCCAAATTAACTTCGCCGATTTGCAGGTTTATAGCGATCTTGCATCGGCGATCGAAAGCATGCTCTCACACTCAAAACAGCAATCAACAAACAAGCTTTTTCAAGATACATCCTCTTCCAACAAACAGGCCTGACCGAAATGGAGAAGTCATGAACCAACGCCCCAGTCTGCTCGTTGGCAGCATGCCCTACGAAAACGAAGCAGTCTGTATGCAACAGGCACTAGAATATTTAAGCAGCTCGCTCGTCTGCTTACCCGATGGAGAGATCAGCAACAAAGCCAGTTACGCTTCTAACGGCAAACGCAACGATTGGTCGGCTACAGCGATCGAAAAGTTATCGGCCGATCCAAGTTACTGGCAGGTTGATGCGCACCCACGCCAAAAAGTAGCCAGCTCTCTGAGCAATACATCCAGCCAATTCCTAGCTAGTCCCTACCATTCGCCGCATGAAATCGTCGCCAACTCGGCGTTTGAGTTCGATACCTATTTTCAAACGAGTTTCCCGATCTTTTTAAAGCTGCGTCAGCGCTATCAACGCCCCGACCTTAGCTTTCAAGTTAGCGTGCCCACCGGTTTTGCGATCGGGTTGAGCATGGCCAACAAGCACGAATGGCTGCGCTATACCAAACTCTTTAACCAAGCGATCGCCCATAAAGTCAATGCGATCTATCGCGCAGCGGGCCAAGACGTGCTCTTTCAGATCAAAGTGCCGACCGAACTCTACGCAGCCTATCTGCTGCCCTCATGGCTGATCTGCGAACCGCTCCGCCCGATTATCGATCTGCTTGAGCTGATCGAGCCCGGCGCTCGCATCGGTATTCATCTCTGCATCGGCGATTTTCACACCAAAGCGCTTAGCTGGACAAAAGGCATTCAAAAGATGGTCGATTTCAGCAACTGGCTGGTTGCCAGTTGGCCGATTCAACACCAGCTAGAGTACATTCATTTCCCGCTCGCCGAAGGCGATGCCGCACCAACCACCGATCAGGCTTTTTATAAACCTCTTGCTGAAGTCTATCTGCCAGCCCATACGCACTTTTTTGCTGGCATTATCCATAAAAAGCAGAGCTTCGAGCAAGTTAAGATGATTATGGATATGATCGAAACGCTTCGCAAGGCGCGCATCGGGATCGCGAGCTCGTGTGGCTTAGGCTGTCATAGCCCAGAGATCGCTGACCAACTACTCGAACAGACGGCCCAGCTCGCGAGCGCATAACGCTTGTCTAGCACACAAGACCGCTGATAAACACGAACGCTCTAAGGCTTCTTATTCCAAATCCGGTAGATCACTTACTTTTTTTGGCCTTCGGCAGAGTGGAACTTGACTATTTTGTTGTGTGACATTTCGCGCTGTCGCGCGAAATGTCACACAAGCTCTTTCCTTAGCGAATACTTATGAACAAATTGATCAGCACAATTCTTGAGCCTTGGGACGGCAACATCTCGTTCGACGATCCTGGCAATCGTGAGATCGGTCGATTATGCATCACGCTTTTGATAAGCATCGCAGCGGGCACGTTAATCTGGCTACCAGCCACATTTTTCGTGTTCGAGAGCAGGCTTGGAATTTTCTATGCGAACCTCCCTTCTGTACTCTTCTGGCTTACTTCGCTTGTGGCCTATTGGCTCATCACAAAAGGCAAGGTGCTTCAAGGAGCAATCTTAATCGCTTCAAGCATTTTCTGTGGCATAACGCTCGTCTTGATCGCTACAGGGGTGACGCGAAGTGGAGGTTTGCTGTTCGTCTACTCGCTGCCACTAACCATTATGGGTATCGTTTGGGGACGCAAAGGTCTAATGCTCTTCGGAGGAGCAAGTATGCTTACGGTCGGTATATTAGCTCTTCTCGAGTATACCGATAGCTTTTCAAGTACCATGTCGCTTGAAGAACCCAGCGAAATTTTTCTTACCTTTCTCCTTCCATTCCTACTCCTCTTTCTTATTCTTGAACGCAGCCACACCAGCGCTAGAAGAGCGCTGCTTGCTGGCATCGAACGTAGCAAACATCTAGCCGAAATCCAAGAGTCGCTTGATAAGCAGATCATAGAGCGCAGTCAGCATTTAGAGAGCACTCTGGCGCGTGTGCACGAGCAGGAGCAGGAGCTCCAAGAGCGCCTTCAAGAGCTCGAACACGCGCGCAAAGACTTGCAAGAGCGCAGCCCGATTTTGCCGGTTATGCCTGGTCTCTTAGTTGTGCCCCTCGTCGGTGAGCTGAGCGCTGCGCGCGCCCAACAACTTCACCAACAAGTGCTGCAGCGCTGTCACCAAGAGCGCGCCCAGATAGCGATCTTCGACCTGACCGGTCTGGCGAGCCTCGATCAGGCAGCATGCCAGGCTCTGCGCGAACTGGCGCTTGCGATCCAGATGATCGGAGCACGTTTTGCCATGGCGGGCCTACGCGCCGATATCGTCGACACGCTGATCGCCAACGATATCGATCGCCAAAACATCGAAATCTACGCAAGCCTACAAGAAGCGCTTGCTAGCCACCTTCTCTCAGTGAGTTCTGCCAAATCCGCTAAAAAATAAGTACTGGCGCGCAACAGCTTATACAACAAACAGAGTCGCGTTCCACTCGGGCATAGGTCACAAACACCAAGTAGTCATACGAAATCCGCCTTGTTGTATGTTGGGGTGGTCTCTCGGCACACAGCTACAACACCCTGCTTACGGGCGGGATGTTGGTAGCCGTAGGCGGACGCGCTAGCAAGCCTCTTTGGGGACGAGAGCAAGCCGCCAGAGTGCTGAAGTGATCAAACCAATTTGGTGTCAAGTGGATTTGATCTTAGCGCAGCTTCTCATCTCAGCACACTCATCCACAGGCGATCGTCTGTTGGCATTGAGTGTTTTGACTATTTGACACTACTAGGGCGAGATGTTATGCTTAACATCACCCGAAGCATTCGTCTGAAGATTGAGAGCCTTTTTTAAGCATTGATACGCTTAAAAAGCCTCGGTTCAGCCTTTAACCTCACACCTGGAGGAGTTCGCTGATGAACATTCTGCTCCAAGATCGCCCCGCCACTCTCTTGCATCCTGATGATGACGTTGCTGTCGCCTTAGTTCCTCTTACAGCTGGGCGTACACTCGACATTAATGGACATACCGTTCGCCTGCGTTCCGATATCGGCGCCGGACACAAAATCGCGCTGCGCGCCCGCCAACAGGGCGACCCCGTTCGCCGTTACGGCCAGTTGATCGGCTTCGCGACTCGTCCGATCGAAGTGGGCGAGCATGTGCATACCCACAACCTAGCGGTAGGCGATATGTCGCTCGACTACGAATTCGGCACCGATCTGCGCCCCGTTCCCGCTCCCAAAGAGCGACGTACCTTTATGGGCTACAAGCGCCCTGTCGGTCGAGCAGGAACCCGCAATACAATCGCGATCATCAGCACGGTGAACTGCGCCGCGCATACGACCCGCGCGATCGCAGCTCGCGCCCGTGCCGAGCTGCTGCCCCACTTCCCAAATGTCACCGACATCATCGGCATTACGCATAAGAGCGGCTGCGCCACGCGCGAGCATGGCTTCGAGATGGATCTATTGCAGCGCACCTTGGCAGGCATGGCCCGCAACCCCAATGTGGCGGCCTATATCTTCGTTGGCTTAGGCTGCGAAGCGAACCAGTTCAGCAATCTGTTGCAAAATCAGGGCGCGGCTCAGCCGGGCGTCGAAGAGCTGATGGGCTATACCAACGGTATGGCGCCCTACATCGGCATTCAAGATGTGGGCGGCGTAGCGAATGCGATCGAAGAGGGCATGCAGATGCTGGCCGAGATTCTGCCACGCGCTAACAGTTTTGAGCGCGAAGAGCTGCCGATCTCGGAGCTGTGTGTGGGCCTGCAGTGCGGAGGAAGCGATGGCTTCAGCGGCGTGACCGCGAACCCAGCTTTGGGCTACGCGGTCGATCTCTTGGTGTCGCACGGCGGCACAGCGGTGCTCTCTGAAACGCCCGAGATCTACGGCGCAGAACACCTCCTGACGCGCCGCGCCGTCAAGCGCGAAGTGGGCGAAAAGTTGGTGCGCCAGATCCGCTGGTGGGAAGAGTACACGGCCCGCAACAACTTTGTGATCGACAACAACCCTTCGCCGGGTAATAAGGCGGGCGGTCTGACCACGATCTACGAAAAGTCGCTGGGCGCGGTCGCCAAAGGTGGCAGCATGCCGCTTATGGCGGTCTACGACTACGCCGAGCCGATCGTCGAACACGGCTTCATCTATATGGACACGCCAGGCTACGATCCGGTTTCGGCCACGGGCCAAGTGGCTGGCGGCTGTAATCTGATCGCTTTCACCACTGGTCGAGGAAGCTGTTTCGGCTTCCGCCCAGTGCCGAGCATCAAGATCTCGACAAATAGCACAACCTACAACCGCATGCGCGGCGATATGGATATCGATGCTGGGCCGATCTTAGCGGGCGCAAGCATCGAAGAAGTCGGCACCGCCATCTTTGAAAAGCTGATCGCAGTCGCCTCGGGCGAACAAAGCCTCAGCGAAGCCCAAGGCATCGGCGAAGAAGAGTTTAACCCTTGGATTATCGGCGCAACAATGTAGTTTCCGTCTCGATCTTCGCTCAGACACCCTCTCTTGTTTGCAAAGAGAGGGTGTTTTGGTTTTCTCAACGAGCTCAAAAACTGTAGCACAAGAACTCTAACAAAAAGCTTGTCACTGTTGCAAGAGCGAGTACAAGACGAGTAGAGAGGTTGTTTTAAGCCGAAAACTAGAGCGGTGGCCCACTACTTTCGCGCAAGATCAAACGGCTCTCCAGCGGATCGGGCTGCTCGAAGGCATCGCCCTGCAATAAGGCCAGCAAACATTCGCCCGCCAGCCGCCCCTTGGCGCGGTGATCTTGCTGCACGGTGGTAAGCGCTGGCCTACTTTGAGCCGCGGCGGGAATATCGTCGTAGCCAACGATCGAGAGATCCTGCGGAATACGCAGGCCCGCCCGTTGGGCCACCTCCATCGCGCCCAGAGCGAGTCGATCGGTCAGGCAGAGCAGAGCGGTCGGGCGCTGCCCGGAGCGCAAGATGGCCTGCATAGCCTCAGCCCCTGCTGCTTCGCTATTATCGCTGCACTCGTAAAAGAGCTGCTGGTTCCAATCGATACCCGCCTGTTCGAAGGCCGCCGCATAACCCTCAAAGCGCCGTTTCAAAGCCAAAAAGGTATCGGGCAGATCGGCCAGCGGAGAGATCGAAGCGCCGCTGCGCAAACCCTGTGCCTGATCGGTGATGCGATCGAAGATCACGCCGAAGCGTCGATGGCCCAGATCGATCAGGTGTTGAGCCGCTTGGCGCGCCCCATCAAAATCGTGCACCAGAATCGAAACCGCATCGCCAGTCGCGATCTGATCGATCATCACGGTGGGCAAGCGCCGCTTGAGGGCGAGCTCGACCAAGGGGTGAGTATTGGTGAGCGCATAAAGCACAAAACCATCGACCAGCGCATTCTTAAGGGCCACGCTATGCCCAATGCGCCCGGGGATCAACAGCAGGCCCATATTCGAGGCTTCCAACGTCTGAACCAGCCCTTCCATCAGCAACAGAGCGGCCGGATCGGAGAAGACATAGGGCAAACGCTCGGCAAACAGCAGGCCGATCGCGCCCGCCCGCTGCTGGCGCAAGCTGCGCGCAAGCGGCTGCGGGCCAGCATAGCCCAGCTCGGCAGCGGTCTCTAGAATGCGCTTTCGCAACGCTTCGGAGAGCTGATCGGGGCGATTATAGGCATTCGAAACGGTCGAGACGGCGACACCGAGCGCGGCAGCGACTTGGGTGATGGTGACCCGCTGCTGTTTTTTCGAGTCGGATGCCATACATTCCTCCTTGGCACTGATTGCGGTTGTAAAGCAAGTATGGTATATTCTGAAACGTTTCAGATATCTTAGTCTCCCTAAGAATACCACACTGCCGTGGAACAGGTTCAAGATGAAAGGTTGTATATGGCCTCAACTACTCCGATCGAGCGCTCCATCCCCGGTAAGATGGAGCGCATCTCCACCCGCGTTGCGTTTTTCATCGCCGGTTTCGCCATTGCCGCCTGGGCGCCTTTAGTTCCGTTTGCCAAAAGCCGTCTCGCCCTCGATGAAGCCACCTTGGGCTTGGTATTACTCTGCCTCGGCATCGGTTCGATCGTCAGTATGCCGCTGGTCGGCATGGCCGCCGCCCGTTTCGGCTGCCGCAATGTGATCTGGGCGGGAGCGATCGCCCTCTGTTTGATCATCCCCTGCTTAGCGATAGCCCCCTCGATGCTGACCTTAGCAATTACACTCTTCCTCTTCGGCGCCGCAGTGGGCACGATCGATGTGACGGTTAATATCCAAGCCGTGATCATCGAGAAGGCCAGCGGTCGCTCGCTGATGTCCGGCTTTCACGGTATGTTCAGCTTCGGAGGCATTATCGGAGCAGGCGGCATGAGCTTGCTGCTCAGCTTGGGCGTAACCCCCTTCGTCGCCACACTGATCATCTCGGCCATCATTCTGGGGTCGATCGTCGCCATCGGCGCGCATCTTCTGCCCTATGGCAGCGAGGAAGAAGGGGCCAGTTTCGTCTTTCCCAAGGGCATCATCCTGTTCTTGGGTCTTCTCGCCTTCATCTGTTTCTTGACCGAAGGAGCGATTCTCGACTGGGGCGCGGTCTATATGAGCAGCGCCAAGGGCGTACCCCCCGAGCTGGCAGGCTGGGGTTACACCATCTTCTCGGTCACCATGACGGTCTGCCGTCTGTACGGCGATCGCATCGTACAACGCTTAGGCGACTTCAAAAGCATCCTCTTCGGCGGGCTCTTCTCGGCGCTGGGTTACGCTATCGTTGTGGTCGTGCCCCACTGGATCCCAGCGCTGTTGGGCTTCGCCTTCGTCGGCATCGGAGCCGCCAACATCGTGCCGATCTTCTTCTCGGCTGCAGGTAAACAGAGCGCCATGCCAGCCAACCAAGCGATCGCAGCCCTAACCTTTTTGGGCTACGGCGGCATTCTGCTCGGCCCAGCTTTAATCGGCTTTATTGCCGAGGCGACCAGCCTATCGATCGCATTTGTGATCGTGGCGGCAATGATGGTCTTTGTAGGGGCGAGCGCCAAGGTCGTCACCCGTTAACGGCAGCCCATCAGCTCGCTAGGTTTAATGCTCTGGCAGAGACGCTTCTAGCCCCATTCGGTCCTCACCGCGTCCGCCTTCGGCTATCAGAGTCCTTTCCAACAAACGAGGGCGGATCGACGCTGTATGGAAAGGCTATCGCAGATGGAAAAAGATCTCGCCGCTGCCGACTCGCACCAGCGCTACAACTCCCTTCTCCCGCTTTTGGCGGGAGAAGGGATGGGGATGAGGGTGGGCCAGCCCTGTTTAGTAGCCAGAGGCGGACGCGCCAAAAGCTGGATGGTTGGAAAGAACCTCGCCGCCAAAAAGAGCTAAACAACAACTGCGTTATCGATGCGGTCGGACGGATTGCGGAGAGGCTTGCGATACGAAAACACAAAAGGCCCAAGCAGAATATGCTTGGGCCTTGCGCATTAGCGAGTTATGTAAACTTCAACCAGCGCTACACCGCGAGCGTAGGGCTCTTCGGGGCTGAGCACCACCAGCGGGGCCAGCAGCTCGATCTCACGCTGCTGCCAGAGTTCTTCGCTTAGAGGAACGCTGAAATCCTGCCATTGCGTACCCACTTCCACGGTCGCGATCGGCTTGCCAGCGGCTTGGATCGTCAGCGGGGTGGCGGGCTGGGGCGCGCGCATGCGCAGATGGAGCGTCTTGGCGCCCTGCAGATCGAGACGCAAACGCACGCGGTCGAGCGTCCAACGGAAGGCGACGCCATCTTGCTCAGTGGCGGCATAGACACCGGCGACCTGACCGGTGACGGGCGCGGCCAGATCGATGTGATCGCTGGGCTGAGCGGGGAAGTTGTCGTAGGCCCAAGCGTAGAGCTCGGTGTTATCCCAACCGACCGAATCGAGCGCTTCCAAAGCCTGCTGGGCGGCGGCGAGATCGCCCGCTTGGCGCAGCAGCTCGATGCGGCGCACCTGCAAGGGCGCGTTGATCGCAGCGTAGCCTGCTGCTTGGTTGTAAGCTTCCAGAGCGGCCTGTTGATCGCCCTCGGCCCAGCGCAGATCGCCCAGCGCAAGGTAGGGCAGGTAGTTAGCGCTATCGGCAGCGATCGCGGCCTGAATCTGGCTTTCCGCCCCCAGCAATGGCGCAAGCGCCAGATGAAGCTGGGCTTTACTAAAGGGTATCAGCGCGCTGGAGTAGAGCACAAAAGCCACCGCCAGCAGCGAGCCCGCCAAGGCCATGCGCTGCCAGAGCGAGCTAGCGCGCAGCCGCTGCCAAAGCTGACGAGGGTGCGCCAAGCCCCAAGCGGCGTAGACCAGCAGGGCCACCAGCAGCGGCACCCGCAGGCGGGGGTGGCCGAGCGTGACCGCACACAAAAGCGTGCCATAGAGCGGCCAAGTCAGCACGGCCCAATTGCGCTCGGCAGGGCGTGTCGACCAGATCACAAGCACGGCAAAGAGCAGAATGATCAGGTATTGCAGGTCAGAGACGAAGGTGAAGAGCAACGAAGCATCGTCGATGGTCACGCCGCGCGCATCGTTGCCAGCGAAGAGGCGGGCATCGAACTGCCAAAGCGAGACGGTTTTGTAGCGCATGCGGGCCAGAAAGAGCGCCGGATCGGCCAGGATATTGGCGATGCCTTGGCGCAAGGCGACCTGCTGGCGCTCGGCCAGGTTAGGGATAGTCTCGTTCCAGACGTGCTGCAGCTCGCGCTCCTCGGGCGTGAGCAGGTTGCCCAACCAAAAGCTGATGCCGCCGTTGGTATCGACCACGATCAGATGGCCATGCACGAGATAGTTGCGAATCGTCCAAGGCAGTACAAGCGCGCAAAAGCCCAGCACAAGGGCACAAGCCGGAACCAAGGTGGCGGGCACAAGCAGGCTGAGCAGAAAGCTGCGCAGCCGTTCGGACCAGCTCAAGGCGCGGTCGAGCAGTTCGGGCAGGTGCTTGCGATTTTCAAACAGCACCCAAAGCAGCAGAAGCGGCACCGCATACAAGCCGACAGGGCGCGCAAGGGCCGCCAAACCCCACGCCAGACCGCCTGCGAACCACCACTTCAAACTAGGATGGCGCGCCCAGAATGTGCTTGTAGAGCTTGACGCAACTTCGGGCGCTTGGCGAGCCTGCTGGCTGACGCGGCGAGCGATCTCCAAAAGCAAGAGCGCCAAGCTGATAAAGTAGAAAAATAAGAACTCAGAGAGCAGCTGGCTGGCGTAACTCGCAAAGGGCAGGAAGATCGCGGTCAGCAGGGCGGCTAACAAGGCGGCCCGCTCGCTGCCGAACAGGCGGCGGGTCAGAGCGGCCAATACCAAGGGGTGGCTGGCGGCGAGAATCGACTGCACCAGCATGGCGAGCGGCAGATCGATGCCCGCGATCGCGAAGATGGCCGCCAAAAAGAAGGAGGTGAGCGGCGGGCGCAGCCAGGGGCCGGTATCGTAGTAGTCGCCCCGCAAGACGAGGTGGATCGCGCCGCGATAGTATTCGTCTTGATCGCCCGGAAAGACCATCCAAGCGCGCCCCTGATCGTTCCAGAGCCAAAGGCGCACCAGCAAAGCTAGCAAGGCTATCAGCAACAGCGAAACACGGTAGCGTCGACTCGCTTGGGGAAAAGGGTACACGTTCAGCAAAGATCTTCAACCTTATCTGGGTGCAGTCTGGCTCAAGCAGGCTCGTTCTGCACCAAAAAATCAAGGACAGTCTGGTTAAATAGCTCTGGCTCTTCCATATTGAGCATATGAGCGCTCTGCCTAAAGCTCACAAGCCGCGCCGAGGGAATAGCGCCCGCCAAAAAAGCCGCTCGCGTTTGGACATCGGACAGATCGTAGACGCCAGCTAAGACGCAGGTTGGAACAGCCAAGGCCGCCAAGCGCTCGGGTGTGACAGGATCAGCTTCCACCTCTGCGAGATCCTCCGGCTGTGTCAGCTCAAACAGGGCGCGCTGCATCTGGCCGACCACTTGGCGCACGCCGGGCGCGACCGCTTCAGGGCTGCGGCCGACGCCATCGACCCAAACGCGCAGATTCAGCTCGATAGCGCCATCCAGATCGCCCGCTCGCAAGAGCTCCTCTTCAGCCTCCCAAAAAGCCAGCAACTCGGGCGAGGGCGCTTCAGCGTCGGGCGCAGGGGCCGCCAAGACCAAGCTCGCAACTCGCTCTGGGTAGAGCAGGGCGAAATCAAGCGCGACTGCTGCACCGAACGACAGCGCCACCAGACGAATACGTTCAAGCCCTAAGCCATCGCAGAGCTGATGCAGATCCTCATGGTGCGAAAACTGGCCGCCGCCGAGAGAGCGACTACGCCCGAAGCCGCGTAGATCGTAGCGAATCACCCGATAGCGTTGAGCGAAAAACTGCCATTGCGCATCCCACATACGGCAGTCGGCCACCCCGGCATGCACAAACAGCAGCGCTTCGCCAGCGCCAGCCGTCTCGACATACAGCTCCGCCGATTGAATCGCAAGCAGCTCACTCGACATGATCAGCCTTCCTGGCTTGAATTCCGCTTGTTATACCAAATCCGATTACTTTGTTGCTTTTTAGCCTTGGGCAGAGTGGAACTTTACTATTTTTGTTGTGTAAAATTTCGCGCTGACGCGCGAAATTTTACACAACTCTTTCCCTCGTTTTGTTTTTCTCTGTTGCGAGCAGGCACGTCATTGAACAGATTTGGTATTACATGGAGTTGTAGACCGCCTCAACCCGATCGGTCACCGCCTCCCATGTGAACATGCGCACAACCCGCTCGCGCCCAGCCGCGCCATAACGAGCGGCCCGCTCAGGATCTTCAAGCAGGGTAGCGATAGCCGCCGCCATAGCGTCAGGATCGCGCGGCGGCACCAGCAAGCCTGTCACGCCGTCTTCGACCACTTCGGGGAAGCCGCCGAAACGGGTCGCCACCACGGGCCGCCCACAGCCCATCGCTTCACAGAGCACCATGCCAAAGGTCTCGCTGGCATACGAGCCAGCCACCACCAGATCGGCCAAAGCGAAGTAGCGCGGCAGCTCGCGGTTGGGGATATCGCCCAGAAAGCGCACGCGCTGAGCCAAACCAAGCGCCCGAGCCTGTTGCTCCAAGTTCGGGCGGTAGTGGCCGCTGCCCGCTACCAGCAAAGTCGTGTTGGCCGGTAACTTCGCCAAGGCGGCGATGATGTCATCGATGCCCTTCCACGGAATCAGCCGAGCGACGCAGAGCAGAGCCTTGTGATCGCGCGGCAGCAAACTATCACGCAGGGCCAGATCGGGCTGGCGAGGCGCGAAATGGTCTTTATCGAAGCCGTTGTAGACGACCGTAGATTTGCGCTTGTAGCGCTCTCCAGTGTAATCGGCGTTGAACTGGCTGCACGAGACGATGCGGTCGATCCAGCGCACAAACAGTTTATCGCCAAGGTAAAAGTCTTCGCCGTGGCTATGCAAAACAACCTTGCTGCCGAGGGCCTTCCAGAAGGGCGCGAGCACCATATCGTAAGGCTTATGAATGTGAACGATATCGTAGCCGCGCATCAGCGGCAGGGCGCTCGGGATCATACTGAGGCGCTCCATCAGCTTGACCTCGGCATAGCGCCGTTTCAGCGGCGGAATGCGCTGAAAGCTGGTGCGGTCGACGAAAGGGACGCGCACGATTCGCATACCCGAGCGAAAGCGCCCCATCATCTGATCGCCCGTCTGGGGATCGGCCCCGCCCAAGATCGTCACCTGATGATCGCGCTGAGCTAGGGCGTAACTCAGCTCCCAGACGAAGGTTTCGACGCCACCGCGTTTGGTTGTTGTGGTCAGATTGTATTGCAAAATACGCATATGCAGCGAACTATTCTAGATCAAACGCATCAGAATACGCTTAAAGGGCAGGCGACTCTGAGCGAGGCGCTGACGATCTTCGGGCAGCAAGCCACCCAGCATGCGCAAGACCAGCAAAAAGACCAAGCCGCCCACGCCCGCGATCACCAGCAGCGGAATGACGGCGATCAGGCGATTCTGCCAGCTGGCATCGCTGCTGATCTGGGGCAGCAGCGGCGACTGGATCAGGCCCCAGACAACGCCCGCCATCACGCCCGAAGCCAACAACACCCGCCCCGTAAAATCCCACGAGAAGCTGAGGTCGTAGTAGCGCCAAGCGTACCAGGTCGCGCTGATACCCGAGGCGGCGCGGCCTAACCCGAGCGCAGCCACTGCACCCATCAGGCCGTAGGTTGGCACCAGCCAGATCAGCAGCGGAGCCGCCACCAGAGCGTACAAACGGCTGATCGTCACTTCGCGATAGCGTTCGTGTACGATCAAAACGTTGTGGCCTAAACTCAGGATCGACTCGATGAAGAGGATCGGAATCAGAATCTGAATGGCGGGCACGACGTCGAGATAGAGCGGGTATTGAATGAAGACCGCGGGAGCCGCCAAAAGCGCCAGCCCGATGCCGCCCGGCACAATCATCAAAACCAAGAGGCGGCCTAAACCAGCATAGGCGGTTCGCAAACCGTGCTGATCTCCCCGAACACGGGTGAAGAGCGGCACCTGCAAACCGGCCAAAGGCATATAGAGCAGATTCAGCACCGTGCCGACCAGGCTGAAGGCCACCGTCATACGGGCTTTATCGGCCAAGGTCGGCAGCAAGAGCACGGCGAAGTCGGGGCGCACCACCCAGTCGCTGATATTCAAAAGGTGCGACATGGCGGTGTAGAGCACAAAACGGCCCCAAAATGGACGTTTCTCTTGCTCTAGCTCGGGTCTTTCTTGCTTCTTGCTAACTGGCTCGCTGGCCTGCTGCATGGCGCGGCGCACCTGCCACAGCGCAAGACCAACGCCCACCACTTGGGCCAAGATCATAGCTAACAAAACGCCATAGACCCGAAAGCCCATAATGATCAGCACGGCGCTGACGATCGGCAGTGCCAAACCGCTCACCAGAGCGATCAGATTCCAAGCCTTTTGGTGGAAGAAGCTGATCAGGTAAGCCATCAGACCGTCGTAAATGCTGCCCAGCACCACGATCACGCTGACGGTCACGATGGCGAGCCAGAGCAGATTGCCCTCAAGCCCCAGCGCGGCCCGTTCGGCCTCGGTGCCGAGGTTGAGTTTATCGGCTTGGCCGCCAAAAAAAGCGATAAAGATCAGAAAGCCGACGATCAACAGACCTTTGATCGCAAAGATCTGGTTCATAAAACGCCGCACGCTAGCGCGTCCACCTTCTTGATCGACTTCGGGGATAAAACGCGGCAACGAGCGGTCGATGCCTAAATCGGTCCAAGTGCCTAACGAGCTGGCAGCGCTGCTGACCAAACGGATCAAGCCCGCCTCGCTGGGCGACAAAATATTAAACTTAATCAGCGTGCTGATGAGTTCGGCCACCATCTTCAGCGGGCCAAGCAGCGCGTTCCAAGCGACTGCACGCGAGACCTGCTGGGTCAAACTCGGCGCACGCGAAGTTTCTTCTTGCACGCATTCCTCTCATCGTCTCAAGATACCAAGCCCGTAGCATACCGCAGGATCTATCGAAGCGCAACTTCTGGCTGGCTCGCTCGAAGCTCGTTTGTTACAGCTCATCTCATCGCTTCATTTGGCGGAGAGGCGTCTAGCTGCCATGCGGCTTCTAGCGCGTCCGCCTTCGGCTATCAAGGTCCTAACCAACAAATTGCTGCCTAACGCCCCCGCCGAAGCGAAGCCGAAGCCGATCACCTAGTTGCCTTTGGCCTTCGGCAGAGTGGAACTTATCTATCTTTGTTGTGTGTGATTTCGCGCTGACGCGCGAAATCACACACAACTCTTTCCCCGGCTCTTCGTCTTCATTGGTGCTTTTTGGCCTTTCACAGAGTGAAACTCAGCTATCGTCGCTGGGCATCGTAGCGACGCTGCCAACGCCGAGCGCTACAAGGTTTGGCAGCGAGAACAGCGAGAACAGCGAAACACAACGAGCGCAACGAAACACAACGAGCGCAGCGATGACAGCGCGAAGCTCGATAGCACGAATGGATGGAGTCCTACTCTGATAGCCGGAGGCGGACGCGCTAGAAGTCATATGGAAGGTAGCAACCTTCTCCGCCAGATGAAGATAACAGGCCGCTCGGCGATAAAGGCGCTCGGGCGGAAGTGCTTCGTGCCGAAGCGTCGCAGTCGCTTCAACAAAAAACCTCTGCCTGGTCTGGCCAAGCAGAGGTGTGGCAGCTTTAGACGTTTTCTACCAGACGGCTAGGATGCGGGCCGGGCCGCCCGAGCCAGAGGCCACTTTGGGTGCGCCAACAAACACGCTCGCGCCGCTGGGCGGGATCGAGTCGAGGTTGGCGATGTTTTCAATGCCCCAGCGGCCAGCCGAGAGCAGCGCCACGTGGGCTTCGAAGACAGCCGCAGCACCAAAGTCGAGGCTCAGCGTATCGACCGCGATCGCGTTGATCGTGCGCTCATTCACGAGGAACTCGACCGCTTCTTTGCTGAAGCCCGGGAAGTGCATCGTTCCACTGCTGTCGGCATTGCGATAGGTCTCGACCGAACCGATGCGAGTAGCCCAACCGCTATTCATCGCCACAACCGCGTTTTGGGGCAAGCGGCCATAACGTCGCTCCCAAGCCAGAATATCATCGGGGGTCACTTGGGTGTCGGGGTCGCTCGCCGCCCGCTCTTTGATGTCGATCACGGCGATGGGCGCAAATAGCTCTTGGGCTGGGATCTGGTCGACAAACAGGCCATCGGCAATGAAGTGGATGGGCGCATCGATATGGGTGCCATTGTGCTCCCAATAGGAAAGCACATTGCCATAGAAACCGTCTGGATCGTGCTTGGTATGGGGCGTCACGCTGAAACCGGGCAGACCCGGGAAGCCGGGCGTGCCAGGGCCTAATACGTGGGTCAGGTCGACAAGATTTCCGAAGGAGAATTGACGCGCCAGGGCGGCTTGGGCGCGTTCGCTGGGCAGAACAGCGGCTGCCGCAGCAAGACCAGCCCCCAAACCGGCTTTGAAAAGATTCCGTCGAGTGATTCCGTTCTTACATAAGTCCGATACTACTCCTGGAGGGCACATATGATCAATCCTCTCATCTCAGCCTAAAGCGAGCCATTCGAAGATAGAAATCGTAGTCCGACCATTAACGAGCGCCTGAATTTTGGGACAAAACGCCCCGTTCGAGGCCGATCATCACTCAAGCTACTGCTTTATGGCATGTATTCTAAATAAGGCAGCATTTCGCACAGAATACAGCCATAAAACAATAGATACGAAAATCTGCGTATCGAATCTCGTAAAAAAAAGGTTTATAGTTTCAGATAGGTGTTTTATTTATCGTAACAGGAGAGCCTAAGACTGTCAAGAAGCTTTATGTGCTGCCTAAGAGCAATCCTACATCTACTCCTCAATCCCGCTCAAAATTAAGCTATATGCACAAAAAGTGAATATTTCTCAATTGATCGATCTATTCCATTAGATGTATTCTAAAATTCTACGTTTAATTAGCTAGCAAGCCGAGCTGGTGTTCTTATTCTGAGTGAGCTTTGTAATGTTTCACTGTTTCCGTCGACAAAAGAGCAAAGACTCTCGTGTAATTGCTTCCATTCTCATTATTGATTGCAGGCACATTCCTGATAGAAGGTGCTCGGGCTGCTTAATATGTCGATCAATTCAAGGCAAATGAGTCCGCTGTTTAGCATCTCTCTCTTTTTAGAGCGCAAGCGGCCTAAACAGACCTGTTTTTAGTGATAAACGTCGTCCCTAGGCGTCGTACATGACGTCAGCTTGCCTGTGGCTCAGCTTTCTACAAGAGCGTCTACGTTCTTGTACTGTATTCTGTCTATGGAGGAGCACATATGAGTTTACAGCTCTCTATGCACAATATTTCCCACTCTCTGACGAACTTGCCTACAATCACTAGCTTCAATCCTAGCAGCAGAGAATGGCTGAGCGAAAGTCAAGGCGATTCTTCAAGCGTACAAGTTCCTCATATCGAAGGAACGCTCTACCTAGCATCCCTACACGATCTGGATCAAGAGCTTGCCCCTTCGAAAACACTCGCGGTGCTTCAGCCAAAGTCGCCCAACGATATCGCCGATATCCTGCGCTTTGCCCGGCAATACAATCTCACTGTCAGCAGTCGCGGCAATATCCAGTGCATCCCCGAACATCTCTACCAAAGCTGCAATATTCTGATTCAGATGAGTTCATTCAATACGATCCATGCGATTCAGCCAGACTATATCGATGTTGACGCTGGAGTCTATTGGTATGACTTGCTACTCGAAAGCCTCAAAATTAATCGAGTACCGCCTGTTTTGACCAATCATACTAAGCTGACGGTGGGAGGAACCTTGAGCATCGGCGGCATCGGCGGAACGAGTTATCGCTATGGGGTGCAGATCGATAATGTCTTAGAGCTGCAAGTTGTCACGGGCGAGAGCAAGATCGTCACCTGTTCACCGCGCCATAAGCCCGATCTCTTCTTCGCTATGCTGGCTGGTCAAGGACAATGCGGAATCATTACACGAGCGCGCATTCGCCTGATCGAGGCCCCGCAGTGTGTGCGCATGTTCTTTCTGCACTACAACGATATCGATGACTTCAACACCGATCAAATCAAACTCATTCATAACGAGCAGTTCCAGTTTGTCGAAGGTCATGTCACCGTCGATGCAAGGCATCAAGCCTTGTACGAGATCATCGTTGCCAACTTCTCAAACGAGCCACAGCTCGCACCCAGCGAGCACGATCTTGCAGAGCTCAACTACAATCCAAGCAGAATGCACTTCAAAGATTGCAGTTACTCTGACTTCTTAAACGAACTTGAGGAGCGGTTAGGCCCAACAAAAGAGACTCCGAGAAAAGATGCTCAATTACGCTGGTACGAGGTTTTTATTCCAGCAAGCCAGATACACACCTATATTGATACGTATTTGAACTCATTACACGTTAATGAGCTTGATAATACCCACATGCTCATTCACCCCATTAAAACCTCACGTTTCCGCATGCCTTTTTTCCGCGTTCCTAACGAATCGATCGTGTTTGCCTGTCACATCCTTAGCATTAGTCCACTGTTTCACAACAATAATTCGTTTTTTACGCATAAACAACAGCTCTTTGAACAGGTCCGACGCCTCGGGGGAACACACTATTCCAGCAATACAATGCCGCTTAGCCCCGAGGAATGGCGCGAGCATTTTGGGCCCGTTTGGCCGCTCCTATCGGCAGCAAAACAGCGCTACGACCCACATTTCTTACTCTCTCCTGAACAAAATATTTTTCGCTAATAAATTATACCAAATTCGGTTACATCGTAAGATTTTGTGTGCGAGGCCACCAGTGAAAGAG
>CALGUG010000002.1 GCA_937902315.1 uncultured Chloroflexales bacterium
TTTTCGCTTATGTTAAGCGCTACCCTCCGATGCGGATTTTTTGCTGTTCGAACGCTTGTATCATGAGGAAAATGAGACATCAGCGATGAGTTTCAATCCGCGATGCGGATTTTTTGCTGTTCGAACTGACGCCCGCCGGCGCCTCAACGTCATTCTCTCCAAGCAGTTTCAATCCGCGATGCGGATTTTTTGCTGTTCGAACGCGAATTGCGATGGTTTACGACAATTAATGGTGTCGAGTTTCAATCCGCGATGCGGATTTTTTGCTGTTCGAACCTGGCCACCAAGTCGTCGTCGGCATTAATCCCGCTGTCAAAGTTTCAATCCGCGATGCGGATTTTTTGCTGTTCGAACTGCTCAAAATGTTTGGGGCGGCTGACGGGCGTCAATACCTGTTTCAATCCGCGATGCGGATTTTTTGCTGTTCGAACAAAGAACTCGTGGAGATGGCCGCGGAGCCCGATGTGTGTTTCAATCCGCGATGCGGATTTTTTGCTGTTCGAACTCGTCGAAGTAGCTCAGCGTCGGCTCTTCGGCGTTGGTTTCAATCCGCGATGCGGATTTTTTGCTGTTCGAACTAACGCATTTGCTGTTTATGGCGCGACAATCCTGACGTTTCAATCCGCGATGCGGATTTTTTGCTGTTCGAACGCGGCGCGGGCCGTCTGATACCTCCTCGATATAGAAGTTTCAATCCGCGATGCGGATTTTTTGCTGTTCGAACCGAGACTTGCCCTGCCATATGGAGATCGAGGGCGTTGTTTCAATCCGCGATGCGGATTTTTTGCTGTTCGAACCTCGTTCGCTAGCCAAGCACGGTGTTTACCTGCTGGGTGTTTCAATCCGCGATGCGGATTTTTTGCTGTTCGAACCCCAGCGGGCAGCCAGTGAGGTAGGCGTAGGCGCTGTTTCAATCCGCGATGCGGATTTTTTGCTGTTCGAACCTCGCGAACGCGCCTGGATGCTAAAACCAAACAGTATGTCGAGTTTCAATCCGCGATGCGGATTTTTTGCTGTTCGAACCCCTCGTTCCCGCACGCGTATCTTGATCGGCATAGGTGTTTCAATCCGCGATGCGGATTTTTTGCTGTTCGAACTGTGTTATAGGGCTTTGTAATCAGGGCTATATACGTTTCAATCCGCGATGCGGATTTTTTGCTGTTCGAACTCAACCCTACGCTTGTGGTGGAGTAACCACATTGGTTTCAATCCGCGATGCGGATTTTTTGCTGTTCGAACGCGCAATTCCTGATCGACACAAACTTGTTGCACAGGTTTCAATCCGCGATGCGGATTTTTTGCTGTTCGAACTTGCGCGAAAAATCGGCGTTTTCTGGTTGTTCCCAACAGTCGTTTCAATCCGCGATGCGGATTTTTTGCTGTTCGAACAACACAACCGCAATTCCCAAATTGAGAAACAGAGCGTTTCAATCCGCGATGCGGATTTTTTGCTGTTCGAACGCCTTTATAAACCTCTATAAGACCATTTTTAAAAAGTTTCAATCCGCGATGCGGATTTTTTGCTGTTCGAACTCTTCACGTCTCGCAAAATAATCACTGACCGTGTTGTGTTTCAATCCGCGATGCGGATTTTTTGCTGTTCGAACTTTATCTCTCCTTGATAATTTTAAGCACGACCGCTGCCGTTTCAATCCGCGATGCGGATTTTTTGCTGTTCGAACTTTGTGTTTTTCACGCATCCCGAGCGACGGGAGAATTGTTTCAATCCGCGATGCGGATTTTTTGCTGTTCGAACCGCGCAGTTCTCGAACAGGTTGAACGATAGTTGAGGAGGTTTCAATCCGCGATGCGGATTTTTTGCTGTTCGAACAGTCGGCTGGGAACGTGGCGATATCGATTTTGACATGTTTCAATCCGCGATGCGGATTTTTTGCTGTTCGAACCGCAAAAATACAAGTGCCTGCTGGTGTCGCAAAGAGACGTTTCAATCCGCGATGCGGATTTTTTGCTGTTCGAACCTTCCAACATTGTTGAAGCCGAAAGCCGGTGTGCCAGTTTCAATCCGCGATGCGGATTTTTTGCTGTTCGAACGCCACGCTTCAAGCAGGTGCGGGCAAGCAGAAAAACGTTTCAATCCGCGATGCGGATTTTTTGCTGTTCGAACCGGGGATAGAGTTGCTGGGCGGACTCCAGAAATCGGCGCGGTTTCAATCCGCGATGCGGATTTTTTGCTGTTCGAACTTTGCGGCTCGCGACCGCTTGGCTGCACCCGCCCCTGGTTTCAATCCGCGATGCGGATTTTTTGCTGTTCGAACCTAAGCCAACGCCCGCATCAGCAGCCCTAAGAAAGGTTTCAATCCGCGATGCGGATTTTTTGCTGTTCGAACCGCTTGGCCAACACTGCTCAGTGCTGAGTTATGCGACCGCGTTTCAATCCGCGATGCGGATTTTTTGCTGTTCGAACGACGCTGTTCAGGACTTTTGTGTAATCTTCGCCAAAGAGTTTCAATCCGCGATGCGGATTTTTTGCTGTTCGAACAACGCCGGTAAGGTGCAACTGTTGCTCAAAGTCCAACGTTTCAATCCGCGATGCGGATTTTTTGCTGTTCGAACTTGTCCAGGTTTAAGGAAGCCGGTGTAGGCAATAGTTTCAATCCGCGATGCGGATTTTTTGCTGTTCGAACTCTGTCAACGTCATTCGATAGTATTCATAGTGATCAGTTGGTTTCAATCCGCGATGCGGATTTTTTGCTGTTCGAACGTCCGCTCATTATCCCTAGGTTCTACCTCAATCCAAACGTGTTTCAATCCGCGATGCGGATTTTTTGCTGTTCGAACCACTATCCGCGCACATTTCCGCTTCTTCTGTCGTAGTTTCAATCCGCGATGCGGATTTTTTGCTGTTCGAACTCCGTGTTCTCGAAGGAATGGGATACGGGCCAAAAAAAGTTTCAATCCGCGATGCGGATTTTTTGCTGTTCGAACTAATCCCTATCGACGTAGCCCTCGCCCTGTAACCAGGTTTCAATCCGCGATGCGGATTTTTTGCTGTTCGAACATATCAACCTCCGGTAATTAGACTAGCGACGAATTTGTTTCAATCCGCGATGCGGATTTTTTGCTGTTCGAACGCGCAAAATCGGCGTTTTCTGGTTGTTCCCGACTGTTGTTTCAATCCGCGATGCGGATTTTTTGCTGTTCGAACGACGGTTCCCAGAGCGGCATAGATCGGCCGCATGCTGGTTTCAATCCGCGATGCGGATTTTTTGCTGTTCGAACGGTTGCGTTTTCCTTCGGCGCCGCCTGTGGATGATGTCGGTTTCAATCCGCGATGCGGATTTTTTGCTGTTCGAACACGTACGCCTCGCACAACGACACAAGCCCGTCAAAGTTTCAATCCGCGATGCGGATTTTTTGCTGTTCGAACGGATTCGCCACAAGCGATTTCACAATCGTAAAGACAAGTTTCAATCCGCGATGCGGATTTTTTGCTGTTCGAACAAGAGGCGCAGCGACTTACACAAACCCTAATCGACACGTTTCAATCCGCGATGCGGATTTTTTGCTGTTCGAACCTCAGTTCCTGATCCTATCGGCTCGGCCCGCTATCACGTTTCAATCCGCGATGCGGATTTTTTGCTGTTCGAACGCTTGGTTTCCGGTCTCTCCGACGGTACTGGTGATAGCGTTTCAATCCGCGATGCGGATTTTTTGCTGTTCGAACTCTCGGTCGCTGGCTTTGGCAAAGCCATGAGCGACGTTTCAATCCGCGATGCGGATTTTTTGCTGTTCGAACCAACTCAAATCGGCAGGGATAAGAGCGTCCATCGCAGTTTCAATCCGCGATGCGGATTTTTTGCTGTTCGAACTCCATCTGTCGAACAGGGCAATCAGGCACGCAAACACCATGTTTCAATCCGCGATGCGGATTTTTTGCTGTTCGAACACAGGGTTAAGACCAGACTGGAGAGCGTCAATACATTGTTTCAATCCGCGATGCGGATTTTTTGCTGTTCGAACCGCTTCAATGGCTGCTGCTTCGGGCTGAAACTTCTGGTTTCAATCCGCGATGCGGATTTTTTGCTGTTCGAACGCGCCCTCATCGACCATTCATCATCAGCGCCACGCGAGGTTTCAATCCGCGATGCGGATTTTTTGCTGTTCGAACTTCGAGGCGGTTGCGCGGGGAGATAACATCTTAACTGGTTTCAATCCGCGATGCGGATTTTTTGCTGTTCGAACTCAATCCCGAATAGCTTTTTGTAGACGAACCGTAACAGGTTTCAATCCGCGATGCGGATTTTTTGCTGTTCGAACTCCATTGTCCGAGACCGTCTCCGACTTCAATCGGAAGTTTCAATCCGCGATGCGGATTTTTTGCTGTTCGAACGAAAGCTACCCGCATCGATACCCAAATCGACCGCAAGTTTCAATCCGCGATGCGGATTTTTTGCTGTTCGAACACCAATGACTGTAGGAGAGCTGATCAAAGAGCTAAAGAAAGTTTCAATCCGCGATGCGGATTTTTTGCTGTTCGAACGGCGACCGTCGGCAGTCGCGGGCACGGCATTACGATGTTTCAATCCGCGATGCGGATTTTTTGCTGTTCGAACACCGCCGCCGCCCACAACGGTACCGTGGTCTCTAAGTTTCAATCCGCGATGCGGATTTTTTGCTGTTCGAACTCCAGCTTGGCGTTTCGAGCGGCTTGGTCGAAAACGAGTTTCAATCCGCGATGCGGATTTTTTGCTGTTCGAACGCTGCGCGCCATCGAGCTGCTGGATCGCGCAATCGAAGTTTCAATCCGCGATGCGGATTTTTTGCTGTTCGAACCAGCATAAAGGCCGCTCGCTGGAACATCTCCTTTGGCGTTTCAATCCGCGATGCGGATTTTTTGCTGTTCGAACATCTAGCAATTTCTCAGCGAGTTGCAACAGCACGTGTTTCAATCCGCGATGCGGATTTTTTGCTGTTCGAACTTTGTGATGTGGACGTGTTGTAATCCACATACGATTGTTTCAATCCGCGATGCGGATTTTTTGCTGTTCGAACCCTGGGGAAATTTCTTCCCTATCGCCCGCTATGACGCTGTTTCAATCCGCGATGCGGATTTTTTGCTGTTCGAACCCCATGCTTTCAGGAAAGCGAGCGGCATTTCCTGAGGTTTCAATCCGCGATGCGGATTTTTTGCTGTTCGAACTGCAGCGCAGCGCAGCGTAGCAAAGC
Source organism: uncultured Chloroflexales bacterium (assembly GCA_937902315.1). Classification (GTDB taxonomy): domain Bacteria; phylum Chloroflexota; class Chloroflexia; order Chloroflexales; family Chloroflexaceae; genus CALGUG01. The sequence continues at coordinate 5,188 of CALGUG010000002.1, forward strand.
GCGAAGCTGAGAGTTTCAATCCGCGATGCGGATTTTTTGCTGTTCGAACTCCCTTCTAGCCGATTGTCTCCACAGCAAAGAAAAGGTTTCAATCCGCGATGCGGATTTTTTGCTGTTCGAACCCAGCAACGGGTTCGATCACTGACATTTCCTCTCTCCTGTTTCAATCCGCGATGCGGATTTTTTGCTGTTCGAACACGGGCACGTTGGCCAACGCGGGCACGACATTAGTGCAAACAATTGTTTCAATCCGCGATGCGGATTTTTTGCTGTTCGAACCGATATCGATACAGCCAAGGGAACGCTGGAAGAAATGTTTCAATCCGCGATGCGGATTTTTTGCTGTTCGAACCGGCGGGCGGATCGCAACAAATGAGGAGTGGAAAGGTAGTTTCAATCCGCGATGCGGATTTTTTGCTGTTCGAACGCAAAGAGGGCGGCAAGATGGAGGCTCGTTTCAAGCGTTTCAATCCGCGATGCGGATTTTTTGCTGTTCGAACTACCGACACTGCTCAGTTCCTTCGAGTTGAGCAGGTTTCAATCCGCGATGCGGATTTTTTGCTGTTCGAACCCCAGTTTTCCGGCCGCCTGCCATTGCTGGCACGGTGTTTCAATCCGCGATGCGGATTTTTTGCTGTTCGAACCCGCTACCCAGGTTGAGATTGTAGTTTGCACAAACTGCAGTTTCAATCCGCGATGCGGATTTTTTGCTGTTCGAACCGTAAAAACAAACCCTTCCCGAACAACAGGCTCGATGTTTCAATCCGCGATGCGGATTTTTTGCTGTTCGAACAGACCTAATTTTTTAAGGCTTTGGGAAGCCTTGGAACAAGTCTTTTGCGAGAGACTGGTAAAAAGTGCCATTTTTTAAGGTGCATCAGACTTTCCAAAAAAAGTATAGCAGGCTTTTTTGGCTTTGTAAAGCACTTTTTCGTTTTGCGAGAGACTCCCGGGTTTTGACCCCATGCTTAGCCTCTCGCAAAGTTGACTAAAAAACAAAACTTTTCGGCTCGCTCGGCAGGCTGCTGCCGATGGTAATCACCTTGCCTTGGCAGCTTTGGCAGAGCGGATAGAGCCGCAGACTATCCTCCTGTTCGTTCAACTGCTTGGCGAGCTTAATCTGCAATTCAAGCAACTGCTTGCGGTCGAGCCAGCACTCAAACAGCGAATACTGGGTCCAAGCGCCGTAGCCGCAGAGCGTTTTATGCACCTTGCTGCGTCGGCGGTCGTTGGGGATATCGTAGGCGATGATGTAGAGCGTAGTTTCTTGGGCCACGGCTTTGTCCTAGCGCACAATGAACGAGCGATATTCAGCGATCTCGCCTTGAGCATATTTGGCGAAGATGCGGGCTTGCAGCTCGATCGAGCGTCGATAGCTCACGTTATAGCCGAACAGCGGGTGTTTGATCTTTTCATCGAGGCGCGCCTCAAGCTTTTGAATAAAGGTGCGGCGTGCATCGTCGCGCAGTCGGTAGGCGCCGAGCTGGTTTTCAAAATCGTTGGGGCTGACTTGGCCGGTGTTGACCATGGTGATCACCACCGAGTCGACGATGATCGAGCGGAAGGCTTCGATCAGGTCGAGCGCGAGGGCGGGTTTGCCGAAGCCCGCTTGGTGCAGCATACCCAAACCCGGGTCGAGCCCGACGGCGTGGCAGAGCGAGACGATCTGGTTGGTGAGCACGCTATAGCCGAACGAGAGCAGGGCGTTGATCGGATCGGTCGGCGGGCGTTTAACCCGCCCCGGAAACTGCCAACCGCCTTTCAGCAACTGATCGAAGCAGGCGTAGTAGACGGCGCTGGCATGGCCTTCGAGGCCGAGCAGCGGGCCGAGGCCGTGCATACGGTCGCCGTTTTGGCTAGGCGCTTGTAGCCTTTTGATCTCGAGCATAGCCTGTTGGATCTGCTCGGCGGCCTGCTGCAACTGCTGAGCCTCGTCGCGTGTGCGGGCGTGACGCAGCAGCAGGGTGCGCATATTGCCCAGCTTGGCCAGCAGCGAACTGCGGGCCACTTCGAACGAGCGCTCTGGATCGCAATAGAGCCGGTATTGGGCCAGACGCAGCCCGCTATTTTTGCCCCAATCGGCCAGCAGCGCGCCATACGAGCGCCCATAGGCGTTAAGGTAGTGCACAGCGATGCGCCGTTCGAGCAGCGCCTGCAAGGCGGGTGTGCTAAGCGTCACATCGCCCAACACCATCACCTGCTCGACTTTGGCCAGAGGGATGCGAATCTGATCACGCGGATGGCTGCGCCCGCCTCGCTGTTGGCCTTGAATGCGCAGCGTCTCGCCTTCGAGCTTGACATAACTGTATTGTTCGGTCAGATAGAGTGTCGCCATAAGCACCTCCACGCCTTCGCCATAGCTTCGATGAGCTGAATCCGATCCATTTGTGTGCATAATTCCCCTCTTGGGCCGTGTATCTGCGCTCGCAGCATGTGCATCAGGCGGCGAGGCTTCTAGCCCTCATTCGGCTTCTAGCGCGTCCGCCTACGGCTATCAACAGCTTATCCAACAAAAAGGGCTTTTTGCAGCCCGCCACAGGCGCGCCAGAAGAGAAAACTTCCCGCTCTGCCGAATGCCAAACACCTCCGAGCGATTAAGCTGGTTTGCTATGGAGAATCTGTAGCTCTTTGGGCAGACAGATCGGCTGCAGCGAACAGTCGCGACACTTGGCGGGCTTATCGATCGGCGGCGGCAGGCTCTGGTTTTGGGCCAGTTGATGCGCCAGAGCGACGATCTCTTCGAGTTCGCTGCGCAGCTCGGCGCTAAACAGCACCTCTTCGCGCCGCCGATTGCTGAAGTAGAAGATCGCGCCCGAGGCGATGCTGATCTGCAAGCGCTCTTCGAGGCAGATCGCTTGGGCGCAGAGCTGGATATGGTCGTTTTCCCAGCGCCCGGGCCGCCCTTTCTTGTATTCGACGGGATAGATTCGGCCGTCTTTCTGCTCGACCAGATCGCAGATGCCCGCGATCTTGAGGCGCTCGCTCCAGACATAGACCCGTCGCTCTTGAACGGAATGGCCCAGCCAAGCCATTCCGCCCAGGTCGATGCCTTGATGGCGTAGGCTGCCCTCAAAGACGTGCTCGTTGATCAGCATCTCGCTCTGGATGTATTCGTAGGCGAAACGGCGTGGACAGTAGGCCAGCGCGTTCAGCATCGAGATCGGGATAAAGTCGGCTTGCTGCATTGTGTTCTCTCTCCTTGCTAACTGGCCGGCCTGCTGCCCGGCCTTTTAATGCTCTCTCTCGGGCCTGCGCCGACAGAGACCCATGCCGCGGGCGGTCTTCATGCCGACCCCGAGGTAGAAGACGGCGTCGGCCAGCAGCGCGATCAGGCGGGCCTGTTCGGCGTCGAGCGGCAGTTCGTAGCTGCAAAGGCCCAAGAAGCCCTTTTGTGGGCCTTTGCCAAGGCTGATCTCGGTTGTTTCGAGCCGATAGCGGCTGACCAGCGTATCTTTGACGGCCAGCTCAAGCAGCTCGGGGTCGAGGCGTAGCTCGCTGGGCGCTAGGCTGTTCCAGCGCTTTGCAATGCTGTTAAAGACCGTTTGCGGGTTGGGCAGCAGCTCGAGGCGCTGTTTGCCGTTGGCCCGCTCGCCTTGACCGATGCTGGTCGGCGAGGCGAATTCAAGCGTGACTGTGCGGGCAGCTTGGGCCTGCTCGTAGACCTGCTCGAAGGAGCTGTAGCCCGCCCAAGCATGGCCTTGGGGCGCGGGTGTGCCGATCACATCGCCCAGATGTAGGCTGGCGTTGCCCAGACGCAGCGGCCTGTTGTTGGGCGACTGGTGCAGCATGGCTTGCACAAAGGGCCGAAAAAGCTCGCTCTGCAAGAGGGTGACGCGCAGTTCGACTAGATCGGCGCAGCGGCGCGGCAGGATGCTGACCGTGTAAGCTTTGTTGGCCACATCGGCGTGCAGAGCTTCGGCGACATCGGGCGCGACTTGGCCCAGCAGATCGAGAAAGAGCGCTTGGGCGCCGTGGCCCTGCGGGCGCGGCTTGCTGCCAGCGCTTGGGTGCAGTTGCACAACAAATGCGTACAGATCGGGAAAAGCCGTCATACGGATCGCTCCTTTGCTTTCAGAAGGGACGATGGTGGGGCAGAAGCGACTATCTGCCCCACTGATACCAAATCCGGTTGTTTACTTGCTATTTGGCCTTCGACAGAGCGGAACTCAACCCAGTTTGTGTTCTTCTTGCGTTACAAGAAAGCTCGGCTTTGGACGGATTTGGTATGACCTTGGCCGAACTAGGCCTTAAAGTTATAGTGCAAGCCGACCGGAAGCCCTACCGTTGGGTTCTCTTTGAAGGCGTAGTATTCGCCGTAGCACTGAGCGTTGGCGACGAGGCTTGACGGCGGCATCGAGATGATGTCGAAGGCGCGCAAGACGTCGCCGGACAGGTCGAGCGGATTGAGCGCGGCCGCAGCGCGATAGGGGCCCGTTTTGCGCTCCCAAGCGACCTCTTCGCACTCGAGCAGCGCTTTGCTATGCCATTTGCCCAGCCTGATCCAGCGCGGCAGGCTGATCGGCTCTGCGCTCAGCACGTAAAAGTGAAAGCTCGACTCGGGCGCGATCTCTTTGGCCCGCCCGAAGGAGGGCGTGTTGCGGGTCGCTTGCAACATCTCGACATGCAGCTCTTCTTCGCCGTATTTAAAGGTCGCCAGCTGAAAATGGATTTTATCTGGCTCGGCGGGCGTAACGTAGGTCTGGCCGTTGAGCGCGCTCAGATCTTCCGCGTAGTGCGGAATGTGTTCGGCCTGGTGCCAAGTTGCGCGCGCCAGACCGAGCGCATAGCTAAGGGCGTAGTTGTGCAGATAGCGCCCCGTTTCATAGAGCCGTCCCAATTCGCGCGTGGCGAAGAAGAGCGATTCATGCAGCGTGATAGCACAACGAAAGATGTGCATGAGAGACTCCTACTTCTTTGCCTTGGCCTTCTTTTGAATGTAGCGAGCGTGATAGGCTTGGCTGGCGCTGTTGGCCGCCTGCAGCAAGCTGATCACGCCCTGTTCGTCGCGCAGTTGTTGGCCCAACTGATTCAAAAAGCTCGTCAGCTCGTCGCCCAGCAAGACTTGCGAGCACATCACGCGGTCTTGCTCGAGCAGTTGCGGGATGAGCGTTTGAGCCGCGCTGATGGCTTGATCGACCGCGATCGGCTGGTTGTCTTTGATCTGACCCGCGTCGGCCAGCACGTCGTACAGACATTGGGTGAAGTGCAGGTTCGAGAAGATCTCGCCATCGGCCAGCACAATGCCCAAAACGTGGTTGGTCATGCTGCCCGTGCGGGTGGTCTGGGCGCCATAGCGTCGCGCGCGCAAGATGCTGCTCAGCACATACAGGAAGAGCGGCTCGTTCAGATCGCGCACGGTGATCACGCTAGGGAAGAGCGTTTGGGGCAGGATATGATCCTGCTCGTTGATGCGGCTGGTCAGCTCGCCCTGGCGACTCATGGTGCCGCTCTCGTAGGGCGCGTTGAGGGTGAAGGCTTCGTGGCTGTTATCGAAGGCCGAGAGGCTGTAGGCCGTGTCGCTGAATACCTTCGACTTCTCTGAGCCGGAATCGCCGATTGCAAAGCCATAACTGATGCAGTCGGGGCACTGCTTGCAGAAGTCGACGTTGTAGTCGCAGATCGGAATGCCGTTGCTATCGATGGCGACGCCGCGATCGTCGCTGCGCTTTGTCTTGCTATCTTTATCGTTCACCTCGGGGCTGATCAGGCCGTAGCGCCGCAACAGCTCGCGCCCGGTCAAGCGCTCGGGAGTGGTCTGCTTGCGCTTGAACATCACCAAACGCGAGATGATCTCGTTGTGGGTGACGCCAGCGTGCACTTGAGCCGTGTTCAGCTCGCCATCGGTCTGGAAGAGCGCATAGGAATCGGTTTCGCGCAGCAGAATGATATGGGCGTAGTGGCCCATCGGGCGGCCCGGCACTTCGTTTGGGAAGAAGCTCTCTTTCAACATAGTTTCGTTCTCCTGAATGTGTGATGCGAAATCTGTTTCGTTCTTGGGCGGCCTTTCCACGCAGGCCAAAAGGACCTCATTTGTTGGGCGGGATGTTGATAGCCGAAGGCGGACGCGGTGAGGACCGCATGGGAGCTAGAAGTCTCGCCGCCAAAGCGATAAACTTGTGGCTCCGCCGACGCTTCAACACCACCCGAAGCGTTTCGATCGAATCCGTTACACACCCTCGTCATCTTCATCTTGAGGATCGGGCGAGATACCACGTTCCTGCCATTCCCGGCGCTGCTCGGCGATATAGATCGCTTCGCAGGCGTTTTTCAAAAGGTTGAGCTGTTTGCCAGCCAAGGCGGCCCGATTGCCCGCGAAGACGCCGTAGTAGATCGTATCGACGAAGTAGGCGGCGAAATCGTCGATCGCGGCCTCGATCTGTTGGTACTTCTCGGCGGGTGTGCCCTCGTAGAGCCAGAGGGGAATGGTTCCCGATGTGCCCGGGCCCTTGATCGCTTCGAGCGACTTGCGCAGACGGCCGCTGATCAGCTCGCGCAGGGCCGAAGCGTCGTCGAAGAGGCGGAGATTGGCCTCCAGCAGGGTGTCGGCGGCTTCGCGAATAGGGCGCAGAATGGCGTTGCTATTCAGTCGACCGCCATGGCGATAGAAGCGTCGGTAGCGCAGCACAAGCTCGCGTGCATGAGACATCGATGGATCTCCTTTGCCAATGTAGTCATCAACCAGGTTGACATAAACCGTCGCTTTGTAGCCGCTCGGGGCATCGTTGCCTTCGCGGCGCAGCGACTTTTTGAGGTAGTGGAAGGCGTAGAGCGGCGAGGTGGCCAGATTGCGCGCCAAGGGCGCAATCTCGTGCCAGCGATAGTCGAAGCCGCCCGCGCCCGACTTGGCATTGCCCTCCATATGCACAAAGTAGCCAGCGGTCAGGCGCTGCAGGGCGGGCAAGAGCTCGTCGATATTGAAGCGGCCCGGGGTGCGGCGGCTCTTGGCGCGCAGTTCGGGCAGGCGCGAAGGCTCGGTCAAATAGCCGATAAAGGCGTGGGCGCTGTCGAAGGCGACCGTTTCGGCCAGTTCCGTTGCCTCTTGAATGCTCGGCAGCATACTCTCGCTGGCTAGGACTTTGATATCGAGTACCAGCGGCAACACCAGCGCAAGGAAGGCCGGGTTGATCCAAGCTTCGGCGTCTTTGGCGTCGCGATCGGAGGGCGGAATGCCCACAAAGCTGAAGGTGATCGCCTCTTGCTCGCTGAAGCGCAGCCGGAAGAGCCGATCGTCTTCCTCTTGCTCGATCTGCCTGGGGTGCAGCATCAGATCTTGCAGCCGTTGGAAGGTCTCGGGCAACAGCTCATACTTGGCTGTGTTGGGGTCGGGCTGCAAGACTTTGCGCAGCGTGGTGAAGCTGACGCTCTTGAGGCGGTCTTGCATGGCGCGCATAACGGTGAGTGTTTCGGGCGTGAAGAAATAGGTCGGGTAGAAGAAGAGGTAGCGCAGCTTGCGCTTTTCGAAGTTGCCGCCGCTCTCGCGTCCGCGCTTCATCAACAGCTGGCGCAGCATCATTTCCATGCTGCATACCGCGCAGATATGGCGAATCGCGTTGCTGCTGTGCAAGGCTTGCTTGTTGGTGTAGACCATGGGCGCGAAGAGGATGGCCGCCTCTTGCTGCATGTCTACGCTGTAGGGCGACGAGCAGAGCGAACAGACGCGGCTGGCTCGGCTGACTTTGTGAGCGTTCGCGTAGCGCCTTAGCTCTTGCTCCATGCGTTCGCGCAAAGGCACAGCTGGGCTGTCGGCGAAACGCAGATGGTCGATCACATACTGGCGGATCTCGTTCCAGCCCTCTTGAGCCTTGATCTCGTCGGGCAGATGTTGGGCCATGCCTTGGGCCAAAGCGCGGATAAACTCGTTCCACTGCTCGGGGTCTTTGCCGGGCGTGTTCTGGCGATGGAGCGCGGCCACGTAGTACCAGCCGTAGGGCACGCCGCCCGCCGTGCGATTGGTATTGATCTTCTTGAACTCGTCGCGGATCTGGCTGGCGCCCAGTTGCTCCAACAGCCAGCCTTCGCTATCGAACTCGGATGCGTGTTCGGCGGCCAGCTTGGCCAAGAAGGCCGAGACTTCGGCCATGCGGTCGACTTCGGGCGCGACGGGCAGATCGTCGGGCAGCGGCGCCGATGCCATGTTTTTGGCGTTGATGCTCTCGTAGCGCTTTTGGGCGTCCGACTTAGCCATCATACGCTGTTCGGCGAAGCGCGGCCCGATCTGAGCTAGGGCGGCTGGCGAGAAGAAGAGATGGTAGTAGTTGGCATATTTCAGCCCTTTGCCGTCGCGGCTGAAGCCGGTCAGGTTGCGTTCAAGCTGGGCGCGCCCGCGCTTTTGAATCTCGAGCACCACCTGATCGGCCACCGCCTCGATGCTGGGCGCGGCTGGCGCGCTCTTGCGGGTGAGGTAGACTACGCCGGTCGGCGCGTACAAGAGCGGCTCGCGCTGGTCTTTGACGGCGTAGGCGCTGACGGTGGCGTTATGGATCAGATTGGTGATCACACCGCGCAGATCGGATAGATGGTGGTAGGTCAGGGCAACGCCGACCTCGCCATCGTCGAACGATGCCAGCTTGCGTTGGATACTGGGATGCTGAACAACATCGATCGGTGTGCGCCCAAGATAGGCCAGATAGTCGGCCATGGTTGCCAGATCGGTGGCCAGCAGAATCTTGCGTGTTTCGGCTTGGAAGCTGAGATGGCTCAGATTGTGCATAACGCCCCACTGCAACTGGGTGTTCGAGGCGATGTAGATCAGCTCGTGCAGGTAGTTGTCGAGCGGGCCGAGCGGTGCTAAGAAGCGATCGATGCCCAGCTTGACGCACCACTGGCCGATGATGGCGCTGACCGTGTCGAGGTGCACGGCCGGATTGACCGTGTGGTGTTGCAGGCCGTAGCTCTGCAACTGGGCGTCGACATCGGGCAGCTTGAGCCAGTCGTGCAGGGTGAAACCCGCGCAGAACAAGCGATAGCAGGTTTCGTCGAATTCGCGCTCGAACCTGCGCACGCCCCAGCGCTTGAGCGTGCGCGCGATCTGAGCCGTCGGCAGAATGCCATTGACGATGTGGGCGCGCATGGTTTGGTCGTCGCCGTAGCGTTTGACCTCTTCGGCCGTCTTGCCCTCGTTCAGCCGGTCGATCACAAAGTTGCCGCCTTTGGCCGCCGTATGCCCCAACAGGGCCGATAAGCGTGGCACAACATGCTCGGCATAGTCGCGCAAAACCGTATCGTCGGGATCGGTTTTCTGCAAGGCGTCTTTGAGCAACACTGCGAAGAGCGGTTCGGGCGCCAGTTGAACAGGCTCGTCGCTTTTGCTGTCGTTCGACAGGCTCGCCATAGAATCGAGGTCGAGCGGCTCGTCGTCATCGAAATAGTTTTCTTCAAAGGGATCTTGAGGAATGCTCATAGCCTATCCTTAGTTAACAAATGATCGCTCCGCCCGGCTGCTTGTCTTTGCGGCTGCGCAACAGGCTGTCGAGCAAGAGCGCCGTGCGTCCGAAGGTGATCGTTCCGCTGCGTGGGTCGGCGGTGGGAGCGTTTTTGTAGCGAAACAGCGGCATATTCCCACTCAGGTAAAGGCTGCGCCGCACCTGTTGCGGATCGAGGTCGGGGATCAGTAGAGCTACCATTCTGGTGTTGAGCAGGCGATCGTTGATCGGATTGAGATCGGCTTGGCTCAGGTCTGCGATGCTAAAGCCAGCGAGCACTTGGGCAGTGCCCAGCTTCTCTTCGCCCCAGCGGCTGGCTGTCGGCGTCAGCACAATGCTCGGATGCTCGCGTTTGGGCAGCAGCCCACGCCAGCGGAAGAAGAAGAGTTGACGTTTGAGCCAGTTCGGGTAGTGCTTCATGCCGAGCGCGTTGGCGCGCTTCTCAAATTCGGCCCGCTCGATCAGCTCGACGTGGGCATACGACAAAAGCCAGAGCAGATCGTACGAGAGCAGCTCGCCCTCGTCGTCTTTCAGCAAGCCGCAGGGCAAGCTGCCAGAGCCGCGGAACGCTTGCGCCTCTTGTACCAACTCAGCTTGACCTTCTTGCTTATAGCGCTCCCAATCCTTGAACGCCTCTTGCATCTTGCTTTGGGTTAAGATCCCATAGCGCCTGTGCAGCTTCGGAATCAGCTCGGCGAAGCTGCTGCGATTTTCTTTCTTTGAAAGCTCAGATAGCACTTTGGCGGGCTGGAAGCGCCCCCATAGCCGCGGATAGTGTCGGAATGCCGTCGGGTGTAGGAAGACCCCATCGTTGATGATGCGACTCAGTTCGTCGCGCTGAAGCTGCATATCTGGCTCTAGCTTGGGCGGTTTGCCATCGATGCTTTTAGTCAGCCGTTCATAGATGAAGTTCGGCACGAGCGCGATCGCCTTGTACTCGGTGAAGCGCTGGAAGACGCCTGCGCTATCTTGATAGCCGTCGTGACGCCCTAAGCGCCCCAAACGCTGCATAAAGCTGCCCGCATCGCTCGATTCGAAGATTAGCAGATTGATGTGGAAGTCGACGCCCACATCGACCGTCGAGGTGCCGACCAGAATATCGGCGTCGTAGGAGGCTTTGCGGGTCGAGCGCCCGTTCAAGCCCGTGTTGGGCGCCACGCGGATATGGCTTGGCAGGCTGGCCCGCAGTTCTTCGACGATCTGCAAAGCGCTCGCCACCGAGTTGACGATGATGGCCGCTTTGGCCGCTTTGCCATGGCGTTGGAACCAGGGTAAAAGCTGCTGCACGATGCCCTCTTGAAGCCATTCGCTCGCTTGCTGTGGCACAAATTCGATCGAGCTAGCCTGTAGAATACGCCGCCAACCAGCGCCCGGATCTGCGCCATGCCGATACCAGCCCTCGCGCTGCGGCTCGATCAGGCGTAGTCGATCGCCGAAGCCGAGCCGCTGTAAGGGCGCCAAAAGCTGCTCGTCGGGTGTCGCCGAGAGGAAGAGCGTTTTGGGCGGGCGGGCCGATTGTTCGTGCAAAAAGAGCAGCCCCGTGAGCACGGCGGTGATCTGGGCGATATCGAAGATATGAAACTCGTCGAAGGTGAACTGGTTGAAGAGCATGCTCAATTTGCCGACGATGTGGGCCGAGGCACGCCCTCGCTCTTGGTAAAAGAACTGCAGCATCGCATGCAGCAGATCGGGGTTTGAGAGCACTAAGCTATGGCGATTCAGTTCGCGCAACAACATGTCGCCGCGCGATAAACCATTGCTCTCGGCCAAAAGCTCATCTAGGATCGGCCCCGAGATCTGGCCTACATCGCGCGCATCGCCCTGCCACTGGGGCAAGAGCTGCTGGCTGTTGCGCAGCTGATCTTGGGCCAGTTCGTTGGTGGGGTACAAGCCCATAATCGCGTGTTTTTGGCTTAGGAAAGGCAGTAAGCCAGCTAGGCTTTTGCCATCGCCCGTCATGGCGGTGTTGATCACCACATCGATCGCGGGATCGATCAGGGCGCGGTAGGTCTCCAGTTGATGCTGTGAGAGCTGCCAGCCATGCGGCAGAATTCGTGCGATCTCAGCAGGTATGCTGGCGGGATCGGCTAGCTTCGAATAGACCGGAAGTGTCGCGATTTGCATGGTGTCTCCAAGGTTGCTGCGCAAGCCTCTTCAAACAAGTCTCACTCTTATTAGTTACAAGTGCTGTAATGTTCGTTCCCTTAGACCGAATATAGCATATCGATTAAGACTCACTGAGTCCTATTTGGCGTAAAACCGAGGTGATATAAAATCCGGTTAATTATTTTTCTATTTGGCCTTCGGCAGAGTGGAACTTAACTATTTTTGTTGTGTGAATTTCGCGCTATCGCGCGAAATTCACACAACCTCTTTCCCAGTTTTTGCTTTTCCTGCATTACAAGAGCGCACGTCTTTAAACAGATTTGGTAAGGTTATGAAATTGGAGTTAGCTGAGCTTGTTGTAATACAAGGTAAATTGCCGAATGAGTTCTGCCCAAGAGAGTTGGCGACCAAAAGCCGTTCGAGCTTTTTGTTTGATGCTATTTTTATAGTTCTCAATTGTTTTCGGGGAAACTACTAGCCTTTCTGCCAGAGCCGGTGTCACACATATTCCTTCTCGCCCGACTACTTCAGCAATTTCCCGTTCTTTTGCTCTCATTAGGGAAATTAACTTTATAGTGTTGTTAGAGGCTTGATAGGAGTCTTGATTCTGGTGATTCATTTTAAGAGTCTCCTTCCATATCTTTTGGAAAAAGGTTAATAAGCTCCCATTCCAGCTCTTGTAATTTACGGCGTTCTTCTTGGAGTTGATCCTCCAAGCGACGAATGCGTTTTTCACACTCTCGGTGTTGAGTTTCTAAACGACGATGCTTGTTAGATGTGCTTTTCAAACTAGTTCTCCTGTTTTATAGTATTATCATACTTTAAAGGTCATCATATAACCCTCTAAGTAAATGGCGATCACTTACTATATACATGGAGACGTAAATTTATTGATTTCAATCTATCATAATTTTCTTAAATTGTCATGAGGTAAAAATACCCATTCTTAATAAAAAATCCGCCAAGCGGATTCTGTAGTGTCATACTTTGGGTCATCATATGTTTAAATCCGCCATGCGGATTTTATGCGACCCACAAAAAGTATAGCATATCTATTGCTGAAGGTATAGCCTCAGTCACTATAAATCTCATTTAATTTTCTTACCTCTTCCTTCATCTTCTCGCGCAGCCAAGCAGGCTCTAGCAATTCGGCATTTGAACGGTAGCGCAGCAAGGTCTGGATAATAAAAAAGTCGCTGCGCCCTTTGGCTTCGATGATGGCATCGCCGTTCTCTAGGCGTTCAACGATGCACTGATCATCGAAGCGCTGGCTGATCTCGCCTTGGGCCAGAAAGCTCGCCAGGCGATAGCTAAAGCTGATCAGCTCGCGTTGGTGCAGGCTGCCGGGCGGCAAGCGCTGGTCAGAGACCTTTTTGATGTTGCGGATGCGGTCGATCCGAAAGTCGTGGGCTTGTTTGCTTGTGCTGGTATAGGCCACCAAATAGAAGTGGCGATCGTAGAACTCGATCTCGAGCGCCTCGACGTAGGGGTGGTGCAGCTCTCTGCCTGTGCTGGCCCGATAGAGAAACTGGATCGGCTCGCGCACGCTGATCGCCTCTTCCAAACGCAGAAAGTTCTCGTTATAGGGCGCATAGTCGATGGCGGGCTGCAAGGGGCTGCGCCGCGCCGTGCGTTTGTTGAAAAACGCCTGCTGTTTTGGATCGAGATCGCTTGTCAGCTTGCGAATCAGCGCTTGGATCTGTTCGGCTTGGGGGTGCTTTGGCCCAAAGGTATCGCGGATCAGCGCCAAGCTGCGCAGCTCTTGCTCGTCGAAGATCGGCGTGCCTCCGTGCAGGCGATAGCGCACGGGCCGCGAGTGCTTTTCGACCACAATGCCCAGCGCCGCAAGGTCTTGCAGATCGCGGTCGAGCATACGCCGAGCGCTGGGCTGGGGTGGGTAGGCAGCTCCTAGGCGCTTCAGCAGCTCGTTGAGGTCGCACGATCCAGCGCGTAGGGCTTCCAACAGAGCGTGCAGTCTGATCACTAATTGGGGTGCTTTGGCTCGCGGCTCTTGTACCATACCAGATCCTTAACAAGCAGGCTTTCTCCTATTGTACGAGGATTGTACAGTTTGTATGAAACCTGCTTGGCTGGTTGTGTTTTAGGGGATGCTTTCATAGCTGAAGATCGCCCTTGTTGTTGGCTAGCCCTGTTTAGTAGCCGTAGGCGGGCGCTGTTGGGACTGCATGGAAGCGAGAGACCTTTCCGCCAAAGCATTTAATACTCAATCCGTTTAAATACTTGCGATTTTGTAACGCAGAAAAACAAAAACGGGGAAGTGTTGTGTGATATTTCGCGCGACAGCGCCAAATTTCACACAACAAAAGAGACAAGTTCTACTCTGCCGAAGGCCAAATAGAAAGTAAACAAGCGGATTTGGTATAACTTATTAAGGGGAGTTGGAATTACTGCTTTTAGAGCATTATTATTGGCTTGGGCTGCACAGGTTTTCAAAACAGTGAGGTTCCATACCAACTATGGAACCTCGCAAAGCAGCGCATAGATTGTTTAGGGTAAAGCTGCAATCAGTCTAGAAGATCGAACGCAGCACACTCATCATGATCCGTAGCGTTAACATAAGCACATAGAAGCTAAACTCTATTACAGATATCAATACTCCAAAGACTGTGGAGACAATGTTTCCACCTTGTCTTACAACAACTTCCTCTTGTAAGGCTTTTCCGCAGTATCGACAATACAATGAACCTTGCGAAACCTGCTGGCCACAGTTTGGACAGTGCATACTGGCTCCTTTGTGATTGTTTATCTAATGAGATAGCCGAGCTAGAGATTGATGAGAGTTCTAAAGCCTTTTCGAAAGAAGCTCAATAGTGTTTAAGATTCATGAGCTTTTGTCTTTAAACCTAGTTTTTGATTTCATCATAACGATATGTGCGAAGTTTGTGCATTCAGAGCCAATAAAAAGACACATCATCCTAAGATAAGGGTGATGTGTCTTTTCAAATTGAGCGCCTATTACACTATCGTTTGACGAGCGGGAGGAAGATATACTGGTTTGAGCTAACAACTACAGCATATTCCGTGAAGCTATTCGACTTTGCAGTCAATATGCCGCTCTGTGGATTGTATTGAGAAGCAATGACTTTCCAAGCCTTCTTATTTGCATCCCAAGCCAATAGCGAAATAGTTTGACCTTGGCGTGATGGTATTTCCGGATTGTCTCCTAGCCCTTTTTCGTTAATAATGATCGAGCTTCCCGTTGTATATTGGAATGCTTCCATTGTAGAAGTATCAAGGTTGATACTCATTGTGAACTGGCTGGGAAATTGTGAGACGGTTTTTCCGGAACTATCAGTTGCCTCAAGCGAAAAAACCACTAACGGCGAAGGTCTATCAACAAGTTTATTGCTTTCCTGTAGTTTTGGAAAATGGGTTACTTTGTAGTTAGAGCTTGCGACTTCTATCTGTAAAGCAGCCAGTTGAGGAAAGCTTGCTTGGAAGCCCGCTGCATTTAGTGATCCTCCAGTTGTCGCAATATTGGCAGTGGTACTTGGTGCTATTGCAGCTGTTCCTGTCACAATAACAGCGTATCGACTTCGTATTTCACTACCAAAGCGATATTTAACTTGTTTGCCTTTTGTCTGAGGTGTATTTGAAAAAGATACGTATCGGCCATTTATAAAGGCATTAGTCTGTTTTCCATCAGACCACCAAGCCTTTCCACCAAATGGATCATTGATAACAACTGTATCTGTGCCCTCATAGCCAATTACCGTTACCAAATGATCACGTCCCTCTACACCCATTACAATTGGGTGGTTGTTGTCAATACTACGCTTGATCTCATCGAATGAAATCGTATTTTTTAAGGTTACTTGCAAACCCTTGGCGTGAAGCGTATTAACGATATATTGCCAGTTAGCCCGCCCATCAGCTTGTTTTACAACTCGTAACTCTATTGTCGGTTTGCGATCGTTAAAGACATCGCGTTTCTCGATTTTTTCATAACTGAGCAGCATTGCAACTGATGCTGGTCCACAGTCATTCCATAGGTAATAGCCTCCACCCACAGGAATGCCATTTTGCTGTACGTACACCTGGTCGACATAGGGAACGTCTAAGATTCTGCTCGCTGGTGCGCTAGGAACTTGGATTGTAAAGTTCCAAGTCGGCGACCATGGGCTTGCGCCAATACCGTCGCCAGAGCGCACGCGCCAGCTATAGGTGCCGCTTGAAGGTAAGCTGACATTCACCGAAGTTGGTACTTGCCAAGGTAAGGTTTTGCGCCACGAGTTATCTTGCTTCCAGATCTCGACCTCGTAGTCGCGGAATGTGCGCGGCTTGTTATCGGGGTCGCCGGTGTCTTGCCACGAGAGCGTGATGCTTGATCCGCTATGGCTGCTATTATTTGTTGGGCCGACTTGGGCTGGTGTATTAGGATCGATATTGGCAGGCGGCGGAGAGCCATTATTGATTGTGATTTGCTGCTCGCTGTGTTGCCATGTATCTGCAACTGAGCTTTTGCTGGAAACTCGCAGCGTTTTCGTACCGTTGCTATAGTTGGCAGTATTAAAAGTAAATCGAAAACCCGAATTCACGAAGCGATTATCAGACAAGTAGTTGGCGACATCTTGGCGTGCTTCCCCATACTGGGCATTGCCTACATATTGGTTATCGAGAAAGATCTGAACTTCAGAGACACCGCTATTTGTGAGCGCAGTTCGATCGACCGCCCAGCCTCTCACTTCAAGATTTCCCTGAACGCTCATACCTGGCGTTGGATGATCGACATACATCTCTGGGGAAGTGCGGATTTGGCGAGAACACGAGACAGCGTTGGCGCTTTGAATAGTGCAGATATCGAGACGGGCGCGATCTAAGAAAACAGCTTCTGATACATCGTGATCGAGATACATCGAGTAGAACTTAAATTGATGGCCAGGTTGGCCTCCTAGCAAAGCGCGATACCAGAAGCCTAGACAACCATTCGTGGAATTGTTGTAGGTTTGGTCCCACAATACTTGGTTGGTATCGATAGTTTGGGTTCGGAAGCGATATTTTGCTCCTGAACCGCACATTTTGAGGAAAATCGTAGTTCCACCGTTGTTCGCTTCATACGCAGCATAAAATTGCGTATCGCTATGACTTGAGGCGCTGCTGGGTGTGGCAGGAACAAGCAAAAAAGCAGCAAGCACAAAGGCCGCCAAGAGAAAGCCAGAGAAGGGTTTTCGTGTTGCCATGGTGTGTTGCTCCCTAGAGGTTGTAGACTATGGGATCGCTTGAAGAGCACCAATAGAGTGGCAATAGGCTGTTTATTTCACCTGTACTGCTTGGCCGCACTTCATACAGAAGCGAGATGTCGCCTTAAGCTGTTCGCCGCAGTTGCTGCATCGATGTTCTTGCTGAGCAAGTGCAATTGTTGGTGGCACTGAAAAACTCGCAGCTTGCGGGCTTTGTGGCAAGGCTGACAGCGAGTGAGCGCTATTTGCCAGCGCTAGAGCTTGAGGACCTTGCTTCCAGAGCCAGCCATTGAGTGCGGCAGCCCCAATATGCAGCAAGAAGCAGAGCCAAAAACCCGCTTCAAATTTGGCGTGAATCATACCACCATAGGCAAACACTTCTCGATTGATACCCTCACGAAACCATAACAAACAGAGCACACTGAGAATAGAGGCTCCAACTGCACCCAATAAGGCTCCAGTTTTATTCACAAAGCTGAGTGCTAAGGCGACGATGCTTGCTAGAGTCATCAAAACGATAGGGCCTTGAGGTGGTATCGACTCACCTTTATAGTGGATGCCGGTAACAAACTGGCTGCCAGTGATGGTAAATTCTTGTGCGCCACATGAGACGGTCAGAAAAGGCAGGAAAAGACAGACGATAACAGCGGCTAACATACTGCGTGAGATTTTGTGCCCATGGATGATCATAGCTTGCCCCCTTGTGATCTATAAGAATTGAATTGCCGCAAAAGACACATGGGCTGCATCGGCGAGCGCTTGCTTGAGCTGGGAAGAAGCAAAATATTTTGCTTTCTGTAACTAATATTAATAGGGTGTGCGCAAACTGTGCATGCTTGTCCTTCCCAGCAAAGAGAGTTGCAGCGATGTCTCAGAAGCAAGATGACTTTGTACCGCCCCGTTTCGATATCAGCGAAGGGCTGCCTGGATTTGTCGCCAATGTTCGTACTCTGGTCTTTAAATCATCGTTACAAGCCGCGGCCTATTTTATGATCGGGAGCCATTCGACCATTTTGCGCTATGAAAAGCGCGATGGTCCCGGCCAGATTCATGCGCCTCCTGGGTACGTTGCCGCCTTGATCAAACTCCTGTATGAGCAGAACGCCAACGCTTACAATGCGATCGCGCTTCAAGAGCAGCTATTAGCCGAATACAACCAAGCTTTTCGTTATAGCTCGGGCTTTAAGTCACTAGCTGACTGGCCAGCTTTAGTGAAACGAGCCGAGGAGTACACAGCTCAAACGCGCTTCGAACAGTTGCCCAAGCAGAAAGTGCCCGAGCCGGGTGACTTGCCCATCGGTTCGCGCCGTCCACATTTCTTGCCAAACCCCCAATTTGTGGGACGCGATAAAGAACTGCTGAAGATCGCAAGCTGGATGAGCCAAAAAAGAAGGCTTGCCACGCCGGTCTATGTGATCAGTGGCATGGGCGGTTTGGGCAAGTCGCAGTTGGCTATAGAGGTGATGTACCGTTATGGGTCCTACTTTTCGGGCGGCGTTTTTTGGCTGCATGCAGCCGATCGGTATCAGCTTCAGACCGAGATTGCACGCTGCGGTGGCGAACAGTACCTCAATTTGCGCCCCGACTTCGCACAACTGCCCTTACACGAACAGACACGCTTGGTGATGGCCGAGTGGAATAAAGACATCCCTCGTCTTTTGATCTTCGACAACTGCGAAGACGAGCAGCTTTTAGCCAAATGGCGTCCCTTGGAGGGCGGCTGTCGCATCTTAGTGACCAGTCGGCGTCCGCGCTGGAACCCCACCATGCTGGTTGATCAGCTTGAGTTGGAAGTGCTGGCCGAAGACGACAGCACCGAACTACTCGCCCGTTATCGTAAAGATCTGGCCGAAGGCGAAGGTCGCCAGTTGCTTAGCAAATTCGCACGCCTCGTCGGCAATCTGCCTTTGGCTCTTCATCTGGTCGGCAGTTACCTCAATTTGCATCGCGCAGAGCCGCCCGAGCGCTATTTGCAAGAGCTCGAGAAGAGCTATGCGCTTGAACACAGCTCGTTGCAAGCCCGAGAGCCTCACTACTCACCCACGGATCACCCGCAACACCTCTTGCGCATGATCGAGCTGAGCTTTGAGCGTATTGTGAACGATGAGCTGGCGGTGAAGCTTATGCAGATGCTGGCTTATGCTGCACCGGGCGAGTTGATGCAGCGCTTTGTGATCGATGCCTGTTTGTCGGAATACGATTCGACGGCGCTTTCGGAAAGTCTAGAGCGCTTGGCTGCCTTGGCGCTGATCCGTCTGCAAGATGATGGCAGTGTGTGGATGCACCGTTTGATCGCAGACTTTATGTTGTTGAGACATCCCGCTGAGGCGATACGTAGCCGATTGGAGCAAGGGATCGACCAGTTGATCAAGTCCAAGTATAACGATCATCCTCAGCAGGTCGAGCTTTTGCAACAGTTGGAAGCGCAACTGCGTTGGTTGGCGGATAAGATTCTAGAGCGTGGTGGTCGCCAAGCAGGTATGCTGGCCTATTGGTTCGCCTATCACCTCTGGTTACGAGCGCGGGCGGATCAATCGGAATACTACTTAACCAAGCTCTATACGCTCTACAAGCAGCCATCCAGTCACGACGATCTGTCGATGCTTGCCAATGTCTGTGAGTTGCTTGGCTTAGTTCAACAGATGAAAGGGCGCTTTGCTGAGTCTCGCGATTGGTTCCAAGAATGTCTGGATATTCGCAGTGAGATTCTTGATCCAGACGATCCCGATCTTGCTACGGCCCACAACAATTTGGGACACATCTGCTATGTCTACCATGATCTGAATGCAGGCGAGGACAATGTCTTTCGAGCTATGGAAATGCGCCGTCGTTTGCTTGGATTACGGCATCACAATACTGCGCGAAGCATCAACAATATGGCCTATATCTTCAATCGCCAAGGCCGTTGGCGGCGAGCCGAGCGCTATTTCAAGCTCGCTCTCAAGATCCGCAGCGAATTAGGCGCTTGGGAGGTGGATCTTTTACAAAACAAAATGAATCTTGTGTATGTTGCGCTTGAACAAGGCCACTGCGCTAAGGCGCGCTGCCTGCTCGAAGAGCTGCTTGCCCAGCCGCAGCCTGAGCATGGTCGCCAGTTGGTGAGTTACGCCGATGCCCTCTGGCGTCTGGGTCAGGTCGAGCTAGTCGAAGGCAAGATCGAGCGTGCCCAAGAACTGTTTGAGCGGGCCTACTCCTGTTTTACAGAAATGATGCAGCCAAACAATATCGAAGTGCTCGATCTACAAATCGACCAAGCTAAGGTCTTGATCTTGAAAGGCGAGTACCAGCGGGCGTGCGAACTACTCGACGAGATCAGTCACGAGATTAGCGAGCAGTTTGGCGCTCGCCACTTCTGGATGCTGCGCGTCTACGAAGCTTATGTGATGCTTGAACTCGCCCGAGGTCATGCTCAAGCAGCCGAAGAAGCTGCTCGAAATTACCTCTATGTCTCGTGCAACTGCACCGCCGACCAACACCCGCGCATCGCGCACGCCCATCGCCTGCTTGCCACGAGCTTGGCTATCCAAAAGCACCTCGACGAGGCTAAAGATCAGATCACGCTCGCCTACGACTTGGCTCAAAAGCGCTTGACGCTCGATCACCCTTGGCGCCAAGCGATTGAACAAGAATATGCTCGCTTAGTGGCTACAGCTTGATCGTTCAACAGCGATACCAAACACAAAAGGGATCTCGCTTAGCACACGAGATCCCTTTCGTTTTTTAGCGCATCCGCTCGATATGTCCGTCTCTTAGGCGGAGAGTTCCTTAGCTCTCATTCGGTCCTTACCGCGTCCGCCTACGGCTACCAACCTCCCGCCCTCCAAAACGAGCGATCAGCCTTCGGCGATGCGCAGCTTTGTCGAATTTTGCTGTCGAACAAAGTGCCGCTCGTTGCCTCGTTTTCAAAGGCGCGCCGTAGAGGCAGGTCTTTTAGCAAGCGCCCTAGCCGATCTGAAAGAGCTTCACAAGCATCAGGCTGATCGTAAGCAGTACAATCAGCGATGTGATAACCGCCCCGCCGACTCGCCAGCCCGTTTTGCCGATCACACGGATATCGACACTCAAGCCGAGGGCCGCCATAGCCGCTACCGTTAGCCAACGGCTGATCTCGCGCAACTGCCCGGCCAAGCCTGTCGGCAAGATGTCGAAGCTGCGTAAGACGGCCAAACCCAAGAAGCCAAGGATAAACCACGGCAAAAGGCGCCGCCACTGAATTGCCTTGTTTGCACTATACTTGTGTCGACTCAGACTCAAAAAGATCACGATCGGGCTCAACATCAGCACGCGCACCAGCTTAACCAACGTGCCAATCTCGCCGCTGATGCTGCTGACTGGCAGGGTCGCGGCCAGCACTTGTGGCACAGCATAAACCGTTAGCCCAGCGATAACTCCATATTGATAGAGACTCAGCTCAAAGATCGGGATCAAGAGTGGCAGGCTTAAGACCACAACAACCCCGATCACGGCGGTCAAAGAGATCGAACTGGCGATATCTTCCGGCTCGGCTTCGATCAAGGGTGCGACCGCTGCGATCGCGCTGTTGCCGCAGATCGAGTTGCCCACCGCTACAAGCGTCGCCTGCTTAGGATTCAGACCGAACGCCTTGCCGAGCAAGCGGCTTACTGTAATGCTTAAGCCAACCGTCAGCATGATTGTAAGCAGCAGTAATGGGCCAGCCGCCAATACCTCGGGCAGGTTGATCGACGCGCCTAGTAGCACAACCCCAAATTCGAGCAGCTCTTTGCTGGTGAAAGAGACACCCGCCTTCATCGCTGCGCCTAAGCCGAACAGCGTGCGCCAGAGCATGCCGATCAGAATGGCAAAGACAATCGCTTCTAGCCAAGCTTGGCCGAGCAGGCGCTCCTGCAGCGTTTGTGCGCCCCAAGCGAGCAGGCTGATCAGCCCCGCAAGCCCGATTCCCGGGCCTAGTTGTTTCAAGTATGTGTAGTTGTTAATCCAGTGTTCTCGTGTAGTGTAAGAATGCACAGCAGACCTCGGTATGTATGCTTCGAAAAGTGGTCTGCCTTTAGGATAGAGAAAAAACATTTATAACGCCAATGCATAGATTCTATAGCGACGATAACTTGCGCTTATATGATTTTCGATCTATGCTTGCCAGACAGGCTCGTACACAGGTAAGCGATGCTGAATCTTCATCTACTACGGATCTTTTTGTATGTTGCTGAGCAAAAGAGCTTTAGTCGCGCGGCAGAGCTCATGTACATCAGCCAGCCCGCCATCTCGCGCGGTGTGCAAGAGCTAGAGCGCCAGCTTCACACCACGCTGATCGACCGTTCTGGCCCGTGCATCCGCCTCACCGAGGCTGGGACGGTGCTCTTTCGCCACGCTCAGCAGCTGTTTGCGATCGAGCGCTCGGCCGAACGCGCCCTCTCAGAGTTGAACGACCTCTCTCAGGGCCATCTGGCGATTGGGGCCAGCACAACCATCGGGATTTATCTGCTGCCGCGCCTGCTGGGCGAGTTCCAGCGTCGCTATCGTGGTTTGAAGCTCTTTCTCGATATCGGCAACACGCTACAGATCCTCGAGCGCCTACATACAACGCCGCTCGATATCGCCTTTGTCGAGGGGCCAGTGCATGCCGAACAGGTCATCTGCAGCATGTGGCGTAGCGACTTGCTCGTGCCGATCTGCGCTCCCGACCATCATTTGCTGCAAGAACAGGAGCTGACGGTGCAGATGGCGCTCGCAGAGCCGTTTTTAATTCGCGAGGCTGGCTCGGGCACGCGCGAGGTGATCGAAAGCGAGTTCACCCAAGCCGGTTGGGAGATGAACATTGCGATGGAGTTGGGTAGCACCGAGGCGATTAAACAGGCCGTTGCAGCCGGGCTAGGTATCTCGATTCTTTCGCGCGCCACGCTCGATCAAGAGCTTGCCCTCGGGCGTCTTAGCCTGCTGAATCTCCCTGAACTATGTTTTACCCGCAGCTTGATCCAAGTTGAAGTGCGCGACCGACCGCGCAGCCGTGCCTTGAGCGCTTTTCTCGATTTTATGGCGCAGGAGAGCTCAAGCGTTTCAGCAGATGGGGCGGCTTATGGCTACACTTCTTGGGGGCGCACAATGACACCAAAGAGCTGCATCAAATAGAGCGCTTGCTCTTCATCGACGATCGCGCCAACTAAGTTTGCTAGCGAGATTTGTACACCTTGGAGCTGAGAGCCGCGTAGATCGGCGCCTTTCAGCTTGGCGTTGCGCAAATCGGCTCGCGATAGATCGCAGTTGCGGAAGACCGCGTCCGCCAGATTGCTGCCATCGAAGCTGGCCTCTTGAAAAGAGCATTGCTCAAAGCGCGCTTGTTTAAAGCTGCTATTCCAGATGCGCGCCAGATTCAGATTGCAGCGATGTACCTGCAGATCTTCCAGATCGGCATCGATCAATTTGATCCCCAGCATGCGGCTATTGAAGAATGCGTCACGACGAAGGTAGGCTTTCTCTAAGCTGCAATTGGCGAGATCGGAGTTTTCGATTCGGCAGTCGAGCAGTTGGGCGCGCAAAAGCTCTGCGGCTTGCAGATGGAGCTTATGGGCTATAACTTGTTCGAGACAGATGTCTTCGGCCTGTTGACCATCGAGCCGAGCCTCGTTCCAGCGCTGTTGAAAGCAGTATTCTTCGCTGACGATGCTTTCTTTCTGATCGATCTGCTGCAGTTCGCTTAATTCGATCTGAGGTTGATCGATCTGACCGCTGCTCGCTCGTTTGCGGGGAGGCATACCACTGCCTTTCTGTACAAACCGGCACAGCCAGGCCGGAAAACGCTTTTCCTCTTCTGTTTCTATAGCCTACGACCAAATACAAAGGGGAGCTGGCCTCGACCAACTCCCCAAAGCTCGCTAGCGACTATGTATAAGCCTCGGTCACGGCGAAGAAGTGATCGAAGAAGGCTTGTGGATCGACTGTGAGCGCAACTTCGTGTTGTCCTTCGGGGTTGGCCTTCCAGGCGGTGTGGCCGCCTAGACGGCTGCTCTCGATCTCGACCTCCACATCGCCGCGCTCAAAACCGCAGATCGAATCTTCGAAGATCGTTACAGCGGCCAGCGGATCGTGGAAGGTGATATGGGGCGCGCGCTCGAACCAGACCTCGGCGAAGTCGCGCACCGGCAGCAGCAGGCGCGAGGTAAAGCGCTCGCGCACCTCGTTCGAGTCCATCTTGACCTGCAGCGTCACATCGAGCCCGATCGAGCGATGCACGGGCGGCTTAGCACGATAGACAATGGCCGAGGCGTGCGGATCAACGAACGAATTCCACTCCGAAACGGGCGAACGTGGCATATTGCGCGTGAAGTTGCCGCACATCAGTACCAAGCTCTTGAGCAGGCTGGGAATCTCGGGGTCGATTGAGAAGAGCAGGGCAATATTGGTCATTGGGCCGATCGCCAGTAGCGTGACTTCGCCTGGATTGGCGCGAATGGTCTGGCGCAAGAACTCGATCGCTTCGCCCTGCGGGAACTTCGTTTCGTGTTCCCAGCGCCCCAAGGCGGCGGTCTGCGGCGAACGCCCTTGTTTTTGGGGAATCAAGAGCGGCTCGGCCACGCCCGGATAGATCGGAATATCTTTACCGGCGGCTTTGCAGAGCGCACTGGCTAGTTTGGCGCGCTCGACAGGCTCGCCAGTGACAGTGGTAATACCCAAAAGGTCACACTTGGGCTGAGCGAGCAGATAGGCTAAACAGACGGCATCGTCGATATCAGAGCCGATATCGGTGTCAAGCAGGACTTTGGTTGACATGGGAATTTCCTATGAATAAATTGACGCGACCTTTGCAGTATGGTACCATACATAGCGTTCGCCACCGCCGGGTGGATTGTAACCTTTTGTCTTATTACCGATCTGTTAGGGAGAACTTTCGTGGGTACCAAAATGAAAGTGTTGCTCACCAAAGATGTAGAACATCTTGGGCGGGCAGGCGATTTGAAGGAAGTGAGCGGCGGTTACGGTCGCAATTTCCTCATTCCTCAGGGCCTTGCAGTACTTGCTACCAAGGGTCAGGTCAAGCAGGCCGAAGAGCGTTTGAAGGCTGAGCGCCGTCGCATTGAGATCGCTCGCCGCGATGCTGAAGCCGTTGCAGCACGTTTGACCGGCCAAACCCTGCGCTTTGTGGAGCGCGTAGGCGAGCAAGATCGTCTCTACGGTTCCGTTACCAATGTTGATATTGCCAACAAGATCCAAGAGCAGCTCTCGATCGAGGTCGACCGCCGCCGCATCGAGTTGGAAGATCCGATCAAGCGTGTTGGTAACTACCCGGTTAAGATTCAGATCGCTGCCGGTGTTTCGGCTGTTATTAATGTTGTTGTTGAGGGCGAGGGTGGCAGCCCTGAAGCCGCTCCTGCCGAGGCAAGCGAGTCGAGCGAGACGAGCGAAGAGGCCGCAGCCGAATAATCCCAAGAAGAAAAATGTTCTTGTGCGAGGGCCGTGTTTTTCGAGCACGGCTTTCTGCTTTACAGGAAGCTCTTTTTAACAGCTTTTCGATATCATAACGAATCCGTTTAAAGACGCGCATACTCACAACAAACATAGTTGAGTTCCGCACTGTCGAAGTTCAAAGAGCGACAAGCTAAACGGATTCGCTAGCAAAAGGGGCGTTCGGAATTTCCGAACACCCCTTTTGTATTGCAGGCTTGTTTGTGTTGATACAAAATCGCTATAGACCTGTGCGAGAACTGAGCGCCAATCGCATTAGTTTTCGGAAGCAGCGTAGAGCTTAGCGAGCTGCGGGCTATTGCTCGGCATCAGAGTGATCTCGGCTTTGCTATCGATCAACTGTTGCGTCTCTAAGATCTCGAAGAGCGCCTCGGCGATCTCGGGATCTTTGGCGATCTCTTGCAGAGCAGCGCCAACGATCGAGGGGCGCATCGCTTCGGCCTTTGCGAACTCGATGGCGGCCTTGCGCTCGGCGGTGCTAGCGATGATGCTCACTTGGTTGGCGCCATCTTGGCGAATGGCCGAGGTGACTTGGCGCAGACGGTTGACGACCTTCTCTTCGATTTGGCGGATCATACCGTAGTCGCGGAAGTGTACCTTACGGATGTAGACAGAACCGAGTTTATAGCCCCATTCGCTCGACTTGGGCGACACTTCATCGCGTACAGCGCGGCTCATGCCGTGGCGGTTTTCCAACATATCGGCCAGCGGCATATTGCTGAGCGAGCGCACCGCTGCGTTGCTGACGTTGGCTGCCAACGAGCCGTGCGGATCGGCATTTTTAAACAGATAGGCGACCGGATCGCTGATGTACATCTCGTACCAGATACCGATACCCATAGGCGCGCCCTCTTCGGAGTTGACCGGCTGGCTGCGCAGATAGTTCTGGTCGAGGCGCATATCCAAAACGTGGCGGCGGCCCATCCAAGTGATCAAGAAGGCATCCAAACCGAGGGTGAGCGGCAGGAAGTAGAAGCCCGGTTCGCGCAAAACGGCCCGAACCTTACCGAACAGCACATAGACGTGGCAGGTGCCTTCGTAGACGATGGTGTAAAAGCCCAACAGCCGCAGTATGCCTAAGAACGAAGGAACAAAGATGAAGCAGAGTACGAACGAGATTATCGCGGTTAGGAAAAATGTGATAAGCGCTTCCATACTACTTCACCTCTTTCACGACGCGCTTGGCGTTGCGGTACAGGCCTAAGCGCACACTGCGCAGATAGGTCTCGATAGCTCCTGGGCCCTGCTTTTTCAGCTCGGCCAACTGAGCGGCCAGAGCGCGCAGCGGCTCGACCTCGGCTTGGGCTTTGAGTGTTTCGATCTCGACAGCGCGGCGCGACTGCACGATCTTTTGATCAGCTGCAGCTTGGGCCAAGCTGATATCGGAAGAAACTTGGTTGTGAGCGGTATTGATCGCTGCGAGCGCCGACTCGACCTCTTCGGGCGGATCGATCTCGGTGATCAGCGAGGCGTCGAGAATGATGCCGTAGCGAGCCGCCGACGAACGACATTCGCGATCCATATGCTCGTTGAGGTCGCGCAAGTTTTTGCGCAAGTCGTTGATCGAGACGCCGGTCACAACACTCGAATCGGGGTCGGCATTATCGTTTCGTTGCGGCGCTTCAAAGTTGGCGATACGCTCGCGCAAGATCGAAACAAAGTAGCCCATAATGTGCACGACTGGTTTTTTCACGCCAAAGAGATAGGCATAGAGGTTGCGCTCAGAGACTTGGTAGCGAATCTGACCGCGTAAGCCTACGTTGAGCTGGTCTTTGGTGACCGCCTCAAGTGCCATCCCTTGGTGGTTGGCTTGCGGGTTTTCAAGGTCGGTCGCCATATTGATGGTTTGGGTCGCGACCGAGACCTTGTGAATGCGTTCCCACGGCCACTTGAAATAGGGGCCACCAGGAGGAATAACCCGCACTTGAGGATAGTTGTACCGCTCTCGTTCCTCGGGATGCAGAAATTCAGCAGCGGGATCGTCGAGCGTACTCTTGCCAATCCGTTCGGCGCGCCCAAAAATCGTCTTCACGGCACGCTCGTTTTGGTTGACAGTATAGATGCCAGCGAACAAATAACGAACAAGGAACCAAGCGATAAAACCTGCGATTATTCCTGCGAGTATGGCCATGCTTTTATCTCCTTTCAAGAGATAGTACGCAAGAAAGCTAAAAAAGTCGCACTACCTCAAGGACGGGCGCTGAACGCTGCGAATTTCCTCCCAAGAGCAGCAAATCCCAAATTGAGGCTGTCACTATTCTTTGTGTAAGTGTTTTCGAGTTATCGACGCGCGAGTTTGAGCTATCTGATCTGGGCCTTTAGACTGGTTGCTGGGGATATGAGTGACAAGATCGCCAAAACCTCGTCTTATCATACAATCTCAAAGGCCATCTTGTATAGGCCTTTCAGACGAGCTATTATTACGAGTTTCTCAAATGCGCTTCATTTTTGGGTTTTCAGGCAGCGAATCAAGCTCGCCTTGGGCCTAACTCTGCTCGTATCGAGGCGGAAAGATCGCTAGCTCCCATTCAGTCCTTGGCGCGTCCGCCTTCGGCTATCAGAGACCTTTCCCCTAACGGACAGGGCTAGCGCCTTCGGCGGTGTGGCCCTTGTATCTTCTCCGCCATTTCGTTGTTTCCTCGAGGTGCGATGCTTGAAGCTGTGTGAGCGCGCTGTACCTAGCAACGAAGGCAGCGATAGCTCGATGGGCCGAATGGGAGGGCGGCGAACTTGGTAGCCGTAGGCGGACGCGCTAGGGAAGGCATGGGAGGGAGAGACCTCGCCGCTAGAGCGATAGAAAAAGCCCCGCTTGTAAAGAAGCGGGGCTTTTGTGTATTGTCTGTTTGGGCTTAGGGAGTGCTCAAAATCGTGATATGGCCTCCCATACCTTCGCGTAGGCCCTCTTGCGAGTCGAGCTTGATGCGCACGCTATAGCTGCGAATCGTGCCGCGCTGTTGGGCGCTGGGCGAGATGTAACGCACGCGGCCCGTAAAGGTCTGGCTCGGCAGAGCGTCGAAGACGATCTCGGTGCGCTGGTTGAGCGCCACCTTGCCAATATCGGCCTCGTTGATATCGACCTCGAACTCAAGCTCGCTCATATCGATCAGCTGAATGGCCGGTTCGGGCAGAATGCCGCCGCTGGTGTTGAGCGGGAGCGGCCCAGTTACAGCGCCCTCTTGCAGATTGAGCTGCACCACTGTGCCATCGAAGGGCGCGCGCAGTTCGGCGTATTCGCGGCTGAGCTGGGCCTGCTGCAGAGCGGCCTCGGCGCGCGCGATGTTGGCGGCAGCAATCTCTTGCGACGACTCGCGCGGGTTAGGGTTGAGGCGCTGGCGAGCGGCTTGGGCGATGGCGAGATTGCTTTGGGCGGCTGCCACGGCGTCTTGCTCGGGCGGCCCTTGCACCTTAACCAGCTCGCTGTGGGCCAGCGTGACCTGCTGTTCGGCCTGAGCGATGCCGGTGACCTCGTTTTGGCGGGCTAGATCGTAGGCGACGCGCGCCTGTTCGACGGCTGTTTCGGCGTTGTGCATAGCCGCTTCGGCCGCGACATAGGCGTTGTAGTAAGCGTTGCGCTCGCTATCGGTCGCTTTGCGCTCGGTGTTGCGCAGGTTGCCTACATCAACATCGCCCACGATCGGCAGATCGACACCGACCTCGACATTGACTGGGGGATTGATCGGCACCTTTCCGGTCGATTGTACATACTCCCAATCGCTGCGAGCTTGCGAATAAGCCGCTTGCGCTTGAGCTAACAGCCCGGCCGCCTGATGCATTTGCAGTTCGGCCTCGGTTTTGGCGGCCGAGAGCGTATTGCGCACGGTCTCGAGGTTCTGTTCGGCTTGGCTGAGCAAAGCTTGGGCCTGACGGGTGTTTTGCTCGGTTAGATGCTGCGCTTGGGCCACACCGATCTGGGCCAGTTGGATATTGGCGTTGGCCGCTTGAATGTCGGCAGGGTTGGGCGCCTCGTTGAGCGCGCTCTGGGCGGCACGGGCGGCCCGCAGATCGGCTTGGGCTTGAAGAATCGCAGTGTCGAACGGGCGGGGATCGAGGATAGCCAGCAGTTGGCCTTTGGTCACCACATCGCCTTCCGACACATAGACCTCGCTGACACGTCCGGCCACCAGGAAGGACAGTTGGACGTTGCGCACCGCGCGCAGATAGCCCGTGCCGCTCACCCGATTGCGAGACGCGATGCTGGTCGGGCTAGGTGCCACTTGGCTCTCTGCACTGCTGGCGGTCGCGCTTGGGCTTGGCTCAACTTGGGCGACGGCGTTGGGGGGCAAAATAATTGTATCGGAACCACTGCGCTCGTTGGCTGAAAGCGCACAGGCGCTGAGTGCGATCAAACAAGCCAAGCAGCTCAGCCAGTGGATTCGTGAAGATTTTCGTGAAGACATACAACCTCCTTGCAGCCTAATAGCTTATCTGATCTTCAGCTACGCCTTGGGCTGATGCTCGTCTGGAGCGTCTGCTTGTTCTTGATCATCGCTTGGGCTGTTCGAATGAGAATCAACTGTATCGGGTTCAAGCGATGCTTGCTCGTCAGCTGGAGCAGCAGCTTCGCTTGTTACTTCATCGTGCTTAACGTCGTCTGTATGCTTGGGCCCGAAACGGCTCATCAGCGACGCGTAAAAACTATAGGTAGTTGGCACGATAAAGAGCGTCAGAATAGTAGAAGAGATCATACCGCCGATGATCACGATACCCAGGCCGCGACGTAACTCGGCACCTGCACCCAAACCGAGGGCGGTTGGCAGATTACCAAAGATGATGGCTGCCGAGGTCATCATGATCGGGCGGGTACGCACCAGACAGGCGCGCACCAGGGCGTCGTGGGTCGACATGCCCGCTTCCAGTAGGCGCTTGGTGTATTCCAGCAACATAATCGAGTTTTTGACCACAAGGCCCAGCAGCATAAGCACACCGACCATAGCCACCACATTCAGATCGAGCTGCATAATGCGCGCCGAGAAGACCGCACCGATCAAGCTGAGCGGCATGGCTACCATCAAGACGATCGGCTCAGTGAAGGAGCGGAAGGCCACCACCAACACGATGTAGATCAGCACGATCGCGATCAGAATCGCCACGAACAGGCTGCTATAACCCTGTTGCTGCTGGTTATAGAACGAGCCGCCGAACTTGACGCTGATGCCTTCGGGCGGTGGGTTCTGGTCGATGATCTTCTGCATATCGCTGACCACATAGTTGAGGTTGCGGCCCACATTGTTGCCGCCCAGAATGATTTCGTTCAGGCGGTCGCTGCGCAGTACCGACTTCTGAGTGTATTCGACCTCGCTTCGCGCGATGCTATCGAGCGGTACCAGGTCCGACCCGAAGGGAATGCCGAGGCTATTGATGCCTGCGATAGTCTGGCGGTCTTCGGGGCGCAGACGCACATTGATCGGGTAGGCGCTGCCGTTTTCGCGGTATTCACCCACCCCTAAACCGCTGACCAGAATGCGCAGCGTGCTTACCAAGCTTAGGTTGGTGAAGCCGTATTGCTGGGCGATCGTTTGGTTGATGCGGTAGGTCAGACGCGGTACGCCGGGTGTGTAAGAGCTGTCGAGATCCTCCAAACCTTCGACCGAGGCGAAGGCGGCCTGTAGCCGTTCGGCGTAGGGCGCGATCTGCTCGTGGGGCAGCGAACTGCGAATCTGCACCTGAATCGGGCGGGTCGCCACTAGGGTAACCGTGCTGAATTCGTAGCTGGTTTGGCCGAAGGTGATGCGCGGATAGTCGGCCAGGAGCGGTCTCAGGCGGGCCTGCACTGTGTCGAGGTTTTTGCCTTTATGGGTCACAAAGAAGTAGACATATTCCGGCCCGTTGATAGCTCCAACGATCGTCAACACATTGGTGACATCGGGGTCTTGGGCCAAGATCGCTTCGACCTCGCGGGCCTTGGCATCGCTTTCGGCCAGCGGGGTGCCGGGCGGCATCTCGAAGGAGACGCCGAACTGTCCGTTTTCATCGATCGGCAGGAATGAGATCGGAATGCTCAAGGCCACCACAACCGTCCAAGCTAGTAGTAGAACGGTCGCTACCAAGACGGTGCCTCTGAAACGCAGCGCTAGTTCGAGCGTGCGCTCGTACAACTTCATCAGGCGCGTCTCTTCGACCTTCTCTTGAGTCACATCGTCTTCGAGATCGTCGGGTGGTGGGGGCGGCGCGTCTTTGGGGCGTTTCAGCCAGTAGGCGCTCAGCATGGGGCCGTTGGTGAAGGCTTCGAGCAGCGACACCAACATAGCCGCGATCACGGTGACGGCGAAGGCGTGGTAGATCACGCCGGGCAGGCCGGGTGAGTCGAGCACGGTTAGGAAGACCGCGATGATGGTTAGGGTCATCGAGATCACCGATGAGGCGACTTGGTGCGCTCCGCGACTCGAGGCGATGATCGGATTGTAGCCCATTTCAAGGTTGCGGAAGACGTTTTCGCGCACCACAATCGCATCGTCGATCACCAGACCGACCGAGACCGAGAGCGCCAAGAGGGTGACGATATTGAGCGACAGGCCGAGCAGGTACATCGAAATAAAGGTGCCTGCCACAATGATCGGCAGACCGATCACCGTCACCATGGTGTTGCGTAGATTGCGGAAGAAGAACCAGACCACCAAGACGGCGAAGAAGATCGCGATCATAATGTCTTCGAGCGCGCCGTTGACATTCATCTCGACTTCTTCGGCTTGGTTCATAATCACGTTGTAGACCAGGTCGGGGTGTTGCTCGAAGACCGAGTCGAGCTTGGCGAGTGCCGCTTGAGCAGTGCTGTTGGTGTTGGCCGAGCTCTGGCGCGTGATCGCAAGCACCACTGTATCGACGCCGTTCAGACGTGAGTAGCTGCTGTCTTCGGCGCGCCCATCGCGGATGGTGGCGACATCGCCGACGCTGTAGCCTGTGACGCTCAAGGCGACTTGGGCGATGTCTTGCACATTGGTGAAGACGCTGCTGGCGCGCAGTTTGTACTCTTGGCCCTCGGCGACGATGCTGCCAAGCCCAATATCGCTGTTAGCGGCTGCGATCGCCGCGCTCACTTCGGCTGGCGGAATACGCAAGGCTTGCAAGCGGGCTAGATCGAGATCGACATTGATCTGGCGCTCTTTCCCGCCAAAGACCGTGACCGAGCCAACACCTTGGGCCGACTGGACTTCGGGGGCGATCGTATCTTTCAAAAGCTGATAGAGCGCCTCGGGCGACCTGTCGCCCGTGCTATTGACAGCAACCAGCAGAATCGGTAGATCGGTTTGGCCGTATTGGGTAAAGATCGGGTCGAGAACGCCGACTGGTAAGGTGGCGCGTATCATACCGACACGATCTTGAAGGCGCTGTTGGGTTGCGTTTAGATCGATACCAGTATCGAATTGAATGATGATGAGAGCGAAGTCGTCGTAGCTGGTCGAGGTGATCGAATCGAGGTCGTCGAGGGTCGAGATCTGGTCTTCGATCGGCTTGACGACGGTATCGGCGATCATTTCGGGGCTAGCGCCTGGATAGGCGACCACCATAGCGATGGTAGGTAGGCTAGAGCTTGGTAAAAGTGCGATTGGCAGCTTTACAAAGCTGTAGATGCCCAGCAACAAGATGCTGACCATCACCATAGTGATAAAAACTGGCTCGCGAATGGAGAAATCAGCTAGGATGTTGCCTCGCAGACGTGATATTTCGGATCGGCGTTTGTCCATAGCGAAACGTTTCTGTATAAATCAAAGATTATACCTTACAAACCGTTTGGTGTCGCTTAATGATACCTCTCTTTTGCTACCAATAGCATATTCGCTGATTACCTGAAGCTGTCTAACGAGCCGACTAAACGCGCCTTATGAGAGCGCACCAGTGCCACTCTGCAAGATATGAGCCGTAAAAAGAAGCTGTTGCCAGCCATCCTGAAATCTCTCTGACCATCACGAGATCTAAAAGCCGATAAGAATCGAAATTGACCCCTTGACAACTGTTTTGAGCCGTGCTATATTCTTTTCAACTGGAATGCGCAACAAGATGCGCAGTGTGATGATGAGAGGACGACGATCATGACCCGACGAAATCAACAAAACACGCTAGCCCTTATGAAACACAATTCACTGTACGTGTTTATTGAGCTCGAAAAGGGTTATATGACATGCGATTTAAGTGATCGTCGCCCAGCAGCTAGTGTGATACGGAGTGATAAGCTATGACGAGTGAGCGAGCTGTTTAAGCCGCTATGTCAGAGCTTGCACTCGAGCAGCTCTCGGCATAGCGGTTTTTTTGTGCGCTCATTCTTGAGCTTATTCGATCACTTCCGTATCACAATCACATTGTGCACCATCACACTGTGGTATCGGCGTTCTGGTAATAACCCCCGACCGCACACTTCTTGCGGTAGCTCAATCGGTAGAGCAACGTACAACTAATACGTGAGTCCGAGTTCGAATCTTGGCCGCGAAGAAGTATGTGAATTCCGTAAGGGGGTGGCAACGATGAACGATGTATTGCTTTTGAATGCGAGCTACGAGCCGCTTCGCATTGTGTCCATTCAGCGAGCCATGCGCTTGCTGCTGCAGCAGAAGGCCGAGATCGTTGAGGCAGGTTTGGGCTACCTGCACACCATTCAAAACAGCTATGTGATGCCCTTGGTGGTGCGCTTGGTACGCTATGTCGCTGTTCCTCGCCAGACGCGCTTGGCCTGTACGCGACGGGCCTTGCTGATACGCGATGGCGAGACCTGCCAATACTGTGCTGATCAGCCTGGGCGCGTCAATCTGACCGTAGATCACGTGATCCCACGTTCTCAGGGCGGCGCCACAAGCTGGGAAAATACCGTGATCGCCTGCAAGCGCTGCAATCATCAAAAGGCCGACCGCACGCCGCAACAGGCCGGAATGCAGCTTTTGCGTCCGCCTCAGCGTCCAAGCTACGCAGGCTTCGCGTTGATCCGCGCCATCGAGCGCCACGCGGTTTGGTGTAAGTACAGCTATCGCTAGGTGGTTGGAAGTCCGAAACATTCCGTTTCCAGCCACTGTAGCTCAATGGCAGAGCACACGCCTTTTAAGCGGGGAGATGTGGGTTCGACCCCCACCGGTGGCACTGATCGCCTGTTCTTGGAAGAACGAGACCAGCGCGGAATGTAGGCTTTGTGAGCGAGGATATGGTGAGCCGCTTGCTGCTCGGCTGGTGTTGAACGAGCGAGGGTGAGCTTTCTCGACTAGCAAATGAGTTGATACGGTTCGGATTGGCTTTTGAGAGCCGTATCAACTCCTGATTAGAGAGAGTGAGGGCAATTATGCAGGGCGAATTGCATGTGCGTTTGAACGGTCGCAGCTACGATTACGACCTGTCGGAGTTGGGCTTGAGTTGCGATGTCTGCGAACAGGAGTTGCGCCAAGTGCTGGCTCGGCTGCACGATCTCTCGCCCGACCAGCTCGCTGAGTATGTGGTTGTGCGCGAAAAGCAGGCGATTATCGTGCGACCTATCGCCCTTTACGGCTAAGCTTTGTGATCGAGCGTACTCTGACCTAGATGGTTTACACGTCTCACACGAGTGGAATTGCGGGTTCGAATCCCGCTGAGGCAGCTATGCTTCTTCGCTTGCTTAAACCGGAGGAGCACGAAAAACGACCATCTAAACTTGTACGCTTGATCCTATCTAAGCGCTTTCCAAGCGTATCCTGACCCAACAAGGCTACATACGAAAGGTGCGGGTTCAATTCCCGTTTTCTCAGAGGGAAATAGCTCATTGGTAGAGCGTTCGTTTAGCCGCAAGGCGACCCTGGTTGAACTTATACGCTTGGTTCCGAATCGTATTTGAGCGTATTCTAACTGCTATAGCTTACACCCTGCTTAGGTGAAGGTCGCAGGTTCGAATCCTGCCATCGACTTCGGTCGATGTAGCTCAGAGGTTAGAGCAACAATCGCTGTAGCGACTCGTACGCTCAAACCCTTCAAAATGTGATCTGGTGTGCTCAGACCCTAGAGGCT
Source organism: uncultured Chloroflexales bacterium (assembly GCA_937902315.1). Classification (GTDB taxonomy): domain Bacteria; phylum Chloroflexota; class Chloroflexia; order Chloroflexales; family Chloroflexaceae; genus CALGUG01. Next base: position 40,307 of record CALGUG010000002.1, read on the forward strand.
TACACACGTACTGGTGTACAACCCTGCAGGTTCGAATCCTGCCTTTTCTTCGGAAAAGTGGCGGAAATGGCAGACGCGGTATTGTGACTCACACAGCCTTTAGAACTTGCACACCAGTCCAAGTAATACCACATTCGTTTTAAAGACTTGCGTTCTTGTAACGCAGGGAAACGAAGGCCAATATTTCGTATACCAACCATCAGAGACGTACTCTAATAGCATTGGCGTACACATTAGCGCTGCCTGTGGGGGGAAGACTGCGATGTGCCGATGGAACTTGTACGTCTCTCTCAGCCGCTCGTCTCATGCGTTTCGTTCCCCATTCTGCTACTATGGGCATGAGACGTACTCCGACTTGATAAGCGTACACTTGGTAATCCTTTCGAGGATAAGGTTCAACTCCTTAGCATCCCTTTGGGGTGTGTGCGCCGTAAGGCAGCTTATCTGACTAGTACGTCTCATCCTCTCCCGAGGTAATCTCCATGACCGAATTGGATACACGCGCCCAACTGCTCAACAGTTTCCTTGCAACACCGCATGGCAAACTGGCTGATGTCGCTTCGCTGCATAGCGACGCGCTGAAGCGGGACCCGCTCTTCTATGGACATTTGGCGGCCTGGTACGCTGATCGCGGCGAGGTGCGCGACCACAAAGTGCTGTTTGTGGCCCACCTGTTGACCAGCGACTATAGCGAACTGCGCGAAGCTGGCTGGGTATTACTGCAGAGCCTGCCCGTCCATCAGGTCGCGAGCGCGCTCGATCACGCCAAGCGCACGATCGGCAAGCTGCCGCGTATGTTCAAGAGCGCGATCAAGAGCTATTTACAGGCTTTGGAAGCGAATCCCAAGCGCTTCGATACGGTCGCTCTGCGCAGCCGCAACGACCTGAAGCACCTTTACGCCAGTCTGCGTATCGCTCCTAACCCGCGGGCCCAAGCGATCCTCTTCGATGAGACGCCGCCCGAGGATAGCCGCCTGTACATGCTCAAGCAGATCGCTCGCTGCCAAGATCCGGCCGAGCAGGCCCGCTTGATCGTCGAGCTGCGCATCCCCTATCCGATCGCGGCCAGCGTGATCAAGAGCATGACGCCGAGCGTGTTGGTCGCCTTGGTTGAGGTGATGACGCCTCAGGAGCTGGTCAACCATCTTGCCTCGCTGAAGAAGCATGGCGCCTTCGATCATCCCGAGCTGAAGCAGATGATCGAAGAGAAGATCAAGGCGGTCGAGAGCGATAAGCGGGTTTCGACCTTGAAGGCCAAGCGCGCGCTTGAGCACGTCGAGCTTGACGAGCAGACCACGGCCTTGCTGACCGAAGTGACCGATAAGCGAGTCGCCAACATCGCGCGAATCGATCGTTCGGTTGCGCTCTTGGTCGACAAAAGCGGCAGCATGACCCGAGCGATCGAGGTCGGTAAGCAGGTTGCAGCTCTGGTCAGTGCGATCTGCAGCGACTTCCGCGCCTTCGCCTTCGACACCGTCTCGTTCGAGATCAAAGCCGAGGGCGACAGTCTGAGCGCTTGGGAGAAGGCCTTCAGTATGATCAAGGCCGACGGCGGCACTAGCATCGGTGCGCCCCTAGCCGAGCTCACCCGCGAGGGCTATCCGGTCGAGCAGATCGTTATTGTGACCGACCTGGGCGACAATACCGAGCCGCTCTTCCACAAGGCTTATCAAGAGTATGTGAACAAGCTCGGTCTGCTGCCAAACGTCACCGTGGTGACGGTCGACACCCACCCAGGCCTCTTGCAACAGATCTTGAATGTTTGGCAAGCGGCGGGCGTGCCCTACGTCGTGTGGGAATTCAAGGGCGACTACTACTCGCTGCCCAACCTCTTGCCGCTCTTGACGCTGCCCGATCGGCGCGAATTGGCTCGTCAGGTGATGGAAGTGCCGCTGCCCCGACGTCAGGCGGTCTAAGCAAGCATCGCAAGGCGCAGACCGAACCGTCTGCGCCTTCGTTGTAAGGAGCATTGTATGCCTCAGCGACGTGCGCTTGATCTGATCGCCTCGCTGGCGAAACAGGAAGAAAGCTTGCGTGGCCAGCGTTTTGTCAGCCCGCTGCTGCCCAACGCGCGGGCGCGCCTGCGCGTAGCCGGCATCGTCTACGAGCTGCGCCTGCCGGATGCCCAAGCTGGCTGGTGGATCTGCCAGATCGATGGGCCGGGGCGTGCCAGCATCGTCGAAGAGGCCCAAGCTTGGCAGCGGGCCGAGTATCTGGAGCAGTGGCCGAGTCTGCGCTGCGTTCTGATCGAGCAGGTCAGCGCGGCTAGCTGGCTGGCCCTGCCCTTCAACCCCTCGGACGCGGCCCAGCGTTTTGGGCGGATCGGTCCGCAGATCGTGCATCTGGTCGAGCAGGGCCAGCCCTTCGAGCGCATTGTAGCGCGCGTCGAAGGCCAGACGCTCTGGTACGACGAGATCGATCGACGGGCCGACCCCACAATTGGCGAGCAGCTGCGGCGCGCGCTCTATGCCGAACAGCCCGATCCACAGATCGCGGCTATGGCCGCCAGCGAACGGGCCGCCTACGTCCTGCGCTTTGAGCGCATCGCTCAGCGCCAACGCCAGCAGGCTGTGGCCCAACTCGAAGGGCGTTTGCTGCACACCCTGCGGATCGCGGGGGCGGATTTGGTCGGCTACAGCATCGATGGCGAGCAGGTGCGCGTCACCTGGGAGCGCGACGGCCTGCGCTCGACCAACCTGATCGATCTCGATTTCAATCTGATCTCAGCGGGGATCTGTCTGAGCGGCGAAGACCAGCGCTTCGACCTCGCTAGCATCGTAAGCGTGGTCAGAGAGGCGCCCGATTATGCGCGTTGGGGAGAGGAGGAGCTGTAAGCATGAGCTTTTTTCTACATGAACAACACTATCGCGATCTTGCTTTCGCTCAAGGGCAACAGATTACAGTGTGCGGTTGCGGTGCCCTCGGCGCGAATCTGGCCGAAAGCCTGGCGCGTATGGGCTTTTGTAATCTCGTTCTGATCGATCGCGATAGAATAGAGCAACACAATCTGTCGACTCAACCGTGGACCCAGCAAGATATCGGAGCGCCCAAGACGCGTGTGCTGGCCAACCTGCTCTATCGCGCGGTCGCGGCCCGCTGTCGCGCCCACCAGCTCGAGCTGACGCCCGTCAACGCTGCGAATCTGCTGGAGGGCAGCGCGCTGGTGATCGACGCCTTCGACAATCTCGAGGGGCGCCGCGCTGTAGCCGAGGCTGCCAGTGCGACTAACATCCCCTGTCTGCATATCGCCTTGAGCGGCTCGGGCGACTACGGCTGCGGCCTGTGGGACGAGCGTTTCACGCTGCGCTCGAGCGCCAGCCAGCAGGATAGCTGCGACTACCCCTTGACGCGCCCCTTGGCCTTGCTGGTCGCCAACGCCGCCGCCGAGACGGTCGCCCACTTCTTCGCGACGGGCGAACGGCGCTCGTTTGAGCTGACCTTGCGCGATATGCGCCTCAATCCGCTGGCCCAGCTGGTATAAACAAGCGCTCTTCCAAAACGGAAGGGCGCTTTTTTTGCTGCTATAGTTCAAGATAAGCCGGACGGCTTGTTGCTTTTTTTGGCGGAAAGGGTCTCAACCTCCCATTCGGTCCTTGGCGCGTCCGCCTTCGGCTATCAGAGCGTCTACCTTCCATTCGGGCGCTCCCTCGCAGCTTGCGCTGCGACCTAGCCAAGCCCACTCCGCTGCTTCCCCCTCAGAGACGCACTTTAGCGACAACTTTTTATTTGGCCTTCGGCAGAGTGGAACTTGACTATGTTTGTTCCCTTTTCCCCAGTTTTTGTTATTCGTTAGCTCTGCACCTTTTCAGGCGGCTTTTGGCCCACACTGATAGCCGCCGAATGTTTGGAAAGGATGTTGATAGCCGAAGGCGGACGCGGTGAGGGCCGCATGGAAGGTTTGCGACCTCACCGCCAGAAGCAAAAGCATCGCTAGGAAGCGGCATCAGTCTTTGTAGGGATCGAAGACATCTTCGCCCGCCATAGCGACGCCCATAGGCTTGAGGGTGTGCAGCACGCGAATGGTGTTGGCGTGGCTTTTGAGCACCTCGGGCAGGCGACGGTAGACGTGCGGGCTTTCGTCGGTGCCGCCGCCGCGCAAGACCACCCCTTCGCGCTTCAGCCATTGCAGCATCATCTCGCGGCTGATCTGGCCCCGGCTCTTGACCTCTCGTACGCGCTTGCCGTTCACTTTGGTCCAGCGAAACTTGCCGGCGGCTTGGTTGCGGCTCATAATGCGGCCCGCGCCGTGCACGGTGCTATGCAGGGCCAGCTTGGCTTCCTCGCTCTCGACGCCCTCGATGATCACACTGATGTCGCCCATTGAGCCGCCGATGAAGGAGCGCTGGCCCGGCCAGGCGGGCGTGGCACCTTTGCGCACCACAATCAGCTCTTCGCCGTTGTGCTTTTCGCGCCAAGCGTAGTTGTGGTGGTTGTGAACCGAATCGGTGATCTTGGCGCCCAAGATCTGGCGCACCTGCTCGACAACGAAGTCGCGCCCCGCGTAGGCGTAGCGCCCCGCGAGCGTCATGGCCTGCCAGTAGGCTTGGCCCAGATCGGTCGCAAGCGAAAAGACGGTCGGCGGCTGGTCCATATGCTCGCCCGGGGCTTTGTCGTCAAAAGCGCGCCCGGCGGCCAGATTCAAAAATCCGCTGGCGGTGCGATGGCCGAAGCCTCGGCTGCCGAAGTGAACGCCGATCCAAACCCAGCCCTTTTCGTCGCGAAAGAGGTCGACATAATGGTTGCCGCTGCCGACCGAGCCGAGCTGTTCTTGGGCCAGTTGGCGCAGCGGGCGCAGAAAGGGCAGATCCTTCCAAGCCGGGTCGTCAAAGAGCTCGTGATCGCGCGCTTTGCCGTTGTTGCCTTGGCCAACTCCAAACGCTATCGTTTTGGCGACTTCATCCATAATCTTTTCGATCTCGGGCTGAATATCGTCGGCGCGCAAATTGGTGCGAACGGCTTTGTTGCCGCACGAGATGTCGTAACCAACCCCGCTCGGGCTGATGGCATTGCGGTAGGCGACCACACCGCCGATCGGCATCGAGTAGCCTTTGTGCCCGTCGGCCATCAGGGCTGCGCCCGCTACAACTTCGTCTTGGGCGCAGCGCTTGATCTGATTGAGCGTCGCTTCGTCGTGTTCGCCCCAGACAGGAATATTGCCATGGAAGCTATACATGTTCTTCCTCCATTTCTCGCAGAGTTTCGCGGGCAGTATAAATCAGCTCTCGGAGCCAAGCTTGCAGTTCCTCGCGGCTCAAGGGCGAGATCTCGTCTAAACGACCGTTCGAGGCGTAGTCGTGTAGGAGGTCGAGGCGCAGGAAAAGCTCTTCCATACCTTCTGCGCTGTAATCGCGACGAATCCGCTCTTGAAGCAGGCTTTCGAGTTGGCTCATGTGGTACACCTCTGCTTGATTTCAAAAAGGCGAGGAAAGAAAAGAGGCGTGAAGCTGATCGCCTCACGCCTCAGAGATCGAATTGGGAAACCGGTCAGCCGGTCTGTTCCCTTCCACGATGTAGGGCGTGTTGGCGAGCGAGTCCGGGCATGCCTAGGCTATCGACATACTCGAGATAAGCATGAGGCGATAAGTGCCCAGATTTCGGGCATGCAAACAATACGGAATTGGTGCGATTCCGTAAGCGGGTCAAGATTGGGGAAAAAGAAGAAAAACGCACAGTTTTCATCGTGTTGTTTCGATCTTTGTTGCTTCTAACATGCGCAAAATGCTTGAACCCTTAATAAAAATGCGCCGAATGCTATTTGGTCGACTCGCTTCTAACTGACCTGCTGCTATCAGGCGTTTGACCGTGCTTAGGCTCACGCCTAATAGTTCCGCTGCTTCTTCACGGGAATAGACCGCATCTGCTTGAATAGGTTCCCGCTTCAACATTTTCGATCCCCCCTTCCTCGAATCAAAGTCTTATCTCTACTCTAGCATAGCTACTTATGGTTGTCAATGGTTCAAAAAAGATCAGAGATATCCAAGAAAGAGGCTGCACGTTTCAGGAGCTAGCTCGCCCAAAGACCTTGTAAAACGGGCCGATGTAGCGCTCGTGTTGGCTCGCATCGAGAACGGCGAAGACGACCTTTTCGAACACGCCTGCGAACGGGCCGCAGAGCGCTTCGCCGAATAGCTCGGCGATATGCTGCGGGTTGTTGCCGAATACGCCGCAGCCCCAGGCACCTAAGATCAGCGCGTTGTGTTGGTGGATGGCTGCGATGCTCAAGACACGCTTGATACGAACGCGCATGGTTTCGTAGACCTCTTTGCGCCGCGCGGAGTCGCGCTTCAGCACCACAGCCGCATTGACGGCAGGCGCCGTGATAAACGAGAGCAGGTAGGGCCGCTCGAGCAGATTGTTGTCGTCGTCGCGAAATACCGGAACATTGGGCGAATAGATCGCGCTGTTGGTGTAGAGGGCATCGCGCAGGTGCAGATGGCGCTGATACATCTCGTCGTCTTGGATGCAGGGCACCAGCCCAGAGGCCCGCCCAAGCGTCTCTTCTTGGGCTTGTGCGCCCGAAAGCCAGCCGCCGCCCGGGTGGCGCGCCGAGGCGAAGTTGAGCGCAACTGTGTTGTAGCCAGCTGCGATGCACTGGCGAGCTACGTGGAGAGTTGATTCGTTGCAGACCGTGATCTGGGTTTCGTAACGTGCCTCGAACTGTTCGACTAGCTGTTTTTCAGGAGGATAGGAGATCGTGCCAGCTTTGGCTTGGGCTACTTGATCTGCGATCGAGACCGTCTCTCCTAACAAGTTGGTGTATTCGCCTTGCGAGAGTATCGTTTGGGTTTGAAAGCCGATCTGGGCTAAAGGACGAAATTGAGACATAACTATCCTTTCTGTCATAGGCTCCCCTTTCTCAAGGTGATCGAGAGGCAGCTCTGAGGGCATCGTTCGAAAGGATCGAGAGTGCCAGTCTATCAAGTAGCTACGCTTTTCCGTTTGTTGTGGCAGAGCGAGCCGTGTGCTAGGCCTGCAGCCGCTCTGCCAAAACTGCCGCTTAGATCGAGGCTTCTTGTTGGCGCGCTAGGTTGAGTTGCTTGTGATGTTGCAGCGCTTGCTGTTTGCAGATCAGCATCAGTATGACGGCCGCCAAGATGAAAGCGACTTGAGCGAACGGGCCAAATTCTGCGAGCACAACCCCAAGCATAGCTGGCAGAATCAGACCGCCTCCGTTGCCGATCGCCAGCACAAGACTTGCGGTGCTCGAACTGTAGGCGGGCGTGTTAACAACCGCCACCACTGTGGGGAAGACTGGGCCACAGCTCAGACCAAAAAGCAGAACCCCTACGATCGTTTGCAAGCTGTTGCCGATTCCCAGCAAGAGTAGGGCGCTGCCCGCTGCCATGCCGAGCAGGCTGATGGTGAGCAGTCGATCGATACTGACGCGTATGCCGAGCGCTGCTGCGATGGCGCGCCCGAGCGTGAGTGCGATCCAGAAGCCAGATAAAAGCAAGGCTCCATCTGACTCGAGCATCGAGACAGCTTGTTTGAGATAGACGACCAACCATGATGCGAAACCGATCTCGCTTCCGGTGTAGAGCAACAACACCAGACCGAACAAGATGCCGGAAGGCGATGGTTTGAAGCGCTTTGGGCCCGGTTGGGACGGAGTAGGAGGTGTTGCTGAACCCTCAAGAGCGCCAAAGGGTATGATGGCTCCCACCAGTATGATGCTGATTGCGCCCGCTACAAGAGCGACTTGGGGTTGCCCAATGCTTTTGTCGATAGCAGAAGCAAGTGCTGGGCCAATAATGGAGCCGATTCCGAAGAAGAGGTTGATGATATTGAGCAGCGAGGTGCTGCGTTCGGGGAAGAGTTGGGCTACGATGCGGTTACCGGTTGCGAGCAAGCCGCCAAAACCGAAACCTGCTAGCAGCGATGCAAAGGTGAGCAGCAGGAACGAACTGCTGAGCACAAAGGCCAGGTAGCTGCTTCCCATACAGATCAAGCCTAGGCCTAAGGTTGTGCGTTGCCCCATGCGCTGGTAGGCTGTGCTCATCAGAAACTGCGAGGCGATGATGCCAGCCGAGAAGGTGGTGAAGATGCTGCCCAGAAGCGAGATCTCGACCTCTAGGCGCGTGGCGAGCAGTGGCAGGAGCGGCGCTACCGTGGCGACGGTGAGACCTGCTGCGAAAAAGGCGAAACAGATTAAAGCGACGCTGCGTTGGGCTGCCTTTAGTCGACTGTTAGACGTACTTTGCATACAACTCCAATTCTCTTTCAGATCGATGAAAGCGCTCTTTTTCTTGTGACATTCGTTGTCTGAATTAGTTATTTTGCAGTATATATCAGATATTCGATCTTACCATTCGCCGTTTGGCGTATACTTGTGGATATATGTAAAAAGGTATCTTGCAAGAAAATTGCAAAATACCTTTTTTTGAACTATTTTGTTGTGCTGATGTAAAATGATGCGTTTTTTGTTCGATATTGAGTTTACGAAGCTTTTATTCGCGACTTTGTACTAAGTGCGCAGCGAAGAGTAAAATGCCCCAAAAGACAGTACTCAAGCTACAAATAATGACAAAGCTCGTTATTGAAAGCAAACCATCGCGCACAAGCGTCCCTAAACCCGGGATCATCCAGATCAACCACATGCAGAGTATCATCAGTCGGCGATCGATCTCGCTTAGGCGAGGTGCATTTAGTATCCATAAACCGGTGGCTGCCCAACCTAGTAGGCCGATCAGCACTCCATACAACGATGTCACGATCTCCATGGGGCTCCTCCTTTGCAGCTCCATTGCGCGGCGCACTTTTGGTAGTCGTGGCTCTAGTGCGAGAGCGTATCCATTTTCATGCTAACAGAGTATTTGGTATTTATCAATAAATAAACAGGGCCATCATTTGTGCAAATTATACAAACAGTTCCAAAATAACTACAAATAAGCGAGGTAAGCAGCGAGAACAAGCTAGCACCTTATAACAATTCCGTTTGGTTTCTTTAGATTGCAGCGGCGAGGTCTTTCTCTTCCATTCGTTGCTTGGCGCGTCCGCCTACGGCTACCAACATCCCGCCCAACAAACGAGGCTTGTAGCTGGGTGTACCGAAAGACCTCTCCCAAACCGACAATTCAAACCTATTTCGAATCGTACCGAATCGGTTTACAGACTTGCGCTCTTGTAACATAGAAAAACAAGAACGGGCAAAATTTATGTGAATTTTCGCACTGTCGCGCGAAAATTCACATAACAAACATAGTCAAGTGCCACTCTGCCGAAGGCCAAATTGAAAGCAATCAACCGGATTTCGTATGACACACGAGAGGCCGACTTCACCAGCGGGCGAGGAATCATTCTTTTTTTGTTTGACGACGGGGCCCAGGACGCCGACGCGGAATATTCCAGTAGTTCATCGCTGAGATAACACTTGTACGAGTAACAGCATATAACGAAGCGATCTCTTGAATGGTGTGTCCTTGTTCGATATAGAGGTGCCGAAGGGTCGCTTCATCGAAGGGCGTTTGAGGAAACTGGCTGGTGCTGCGTCGGCTTGGGTTAGGGATATTCCAGCGCTCAAGTGCTTCCACAATGGCTTGGCGAGGTAACGCAAACCCTTCCGCTATTGCGTCAATACTAAGGCGATTTTCTACATAGAGAAAACGCAATGTCATCTTATCGATGCCTTCCATGGTGCGTCCTTCACATTCTGTCTCTTTGTATTAGCCAAGCAGGCTTCAAGCGGTGTTATAGGGATGCTCATTGCACAAGAAATTGCTCCTGATCGATCTCAAGCCAGATGTACTGGAACTTATACATAGTGAGCCATGCCAAAGGCTGGCTGCCTATTCGTAGATAGAGCTCTGCTGCTTGTTGTGCTAGTTCGCGATCACTAGCAACATCTTCGGCTCTGAGCGGCCTTGGAACCGGCTTCTGCTAATGCTCTTGGGTGCGCGTCGTTTCGGCGCTGAGCTGAATTCAGAGCAGAAGAGGAAATCAGACTGTAGCCAAGTAACACGGGCTGTCAGGTCGAGACAGTTTGTGTTGAGGGGGCGCAACGTTGCACTCACATATTTGGCGCATGCCGGATCGTTTGCCCATAGCAAAGCGTGGGTGCACCGTTGCCTTGACCCTGCTGTATGTGGCAACAGACGAGCAGAGTGCGGAGTCAGGAAGCCTTTTCGATTTCTATGCAATTGCCTGCCCTTGGCGCTTGGAAGACATGCCGGACTCATGCATAAACGGGTTGCGAGACAAGCGGCTTGTATCGCAGATTGTTGAACATTGTTACAACAGCTTGATCGACCAGCTATGTGGAGGCTGATCGTTCAATCTGTACAATAGAGCGACCCTTGAGCAGCCGAAAGAGGCTTTGGGCGGCGCTCTTTTTTGCAAATAGCTTTAAGCAGAGCGCGCCCTATGCTGGTTACAACATGGAAAGCCGAACAGAGCTTTTATAATCTGTTCGGCTTTCCACACGGTATCCATCGCATAGAAAGGATGCTCTCTTCTTATCGTAGGGCTTTAGGCTCGTTCTCGCTATGGATAGTCTGCCTAAAGAAAGATCCAGAAAATTGGTTAAATAGCGAGGCGTGTTGTGCTTTGTTGGGCGCATCAAGCTCGATTGATGCCGCATCTGCTTGATGGGCATAGCTGGAACCAGCGCTCGGTATGATGGTAAAGTGGGCGCGAGCCGAGGATGCTTAGAGCATAATCAAACCGCTGCGAGCACCTCGGCTGACGGCATCGGCTCGGCTGCTGGCGCCCAGTTTGGTGAAGATCGAGGCGACGTGAAACTTGACGGTGTGTTCGCTGATGATCAGGCGTCGCGCGATCAGTTTATTGGAAAGGCCTTCGCTAAGCAGTTCGAGCACTTCGAGCTCGCGTGGGGTGAGGCTTTCGGAGGGTGGGGGCAGCGTTTGGCGCGGGCCGAGGAGACGACTGCTCAGGGCCAGCGGCACGCTCACCATGCCTTGAGCCGCGCTGTTGATGGCAGCCTGCAATTCGGAGCCGCTGACTTCGCTGCTGACCAGCGCCCAGCCGCGCAGGGGGAGGTTATGCAACTCTGAGACGAGCTGATCGTTGTCGCTCACCAGCACCACAGCGAGCGGATTACTGGGATTGTGCAGCCCTTGGTATTGATCGAGCAAGGAATCGTCGGCGAGTACAACGACGTCGATCTGATCGATATCGTCGCTTAGATCGTCGAAGTTCGCCGCTTCTGCTACGATCTCGAAGCTGCGCGGCGCTGCGAGCAGACCACGTAGGCCCGCCCGCAGCGTCGGAGTAGGAGCAATGAGTACGACTCGGATCATACGATTCGTTCCACTGTTTCGAATTCTAGGGCGATCTGTCGGCGCTGGCCGCCTCGCAAGACCAGCAGCTCTATGCGTTCCGCCTCGTGGCGGCCCTGCAGTTGGGCATGCAGCGTTTGGCTGTCTTGAAGCGCTACTTCGCCCAGTTCGAGCAAGATATCGCCCACCTGAAGGCCATATTTGGCGGCTACGCTCTCGTGTTGCACGCTGAGCACCAGCAGGCCGCTTCTTTCGGGCTGGTCGGGTAGGGCGACCACTTGGATGCCGACTCCTAAACGCGCCCGCCCGCGCTGTAAGCGTTTGATCCAATCGTCGAGCACATGGCTGGCGATGGCGACCGACAGATCGCCGCCCATAATCAGGGCGTTGATGCCGACCAGTTGACCGCGACTGTTGAGCATAGGGCCGCCCGAATTGCCGGGCGCCAAGCGCAGATCGGAACGAATGCAGTGAAGCGTTCCCGCCGCTGTCTCGAACGGCTCGGTGCTGCTGATCACCCCCATGGTTGCGACCCAGGGTAGGCCCCAAGGATGCCCGATTGCGATCACCAATTCGCCCACTCGCAGCGCTTGCGAATCGCCCTTTTCGATGGGAGCGAGGTCGATCTCATCGATGCTGAGGAGCGCGAGGTCGACGTTGGGGTCGCTGGCGAGCAGCTTGGCGGGCAGAATACGGCCATCGATCAGACGGGCCTCGATCTGGTGCGAGCCCGCCACCACATGGTGGTTGGTCACGATCCGGTTGCTGTTCCAGATCACTCCCGTGCCGCCACCCCGCCCTGCGCTTTGGATCTGGACCACGCTCTTTTTGCTCGCTTCGATCAAGTGGGCGAGCGCCTGTGAGCTTTCTTGTAAGGCGAAGCCAAGGGCGGGTGGCGCAAATAGTTGTTCGGCAAGCATCTTCAGCCCTTTCTCTCAAATCGATCGCTTCTTAGCTAGCACACCACATGCGTCGCTAGGGCCTAGCTTGCTTTGTGGCCTAGCTGCGTTCGCCGATGGTGAGATTGATCTGTTGCAGCGTGCCGCCTCGCAGCAGCTCGCACACAACGCTTTGGTTGACACGCTCGCCCTTGAGCAGCGCTTGCAGATCGTCGGTATCTTTGATGACTTGGCCCGCAAAGCCCACGAGGATATCGCCGATCAGCAGGCCAGCTTGGGCGGCTGGGCTCTGCTCTTCAACTTTGACGATCAACAAGCCTTGTTCTTGATTGCGCCCGGCCCGTTGGCTCTCGGGAATCTGCACCGGTTGACTGCTGATTCCGATGTAGCCACGTTTAATATACCCCTGTTTTTCGATGGTTGCAGCGATACGCCATGCCAAAGCGGCTGGAATGCCGAGTGTAGCGCCGCGAATCAGGCCGGTGGTGAGCAGGGCTACCACGGCTCCGCTGGCATCGATCAGTGGCCCACCCGAGAAACCAGGATAGGGCGTTGCATCGGTCTGCATGTAGGATTCGAGGCTGCCGCCGCGCCCGGTGCGCAATGGCCCGCCGAGGGCGCTGACGATACCCAAGCTGGCCATCGGCCCGTGTGGGCTTGGGCGCCCGACCGCCAGAATCAGTTGGCCGACCCGCGCTTGCTCGTTGGTGCGCGCTGGCTCGAGCCCAAGCTCATGGACGCGCAGCAGCGCCAGATCAGACGATGAATCGCGCCCAACAAACTGCGCTGCGAGCGTACGCCCATCGTGGGTCAAAATGGTCAGATCTTCTTCTCGTTCGAGCACATGGTCTGCCGTAAGTACAAGATCGTTAGCGTAGACGATGCCGCTAGCGGGCATACGTTGCCGACCGTTGACGAGCACAAGCGCTGGAGAGATCGCCTCGACCGCGCTTGCCATTTGGTTCGAAATAGTTGTGAGAAGATCGGATGATGCTGCGTCCATGATTCTCTATCCTTTTGTTTGGAATAACAGTATGGCAGCACTATACGCTATTGGGACGCGCCAGGCATCGGAAATCTGTGCAGCTTGGCACCTAGTAAAACGGGTAGGTCGTGCGCTGGCAGGTCGCAGCGCAAGCTGCGAGGGAACGCCCGAATGGTAGATAGACGCTCTGATAGCCGAAGGCGGACGCGCTTGAGACTGAATGGGAGGTTAAGCCTTTTCCGCCACTGGCTCAGACCTTACGTGCGAAATGCTTTTAGCTGGTAAAAAGATGAGACTGGAGAAGTTTGTGCGCCTCCAAGAGTGTGCTACCATGGCGAGATCAGCAAGCTTTTCGACAATTCAATGAAGGAGCGAGTGATGAGTGGTGTAGCGGGTTATCTCGATCTCAAAGCCGAAAAACTGAACGCCTTGAAGGCCCATCTCGCCAATAGTGATCAGCCTCCTACGGCGCTGCAAGCGACTGCGCGGGTGGCAGATGCTTCGGGCGTGCGTCCGGTGCAGGTGCGCAACTTCACGATCGTGACCGATTCGAGCCCGGCATTGGCTGGCTATGATCTCGGCCCAACCGCGCCCGAGTTGCTGCTTAGCTCGTTGGCGAGCTGTGTCGCTCACACCTTTTTGATCGTCGCCGCCAACAAAGGCTATCGCTACGATTCGCTTGAGGTGACCGTGAGCGGCGTGATCGACTTTCGGGGTGTGTTGGAGGTTGGTGAAGGAATTCCCAGTGCTCCTCAGCAGTTGCGTTACGAAGCGCGGATCGCCTCGCAGCTCAGCAGTGAGCAGCTTAGCGAGATTCAACGCGATGTCGAGCGGCTCTGCCCGGTGTTGCAGGCTATCACTCAACCGCTGAGCGTTGAAGGTAAGGTAGTTCAGCTCTAGAAGTGCACATCGGTTTTGCGGAGCGCGTCGAGCAAGAGCTGTTTATAGGTTGAGCGGGAAACTTCAAGGATGCCGAACTGGGCGAGGTGTTCGGTCGAAAACTGAGTATCGAGCAGCACGAAACCTTGGGCGCGCAGATGCTCGACGAGGCGTACCAAGGCGACTTTGCTGGCGTCGCGGGCGCGGCTGAACATACTCTCTCCGGCGAAGAGACCATGGATCGCTACCCCATAGAGTCCGCCGACCATTTCGCCATCGAGCCATGTTTCGACACTGTGGGCGAAACCGAGCTTGTGTAACTCGTAATAGACCTCAATGATTTCGTCGGAGATCCAGGTCTCTTCGCGGCCCCGCGCTGGAGCGGCGCAGGCTTTGATGGTAGCGAGGAAATCGCTGTTGAAGCGCACTTGGTAGGGGCCGTTGCGCACAGTGCGAGCCAAGCGGCGCGGCACATGAAAGCTGTCGAGTGGCATAATCGTGCGCGGGTCGGGGTCGTACCAATAGAGCGTGCCATTGGGCTCGGCCATGGGGAAGATGCCTTGGCAATAGGCGCTCAACAGCAGTTCAGGGCTTAAGATATGTTCTGACATTGATTCTGTCCGTTCGTACAGGGTGATCGTCCAACCTAATCCCTACAGCATAGCTTCCTGCTGGCATGGTACACTAGGGAGAGCAGGGGGGCAAGCAGATGCATAAGGAAGGGTTGGATATGCCAGCGAATGATGCCGAAACGCTTCAGCAGCGCAATCGCGAGCTTTCGATTTTAAATAGCATCGCGCGGGCACTTAATTCAACTGCCGATCTGAGTGAGGCCTTACAAACGACACTGCGCGAAACAACCGCGATCTTTGGCTTGCAGAGCGCGTGGATTTGGTTATTGCGCGAAGATGAGAGCGGGCCCTACCTCGCGGCTGCGCTCGGACTGCCACCGATTTTGGTGCGCGAACCGCAGCACTTTCAGGGCACTTGTTACTGTCTTGATAAGCTCTGCGACGGTAATTGGGATAGCGCAACTAATATCGATGTGATCACCTGCACGCGCCTGAAGCGGCTTGTTGCTGGTACCGATGGTTTGCGTTACCACGCCAGCGTGCCGCTCTATGCTCACGGCAAGCGCTTGGGCGTGATGAATGTTGCCAGTGTCGATTGGCGCGAGCTGTCTCCTAACGACTTGCGCCTGCTCTATACGATCGGTGATCTGCTGAGTATCGCGATCGAGCGTACTCGTCTCTTTGCCAAGAGCGCTATGTTGGGCGCGCTCGAAGAGCGCAACCGTTTGGCGCGCGAGATCCATGATACGCTGGCTCAAAGTTTGACCGGAATCACGCTTCAGCTCGAGTCAGCCGATGCCATGTTAGAGGCTGGTATGAAGCTGGAGCGGGTGCGCCAGATTGTGGGACGAGCTTTGGCGCTCAGCCGTTCAAGTTTGGAGGATGTGCGCCGTTCGGTGCTTGACCTGCGAGCAGCCCCGCTCGAAGGGCGCGATCTGGGCCAAGCCTTGATCGATTTGATTGAGGAGAAGCGGGCCCAGTATGGCCTTGATATCAGCTTTGAGCAGATCGGGGCCAGCTTGGTCTTGCCGCTGCGCTTTGAGGTCTGTTTGTATCGTATCGCGCAAGAGGCGCTCAACAATGCCTTGCGACATAGTACAGCCAGTCAGATCAAGCTGCAGCTGATCTTGGCACCTGACCAAGTGCGTTTGTTGATCGAAGATAACGGCAAGGGTTTTGAGCTGGGCGATGTGCCGGCTGGTCACTATGGTTTGGTTGGCATGCGCGAACGGGCGCGCCTTTTGGGTGGCAGCTTGTCGATCGCAAGCAGCCCCGACGTTGGTGTGCGGATCGAAGCGCAACTACCGCTCAATGATAATCTTCCAGCGATTTAAGTCGCTATGCTAGTTGGGGAACGGGCAAACGACATGTCAGACGAGATCATTCGAATCGTTATCGCCGACGACCATCCTGTAGTGCGCGATGGTTTGGCGGCCATTCTTGCGACCCAGCCCGATATGGAGGTGGTGGGCGAAGCCAGCAACGGCCACGAGGTTGTGGCCTTAGTCGCCGAGCTCAAGCCCGATATCGTTTTGTTAGATCTCGATATGCCCGAGCTCGATGGCGTCGCGACTCTGTATGCCTTGCGCGAAGCCCAACTGCACACCCGTGTTTTGATCTTCACTGCCTTCAATACCGACGAGCGGATTATTGCAGCGTTAGAGGCTGGGATCCAGGGCTATCTGTTAAAAGGTGTGCCCCGAGCCGAGCTCTTCCAAGCGATCCGCGTTATCCATCGAGGAGGCTCTCTGCTGCAGCCGATCGTCGCTTCCAAACTGCTGCGACGGGTCACTCAAACGCCGCAGGAAGCGCCCGTGCCGCATCTCACCGCCCGTGAGAAAGAGGTTTTGGCGGCATTGGCGCGTGGCTTGCAAAACAAAGAGATCGCTCAGCTCTTGCAGATTAGCGAACGTACCGTCAAATTTCATATCAGCGGCATGCTGAGCAAGCTGGCGGTGGGCAATCGCACCGAGCTTGTAGCGAGCGCAGCGCGTTTGGGCTTAATCTCCCTCGAATGAAGCCGCTGCATCCTCAGCCTGAACACCTTCTTACGAAGAACTCATACCAAATCCGTTTACAAACTTGCGCTCTCATAACGCAAAAACGGGAAAAGAAAGGTCAAGTTCCATTCTGCCGAAGGCCGAAAAGAGATACAGTAATCGGATTTGGTATCATTTCTACCCTGATAGCCAAACATATTGGCTTCGTCTTGATTGATAGGATCAGATATTTGTATGCGTAATTACTTGTCGTTGCTGCGTCGCAACCCTGGCTATGCACGCCTCTGGAGCGCTCAAGCAGTCAGCTTGCTTGGCGACTGGTTTAGTTTTATCGCTATCTCAACGTGGATCTCAAGCGCAACCTCTGGATCGGGTATGGCGGTCAGCGGTCTCTTGCTGACCCAACTCCTCCCGCCTGTATTGATAGGCCCCTTCGCTGGAGTTTTGGTCGACCGTATGGATCGCAAGCTGGTGATGATTATCAGCGATTTTGGGCGCGCTCTGCTGCGCTTGTTGCTGCTGCTTGTGCTTGCGGGCGGCCAGATCTGGCCGATCTATCTGATCACGGTGTTGCACTTCAGCTTGTCGGCCGTCTTTGAGCCGGCCCGTTCGGCCTTGATGCCCAGCTTGGTGCACAAGGAAGATCTCGTGCGTGCTAATGTGTTGAGCAGCATTACCTGGTCGGTCATGCTGGCTTTGGGCGGCATTACGGGCGGCACCGTCACCGAATCGTTGGGTATCGTCAGCGCGATCGTGATCAACGCCGGTACCTTTGCGCTCTCGGGCATCTTTATTCTGATGATTCGCCCCAAGCATGTGATACGCGAGGTGAGCGTTGAAGAGCAGCAGGCGCACAAAAACGAGGCCAGCTTTATGGATGGCATTCGCTATGCGCTGCGCCACCCCGCGACGGCGGCTTCGCTCTTTATCAAAAGCGGCTCGGTCGGCAGCGTCGACGCCTTGATCATCATTTATGGCACCCAAGTCTTTGTGATGGGCGACAACGGCGGCTTCTCGGTCGGCGTCTTGTTCACAGCCTTCGGTTTGGGTGCGATCGCAGGCCCCTTGTTGTTCAACCTGTTTAACGACGGCAGCACCAAACGTATGCGTCGCTTGGTTCGCTTCGCCTACTTACTGAATGTGTTGGGCTGGACTTTGTTTGGCTTGGCTCCTTCGCTCTGGATCGCGGCGGCGGGCATTATGCTGCGCTCGATCGGCGGCTCGACCGGTTGGACCTATAGCTCGATCATCATTCAGAAGTCGGTGGCCGACAACTTCTTGGGCCGTATGTTCGCGATCGATCTGGCCTTGGTTCAGTTTACTGGTGCGGTCACCGTAGCGATCACAGGCTGGGCGGTCGACTACTTCACGGCCGAGCGCGCTTGGATCGTGGTATTGGGCACGGCGGTTGCGGCCTTTGTTCCGTTTGTGCTGTGGTGGATCGCTGTGCCGTGGGTTGAACGGCACGATCCAGTTGAACAGGTGGCTGAGCCGATCTCGCAGCCTGCTATCAGCGTCTAGTCTCGTTGTTATTCGAAGATCCATCTTCAACTGCATGAAAGCTACTTGGGTGGGAGATATCGTGCCTTTTGCGAGATCTCTCATACCAAGGCGGAAAGATCTCTTCCCCCGAAAAGATCCTCACCGCGTCCGCCTACGGCTATCAGATCCTCATCCACCGCAATAGGGCAAGCTGTTTGCCGCAATAGGGCAAACAGCTTGCAACGTCAGCGCTATTTGGCATCGAGTGCTGTGCTGCTGCCCTTCTTTTTGGTGGATCTGTTAAGTAACGGCGAAGAGATCGGCTGGCGTGGCTATGCGCTTCCGCGTTTGCAAGAACGCTATAGCGCCTTACAGCTTAACGCGCTCTAGCGCGCAAAGGGTCGCAGCTTATCGCCAAGCACTGTGAGCAGCTCTTACCAGACCTCGGCTTCGCGCCAGCGCCATGGGCCGAAGATGCTGGCGAGCGCGCCGACTGCGCCGATGCTGACCAACACAACGCCTAGGATCTGTTGGCGCTGATCGAGCGAGCGAATCAAGATGCGGGCTTGCAGGGCGCGGTCGAAATCGCCTAGGGCATCGAATTCGCTAGCAGCCTGTTTGGCGGCGGCGCGGGCGCTGGGGTAGCGCACGCTACGGGCGGCTGTGATGGCCCGATCGAGCTCGGCGATGGCTTGCAAACCTCGTTCAGCACGTTCGGCGAAGGTCGCTAAGACCTCGTTTTGGCGCTGGTCGCCGATCTCGGCGTAAGCCTCTTGGGCCTGTTTGACCAGTTCGCTGCTACGCTCGTAGTCGTTGGCTTCGAGGGCAGAGCGAGCTGCTAGTGCGGCCTGTTCGGCCTCTTGGCCGCGTATGCTTTGGCGCAGCAGTCTCTGGGCCTCATCGAGCACGGCCAGCATGCTCTCGGAATCGTTGCTATTGCGTTCGAGCCAGGCGATGGCTTGTTCGAGCTCAAGCTGAGCATCGCTGTAGCGGGCTTGTTGCAGCAGCTCGCGCGCCACGCTCAAGTCGTAGCTGTTGATCGCGTTGCGTTTGTAGCCGCCTGCGATATAGTCAGGCAGCCAGTTCAGCCACTCTTGTTCGAGCGTATCGGCGCTCACGCCATAGGCGCGTTCCAGCGCAGAACGATAGCCGCTCGAGCGTTCGCTAGCGCTTAGAAAGCTATGAAAGCCCTTGAGACCGTAGCGTTCCATCAAGAAAGCGACCATGGAGAGCGCTTGGGGATAACCGATCTCGGGATTGCTATAGACCGTATCGCGGTCGTTCATCTCGCTCCACTTAAAGAGCTGGTTGTCTTGGTAGGCGCGCTCAAGCAGAGTAATGCGTGTCTCTAGCTCGCCTGCGGGGTGCTCGACATACTGAGCGATGCCCTCTTGAAAGGCGATATTGAGCCGATTGCCGCTTAGCTCCGATGCGATCAGGTGGGTCAGCTCGTGGCGAATATTATTTTCGACCTCGATCTCGCTCTGACGGGCCGTGAGCGGCAGCACAACCACTAGTTCGCGGCGCTGCGAGTTGGCGTGCGCTACGACACCCGGGTATTGAGCCGCTTGAGGGGTGGCCTGAAAGTAAGCTTCTTGGGTCGGGTAGAGTCGGATGGTGATGGGCGGATCGGTACGATGCGAGAAGATCACCGCCAGCTCTTCGTAGATGTCGTCGACAAAATCGGCGTAAGTATCGACGTGGCTGTCGCCGGGCGCATAGAGAATCGAGAAGTAGTCGGTACGGCGCTCTTGCCAGTCGATCGTTTGGCTCTGCTGCGATGGCTTGAGAACCTGAGCCTGAAGGTGTGTATCGGGCAGCCACTTAAACGAGGCGGCCTCAGAGACCGGGATTAGGTTGGCATAAAGCCAGAAACAGATTATCAGACTAAGCGTTATCCGAGCCATTCCGTGCATAGTACGCGCCTTGTATCTTCCAACCCCATCATACGCTTGCATTGTTACAGTGTAGCATAGTCGTTCGAGTGACGAAAGACGAAACTGTCTGCGCTTTCTGATAAAAGCATGACAAAATGAGCCGACCTTTCATAGATTTTGGAAACTAATTTCATTTATCCAATATATTTGCCTCACTTGTGTATAATCGAAATTGGGAAGTTCAAAAGCTATACTGCCTGCATAACGTGACACGCCTGAGGTGCCACCTAAGCGGAAAAGATCAGTCAAAGGAGATATTGATGAAACTGCGTTATGTGTGGAGTGGAGTTGCAGGGGCTGTGGTTACTGGCCTGCTCGCCAGCCAGATCGCAATGGCTCAGCCTCAAATCGGTAATAGTGCCTTTCAACGAGTCTGGACGCGTCAAGACTTTCCGGTCTCGCAGCAAGTGAGCAGCCGCTCGTGGACATGGGGACCAGCGCCCAACACCGAGGTACTGCGCGAGAAGTTTGTTGATAATAGCGAGGGCGCTCGAGTCGTTCAATATTTCGATAAGAGCCGCATGGAGATCAACGACCCGACCGCCGACCCCAATAGCGAGTGGTATGTCACCAACGGTCTGTTGCCGATCGAGTTGATGACTGGCCGCATTCAAGTTGGATACAACCAGTTCGAGCATCGCGCTCCTGCCAATGTGATCGTGATCGGCGATCCCGACAATAGCTTCCCGACCTATCGCGACCTGTTGCCCTTCTACCAGAGCCCGGGTGCGGTCAACCCCGGCGATATCGGCAAGCCGGCGACCGGCCTGTTGCAGCCGAACGGCACGATTGGAACCTTCAACGACTTCGCCAATGACCCAGGCACGGTTTTGGTCGATGGCGGCAATAACCACGGTGTGCCGAAGGTTTTTGTTGACTTTATGAATCAGCGCGGCATTGTGAGCGACGGCACGCGCTACTACACCGACAACGTCTATAATCCGCTCTTTGTGTTCGGCCAGCCGGTCTCGGGCGCCTTCTGGGTGAAGGTCAAGGTGGGCGGCGAAGAGAAGCCCATCCTCTTCCAGGTCTTTGAACGGCGTGTACTGACCTACAACCCAGCCAACGACGCAGCCTTCCGGGTCGAAATGGGCAATGTTGGCCAGCACTACTACAAGTGGCGCTACGAGACCAGCGACGAGCCAGCGAGCGAGCCGACCCAAGAGCCAGATAGCGGTTATCCCGCTCCCTAGGCGAACATGATGTCTGCATAAGGAGGATGGCCCAGCGCCGTCCTCCTTTTTTGATGCTTCGCGATGGGCTTGTACTAAATCCGTTTGATCGCTTCAGTACTCTGGCGGCTTGCTCTCTTCCTCAACGAAGGTGCTTAGCGCGTCCGCCTACGGCTACCAACATCCTGCCCGTAACCACAGTGTTGTAGCTGTGTGCCGAGAGATCGCCCCAAAATCCAACGATTCAAGCGGATTTCATATGCGATTTCGCGCGACAGCGCAAAATCTCACACAACCTTTTCCACGGTTTCCGTTTTTCCCGTTGCGATTGAGCACATCCATAAGCGCATTTCGTTTCAAATTGGACTCGAATGTTTGGAGCACTTGGGGCATACTGTTGGTACAGTTCGAACGAAGCGCGATGAGAGGAGCAGGTCATGCTGCGACGGATGCTGTGGGGAATAGCTATATGTGTGCTAGTGGCGGGAGCCGGTCTGTTGTGGCTTTGGCGCGACCCAGCTCTGCGCCACGAGATCAAAACCTTAGCTGGCCTCGAGCCGCGCGCCCAACTGACCGCTCTGCCGATCGGCGTGCCCCAAACCCGCCCAAGCCGCACCCTGATCGAGCTTACACCTCTGCTGCAAGCCAGCGCTGCAGCGAGCGCCACAAGCAGCCCGAGCCCATCGGCCAGTGAACGTGCGCCAGCCAGCCAAGCGCCCACCTTAAGCCCGACCCTCGAAGCGAGCCCCACCCCGGAGGCAACGCTGACCCCTTCGCCTGTGCCGTCTCCGACCGAGATCGTACGAAACGGGCGGGTTTACCGCGCCTATATCGAAGCGGCGGTCAAAGAAGGCCAAGCCTACCAATATTCCTGCGAGTTCGACGCGGCTTGGGTGATTTTGCAGACCTACGGCTTCGATGTCGATGTCGATAGCATCATCGCACGGACGGTGATCGATAGCTCGGTCGAGCCAAGCTACCGCGAGACGCCTAACGGCTTTGAGATCTATGGCGGCGATATCCGCACTGGCTTCTCGGGCGACTATCGCTCTAGCTTCCTGGCCCGCTCGACTGGGGCGGTCTTTAAACCGGTGTTTGAAAGCTATGGTCTGCGTGTCGATGAGGTGCGCAGCCGAGAGGCGCTTGAGCAAGCTCTGCTCGATGGCGCGCTGGTTTGGATCAAGACCACCGTCGACTTTAAGCCTTGGCGCCCGGCCACTTGGATCACGCCCCAAGGCGAGCGCATTCAAACGGTGCTCGGCAACGATCACGCCGTGGTGGTGATGGGTTTTAACGACGAGGTGGTGGTGATTCGCGATGTGTTGGGGCCGACCAGTACAGGCCGCAATCGTCCGCTCGAGTACGAAGTGGCTTGGGATACGTTTTTGGCGGCTTGGGGCGCTCAAAATAACGACGGTATCGCGGTCTATCCAACGCCCTAGCACCCGCCCACGACCAAGGTATCAGAAGAACGAACGCTGGAAAAGTGCGAGGGATATTGCGCGATAGCGCAACATCCCTCTCGGCGGTGGGGAGCGTGAGGCGTTTTGGGGTGGCCTTTCGGCGCTGCTAGAAGCCTGTTTGTTGGGCGGGATGTTGATAGCCGTAGGCGGACGCGCCAAGGACCGAATGGGAGGTTAAGATCTCTCCGCCAGAGCGCTGAACCCATCGATTAGGATGGGCGATTAGATCACGCTGCCCAGAGATGCTTCCGGCTGGATGGCCTCGACGTGCCGATTGCGCGAGACTTCGCCATTTTGAACGTAGAAGAGCGCCCAGAGCAGCCGTAGGAATTTGATCCAGATCCAAGCGAAGAGACAGAGCTGTTGCAAGATGATCAACAGAATGCCTTGGCTGAGCGCTTGGCTACTGTACCAATAAAATGCCGCCAGAGCGATGTTGAGCAGCAGGCCGAAGGCCCCGAAGACCAGCACACCCGGCAGATGACGCGCGCAGAAGGCCAGGGCTGCCCCAAAGAGCACAAAGGGGTTGAGGCGTTGGCGAATCACCGCGATAGCGCGGGCGTATTCGCCGACCAGATTGAGCAGCTGCAACAGCACAAGAGCCACAACTAGGATGAGAGCGCTGAAGGTCGGTAACATCATTGTCAACGAAGTTGCCAGACCGATAATGATCAAAGCGGCCAGCACCAGCATCACTCCCAGCGCGTTGAAGCTCCAGAAATAGCGCCAACAGCCCGCCCAGAAGCTATGCATACCGTTGCTGGCGCTTAGCATGCCGCCCGAGAGGAAGTTATAGATCACTCCGAACACGAGCGGCAAGCAGATGCTGATCAGGGCCCAGATCGAAAAGACTGTGCCCATCAGCGCGGGGTTGTCGCTGCCGAGCGCGAAGTTGGCAAAACCAGATAGATCGCTGAGGATCAAGTTGTCGAGAAAAGGGCTTTTGCTGAGCTCTCGGTCGAGCAGCCAAGCCAACGGCCAGATCTGGATCAAGCCGATCAAGAGGCTAGCCAGATAGAGCGGAAGTACGAATTTGACATATTTGCTGTTGCGAAGCCCTAAAAGCAGTGCACGATTCCACATCTGAGATTCTCCTGTGCGGGTTTAACCAAAAAGACCGACGAACTGAATGAACGTTTGAATCCAGAAGGCGATCCGTGCACCTAACGAGACGCTCGGCATGACAGAGCTGCTAGCGCTGTTATTGGCGACATCGAGTTCGGCCACGAGTTTGAAGTCTGGATCGACCTCAACCTTGCTGATCGGAGCGGAATAGCTCAGCTCAAGCTGCTCGTCTCGCCCGTCCCACTGTTCGAGGATGATGCTACCATCGGCGAGCGTCACGCGGATCTCGACCGGAGCGCGCACGCTGCCGTTTCGCTCTACAACGGCAGCATTGCCGCCATCGAGTTCCTGCACACTATAGTCGATCAATCCGCTGCCATCGACCAGATCTTCAAAGAACCAGCTGATGTCTTGGTCGATCATCTCTTCGAGCGTGGCTTGGAAGTCGGCGCGCGTCGGGTGCTTGAAGCGGTAGCGTTCGAGATAGGTCGCCATAGCGCGTAAGAACTGCTCGCTGCCGACGATATTTTCGAGCGTTTGGAAAGCGAGGGCCGATTTGCCGTAGACGATGCTGGCGTAGCTGTTGCCTTCATATTCCCAGGCAGGTAAGCTGATTGGGTGGCTATGATCGACGGCGTATTGGCTGCGGTCGAGGTTGATGGCTGGCATGTTCAGCCCGATCGAGCCTATGTTGATGCCAGCTTCCATCATAAAGCGCATACCGCTGTATTCGGTCAGACCTTCGTCGAGCCATGGCTCGCGCGCTTCGTTGGTCGCTGTCTGCATGGGCCACCACTGGTGGGCGATCTCGTGGGCGGTCACATAAGCGGCCATGCCTACCACGCCCATTTGGGTGTAGCCGCCTGTCACAAGGGTTGGGTATTCCATGCCGCCCGCCCCTTCGGCTCCATCTGGCACATCGATGATGCTGAGACGTTGATGGGGATAAACCCCAAACCAATCGCTATAGCTTTCGAGCGAGCCGACACCGGCCCGCATATACTCGTCGACGGCGAAGGCATGCTCTGGGAAGTAGTAGAGCACCACTTCCGTGCCGTGTTTGGTGGTCGCCGTCTTGGTCAGAAAGTAGGGCGAAGCGGCAAAGGCATAGTCGGTGACATTAGTCGAGCGGAAGCTGTGGCGCAGTGTGCCATCGGGGTTTGTGCTTTGGCCGACCGGAAGACCAGCACCTGCGATCACATACTCGCTGGGTGCGCTGATCTCGACCTCGTAGTCGCCGAAATCGTGGAAGAACTCGGCGTTGGCGTGCCAAGGCTCGCTGTTCCAGTGTCCATTTTGGTAAACAGCCATCTTGGGGTACCACTGGCCGACCATAAAGAAGCTGTCGTCGTTGTCGTCGCGTCCGCCGTAGCCAGTGCGCGCAAATACACGCGGTAGCTTGCTGACCCACTCGACCTCAAGCTCGAGCGTCGCTTGCGGTTCGAGTGGCTGAGGCAGCTCTAAACGCAGTAAGGTATCGGTTTGCACGCTGGTTGCCAGGAGATCGACGCCGTTGCTGGTCAGCTTGTTGACGGTTATATCGCCCCAATTGCTCGCGCTATTGTTGCGATGTGCACCGCCCGACTCTTGCATCCAGATTGTGTCGGGGCTGCTGAAGGCTTTTAGATAGAGATGTAACCAAACCTCGTTGAGCGTATCTGTTGAGACGTTGCGGTAGCTGATCGTCTCTTTGCCAATGACTTCCTTGCTCTCGGGTTTGAGTTGGGCATCGATTTTGTATGAGGCGACTGCTTCGGCTTGTAGCTTTTGAGCTTGGGCAGGGGAAGCCGTTACAAAGCCGAGCGCCAAACTCAAGCTGACCATTATTCCGATCAGTCGTCGTATGTGCTGCATTGTTTCACTCCCATGGAGCTGCACCTCAAGGTTTTAGGGCTTGAGGATGCAATTTGTGTACTTAACCTTAGAGTAATAGAGCCTTATAGATCGGCCCTCGGCGAAATGTGCCTTAATGAAGCCGTTTTCGGCTAATTTTTCCAAGCGATTATACGATTGGCTAGTGTAGATGGGTGCACTTAAGAGCGAAGGAGGACTACTAAATCCGTCTGAGGATGTACATTCTCGCAACGGAGAAGAACAAAAACGAGGGAAAGAAATGAGTTAAGTTCCACTCGGCCGAAGGCCAAAAAGCAACCAAGTCATCGGATGTGTTATAAAGACTTCAGGCAGCTTCAGGCCCGCAATCTGATCTATTCAGATCGCTTTTGGGCATGTTACAATGCATCTGCGAGATCTGTACTGGTTCCTGCATGCATGAGGTACTCTTGTGAACATTCGCTCCTTCCTCGTTAGCGCTCTCGTTGTTATCAGCATTCTACTTGGATCTGTTGCGCCGGTTGAAGCGGTCTCTCGTGCTGGCGATCCCGTCTACTTCCCAGAAACAGGCCATACCTTGGCCTTCTCCTTCCGCGCCTTTTACGATCGCCAAGGAGGGTTGCCGATCTTTGGCCTGCCTTTGACCGAGGTCTTTTTGGAAGATGGACGCCCTGTGCAGTATTTTGAACGCGCTCGCTTCGAGTGGCACGCCGAAAGCTACAGCGTTGCAGCGGGTCATCTGGGGCGCTGGGCGGCTAGCAAATCGAACTCGCCCGCTTTTGTCCCTGTGGGCGCTGCTCCGGCTGGCGCGCGCTACTTCTCCGAAGTTGGTCACTCTCTAGGCGGGGAATTTTTGCAATTTTGGCAGCGCAATGGCGGCCTCGCTACCTTCGGCTATCCGATATCGGAGCCGTTTGAGGAACAGGCACTCGATGGACAGATCTATACCGTTCAATACTTCGAACGGTCGCGTTTTGAATATCACCCCGAAGCGCCCGCCAACGCCCGCGTTCAGTTGAGCCATCTCGGGCGTCAATACCTCGCCGAACACCCCGCCCCCGCCGAGGCCTTGGCTCCGGTTCAATCGGCGGCTCAGGCTTGGGACTTGGTGCGCCCGACCCACATCAGCATTCCGCGCATCGGCATCGATGTCTCGGTGATCGAGATCGCCTTTGGCCCGGGCGTCGATGATGTTCCGCGCTATAGCGCCGGGCATTACTGGGAATTCGGGGCCATGCCCAACACTACCGGCAACATTGTGATCGCTGGGCACGTCGGTTATCGCGGCATCATCTTTAACCGTCTGCCCGAGGCGCAGGTGGGCGACGATATCTATCTCCAAGTAAACGGTCAGACCCGTCACTACCGCGTCAACGAGATCTTGACGGTGCTGCCAACTGATGTATGGGTGTTGCATCATACCAATCAAGAGACCTTGACCTTGATCACATGCGTGCCTTTCGGCGTCTATACCCATCGCCTGATAGTGCGCGCTACACCCGTAGTCTGAGAAACGTTATGGAAGAAGATCCAAAAGAGAAACGATCATCGCTTGGGAATTGGCTGAGCGCGATATTCTTTCTGCTTGTGTTTGTAGCTCAGCCGCTCCTCAATTTGATTCGACGCGCCACAAGCGGCATATCGCTACCCTCGGGCATCTCTCTCCCGATGCTTTTGGGCGGCGTGGCGCTGGTCGCCTTTGTGATCGGCACGGTCGTTGTGCTCGGCGGGCGGGCGCGCCGCAGCGGCGATACCCGTCTGCCCACCTCGCTGCCGCAACAGCCAAGCAGTTCGTCGCGCTACGACGACTACGACTACGATTTCGAGCCGATCTATCCGAATACAATGCCCAACACCATGGGCGAGATCCCTACGCTCTATCCTACGCGCTCGTTGCCTAGCGAGGCCGCCATTCCCGACTATACGCCCCAATTGCCCAAACCGCCCAGCTTCGAGCCGCTCATCAATGGGCGCGTGTTGATGGCGCTGCTGGGCCTATTTGTGCTCTTCGGCGCGGCCTATTTCGCGGCTCAGTTCATCTTCTCTATCTTGAGCTAGCCGTGTGAGACCTAACAGCCGAGCGCCCAGCGTTCTGCTGTTAGGTCAAAGGGCAGATCTCCCCATCCTTCTGCACTATTTTCAGGCGTAGAGGCGGCTAGCTGCCATTCGGTCCTCACCGCGTCCGCCTCCGGCTATCAAAAGGGGCTAGCCCTGAGCTGGGCCCTCACCCCCCCGGCCCCCTCTCCCGCACTGCGGGCGAGGGGAGCTTGGCTGCGTTTTACCAAAGAGGCCGTATCCTTCGACTTGCGGTTCCTGAGCTTGCCGAAGGACAGGGTACGGCTCGGTGCAGCTTTCTAAAAGACTCAGTGTCTTGACTCAGTGTCTCAGTGCCTCTGTGGTGAATAGAATGTGGCCCTCTCCCCCCGACCCCCTCTCCCGCACTGCGGGCGAGGGGAGCTTGGCTGCGTTTTACCAAAGAGGCCGTATCCTTCGACTTGCGGTTCCTGAGCTTGCCGAAGGACAGGGTACGGCTCGGTGCAGCTCTCTAAAAGTCTCAGTCTCTTGCTCAGTGCCTCAGTGCCTCTGTGGTGAATAGAATGTGGCCCTCACCCCCCGGCCCCCTCTCCCGCACTGCGGGCGAGGGGAGCTTGGCTGCGTTTTACCAAAGAGGCCGTATCCTTCGACTTGCGGTTCCTGAGCTTGCCGAAGGGCAGGTTCGGTGCAGCTCTCTAAAAGACTCAGTGTCTTGACTCAGTGCCTCCGTGTCTCTGTGGTGAACAAAAACAGTGCCTCTGTGGTGAATATAAAGCCTAGCGTTGCGGGTGGCGTAGTCGAGCGATCCAGCGCTTGATGGCTGGAAGGCGCATCAGCAAGAGCAGGACGACCAGCGCGCCATAAAACACGGGTATGCGAATGTCAGACTTGAGCGACAGGCTCCAGTGGACGATCGCGATCGGCACGGCGAGATAGATCAGGCGGTGGATGCGCTTCCAGTTTTTGCCAAGGCGGCGCATCCAGCCGCGCGTCGAGGTCAGGGCCAATGGCAGCAGCAGCACAAAGGCCGATAGACCGAACAGAATATAACGCTTCTCTCTGCCCGCGCCTACGATCAAGGGCCAGTTCAGACCGTAGTCGAGCAATAAAAAGGTTGCGATGTGCAGCGAAATGTAGAAAAAACCGTAGAGACCAAGCGGACGACGCAGGGTATTGAGCTGACGCCAGCCGAATAGCAGGTTAAGCGGCGTACAAGCCAAACAGAGTATCAACAGAATAATCGCTACAAAACCGGTGGTCTGAGTAATGAATTGGATCGGGTTGGCGGTCAGATCATTGGTGCTGCCCTTCCAAAGCAGCCAGAGGAAGGGCAGCAGACTCGCGATATGCACAGCGATCTGAAGGGGCGTCCAGCCCTTTTTCCAGCGCTGAAAAGCTGAAAGCTGGGTTGCTGGCTGGCTGTGTTTGCTCTTCGGCGTGTTCTGAGATGCGATCTGTTTACTCTGCTCCACGGGCCGTCCTTTCTAGCGATCAATAGTATTTGGCCAGATCCATGCCGCTATAGAGGGCTGCGACCTCTTCGGCGTAGCCATTGAAGGGCAAGGTCTCGCGGCGACTCAGCTCGCCGATGCGGCGCTCGCTGGCCTGCGACCAACGCGGGTGGGGCACATCGGGGTTAACATTGGCATAGAAGCCGTATTCGTGGGGTGCCGCCGCCATCCAGAGCGAGACGGGCTGCTCGGCCACCAGATCGATCTTCACAATCGACTTGATGCTCTTGAAGCCATACTTCCAAGGCACGGCTAAGCGCAGCGGCGCGCCGTTTTGGGGTGGCAAGCTCTTGCCGTACAGGCCGGTCACCATAAAGGTCAGATCGTGCATCGCCTCATCGAGGCGCAAACCCTCGACATAAGGCCATTCGTACCAAGGATCTTTCAAGCCCGGCATTTGCTCGGGATCGGCCAGACTCTGGAAGCGCACGTACTTGGCTTCGGAGGTCGGCTCAACCTCGGCCAAGATCTTGTTGAGTGGGAAGCCCAGCCAAGGGATGACCATCGACCAAGCTTCGACGCAGCGCAGACGGTAGATGCGCTCCTCTTCACCGAAGCGCTTGGTCAGATCCTCGATGGCGTAGGTTTTAGGATTACGTACCAGACCGCCCACTTCCACATTCCACGGGCTGAGCTTCATATTCGCCGAGAGTGGGGCGACGCGCTCTTTGTTGGTCGAAAATTCATAGAAGTTGTTATAGTTGGTGATCGATGTGTAGTCGGTGAGCGGGTCGCCGAGCTCGTCGCTGCTGCCCACCGCTTGGGGTGCGGGGCCGCTCTCGGCTGGCGCGCTGTTTGTGGCGCTGGGCGCTCCGCAGGCGCTCAGAGCTAGACTCGCCGCTGCTCCGGCGAGGCCGCCTAAAAAGGCGCGGCGTGAACGGTAGACATATTCGGGAGTAATTTCAGATGAGGGTATCTTTCTCATAGCACTTTTCCCCTTTCTTTGTGTTATTGTACTCCCCTTGTTTGTTTAACAACAGTGCAATTTTTGTAACCACACTAGCGACGGATGTCGAGTGTGACTCGGCGTGGTATGATGAAAGAACGATGATTGAGAGCCGAGGAATTATGCCTGAAGTAGCTACTAGCAGCCAGATCGACTCGCTGCATATTACGATAAGTGCGGCTTCCAGCGATCAGAACGCGCTGATGGAGATCGTGCATCAACTGCGTAGCCAGCGAATCGAAGCGAAGATACTTACCGACGAGAAGCAGTCGCACTGGAAAGAGATACTTGTTCAGAGCGATCTGATGCTCTATGTTGTGTCGCAGCGGAGTTGGAATAAATCTCACGAAGCGCTACCCGAGCTAGCCATACCTCAACGGATCATCGAAAGCTTTCCGAGCGGCTATCTGCCGACCATCGTGCTACGCATCGATAACAGCACCTTGCCGAGCGACTGGCAGACGCTTCAGCAGATCGACTACACCAATCAGCGCGGCTTCGAGCGCCTGATGCGCGCGATCTGGGCGCGCCTGGGCGCCTTACGTGTGCACGGGCGGCCCAGCCTGCCCCAAACAGAAGAGGCTGTGCCCCAAAGCGAAGAGCCTATTCTGTTGCGTGGTCAGTTCAGCTCTCCAGTGCTGCACGAGCAAAAGGTGATCCGCCGTTTCGGGCGCGGCGTCGCTCGCCAGTTTGTGCTCTGGGATAGTCGCAGGATCCTGCTGTTTGGTGGGGGTGGCGCCGCTTTGTTCGAGCCGCCCAACAGTGAGGCGCTCTGGGAGATCGATTCGCCCAGCTTAGCGGGCGCGTTCAATCCGGCGGCGAATATGGTGGCGCTTGCCCAGCTCGGCCAGATCGAGCTGTGGGATGTTCAAAAGGGCCAGCTGCTGCGGCGCCTGCGCTGCGAGTCAGAGCGCACAACGGCGCTGACGTTTTCGCCCGATGGACAACTGTTGGCTGCGGCCCAGGGGCGCATGGTGAGCTTGTGGCATGTCGCAGATGGGCGAATGTTGGGGCGCTTGCAAGGCCACGCCGACGAGGTGCGTAGCCTCGCCTTCTCGCCCGATGGTAACATCATTGCGAGCGCTGGCGACGACCGAACGGTACGGCTATGGCGCAAAGCCGATCGCTCAAGCATGCGGGTGTTACGCGGCCATAACAGTGCGGTCAATAGGGTGATCTTTTCGCCCGATGGCAGCCTTGTCGCTTCTGGTTCGAATGACCGTAGCATCAAGCTCTGGCGGCTCAGCAACCTCAACCAAGTTCGCACGCTGCAAGGCCATAGCTCGTGGGTGCTCAGTCTGGCCTTTTCGTCCGACGGCAGCATGCTGGCTTCGGGTTCGAGCGATACCTCGATACGCATCTGGCGGGTCAGCGATGGCGAGCAGTTGCGCAGCCTGCAAGGCCATAGCAGCGAAGTGCTGCAAGTGGCCTTCTCTGCCGATAACAAACAGTTGATCTCGCTGGCGGGCCATAGCAATCTGCGCTTTTGGTCGTTGGAGAACAGCCATAGTCCGACTCGCCCCTTTATGGTGCATAAACAGGCTTTAAGCAGTCTAGCGCTCACCCCAGAGGCCGAGCAGGTCGCCACCGCCTCGCGCGATGGCACGATCGAGCTATGGGACAGCAACGATAGCACGAGCGATCAGGCCAGTCACAGTCTGCGCGAGCATTATACTTTGGTAAACCATATCACCTATACCAGCGATGGATCGGCGCTTGGATCGGGCGGCAACGACCGCACGATACGGATCTGGAACGCGAGCAAAGGTAAACTGTTGCGTACGCTCGAGGAGAGCGGGCCAGTAAGGAAGGTCGCCTTCAGCCCTGATGGTTTGGCGCTGTTGTGCGTGCTCGACGAACGTGAGCTTTCGCTCTGGGATACGCGGCGCGGTGTTCAGATCGCGCGGCTGGTTGGGCACAACAACCGTGTGCGCGATGCGCTCTTCTCGCCGGATGGGCAGTGGATCGCTTCGGCGGGCGATGATAGCACGGTGCGGCTTTGGCGCGCCTACGATGCCCATTTGGTACACAATCTGATCGGCCATAAGGCTCGTGTTCAAGCCTTGGCCTTTCACCCCAATAGCGATCTGCTCGCTTCGGGCAGCGACGATGGCGAGATTCGGCTCTGGAAGATCGGTACAAACCGTGCTCAGATCATCAACAGCGAGCACAGAGGCCCGATCACCCAGCTGAGCT
Source organism: uncultured Chloroflexales bacterium (assembly GCA_937902315.1). Classification (GTDB taxonomy): domain Bacteria; phylum Chloroflexota; class Chloroflexia; order Chloroflexales; family Chloroflexaceae; genus CALGUG01. The sequence goes on from CALGUG010000002.1 coordinate 72,515, forward strand.
TCAGCCACGATGGGCAGTTTGTGCTCTCGGGTGGCAACGATGGCCTGATCAAGATCTGGCGGCTGCAAACCTGCCAACTGGTCAGCACACGCGCCATTCATACCAGCGGCATTCGCGGTTTGAGCTGTGCAGCCAATGGTGTCTGTGCTTCGGCCTCGGAAGATGGCACAGCGCGGCTTTGGCGGCTTTAGCTAACGATATAAGCGGGTTTGATACTAAATCCGGTTGTTGCTTTCTATTTGGCCTTCGGCAGAGTGGAACTAGCCTGTTTTGCGTTACAAGAACACAACTCTGTAAGCGAATTTGATCTGAGCTGTTTCGAAATCGGGTGAAGGCTTCGCGTGGGCGGCTACAGTCCTCTTTTGATGGGCGGGATGTTGATAGCCGAAGGCGGACGCGGTGAGGATTGAATGGAAGGTTGAGAGCTCGCCGCCTGATTTGTGAAGCGGCCGAGCGGAGGTGCTGTCATAGACGGAAGCCAGCTTGCGCGTGCAGGCTGGCTCTGTGTTATCTGCTTGATGCTGTGAAGCTTTAGGCCAGAACCGAAATCTCTTCGTAGCCTGCATCTCTGATCGCATCGATCAAGCTTTGTATGCTGACGCTGCCGTCGTGTTCGACGCGCACGCTTTTGTTGCTCAGGTTGACAACGACCTGTTGCACACCTTTGATGGTGTTGACTTCCTCGGTGATCGCTTTGACGCAGTGCTGACACGACACTTCGGGCACGAGAAACTGCTCTATCGCCATATCGAAATCCTCCTTTGGATTGTGTGTTTTTGATTGTATAACAATCAGTATACGCTTGCCAAAAGCGGAAAGCAAATCGCAAGGCCCTAGCGATGGTTTGCAGACAGAGCGCTATACAATACCAAGGCTAGAAATAAACAGCTTCTGAGGGCCAAACAAGCCGATAGACTATGAATGAGCGATTTTTGCTCGAATTTATTTTCATGTGTGTAGCATAACGCTAAATAGTGTGTGCTTTGTTTTGACAGTCCACACACAACTGCGTACAATGTCGAAACATATACCCTAACAAGAGAAGATGAAAGAAGAGTATGGGACTCTATCCTCCTGATGATCCGTATTTCATTAATACGACTATCTTTGGCTTCCCGCTAGTAGTTCACTGGTATGGTGTGATCATCATCTCTGGTGCGCTACTGGCTGCTTGGATGTGTTCGCGCCGCGCCGCCGATCGAGGTTACGACCCTGATCATGTTTGGAACCACCTGATCCTCGGCCTGATTCTGAGCATTATCTGCGCTCGTATCTATTACGTCACGTTTGAATGGAATAACTTCAAAGATCGACCCATTCTGGAGATCATCAATCCAGCGACGGGGGGCATTGCCATTCACGGTGCGATTATCGGCGCGGTTTTGAGCGCAGTTATTTATACGCGTTGGAACAAATTGCCCTTCTGGGAATGGGTCGACATTTGTATCCCCGGCCTGCTCTTGGGCCAGGCGATCGGGCGCTGGGGCAACTTTATGAACCAAGAGGCTTATGGGCGGCCGACCGATCTGCCTTTTGGTGTGATTATCGACGCCAACCGCCGAGTTGGCCCTTATCGCGATATGCAGCAATATCCGCCCGACACGCTCTTCCACGCGACCTTTTTGTATGAATCGGTCTGGAATCTGTTGGGTGTGGGTCTGATGTTGTGGCTTGACCGCAACCTCGGCACCTTTAAGCCCAAGATCAAGCACTGGCTGCGCACCGGCGACCTGATCTTTATCTATTTCATTGTCTACTCGATCGGACGGCTCTTTATTGAAGGTCTTCGCACAGATAGTCTGTGTGGCAATGGCATCGGAGGAAGCTGTGAAGGCTCGATTCGCGTCGCCCAGCTGATGAGCATCCTCTTGATCGTTGTTGGCATTATTGGCCTTGTGATCAACCATATGCGAGCGCTGCCACCAGACCAAGACGACGGTGTAGAAACGATCGAACAGTCATCTCCGAGCGAAAGTGCAGATTCGCCTGTACCAAATAGCTAAGGCACGCTCGTCATCGCTTTGTCCCTCTTCTATCACTGGCTTAAATTTGTAGCGAAAAGTGGTAAGCTAAAAGAGTGGATCCTGCTAGGAGATCCGTGTTTATTCATATCAGTTTATGGGTGTATACATACGATCTCTTGAATGACGATAGGTAACAAGAATGACTGTTGTACCGCGGGCTAAACCAATGACGCAAAAAGAGACTCCCTCGTATCCAGAGCCTCACATAGATCTGCCAAGCGGTCAATCAGCCTATTTCAATCGCGAACTAAGCTGGTTAGAGTTCAATCGGCGTGTCTTGGAAGAAGCTCTTGATACGCGCAATCCACTGCTCGAACGAGTCAAGTTTCTGGCGATCTTCGCCTCGAACCTTGATGAGTTTTTTATGATTCGCGTGAGCGCTATCAAACAACAAGTCGCCGCTGGGGTTCAGAAGCATTCGCCGGACGGCCTGACGCCAACCGAGCAGTTAGCTGCGATTCGTCGCATTTTGGTGCCAATGCTCGAGCAAGAGCGTCATCTGCTGCTCGATGTCTTGCTGCCCAGCCTTGCTGCTGAAGGAATCTACTTGCTCGATTACGATCAGCTGCACCCAAGCCAGGTCGAAGAGGTCAAAACCTATTTCGAGCAAGAAGTCTTCCCAGTGCTAACGCCCTTGGCTTTCGATACCAGCCATCCTTTCCCGCATATCTCAAACCTAAGTCTCAATCTCGCGGTCGAAATCAACGACCCCGAAGAAGGATCTCTCTTTGCACGCATTAAAGTGCCGGAAGTGCTGCCACGCCTGATTCCGATCAGCAATGTAGACGACCCCAAGAATCCCCAAGTTGGCCCCGAGCGTCGCTACAGCTTTGTCTGGCTGGAACAGGTGATCGCTGCCCATATCCATACGCTCTTCCCAGGCCTCGAAGTGATCGCGACCTATCCCTTCCGGGTGACGCGCAACGCCGATATGGAGATCGAAGAGGACGAGGCGGGCGATCTGCTGCGCACGATCGAGCAGAGTGTGTTGCAACGTCGTTTTGGCGAAGTGGTGCGCATTTCGGTGCATGCCAAGATGCCAGAGCACATTCGCAATCTGCTGCTCGCAAACCTGAAGATCAAGTCGAACGATCTCTACGCTGTGACCGGCCCGCTGGGCCTGAGCGACCTCTTATCGCTGATGTCGCTCGACCGCCCTGATCTGAAAGATCCGCCCTTTGTGGCCAAAGTTCCGGCGGCTCTGCGCGGCCATACCGATATCTTTAGCGCTATTCGGCAACAGGATATTCTGCTTCACCACCCTTACGACTCGTTTATGCCGCTGGTCGATCTGATCAAAAAAGCGGCCACCGACCCGCAGGTTTTGGCGATTAAGCAGACGCTCTATCGGGTCGGCACCAATTCGCCGATCGTTAACGCGTTGATGCAGGCGCGCGAAGAGGGCAAACAGGTGACGGTCTTGGTCGAGTTGAAGGCACGCTTCGACGAAGCCAACAACATCACGTGGGCGCGCGCACTCGAGCGAGCGGGTGTGCACGTGGTTTACGGCCTGTTAGGTCTGAAGACTCACGCGAAGCTGGCCTTGATCGTGCGCAAGGAGCCAGATGGATTGCGGCGCTATGTACACTTGGGCACGGGCAACTATAACGCCAGCACAGCGCGGCTCTACACCGACCTGGGCCTGCTGACCTGCCGTCCCGACATCGGGGCCGATGTCTCCGAACTGTTCAACTTCCTGACGGGCTATTCGCGCCAGAATAGCTATCGCAAGCTCTTGGTCGCGCCCATCACATTGCGCAGTGGCCTGATTAAGCTGATTCAAAACGAGATCGATATTCAAAACAACGGCGGCACGGGGCGCATCATCTTCAAGATGAACTCGTTGACCGACCCCGAGATGATCAATGCGCTTTACGCTGCGGCCCAAGCAGGCGTCGAGATCGATCTGATCGTGCGGGGAGTCTGCTGTCTGCGCCCCAATATCCCGGGTCTGAGCGAGCGCATTCGGGTTCGCTCGATTGTGGGACGCTTCTTAGAGCATAGCCGGATCTTCTACTTCAGGAATAACGGTGATGAGACGCTCTACCTTGGAAGCGCCGACTTGATGGAGCGCAACCTCGATCGACGAGTCGAGACGCTCTTCCCGATCGAAGATCAGAACCTGCTGCGCCATATTCACGACGATCTCTTGCAGTCCTATCTGAAAGATAGTCTGAATGCGCGCGATCTGCAGCCCGATGGCAGCTATCTGCGTGGCCATCTCAATTCAGACGATCCACATATCGATAGTCAGTCGCCGTACTGGCTTAACCATGATGTCTAATGCGACTTTTTATTGCTCTTGAGCTTCCACAATCTGTAAAGACGGTCTTGATGCAACATCAAGACCGTCTTCAAGCTGAGCTTGGCCCTTACGCTCGTTCGGTGCGCTGGGTCGAAGCCAGCGCCATGCATCTCACCCTGCATTTTTTGGGTGAATGTTCGCCCGCGTTGGTGAACGACCTTGTGACGATACTGGGCCGCCATCAAGACCATCGCGACGCCATGCTCAGGCTCGATGCTCTGGGCGCCTTTCCCAACCTCAAGCGGCCGAGCACGCTCTGGTGTGGGGTTCAGGGCGAGGTGCCGCGTTTGGCTGCCAGCCAAGCCGCGCTGGGCGACGACCTGCAGAAGCTGGGCATCGAACTCGATCGCCGTAGCTTTAAACCGCACCTCACGCTTGGGCGCGTGCGGCGCGAGACCACACCTCAACAGCTTTCCGCCATCGGTGATGCGCTGCGCAGCCAGAGCAGCCAAGCGCTCGAATGGCCTTGTGGCCCCGCGATCCTTTTTCAAAGCGAATTGCGACCCAACGGCCCGATCTATACTCGTTTATCCTAAACTTGGAGAGGATGATACTGCGTGAAACAGGTGAAGATCGCCTCCTCGATTCTTGCTGCCGACTTTAGTCGTCTGGGCGAGCAGATTCGCGAAGCGGAGGCTGGCGGAACCGACTGGTTCCACGTCGATATTATGGATGGCATGTTCGTGCCAAATATCTCCTTCGGGCCGCTCGTGCTAGAGGCGATTCGTCCGCTCACCAAGCTGACGCTCGACGTGCACTTGATGATCGAACAGCCCGAGCGCTATCTGAAGACCTTCCGCGACGCTGGTGCCGACCGCATCACGGTGCATGTCGAAACATGCCCACACCTGCACAGCACGATCCAGACGATCAAAAGCCTCGGTGCCAAGGCGGGTGTAACCCTCAACCCGGCTACGCCGCTCTCGACCCTCGAAGAGATCTTGCCCGAGGTTGATCTGGTGCTGATTATGTCGGTCAACCCGGGCTTCGGCGGCCAGTCCTACATCCCTAGCAGCACCGACAAGATCCGCCGTCTGCGCACCATGCTCGATGCGATCGGCTCGCAGGCCGAGCTGGAAGTTGATGGTGGCATCGCGCCCGGCACGGCTGGCCTCGCTATCGAGGCGGGGGCGAGCGTGCTGGTGGCTGGCTCAGCGGTCTTTGGCAAAGGCTCGATCGCCGAAAATATCGCGAAGCTGCGACAAGGCTGATAGACAGAAACGGTGAGGGGCGGTGGCTCCCTCACCTCTCTTTTTGCTCAGACTAGTGATACCAAATCTGCTTGATTGCTTTCTATTTGGCCTTTGGCAGAGTGGAACCTGACCACTTTTGCGTTACAAGAGCGCCATTTTGTAAGCGAATTTGATATGATACGAAATCCGCTTGAACAGCTTGTGTTTTGTGCTTTGGCAGATTTGATAGCAAATCCGCAGGCACGCTTGGCTTTTCAGGGGGCGCTTGGGCGCAGGCAGACGAGCAGCCGCATGTTTGGAACGGATGTTGATAGCCGAAGGCGGACGCGCTAGAAGCCGAATGGTTGGTTGAGACCTCCTCGCCAAGAAGCGAACAAGCGGATTTGATATGAGGTGAAGCCCATGGCAGAATCACCACTCCGCCCGATCTATGCCCCCAAGATTGTCTCAGAAGCGCTGCCGTTCGCCGAAACGATGCGCACGCTCTTGTTGATCCACTTCTTTGTGCCGATCGCGCGGGTGCGCCCGCACCTGCCCGACTGGCTTAGCCTCGAAACCTTTCCGACACCCGCCGGACGTATGGCCTGCATCGGGCTGGTCTGCTACCGCGCCGTGGGCTTTCGGCCCGGCTTCATCGGCAGCGATTGGCTGGGGCTGCCCGTCTCGGGCGTGAACTACCGCACCTACGTGCGCGATTCCGCCGGGCCTGCGGTCTTTTTCTTCGGCGTCAGCACCAAGCAGTACGCGCCCTACTTCGGCGCGCGCATCTTGGGCGCTCCCGTTCAGCGGGCGGCCCTGCGTTTTGGGCGAGATTGGGACAAAGGCTCGTTCGAGCTCGATTGCAAGCAGCCCTGGCAGCTCAGCTTGCGCGCCTATGAGGATCGCAGCATGGCTCTGCCGAGCGAACCCTTCGCCGATCAAAGCGAGCTGCTGCGCACGCTCACTGATCCGTTGCGGGGCTACCTGATCCACGGCGGGCGCAGCTACGTTTTTTCGGTCAAGCATCCTCAACTAAGCGAGGTTACAACGGGCCGAATCGAAACGGTCGAATCGGAATACCTTGAACGGCTCGACCTGTTGCGCGGCAATGAGCAGCCCCACTCGCTGATCATCGCCCGCAACGTGCCCTTCAAACTGGGGCTGCGCGGCTATCGCTGAAGCCAAGCCGTGTGGGTGTCATCTAGCTCGAAGTGGTAGACGATGTAGACCTCGTCGCGGTAGACCTCGCGGAACTCGGGGAAGTTGGGCAGGCGTTCGCGCCAGCGCGGGTATTCGAGATCCATGGCCTGCTGATCGATGATGATATACTCGGTGCCCCAGCGCTGGAAGAGCCGACGCGAGGAATCGTCGGGGAAGCCGAGCAGGCGGTTTTGGCCTTCGCGGAAGGCGGGCGGCGGGAACTTGCCGGTACCTTGGTTGGTGGGCTTGTCCGTGAAGAGGCTGTAGTATTCGCTCTGACCGCCGAAGCCGTTCGGGATCTGCACCACAGCGCCGCTGCCGGGTTGTTGGCCGATCCAGAGATCGACGGCGCGCGGCGCTGTCGGCGTATAGGGCAAGATCGAGATCATCTCGAACAGCACCAAGCCGCTCGCCAGCGCCCAAGCGTAGTGCTGAAACCAGCGCGGCAGGCCTTGGGGCAGATTGCTTAGGCTCAGCGATGCCAAGAGCGCGCAGCAGAGCACCACATACATGGCCATACGCGACCAGGTGCGAATGCCGCTCAGCACCGGAACGTAGTTCACCACGTACCAGACCGGTAATTTGATGCTCCCTCCATCGGCGAAACGCCACTCCGGCCCCAAGCTCATCACGATGTTGACCAGAATGATCGGCAAGAGCGCGCGCAGATAGGGCGTTTTGCGCGCCAGCCAGAAGCTCGCCAGCACCATCAGCAGCAGGGTGTAGCCGATGCCGAAGTTATGCTCGCCGCCGTCGTGCAGGCGGTAAAATTGGCTGGCCCAGTTGCCCCAGAGCGGGTGGTAGGGGTTGGGCAAGACATATTCGCTTAGGGTCGAGGTGTGCAGCAGCAGTTGCTCGTAGCGATGCTTAAAGGTCAGGCCCAGCGCTTGCGACTCGGCGTAGGGTACGGCCACGGGCAGCACCAGCACAATGCAGAGCGCACTGGTCACCAGTAGCGCACGCCAGCCCTGCAGCATACTCGGCAGCTCGCGCAGGCCCAAGCGGAAGGGCGCGTAGAGCAGCAGCAAGAGCGGAATGGTCGCGCCATAGTGCAGGGTCGACCAGGAGGCTAGCACCATAGCCAAGCCTGCCACAAAGCCATCCCAGACGCGCCGCCGCTGCAGAAAGCCTTCCCAGCCGTAGAGCGCCAGCGGCAGCCATTGGGTGCCCATCATGCCGAAGTGGCCGGTGATGTGGAAGAAGCGCCGCAGACAGAAGGCGAAGACCAGCCCTGCCACAAAAGCCGCGCCGGGCTTGGCACCCATGCGGCGCGCCAGCAGATAGGTGAAGAAGCCCGAGAGCACGAAGGTCGAGAGCATAATCAGGTTGTAGCTGATCGTGGCTCCCAGCAGGCTAGTGATCGGCAGCCAGAGCAGCATGTGGGCGGGCGCCATCTCGGAAATCGTCAGCTCGGCCCCGGTCGGGTAGAAGATCTGGGGCACATGGGTCGGCGAGACGTGCTGTTCGAGCAGTGCCACGCGGTACCACTCCATCTTCCAGAGGTATTCGAGGTTGTCGCCCATGCCGCCCGGAATATGGCTCGCCATCGTGCTGATCAGCGGGAAGAGCATCACCAGCGTAGCGAGCAGGTAGCCGACAAAAGCGCGCCAGTGGGCTTGGAACCAAGCGCGCCAGGCCAGCTTGGTCGGTTGAGCGGGCCAGCGCCAGACCACAGCCAAGGCGATCGCCAGCGCGAGTGCGAGAGCGCCCGACATCAGCAGGGCGTTCCAGCGGAACATAAAGCGCATATCGCTGTGGCGCATCGCCAGATTGATCGCGATCAGCAAGAGCAGTATCAGGCTGCGCCAGCCGAAACTGATGCCCAGCCGCCAGAGCAGCAGATAGAGCAGCAGGCCGACCAGCATAATCGCGATGATCTGGGTCGGCAGCAGCCAGCTTTGCGGTTCGCTGGCCTGCCACGCGCTCTCGAAGACCACCACGCCCAGATTGCGCTCTGGGTCGTTGTTGACCTCGACCGGCACAAAGGTCGGGCTCTCGAAGCGCACCTCGTTCAAGCCTTTTCTGACCGTATCGCCCGGCACCAGCAGGCTGAAGCGCCGCGTTTGTTCTTGCATCAGCACGTCGAAGCGGATCGTATCGTTGATTGTGACCTGCAGAGGCACGCTGCTGCCATCGGGGCGCGGCGCGGTCGCCGTGAAGCGCAGGGTGTGCTGGCCCAAACCTTGGGGTTGCAACAGCAAACGGCTCTTTCCGGTTGTCCAACGATAGCCGCGCCCTTGATCGGTGGTCTCTGCCAGATGGAAATCCTTGGCGACCGTGCTATCGGTGCTGCCAAGCGAAAAAGCCTGCTCGCGCTGCAAGGGGACGAGGCTTAGAAAGCCCCAGGTACAGGCCAAAGCAAGCAGCCAAACCACTAGATCGAGCCACGTAAGCGAGGTTGTCGTTAGAGCGCTGCTCAGCCTAGCAGGCCGGCGCGCAGAGGAAGAGTGTCGATTCAAGCCGTCATCTCCTACAGGAATGGCGGTCACCACGTACAATCGGCAAGCGCCGCGCTTCGCTTCTCCACCATAACTATGAGCTTCCAAGGTTCGGGCGCATTATACCAGACCAAATCACCGCGCCTTTTTATTCACCACAGAGGCACCGTTTTTTGTTCACCACAGAGACACCGTTTTTTGTTCACCACAGAGACACCGTTTTTTGTTCACCACAGAGGCACTGAGACACTGAGTCAAGACACTGAGTCTTTTAGAAAGCTGCACCGAGCCGTACCCTGTCCTTCGGCAAGCTCAGGAACCGCAAGTCGAAGGGTACGGCTTTGTGGGTTGGGTACGGCCTCTTTGGTAAAACGCAGTCAAGCTCCCCTCTCCTGCTTGCGGGAGAGGGGTCGGGGGAGAGGGCCACATTCTGTTCACCACAGAGACACTGTTTTTTGTTCACCACAGAGGCACTGAGACACTGAGTCAAGACACTGATTTGGTAAAACGTAGCCAAGCTCCCCTCTCCTGCTTGCGGGAGAGGGGTCGGGGGAGAGGGCCACATTCTATTCATCACAGAGACACTGTTTTTTGTTCACCACAGAGGCACCGTTTTTTGTTCACCACAGAGGCACTGAGACACTGAGTCAAGAGACAGAGACTTTTAGAGAGTTGCACCGAGCCGTACCCTGCCCTTCGGCAAGCTCAGGAACCGCAAGTTGAAGGATACGGCTTTGTGGGCTGGATACGGCCTCTTTGGTGAAACGCAGCCAAGCTCCCCTCTCCTGCTTGCGGGAGAGGGGGTCGGGGGGAGAGGGCCCTGTTCGGGGCTAGCCCTGTTTAGTAGCCGGAGGCGGACGCGGTGAGGACCGAATGGGAGCTAGCCGCCTCTCCGCCTGAGTATGTTGGAGCGGGTTGGCAGAGCAGGTGTGAAGGGGCAACAGAAAGAGGGCTGAAGCGAACTTCAGCCCTCGCTGTTTGGCTAAGCTATTGGCTTAGACCGGGGCGACGATGTTGATGTTGGAGTTGTTGTGATCGTAGTAGGTGATCAGCAGGTTGAGCGACATATCAGGAATAACTACGCCGTAGATCTCGGTCTCTTTGAAGCCGATGTAGATATTTTCCTGATGCACCATACCGTTGGCATCGATCCAGGTGTCGTACTTGATCTCGAGGTTTTCGAGCAGCGCACGGGTCTCGTAATCGACCGGCACGCCAAACTCTTCGATGAATTCGATCAGCTTGGCGTTTGAGATGCGCACTTGGTACTGCGTGGTCGCGTTGCCACGAATCGTGCTGCTGCCGATGCGATAGATGCCTTCGAGCAGGTCGGGCATTTCGCTTGGCAGGCCGCCAACCTGATTCATCTGGAAGCCGAGCTCTTCTTGGAAGGCCAAGAAGGCGTCGTTATCGCCCGAAAGATGCATAATGTGATCGGTCAGCGCGGCGGGGTGCAGCATCGGAATGACTGCGCCGCTCGACTGCCAGCCATCGCCTTCGTTGATGTAACTGCGGTTGCCGACCACTACAACGCCAGTGCGTACATCGGTGTGGTTGGTGCCCGCCCAAGCCTGAATGCGGTCGGGCTGCTGCAGCGAGCCTTGAGCGAAGGCATAGTCTTCAAGAAAATCGACTTTAACGGTGGCTAGAAAATCAAAACGGGCCGACTGAGGAACTTGGATTGCAGGCAGGCTCGGCACCTTTTCAGCGGCATAGGCGCTTGGGGTTCCGGCGTTGAAGGCGAGCAGGCTTGCCAAAAAAGCGAGTAACAGGGCGAAGCGAAATCGTACTTTGCGGGGTGAGTTGTTCACGGTTTTTGCTGTCATAGACGGCCTTTTTCTTTTGTTTTAATCCTATGCCAACAGTTTGAGACCCGTACAACCCTTCAAATCAAATCCGCTTGTTCACTTCTTGGCAGAAAGGTCTCAACCTTCCATTCGGCTTCTAGCGCGTCCGCCTACGGCTATCACCATCATTTCCAAACATTCGGCTTCTGTCTGCCTGCGCCCAAGCGCCCCCTGATACCAAATCTATTTAAAGACTTGCGCTCTTGCAGTGCAGGAAGACGAGCAGCCGGGAAAGAAGTTGTGTGAAATTTCGCGCACCAGCGCGAAATTTCACACAACAAAAAGAGTTGAGTTCCGCTCTGCCGAAGGCCAAAAAGGAAGTGATCTAACGGATTTGGTATGAAAAGCTAAGCAAGCGTGCGGATTTACGATCGAATGCGTTGTTAAAAAAGGGCTGAGTCGTGTAAAACCCAGCCCAGTGAACCATTCAAGCTCCATCGCTGATCGAAGCGCTTAGTTAGGAGCGACTACGTTGATGCTCGGATCGTCGAAGTCGTAGAAGGTCACCAACGAGTTAGTGGTGATTTCAGGCAGCTCCTGACCAGCGTAGCTACCAGCCGCAATCGTGGTCTGGGTGTTCTGCTGGAGGAAGGTGCCGTCAGCGCCGATCCAGAAGTCGTACTTGAGCATCATACCCTCGATCAGAGCGGCGGTCTCGCTGTCTACCTCACCAACCAGGTCGAGCACCTTTTCGCCCTTAACCGAAAGCTGGTATTGAGTAGCTGCTTGGCCGCGCACGCTGGCCGAACCGATCACATACACCCCTTCCGATAGATCGGCCAGAGCGGCGATCTGATCGGAGAGCGGCATTGCATCAGCGGTGCCCTCGGGAACATCGTTGACGGTTTCCCATCCATCGCCCTCGTTCATGTAGATCATCGAGCCGATCACAACGATACCGATACGCTCGCTATCGTGGTTGGTGCCGATCCAAGCTTGCATGCGGTCAGGCATTTGCACAGAGCCATTGCCAAAGGCAAAATCTTTGATGCCCATGGTCTCAATCGTGACAAGCATGTCGAAACGGGCGCTGTTGAAGTTCTTAACGGTCGGGATAGTGTTGGTCTTCTCGGCGGCGAAGGCCGGAGAGCTGCTAGCCATAAAGGCAAAGGCTAGTGCGAAGGCCAAAACCAAAAATGCAGCCCAGCGAGAACGTTTGTGTGAGGTCTTCATTGATCCTTGCACAATCTTGATCCTTTTCAATAAGAGAGCGATCTCTAAAAGTAGAGATTACACGACGTTGAATAGAGGTGGAAACCGCTTAACACACCCAGACGACGGATCCTAGTCGTAAGCAGAATAGAAGTGACAGATTGGAAAAGTGTTGTGGGTTAAACGAACCCGTCACAAGTGCAGATTAGGAGGTATGGGAGAAAGGATTGAAAATTCCTTTTACAGCCGATGTGTGAATTGGTGATTACAAGCAAATATTCAACACTTATTGTATATCATAAAATTTCTTCTGAAATATCGGTCTTAAGACCGATGTGTCAAATCTATGAACCTTAGAAAGTGGAAATGAACCCTCTAGAAAGCAATATATGCTTTCTTATTCAAATAATTGTGCTGACACAATAAGGCTGTCTTATGAAGCTAAGAAGACAGCGCGAAATCTCATACGCCTCTTTCTCGTTTTTCGCTTGCCCAGTTTGTTATTTGGGATCTCGCGTTGCGGCACGAGATCCCAAACTTTTCTCCCTGCTTAGCCGTAAACCTAAGCGCTATTTGAAAGGTGGCGAGCAACTTAGCCTACATCGTTTTGATTGCGCGATAAACACTTGCTTCAGCGTGTTGGTTTAGGGTTGCAGAACGAGCGGTAAAAAGCTGCCGTAATAGACCGAGATGTCGATGTTTTCGAGGTTGGTTGGCGCTGTCAGGCTCAGCAAACTGGCCGACTGCATGCTTGGGGCGGCCCCGCCATCTGTGCGATAGAATGAGATAATGCGTTGTGGCTCGCTCGGGCTGCTGGCCAGGCTGGCAATCCCTTCTTCGTCGTAGTAGGGTACTGCGGCGACGTAGTATTGCCCGCTGCGGAGCGCTGGAGTAGTGCTATACGTTCCGTCCTTCTCTATCCAAGCATAAGCAACCTTTTCGCCCGTTTGGCTATAGACAATGATGCTGCCATTTTGGAAGGCTATCGAACTGCCCGCCAGCAGCGCTTTACCCTTGATCAGGCTGCCTTTTTGGAGCTGGAAATTGATGCCAGTTTTGAGGTTAGGCGCTTCGAGGTCCACCACGCTGGCAGCTTCGCGTGACGCTGCATTGGGGTAAAAGGTATCGACGTAGCCTTGCTCGTCACTAATGTAGTGAAGGTAGTAGCTTCCAGAAGGGAGACCGGTCGAATTCAGGAAGGTGCCGAATTCGGTGATTCTTGCAGAACCGACCTGTTTGCCCGCTTGATCATAGATGCGAATCCGACCTTGGGTGACGGGCTGATTGCTAGCCGTATCTTTGACGCTGCCGCTCACGAATGCACCGCGCTTCAGTGCTATATTCAGATTGCTGACAGGGGTGGGCGCTGTGATGTTGATAAAGGGCGCTTCCTCCTCACTTGAGGCGCCGTGGTTATAGCTGAGCACATAGCCACACGAGCCATTTCGATCATCGGGTGTGAACTTTACCCGATACTTGCCGCTGGGGAGGATGGTTTGGGTTGTGTAGCTTCCATCGGCTTGGCTGGTGGCGCTGGCAACCTGATAGCCCTCTTCATTGAGCACTACTACAGACACACCTTGGATCGGATCGTTGCTCTCGGCATCGGTGACTTTGCCGCTGATACTGCTGCCAAGCGCCAGTTGGGCGTCGATGCCCGTTTTCGCTTCAGCATTACGGATTTCTACGAGTGTTGCGCTTTCGCGATCGTTGGCATCGTCATAATATTCTTCGATATAGGTGTAAGGGCGGAAGTGAACCTGAAATTTACCATCGGGCATACCGTTAGCGCTATAGATCCCTGAAGCATTTGTATAGACGTACTCTTGATAGGAGCCGTCTTCGTTACTGATGAAGATCGTGATCGAAGCAAGCGGGTTTCCGTCGGTATCGGTTACTTTGCCCGATATGCTGCCCCCTTTGGGGATAGCCAAATCAACATTGTAGCTTGTGACACCGTTGGGAATTGTGATCAGGCGAGTTTGTCTTACATAAGGCCAAGAATCGAAATAGCTAGAGGCATTTAGCCGATATTGACCTGGCCTCAAACCCTTAATGCTAAAGGCACCTGCAGTGCTGGTAGCATATTTAGAGAGGTTCTCTCCACTGATAGTGATTTCTACACCTGATAAGGCTGCATCTGTTTCAGCATCGCTAATCTGTCCAGTGAGCGTTATGCCCTCTTGAAGCTGGGCGTTGACTGTATAGTTTGTTGGACTTGAGATAACGATCGCTTCCGCCGCGTCTATTGAAGATGCGTTGGGATAGTAGATAGGCACTTTTTCGTAATGCTGGAACTGTACATAGTAGGTGCCATTGGTTAGCCCCGTTGTGGTGTTGTAGTTGCCGCTGGCATTGGTGGAGGTGTTAGCTATGAGATACTTGTCGGCGTTGTAAATTCTGACCTGCACATTCTCGAGTGGATTGCTTGCTTGGTCAGTGACCGTGCCGCTGATCTTTGCGCCAAGCGCTAGTTCGACATTAACCCCACTTTTGATTTCTGCGTTGCTTAGCGCAATTGGCGTTGCATCAACCGCCTTTTGGGCGTTGTTATACCATTCACCTACATAACCTTCATGATGAGCTCCAACTTTTAGGAAATAAGTGCCCGCGATCAGATTGTTGACCGAATACTCGCCACTGGCATCGGTAGAGGCATAGCCTGCGCGGACACCATAGTTGTTATAGACTTCGACTGTCACGGATTGAAGGGGAGAGCCACCCGGTTTGGTGACTTTGCCGTTGATGCTTGCCGATCCCGTAGTGGGGTAACAGAGCCATTCTACGGGGGCTGCAGAGGCTGAAGGGCTATGAAACAAGAGAAGACAGCTGCTAAGACTGAGTAAAAAGAAACCAACGATCAGGTTCATCATCGGGCGTCTTGATCTCATAACCTGCTCCTTTAGCTGTGAATTGCCGAGAGACCTCACCTAGTCGCAATACTAGCTGGAAACAAGAGGCTTTGAGATCAAGACGTCTAATGATAAGTGACCTTTCCTTGTTTACAGCAGATTCGAATATCAGCTTCCAAATTTGGAATAATCCTATGTGGTAGTAGAGCGTTTTGAGTGCGTGAATTCGTAGTCCCTTCTCCCGCACGCGGGAGCTATGCATTACCCAACAGTCGTGTCGGCAGCAACAGGCGATCGTTCGCATAGCATTGCGGGATCATCCTTGAGAGCACAGAACGGGGAGCATTCACCCCCTCGCCCGCAGTGCGGGAGA
>CALGUG010000003.1 GCA_937902315.1 uncultured Chloroflexales bacterium
CCCGGTTTAGTTTTCTTACATTCCAAGTGAGCAAGTCTTTAAACGAACTTGGTATTAGGACACCAAGCTTGTGGCCTTCGGCAGAGCAGAACTTGGCTATGTTTTCCTCGATGTTCGTTGGCTCTTCGGAGGAAGAAGAGCCGTACCCTTCGACAGGTTCAGGGTACGGTTTGGCTTAGGGTACGGTTCGAATCGAGGCGATAAGGGCTGCTTGCTGCATGCAGCAAGCAGATCGCAGCTTGAGCTGCGATGGCGAAAGAGCCGAATGAGAGGACGGCGACTTGGTAGCCGGAGGCGGACGCGGTGAGGACCGAATGGGAGGTTAGGACCTCTTCCGCCAGATGATGCTGGCTCGAATGTGCTGTGAAGCGCTTGCAGGTATGTAGATGGGTTTTGAAAAACTCGATTTGCTATCGGATTGGAAGATACAGTACAATGCAAATACTGGAACTTCTTTAGCCGTTTCCACGTCCTTTGAGCAAGCGTTTTTTACGCGCATTGTCAGCTGTTTGTGGTTTCGGATCTACCAGTACACTTACTGGCGAAGGACAAGATTGCCTATGCCACGCCTCTCATTCATTTACCCCGAAGCACTCCTATGGCTCCTGCTGATTGTGCCTCTCTGGGCGCTTGCCTTGTTGACGCCTCGCCGCATGAGCGCATTCCGCTTTTGGAGCAGTTTAGGGCTGCGCAGCGCACTAATCGTTGCGTTGGTCTTGGGCTTGGCTGGCACACAGATCGTGCGTCCGGTTGAAGAGATCACCACGGTCTTTCTAATCGATAGCAGCGATTCGGTCTCGCCTTCGGCGCGCAGCCAAGCCGAACAGTTCGTCAACAACGCGCTCAAAGCGATGGCTGACGAAGATCGAGCGGCGGTTGTGGTTTTTGGCGAAAATGCCTTGGTCGACCGCGCGCCAAGCCATCTCCAGACGCTGGGACGGCTCTCGTCGACGCCGATCGTCAGCCGCACCAATATCGAGCAGGCCATTCAGTTGGGCTTGGCGCTCTTCCCCGCCGATACGCAGAAACGCTTAGTGTTGATCAGCGATGGCGGCGAAAACGATGGCAAAGCACTCGAAGCGGTGCGCTTGGCTGCGAGTAACAATATTCCGATCGATATCGTTAATCTTTCGAACCCGAGCGAAGACGAAGTGCTGATCAGCGAACTGCGAGCGCCCTCTCAGGTGCGTATGGGCCAGCAGTTCCAGCTCGAGACCGTAGTTGAGAGCAGTATTGAGCAAGAGGCTGTGCTGCGGATCTTCCAAGATCAAGCCTTGCAATGGGAAGAACGGGTACAGCTGAAAGAGGGCCTGAATAGCTTTCTGCTGCCGATAACCGCCGATCAGCAGGGCTTTCAACGCTACCGCGCTCAGATCGAGCCGCTGCGCGACGGGCGGATTCAGAATAACGAAGCGGCCACCTTGGTGAACATTCAAGGGCCGCCCCATGTGCTGTTGGTGGCGAGCGCTCTCGAAGAGGCTGCCAACCTTGAAGCCGCTTTGCTGGCTGCCAACGTCAATGCGAGCACTGTCGTACCGAGCGCTATGCCCACCGAGCTGGCGGGCATGAGCAGCTACGATGCGATTGTGTTGGTCAATGTGCGGGCGCGCGAGCTGCCCGAGCGGGCGATGGTCAACCTGCCGATCTATGTGCGCGATCTGGGCAGGGGCCTGTTGATGGTCGGCGGCCGCAACTCGTTCGGTGTGGGCGGCTATGGGCGCACCCCGATCGAAGAGGCGCTGCCAGTCTATATGGATGTGCGCAACCGTGAAGAGCGCCCTAACCTCGCCCTGGTCTTTATTATCGATAAGTCGGGCAGTATGGATGCCTGCCACTGTTCGGGTCCAGACCGTCAGACGGCTCAGTTCCAGCAGGGCGGCGAAGCGAAGGTCAACATCGCTAAAGAAGCGGTGGTGCAGGCTTCGGTGCTGCTGAGCAGCCAAGATAGCTTGGGCGTGGTCGCTTTTGATGAAGCGGCCCACTGGGCTTTGCCGAGCCAAAAGGTGCCCCATGCCGACGAGCTGACCGAGGCGCTCTCGTCGGTGCAGCCTCAGGGCAACACCAATGTGCGAGCGGGTCTGCTGGCGGCCGAAGAGCAGCTCAAGCAGGCCGATGCGCGCATCAAGCACGCCATTCTGCTGACCGATGGCTGGAGCGGTGGCGGCGATAATCTCGATATCGCCCAACGCATGCAAGACGAGGGCATTACGCTTTCGGTGGTGGCGGCCGGCAGCGGCTCAGCCGATTATTTGGCGACCCTGGCGGAGGTGGGTGGCGGTCGCTACTATCCCGCCGAGCATATGGACGAGGTGCCCGAGATCTTTGTGCAAGAGACGATTACGGCGGTGGGCAACTACATTATCGACGAGATGTTTACGCCGATTCGCACGGCCGATAGCCCGATTTTACATAATATCGATACCTTGCCGCCGCTCTATGGCTACAACGGTAGCACGCTGAAGGAGAGCGCGCGGGCGATTTTGGTCAGCAACGATATGTCGCCGATTTTGGCCCAGTGGCAATACGGTTTGGGGCGCTCGGTCGCGTGGCTCTCGGATACGAAAGGCCAGTGGGGACGCGATTGGGTGCGCTGGGACGAGTTTCCGCTCTTTGCGGCCCAACTGGTCGGCTGGGTGCTGCCGAGCGACAACGGCCGCCAGATCATCAGCGATATTCGGGTCGAAGGCACGCAGACCAGTATGACCGTTCAGGTGCAGAACGAGAGCGGGCAGGCTCAGGAAGGGCTGGAGGTGACGGCGACGATCATCAATAACCGCGGCGAGCAGCAGGAGCTGACGCTGCGCCAAGTCGCCCCGGGCGAATACCACACCAATATCACCAGTCCGCTGCCGGGCACCTACCTTGTGCAGATCGCGGGATCGCACGCGGGGCGAGCGGCCTTTCAAGATCTTTCTGGCTTTGTGGTGCCCTATTCACCCGAATACAGGCAAAACCAGAGCAATCCATCTTTGCTGAGCGAGATCGCCAGCCTCAGCAACGGGCGGATCTTGGACGATCCGGCTCAGGCCTTTTCGCACGATCTGGCCGGAGTGCGGCGCGCCCAAGAGATCACCTGGCCGCTCTTGATCCTTGCGCTGATCATTTTGCCCTTCGATATCGCTGTGCGGCGCTTGCTGATTCGCGGCAAAGATCTGAAGGGCATCGCGGCCCGAGTGGCACCGCCCAAGAAGGAGCCGCCAGCGCCGGTCGTCGATGAGCGCCTTTCGCGTTTGAGCGCCGCCAAGCAGCGCGCTCTCAGTCGAAGCTCTATTCCAGCGCAGAACGCAAGCCCGCCGAGCGCAACGAAAGCGCCCGGCAGTTCGTCGGTGCCTCCGCCCGATAAGGCCCAGCCCAGCCCCGAGGATTCGCTTGCCCGTCTGCGCGAGGCGCGTGATCGGGCGCGACGTCGGGCCCGAGGAGAAGAGTAAGGATCTATGCAGCCCATTCTTGCCGAAAGCGACCGCCTTGTGATCCGTGCCTTTCAAAGCATGGATCTGAACGCTCTCCATCGCATTCTCGATCTGACCTTTGGAGACGGCAGTAAAATCGATGACCCCGAAGCGCTCGCCGAACGCGCCTCGTGGTTGCAATGGTCGATTCTGAGCCACAAGTGGTATCCCGCGCTCTACCAGCCGCACTACGGCGAGCGCGCTATCGTGCTGAAGAGCAGCGGCGAGCTGATCGGCACGATCGGGTTGGTGCCCTGCCTCGATAGCTTCGAGCAGTTGCCTTCGCTGAACACGGGGCGCGTGCCGCCCGGCTATCGCAGCGCCGAGGTCGGCCTGTTTTGGGCGATCGATCCAGCCCACCAACGGCGGGGTTACGCCAGCGAGGCGGCACGCGCCCTGATCGACTACGCCTTTCGCGAGCTCAAGTTGATGCGGATTATCGCCACCACCGAGTACGATAATCTCGCCTCTCAAGCGGTTATGCGCAAGGTTGGCATGCGCATCGAGCGCAATCCGCTGTCGGAGCCGCCTTGGCTGCAGGTCGTCGGCATCCTCGAACAGCAGGTCGACGGATCCGAAGCTTAGACTGCCTCACAACACTGTTACCAAGCTCACTGGTTTTTTCAGCATCTGGCGGAGAGGTCTTAACCTCCCATTCGGCTTCTAACGCGTCCGCCTTCGGCTATCAGATGGTAGCTTCTGCCCTCACCCCCCGCCCCCTCTCCCGCGAAGCAGGAGAGGGGCGATGTCCCTCATCCTCTGGCCTTCGGCAGAGCGGAACGTGACTCGGCTTTTCGTTTTTCTGAGCTAAGAGAATGCACGTCTTTAAACGGATTTGGTATCACACGCTATGTTGTGAACGATGGCTTGTTGGCTTCGACAGGCTTGGTTGGTGCCCTTCGGCAAGCTTGGTTGGTGAGCTTGCCGAACCACAGCCGACGGGGTTGTGAGCGGGGGCGATGGGCAGAGCAGGCAAGTTCGCAGCGCAAGCTGCGAGGTAGTTGACCGAATGGGAGGATGGGATGTTGATAGCCGGAGGCGGACGCGGTGAGGAGCGTATGGGGGCTAGCCGCCTCTCCGCCAGATGCTGAAGAGCACAAGCGGATTGGGAAGAGCTTGGGAGAGAAAGAGCCATCCTGCGTGATGCAAGATGGCTTTTCTGTTGCGGGTTTTAGGCTTGTTCGGCGCTGGCTCGAATGGCAAGGCGCTTCATGTAGGCCAATAGGGCGCTGATGCCGTTGAGGCGCTGGCCCGAAATAACTTTGTGCAAGCCCATTTGGATGAAGAAGTCATCGGGGACGCGCACTATATCGGCGACCGGCTCACCGTTCAGACCTTCTGCTAGCAAGGAGGCGTAGCCGCGCACGGTCGGCGCCTCGGGCGGAATATCGAAGTGGAAGGTGACTTTGCCATCTTCGACTTCGGCCAGCACATAGACGGGCGACATGCATTCGTGGACTTGGTCCATCTGGTCGCGCTTTCCGCGCAGACGCTCGGGTAGTTCGGGCAGTTGTTCGGAATATTCCAACAAGAGCTCAAGTTTCTCTTGTCCTTCTGCATCACGGAAATCAGCAATAATATCCTGCAGACGAGCAGGTAGCTGGGTGTCGCTCATAATCCTCTTCACATTCACTAACGTGCAAGCGCTTAGCGTAAAGCTCATGCACTCCTATCTCCCTTCCTTAGGAGCCGCTTTTCATAATCAGAATAACACGCTACTAGGCTTCAAGCAAAGACGGCTCTGATCGGCGGTATAATTGATGCACACAGCAGCGAACAATCCATAGTGGTTGGGATGAGCCAAGCGTGCGCAGATTGTGCGAGGCGCAGTCGGCCCCAAGCCAGCTTGATCTAAGGAGACGATCATGCCAGAAGAAGCTCAGGAGAAGGTGATCCGACGGGTTGCCGTGATCGGTGTAGGGCGCATGGGCGGGCCGATGGCGCAGCATATCGCCCAAGCTGGTTTTCAGGTAACCGCCTACGATAGCTCGCCTCAAGCGCTGGCCGCTTTGGAAAGCTTCGGCGTTAAGGCGGCTGATACGGCGCGCTCGGCGGTCGAAGGGGTCGATGTGGTCATTACGATGCTGCCCAGCAACGAGGCGCTGCACGCCGTGATCGAGGGCCCAGAGGGCATTCTGCCCGTGTTGCAGCCCGGTCAGATCATCATCGATATGAGCACTAGCAAGCCAGCGAGCGTGCAGGCTTTGGCGGCCAAAGCGCAGCAGCAGGGTGTAGCTATGCTCGACGCGCCGGTGAGCGGTGGCACGAGCGGCGCCCAACAGGCTACGCTGAGCATTATGGTCGGCGGCGACAAGGAAGTGTATGAACGCTGTCTGCCCTTGTTGCGTTCGATGGGCACGACGATCACTTATATCGGCCCGTCGGGAATGGGCGGGATCGCCAAGCTGGTCAACCAGATGCTTATGGAAGCGACCTTCTGTGCGGTCGCCGAGGCCTTCGGTATGGCGGCCAAGGCTGGTGCCGATCTGGAAGCGGTCTATCGGGCGGTGCGCGATGGGCATGGCGGCTCGCGCGTGCTCGACCAGATGCTGCCAGCCCTGTTGAGCGGCGAGCTCGGCACGGGGCGCGAGTTGACCCTGCACCACAAAGATGGAGCCTACGCTCTGGATACAGCCGCCGCGCTGGATGCCTGGGTGCCGATCACCCAACTTTCGCACGAGCTGTTCGATATGGCGTTCCAGCGAGGCCAAGGCGAACATAGCGCCAGCGCTGTTGTTCGGGTTTTTGCGGAACGAATGGGCATTCAGATCGGCAAGGTTTAGTCAGAAATCTAGAAAAGAAAGTCAAGGTCTACCAATGAGCAAGCGACTTGAAGCGCTTTCAGCCTCTCTAACATCTCAAAATCTTGCGGCAACCGCTGTTGTACCGGGCGCAAACTTGGTCTATTTGGCGGGCCTCGATATGCATAAAAGCGAACGCCTCACGGTGGCATTCTTCACCGCTGCGGGCGAAGTCGCTATGGTGATTCCGACCTTGGAGGCGCCGCGCGCGCGCGCCCAAGCCCAAGTGCCGATTCGCTTCTATACCTGGAACGACGATGAAGGCCCCGATCAGGCTCTGCGCCAGTGTTTGGAGGATCTGAAGCTGAATGGAGCAAAGGTCGGTGTGGAATATACTTCGATGCGCGTACTGGAGCTGCGCGGCATCGAAGAGCTGGGCGAAGTCGATGCAGTCGATGCTACCAATCTCTTGGCTGATCTGCGTTCGCGCAAAGATAGCGATGAAGTCGCTGCGATCCGAGTCGCAGTGCGCATCATCGAAGAGGCGCTGCAAGCTACCATCAATCAGATGAAGGCTGGCATGACCGAGATCGAGGTACAGCAGATCTGGCAGGCCGAGGTGGCCAAGGCGGGCGGCGTGATGAGCTGGACCCCGATCGTCGCCAGCGGCCCCAACGGCGCGAACCCGCACCACAGCAATACCGATCGCAAGCTGCAGAAGGGCGATCTGGTTGTGATGGACGGCGGCGCACACTACGGCATCTATCAGTCGGATATCACCCGCACGGTGGCGATCGGCGAGCCGAGCGAGGAAGCCCGCCGCATCTACGATCTGGTCTTGGCGGCTAACACGGCCGCTCGCGAAGCGAGCCGAGTCGGTGCGACCGGTGCAGAGATCGACGCGGCTGCCCGCAAAGTGATCAGCGATGGCGGCTATGGCCCGCAGTTCTTGCACCGCACCGGCCATGGCCTGGGCATTGAAGGCCATGAGCCGCCCTATATCGTTGCCAGCAACCATCGCCCGCTGCCAGCCGGCGCGGTTTTCACGATCGAGCCCGGCATCTATGTGGAAGGGGTTGTTGGTGTTCGAATCGAAGATGATGTGATTGTGACCGAGGAAGGTGCTGAGAGCCTGACAACCTTTGAACGTGGCCTGATTATCATCGATGCCTAAATCAAGCAGCTAAGGAGAGTTTCATGACCGACTTCAAACCCGCTAAGCAGTCTCTAGAGGCTTTGGCTGAGTACCATAGCTACTTTACCGATCTGCGTCGTCGTCTACACACCATTCCCGAAACCTCGTATACAGAAGAGCAAACCTCGGCGATCATCGCCGCCGAGCTCGAGTCTTATGGAATCGAAGTGCATCGCGGCATTGCCAAAACCGGCGTGCTCGGTGTGATTCGCAATGGCAACAGCGATCGCTGCATCGCTCTGCGCGCCGACATCGATGCGCTGCCCATTTACGAACAGAACGATCTGCCCTACCGCTCGACCATCGATGGCAAAATGCACGCCTGTGGTCACGACGGTCATACCACCATGCTGCTCTACGCCGCCCGTCATCTGAGCGCGACCCGCGCGATCAACGGTACGCTGGTCTTTATCTTCCAGCCAGCCGAAGAGGGCGGCGCAGGCGCTCGACGTATGATCGAGGAAGGTCTGTGGGAGCGCTTCCCGATTCAGGAAGTCTACGGCATGCACAATATCCCCGGTATCAAGGCGGGTGATTTCGCGGTTAAGCCCGGCCCGATGATGGCGGCTGGCGACCTCTTCACGGTGACCATTCGTGCGAAGGGTGCTCACGCCGCTCTGCCGCACACCACGGGCGATCCGATTTTGGCGGGCAGCGCCTTTGTGCAGTCCGCTCAGTCGATCGTCAGCCGCGGGATCGATCCGCTCGACTCGGCCGTTGTCTCGATCACGCGCTTCAACGGCGGAGAGGCCACCAACGTCATTCCGACCTTGGTGACGATTCAGGGCACAGCTCGCACCTACACCAAGACCGCTCAGGCGACTATCGCTGATGGTCTGAAGCGGATCGGTGCCAGCATCGCTCAGGCTTACAATGTCGAGTGCGAGGTCGAGTACGATTATGGCTATCCCGCGACCATCAACAGCGAGCGCGAGGCACTGTTCAGCCGCGATGTTTTGGTCGAAGCCTTTGGCAGCGAGCGGGTTCACACAAATCTGCCGCCGATGATGGGCGCAGAGGACTTTTCGTTTATGCTTCAGGAGCGCCCGGGCGCTTACCTCTGGATCGGCAACGGCGATTCGTCGGGTCTGCACACTCCAACCTACAACTTCAACGATGATATTCTGCCCTACGGCGCGGCCGCTTGGGTCTCGCTGGCAGAGAGCGCTTTGAAGGCTTAAAATACAAAAAAGAAGGGCTGACAACGATTGTCAGCCCTTCTTTATAGCAATGGTCGTTTGACCCATTAGAGCGCGTTGTATAACACATCTTTGACATACGCTGTTTCAATTCGAATCGCTTCTAAAAGTTCTTCAACCCCGTCTAAAGATCCTTCTCTTACTTGTTGCTCGAGTTGGCGACAGAGCTGCGACAAGCTCTTGGCGCCAAACAACTCGCTATTGGAGCGCATGGTATGAGCAGCCAAATGGAGGGCTGTTAAGCGCTTTTGGGTGTCGGGAGTGTAAAAAGCATCTTGAAGAATTTGACTGTTGGTAAAGAAGTCGTTTAACAAAGATGGTAAAACTTCGTGTGAGCGTGGGCCAAGTGCACCTCGCAGACGTTCAAACGCCTCTAAATTAACCAGCAACTGAGTTCCGCTAGAAATGTTCACAATAATTCCTCACAGCTTCAATCCAATAAAGACCGTTCGAGAATAATTATAGGTTATAAAGACCGTTTGTCATATAATCTATAGAAGCAATTCACTTGCCAACACTTTTATAATTTCGGCTTATTAATTTCCCATAAATTGCTTCTTCAGAAAAATCCACTAAACTAACCTTGTTAAACACATTAAATAGTTTGTTTGCCTCATTGATTTACTATTTTTAAATGTTTCTCCTAAAAGATTGTTCATTCTTATGATCAATAGCTACGAAAAGCGCTAGTTGTAGGAAGAGAGCAGCTAGCAATAATTTTAAAAGTTTACAAATCATTAATGGCCGATACAAACCACAACATCCTCGTTGTTAGCCTTTAAGCGATCTAAAAATATGAGACATGCAAAGTATACTAGTGCTTAAATAGTACGCGTAGACCTGAAAGTGGAGATTTGACGAGTAAAATAAGACGTTGTTCCTATTTTCGCAATGTAGATAACGGGTTATACTGCGTATGCATTCAAGCCTCGCGATATTGAACCGTCTACTTCTGTGAGTTGGTATTGGTTCTCATCAAGTGAGGAGCATATGTCTAAAATCCGCCTCTTACTCGTCGCGACTCTTGTTATCCTTAGCGCCTGTGTTAGCCTATCGATGCAACAAGCGAGTCAAGCTGCTCGGACAACTCAAGTGGATGTGACGATCAACATCAATACCCAAGCCGAGCGGCATGCGATCAGTCCATTGATCTATGGAATGAATTTCGCCAGCCCTGAGCTTATGCAAGAGCTGAAGATCCCGATTAATCGTTGGGGCGGAAATCATACCTCGCGTTACAATTGGCAGGTCGATGTGAGCAATAGGGGTAGCGATTGGTTCTTTGAAAACATTCCTGAAGAGAATCCCGATATCTCGCAACTGCCACACAACTCTGCAGCCGACCGCTTTATCAGCCAAAACAATGCCAATGGAGCTGCCACACTTCTCACCGTTCCGCTGATCGGTTACGTAGCAAGACCAGATAGCCCGCGCGAACATCCCTATGCCTGTGGCTTTAAGGTCAGCAAATATGGCCCGCAAAACAATGTCGATCCGTGGGATACCGATTGTGGCGATGGGATGAATGGTGCAACAAAGCTGGTCGGCAACGACCCGGCCGATACCAGTGTGCGTAGCGATGAAGCCTTTGTGCAGGCTTGGATCGAGCATTTGCTGGCACGTTCAAGCCAGTTTGGCCAGGCTGCACCTTTGTACTACAATCTCGATAACGAGCCGGGTCTGTGGCATGAAACCCACCGCGATGTGCACCCTAATGCCGCAGGCTACGATGAACTGACCCAGCGCGGCATCAGTTATGCGGCGGCCATCAAAGAGGTTTACCCCCAAGCTCAGATCCTTGGCCCGGTTCAAGACGGCTGGGCGCGCTACTTTTTTGCTTCTTACGTCGACTTCGCTTCGGCTACGGCGGACCGAGCCGCCCACGGCAATAAGCCCTTTGTTGAGTGGTATCTCGAACAGATGGCTGCCGCCGAACAGACCTATGGCAAGCGCCTGCTTGACTACCTCGATCTGCACTACTATCCCCAAGCGCCGGGCGTCGCGCTTGCGCCAGCGGGGGATGAAGTGACCCAAGAGCTACGGCTGCGTTCAACCCGCGCGCTCTGGGACCCGACCTATATCGATGAAAGCTGGATCAAAGATACCGAAACCGGCAATATGGCGGTGATGTTGCTGCCGCGTATGAAGCAGTGGATCGATGAGAACTATCCGGGCACGAAGATCGCGATTTCGGAGTATAACTGGGGCGGTCACGAGCATATCAACGGTGCTTTGGCGCTCGCCGATGTCTTGGGTATCTTTGGGCGCGAAGATGTCGGCCTTGCGACGCTCTGGTCTCCGCCGAGCAGCGAGCAACCCGCAGCCTTCGCCTTCCGTATCTATCGTAATTACAATGGCGCTGGCGCTAGCTTCGGCGACATATCCGTTCAAGCGATCAGTAGCGATCAAGAGCTTGTGAGCAGTTATGCTGCACAGCGCAGCAGCGATGGTGCGCTCACGATTGTTCTGATCAATAAAAGCCGAACGAGTCAGAATGTTCAGCTTACGTTCAATCGAGACGACCCGGGAGCACAAGCCTCACTCTATCGCTACAGTGCCAGCAAGCTCGATCAGATCGAACAGCTCAGCGTGTCCGACTATCACACGCTCACTCTGCCGCGTGAATCGATCACGCTTGTTGAGATACACCCGTCCGTCACCGAACAGAACGAGCGGGTCTATCTTCCTGCGGTGTATAACGAGAAATGACTTATGGGACTGATCGAACTTAGCCGAGACCATAAACGTATCAACGACTATCTGATGCGCGACCAACTGCGCCATATCGTTCCGCTCAAGATGTGGAAGGCCTATGGCGAACACGTTCAGGTGCTATACGCTTCGATCGGTGCGGAAGAGGGTGTGATGCTGCACTTCCCGAGTGTTGTCTCAAGCTTCGATGCCCAGACCTACCCCATGAGCGAGCATGTTTTGCTCGTGCACTGCGACGGTCTGCTTGTGGCGCGAGCGCTGCTCGAACACGCCCCGAGCGGCACGCTTGTGGCGAAGGTCGCGGGCAAGAGCGAGCGCGAGGCCATTCTCGAACACTTTGCGGCCGAGCGGGTCTCGGGAGTGCTCTCTTATACAAGCGGAGGCGAGCTGCCCGCTGCGCCAAGCGATATTGTCGAGAGCGAGCGCCCCGATCCGCGCGTTTTGCCGCTCTATGAGGCGCAAGATCATTCGGCGGCTTGGCTTAATGCTTTGGCCGACAGGGGCGAGCTGCGCTGTTTCACCCGCTTTCAGGGCGACGAACCGATCGCGACCTGCTTCACCTTCTGCAATTTCGGCAGAATCTGGGAGATCGGCGGCGTCTTCACCCAGCCCGATTACCGCCGCCAAGGCCATGGCCACGCCGTTGTGACCGCCGCCTTGCACAGTTTAGCCAAGCGCAAGCTGATTCCGCGTTATCAACTTCACGAGTCGAATCGCAATTCGCAGAAGCTGGCCGAATCGCTCGGTCTGCGCCTCTTTCTCACAACCGAACACTTTCTGTGTCGTGCGAAACGGGCCTAATCGAAGTGCTTACCTAATGATTGTTCTGGCGGCGCGCTCTCTCGCTTCCATTCAGTCCTTAGCGCGTCCGCCTACGGCTACCAAGGTCCCGCCCTGCAAAACAGGCCATTCGCCTGCGGCAGAGAGGGGCCTTGCTTGTATCTTTGCTTGGCGTTGTTGCTCAATGGCTCTTTGCGCGCAGCGCCGGGCTTTGAAACACGCTGTGAGGCAGGGCGGCTCGCAAACAACACCAGTGAAAAGTGCCCAAGTGCTCCTTCAATCCGGAATAGATCTGTCCTGTTTAGCTGTTATGCTGAACAAGACGACTAGACTACTTGAAGGATGTTATGAGCGAACCACAGAACTTTAAAGATTATTTCAACCGCGAGATGGCCGAGGGGATCGCAGCCCAACTGCAAGCTGTTTACCCGAGCTTTGATACAAGCAGCTTTCTGGCCCAAGTGATGGCAGAGCTAGAGCAGCTCGAACTCAAGGCGCGCGTCAATTTGATCGCCAAAGCCATGCGCGAGCATCTGCCGAGCGATTATCCAAGCGCCTTGAGGATCGCTGAGAGCTTGTTGGGCGAGCCAAGCAGCGCTTATGTTGAGGGTATGTTTAGCAGCGGTTGGCGCTTGATGGTCTTGGCGGCTTTTGTCGAGCACTATGGCCTCGATCATTTGGAAGAATCGCTGGCGGCGATGTATAAGATCACCCAACAGCATACCGCCGAATTTACGATTCGACCCTATCTGCAGCGCTATCAAGCTGAAGTGCTGGCCTGTTTACGCCAGTGGGTGCACGATCCGAGCGAGCATGTGCGCCGTTTGGTGAGCGAGGGCACACGAACCCGCCTGCCTTGGGCTGGGCGTTTGCCGCAGTTTATCGCCGACCCCGCTCCGGTGCTAGAGTTGCTCGAAGAGCTGCGCGATGATTCTTCGTTGTATGTGCGGCGCTCGGTCGCCAACAACCTCAACGATATCGCCAAAGACCACCCCGAGCTCGTGGTCGCTACGCTGAAGCGCTGGGCGCAGGGTGCAAGCGATGAGCGCCAGTGGATTATTCGCCACGCCTTGCGCAGCTTGGTGAAGCAGGGCCATCCCGAGGCGCTGGCGATTATGGGCGTGTATCCAGCCGATATCGAACTGCTCAGCCTCACGCTTGATCCCGATCCGCTGCCCTTCAACGGCACACTGAGCATCAAGCTCGAACTGCGCAATAACGATCAACAGGCTCACAACTGCATCATCGACTATCGCATGTATTTCGTTGGGGCGCGCGGCCAGCAGCGCAGTAAGGTCTTTAAGCTGCGTCAGGCACGCCTCGAGCCGGGCGAGCGGCTGATGTTGCAGCAGCGCTACTCTTTTAGGCCGATCACGGTTCGACGCTACTACCCGGGCCAGCATCGCGTCGAGATCCAAGTCAACGGCAGGGTGGTGGGTGGCGCCGACTTTACGCTCGCCCCCGAAGTCGCCGCACTCGCTCTGGGCTGAAACAAGCTCGGTTTGTTGATGTTTGGGGGGCGGCCTCGTTGCACAAACGATAGCCCGAATGTATGGTTAGGATGTTGATAGCCGTAGGCGGACGCGCTAGAAGCCGAATGGGGCTAGCCGCCTCTCCGTCAAAAGCTTTAACGAGTTATACCAAATTCGGTTGATTAGGTTCTATCCCGGATTTTGGTTTTTGCGTTATAAAAGCGCACGTCTTTAAACGGATTTGGTGTTAGTCGGAATTGCTAAGAGATCTCGCACGATTGGGCGGGATCTCGCTTGTTTTTGGCAGCAAAAAGAGCGCTCAGGCGAGCGCTCTCAGACAGTACAAACTTGACAATGCTCTAGCCGAAGCGTCCGGTGATGTACTCTTCGGTGCGTTTGTCTTTGGGGGCCATAAACAGCTCGTTGGTGGGACCATACTCGATCAAAGTACCCGCGCGATCCTCGGGATCCATCAAGAAGAAGGCCGTGTTGTCCGATGCGCGCGAGGCTTGCTGCATGCTGTGGGTGACGATGATGATGGTGTAGTCTTTGCGCAGCTCCATCATCAGCTCTTCAACCTTCAAAGTCGAGATCGGATCGAGTGCCGAACAAGGCTCGTCCATCAAAATGACTTCGGGCTGCACCGCTAAGGCCCGCGCGATGCACAAGCGCTGCTGCTGGCCGCCAGAGAGCGCTAAGCCGCTCTCGTGTAGCTTGTCTTTCACTTCGTCCCAGAGCGCCGCGCCACGCAAGGAGCGCTCGACCAATTCGTCCATCTCGCTCTTGCTGCCCTTCCAGCCGTTGACGCGCGGCCCAAAGGCGATGTTTTCGTAGATCGATTTGGGGAAGGGGTTGGGCTTCTGAAAGACCATTCCGATGCGGCGGCGCACTTCAACGGCGTCGACCGAGGGGGCATAGAGGTTTTGGCCGTGGAAGAGGATCTCGCCTTCGACCCGAGCGCTGGCTACCAAGTCGTTCATGCGGTTGAACGAGCGCAGCACGGTGCTTTTGCCACAGCCCGATGGACCGATCAGGGCGGTGATCTTCTGGCGTTCGATCGCGAGGTTGACCTGCTTGACGGCACGGAATGTACCGTAATAGATGCTCATATTACGCGCTTCGATAGCGTATTTTCCTTCGTTAGCCGAGTGTAGCGACATTTATAAACTCCTGCGGAAGCGGTTACGCAGCACAATAGCGACCGTGTTGAGCGATAAGAGCGCAATCAACAGCACAATGATCGCCGCTGCCGCAACCCGCCGAAACTCCTCTTGAGGTTGAGATGCCCAGTAATAGATCTGAATCGGCAAGGCCGTAAATTTTGAAAAGATACTGCTGGGATCGGTCACGATGTAGGTCGCTGCTCCAACCACAATCAGTGGCGCGGTTTCGCCCATCGCGCGCGAAATACCCAAAATCGTTCCTGTCAGAATGCCGGGCAGAGCCTGCGGCAAGACGTGGTGCCAGATCGTCTGCCATTTCGTCGCGCCCAGACCGTAGCTCGCTTGGCGGAGCGAAAGTGGCACGGCTCGAATCGCCTCGCGGGCATTGATAATGATCAAGGGCAGAATCAAGAGCGCCATCGTCAATGCCGCCGAGATAATCGTGCGCCCATTGCTATCGCTTAGGCCAAGGAAACTGCCGCTTGTAAAAAAGCCCAAAGCACGCACAAAAATGGCTAAACCTAGCATACCATAAATGATCGATGGAACGCCCGCCAAATTATTAATATTCGTCTCGATCATTCGGCTGATTCGGCTGCCCGAGCTGTATTCTTCGAGGTAGAGCGCTGCGCCCACTCCAAGCGGGAAGGCTACCACTACTGTGATCGCGATCATCCAGAGCGAGCCGAGCAGCGCGTTGCGCACGCCCGAGAATTCGGCCTTGCTCGCCATCGAACGGCTTAGAAAGCCCCAGTTGAGCCACGAGCGGAATTCCAGCTTGGCCTTGGGATTCTGACTGGTCAGTTCTTGCTCGATCGCCTCGCGCTGGGTCAGCGACTCCCACAGATCGTAGGACTCAATCACCTGCTGCTGCACCACCCGCTCATAGACCAATTCCAGCACATTCTCCTGCGAGCGCTCGGTGAAGGGCTGATCGTTTTCGAGTCGCCGGAAGAGCCCTTGCGAGATATTGGCTTGCAGAATCGCCACCAGCTCCTCTTTCGAAAGCTCTTTGAGCGGCTGGCTGGCCAAGTTGGCGGGATCAACCTTGTTTGCCAGCGCCACATAGCCGAAGGCGTCGTTGACGATCGTGCCGATCAGAACGAGCAGGGCTAGAATGCCAATCAAGAGGCTGCTAACAAACAGATTGCGCCAGAGCGTGCCCTGTAGGCGGCGCGCGGCGATATTGCGCTCGATCTCAAAGCCCTGGGGCAGATAACCGATCGAAGGCTGTGCGCTTTTGGGGGTTGGATCGTTCATCAGTCGTATACCTCGCGGAAGCGGCGTACAATGGAGCCGCTGATGATATTGAGGATCAAGGTCATCACAAACAGCGCCAGACCGATCGCAAACACGCTGTCGTATTGGATCGAGCCGTAGCTGATGTCGCCGCTGGTGATGCGGGCGATGTGCCCGGTCATGGTCTCTGCCGCTTGGAAGGGATTGAAGGTCAGGGCGGGGCCGGCGCCGGCAGCGAGCGCTACGATCATGGTTTCGCCGACCGCGCGCGACATGGCCACAATGAAGGCGGCCAAAATGCCTGAGAGCGCGGCCGGAAGCACAACCCGCACGGCGGTCTCGAAGCGAGTAGCGCCCAAGCCATAGGCGCCCTCGCGCAACTGGCTCGGCACCGCAGCGAGGGCATCTTCGCTCATAGAAGCCACCAGGGGCAAGATCATAATGCCCATTACCAGCCCGGCCGAGGCCATGTTGTAGACCTGAACCGTATCGCGCCCGAAGAGCGCTTGCAGCACGGGCGTCATAAAGGTCAGGGCGAAGTAGCCGTAGACCACGGTGGGTACCCCAGCTAGGATTTCGAGGATGGGCTTGAGGAGACCGCGCACACGCTGCGAGGCGTATTCGCTCAGATAGATCGCAGCGCCTAGGCCGAGCGGCAAGGCCACCAGCATAGCGATCAGGCTGGTTATGAGGGTTGCGCTCAGCAGCGGTAAAATGCCGACAGCACCGATCTGCGGTGCCCACATCGTCTCTGTGAAAAATTTCCAGAGTGTCACTTCTTCCAGCTTGAAGAAGAGCAGCGCATCGCGTACAAGAACATACACAATCCCAACTGTGGTTAAGATCGAGATCGCCGCGCAGATGAACAACAGCGCTTGGATGATTGTTTCTCCCAAGCGCGGGCGGCGTCTAAAATCGATGGCCTGAGCTGAGGCTGTTCGAGCAAGCTCCCTCGCCTCTAATCTCGCTTGATCCATCGTAACATCTTTCGTGTTCACCATTCTTGCCTTTTGCCATTCTCTGTTCGCAGGCTAAGAGCGTTTGCACAGAACTCGCTTGGCACTCGGTTTTGAGCGAGCACCAAGCGATTCGTTGGCTTTACTCTCCGGCGTCGAGGAAGTTTTGCTTTGCTTGGTCTAAGGCCGCTTGGCTGGCCGGGAAGTAGCCGACCTCAGCGATCTCTTCATTGACATAACTCAGGTAGAAGTTGATAAAGGCGGCGACTTGGGGCTTTTCGGCCATAATCTTGGCGTCTGAGTAGATGTAGAGCGGGCGCGCCAGCGGATAGCTGCCATCTTCTGCTGTGCTTGCGTTCGGCTCGATGTAGTCGTCGCCCTCTTTGGCGATCGGAATGGCGCGCAGCTTGCCAGCCGCCTCGTGGTAGTAGGCGAAGCCGAAGTAGCCGATGGCATAAGGGCTGCCCTCGACACCCTGAACCAGCACGTTGTCGTTTTCGCTGAACTGAGCGCCCGATGTCTGCAGCTTGCTATCGTCGTTGCCCAAAACAACCTCAACGAAGTAGTCGTAGGTGCCGCTATCGGAGCCAGGACTATAGATCTGGATCGGCTCGCTCGGGTAGGAGGCGTCGAGATCGCTCCATACTTTGGCATCGCCATTGAAGATCGCGGCCAACTGCGCGAAGTTCAGTCCTTCGATAAAGTTGTTCTCGCTGCTCACCACAACCGCCAGCGCGTCGGTGCCGACCCGAAACTCGATCGGATCGCGCCCATTGGCCTGGCACTTCTCGCGCTCTTCGGGCTTGATGGCGCGGCTTGCATTGGCGATATCCGTCTCGGCGGCCACGCAGAAGCGCTCGAAACCGCCGCCCGTGCCTACGCTATCGATCGTGATATCGCCGGTGTAACCCTCGTCTTGAAAGCGCTGCGCCATAGCCTGCGAGAGCGGAAAGACGGTCGAGCTGCCCGAACTTATGATATTGCCGCTTACCTCGAGCGGATTGACTTCAGGCAGTTCGATACCCGAAGCGTTAGCGGCGGGAGCATCAGTTGGCTCTGCTGGAGCTTCGCTTGGAGCGGCAGGCGCTTGGCTCGGCTCAGGCGGAAGTGGGCTTGTTTGGAGTGCGATGGGAGCGCTGGTCGGGGGAGCTTGTGTCGATGCGCCGCTACAAGCGACTAGAATCGGTACGACAAGAGCCGTTATCAAACTTGCGGCTAAGGGACGTTTGAACACCAGTTGCATAGGGTGTCTCTCCTCTAATCGATCATCACGCTGAGACCTGTGTTGTACCCTCGATGCGTGGGTGCACCTCAGCGAAAAGTCGCAGCTTGTTTATGTGAGGCTAGCTTAGCCCTGCTCTGTTAACTCGCCCGAAAGCGCATGTTATGCTTGTGTTAAATCGGGGCTAACCCTTGGAAAAATGGATCTGGCCCTGATCTTCACCCTCTTCTTGTGCCCCTTTTTTGTTGAGCGCATTCGCTTGTCTGTCGCCTATCAAGCTCATATGGCGGCAACGGTTCTCCCTTCCATTCGCTCCCTAGCGCGTCCGCCTACGGCTACCAAATGGGCTAGCAGCCCTCATCCCCGTCCCTTCTCCGCTATTGCGGGAAAAGGGAGCGCGGCTCTATCCGGTCAAAAATGGCCTCATGCGCACATTGGGCTGATCAATTCTGAAAGGCTTTTTGGCCTTCGGCAGAGCAGAACGAGGTTCTTCTTCCTCAGTATTTTGTTTTCCACCTGGCAAGCGTCTTGGCCTTTAACAGATTTGCTATGAGCCTATCGCTGTAAAGCGGATGATACATCTTGAGACGAATCGGTACTAATAGATGTAAGAAGGAAAAATACAATCTTCGTGGTGTATCGGTGCTTCGACAGGAGCGATCTACAAGCAATCAAGGCTTGTATTCAAGGAAAGGATAGAACTCTATGGCGGAGGCAGGAAGGAGAGAGAGCCTGCGCACCGTCTGGCAGCGGCTCAGCACAGCGTACGAATGGAAGTTGCTTACAGCATCCCAAATCGAACAGCTTTTCGATCGGGCCGAAAACATCATTCTTGAGCTCGACTTCCCAACGGGCAATATGCGTAAACTGGCCGAAGAAGGCATCAGACGGGCCTATAGCGAGCAGTTGTATCGGGCCTTGCTTGACCGCAAACAACAGGCGGCAGCTGAATTATGGCAGATCTTTCGTCGTTTGGGCCTGCGCTACTTCTCAAACGAGCAGACCGCCGAAGAGATCGCTCAAGAAGGGGTGTTACGCGTCCTGAGAAATCTCTACATGCTTCAGAACCCGCAGAGCCTCTTTAGCTGGGCGTTTCGTATCTTCTATTCGCTTAGGAAGGAGCGTCTAGTTCAGCAGAAAAACGAGGACAGCAATACGAGCTATGCCCATGAAGCGCAGGAAGAACGTAGTCTCGAAGTTGAGTATGCCGATCCAATCGATCTGATCGAGCGTATCGATCAACTGCAGATCGATAATCAATTATTGGATGCACTTGATAAAACGCTCACAAATAAGTTAGAGCGATATGTTATCCTACGTATTGTCGCCTTAGGAGACGCTCCTCGTGAGGTAGCACGCGATCTCAATCTGCCCTTGCATCGTACGCGCCTTGCTAAATCTCGCGCTCTGAAACGTCTTCGCGAAAATACAGCATTTATGCACTTATTGAGAGAGATCACGGGCTTAGCGGAGTTCACCCAAGGAGTTAGCTATGATGCATCAGAAACCGAATAGAGGTAAGCTTGCGAGCAACAATCTCTATGACGCACTTGAACGTGATCGAAAGCTCACCTGCAACCAAGTTCGAGCCCTCTTGGAAGATTTCGTTGCCGCCGAACAGGCCGGCGTCGAAGTCGATTCTGATCTACGCTATAGCTTGCTTTTAGAACATCTCGATGACTGCGACGAGTGTATGAGCATATATCAAGAGCTCTCAGAAGCGGCCGATCTGTTCGACAGCGAGCGACTTGAGTATAACAATGCTCCCGAGAGCCGTGTGCCGAACTTCTTCCCGCCTCAACTACCTTCCTACATCTTGCGATTAATGAATCAGCACCCTCGTCAGGTCGCGATCCATCTGCCTGTTCAGCATCCGGTGGAGTGGGTCGGCAAACTGGGAAGCAAACACCGCGAGGCTACCATCTTCAGCGGCTTGCTGAGTGAGCTGCCAGAGCAACCCAAGTTGCAGGTCAGCGCCCGCCCTTACGATGATCGTTACGTATCGCTGACCGTTCAGGTGCAAAACAAAACAGGCCCGCAAGCCTGGCGCTTCGATCTCCGCGCTGGCGAGTTCCAAGGCAGCCAAACGAGCGACCAGAACGGTAGCGCCACCTTCCAAAAGATCGATCTCGCTGCCTTAGACGCGCTTGAGATCACCTACCATCCCGTTGATGCACAAGCTGAAGATGCAGCCTAATGCATCATAGGGAATTCGTATCGTTTCATTTTGGGGTAGCCTTTCCACACACAGCGATACGAACCCTTTGCGGCGGGCGGGATGTTGGTAGCCGTAGGCGGACGCGCTGAGAACCTTCTTTGGGGGAAGGACGCGACCGCCAGAGCGCTGAACTCAGCAAGTGGATTTGCTATCACCTAGCATAGCGAATCCACTTCTCTGTTTCTCATTCAGCAGCTTGATCTCAAGCGCAGCTCGTTAGAGAGCGAGAAGCAGGAAAAAGCTGTGGGATTTCGCACGGCAGCGCGAAATCCCACACAACACACCTCGCCAGCTTCTGCTCTGTCGAAGGCCAAAAAAATACAGTAATCGGATGTATTAAAAGAAGATGTTGCAGGTACCTGCAACATCTCCTCCTAAGCTCCTGGTTTTTTGGCATACAGCGCTTTTACATAATCGACTGCGATCAAAACAGCGTATCGACCCTTCTATACTGACACATTCGCCAAAGCCAAGGGCCGTCTCGCTCGGCTAGACTGGCTCTCCGATCGCAGTAAGGTGCATTGGTTCATAAGCCGTTGACGGCTTGCCAAAGGCCGAGAGCGCCGATAACTATGGTTGATCTCTACCAGAGGGCTGCCTTCCGCAGCAGACTCAACCCGATGCGGATAACAGGCGATCGGACAGTGACCTACACCCCCTACGATCGTGATGGTTGGCTCTTGTTCGCAATAGATCGCCTCGGCGGCGCTTGTCACGCGACGGTGGATCATGCGATAGAGATCGAACAGATCTACATAACCCTCATAGTTCGGAACTCCTTCGCCGCGTAAACCATCAATAAAGGCTTGCCCAAATAAGGTGTAGGGGTGGCGCGCTCTATAGTACGAGGCTTGGGTCGCACGTCCGGCTGTCAATACCACCAACCCTTCGCCAGTTGTGTCAGATTCGATGGCAGTCTCCTCAAGATCGAAGCGAGGCAGCCGTTTTCTCAGCCGCGATCCAAGTACATGACCAGCAAAACAGGTATTGATCACACATACCACTTTTCGTGCTGGAATCTCGCGTACCAGCAGTTGCAACTCGTGACTTGTAATACCGCTTGAACGCTCGATGCGGTCGTCGTCGCGGAAAATGGCGTCGTGCGGAGCAAAGGCATAACTGCCATCGGTTGTAAATTCTCCGTGACCACAAAAGTAGAGCAAAATCGTTGCCTGTCGATCGCTTTTTGCCGCTATCTGCTTCAAGCCATTTAAAATAGCTGCCCGAGTTGCCTGCGAACCATACAAACTATGAACGTTTTCGGGTCGATATGCGGCGGTGTAGGGATCACGTAGGGCTGTAACGACTGCTTGCGCTTCGTCGCGCGTCACAGGCGCATCCCATTCAGAATTCTCATACTCGCCTACACCAACCACAAGTGCATGTCCTTGTTCGAATAATCGCATACTTTTTCACCAGAATGTATACAATTCCCCACCTTGATATCGCACATCAATACATTAGATCAGAACATTTCGTTTGACACTTGGCCTCAGCTTTGGGTTCCTGTTACATATATTTCTTGATAGAACGGCGACCTCCCTTCAAGATCATGCATGAATTCAGGATCTTTACATCGATTTTTGTGGAAAGCTGTTTTCAAGCAGATTTCTTATAAATGGCTATAACGGAATAGTTTGGATCTAGCTTTACTTTAAACCCTCCATACGTCCACAAATGCGCTTCTCTACTCGGCCGCTTATCACGAAACAATAGCGTTTTAGTGCATCGTAAAGCGATTTAGACGCAAAATAACTCTGCACTTTTTTTGCTCAGAATATGCGCAATTTGCTCTCGAAATTGCCTCTTCAAAGCTGATACGTTTTTTCGAGCGTTTCCTCTTGTCTGGTAGTTGGGCACGGTGCTCGACACAAGACAAAAGGAGCGTTCCATGCGTAAGAAAATTTCACGTTGGTTAGCCGCTACTGGTCTGGCACTCGGCGTCGCTTATGCCATCACTCTTGGTGCAACTCCCACTACGACTTATGCAAACGATGATGATCCGCCTCCTCCGACCCCGACCATTGTCAATGGCGGCGGCGGCGGCGGTAACAGTACCAATGGCAACAACCCCGGCGGTAGCGGTAGCGGCACGGGTGGCGGCTAGAGCACAACGCTAAGAAGTTGACGAGCACACTTGACATTGCAACAGAAAGGCGCTGCGAAGCCTCGCAGCGCCTTTCTTTTCATTCGTTTCCTTCAGCGCTCTGGCGGTGGGGTCTCTAGCCCAAAGCGGGCTTTTGGCGCGTCCGCCTACGGCTACCAACATCCTGCCCGTCACCATACAGTGCTATTCAGTGTGTCGAAAGCGCCCCTCAACTACGACACATACACAGCTTATATCAAATCCGGTTAATTAGGTTCTCTTTGGCCTTCGGCAGAGTGGAACGTGACTATGTTGCCTTTTCTCGTTTTTGTTTTTTACGTTATAAGAGCGCAAGTCTTTAAACGGATTTGCTATTACGTAGCAGCTAGCTTTCTACGATTGATGCCGAATTCGCTTTAAAGAGCTGTATGCTTACAAGGTGGGAGAATACAAAGGGGAAAAGTTGTGTGCGATTTCGCACCATCGCGCGCAATCGCACACAACTCAAAGAGACGGGTTTTGCGCTGCCGAAGCTCAATGGCCCGTTTGTCCAAAGAGGCAAAAGGGGATGATTAAAGCCCTGTTATAACAAAGTTGCCCCAACCGATGGGCAAGCCTAGCCAATCGATACCTTGATCGCCATAGCGATCTACAAGATGGCGTTGCGTCTCTATCAAGGCCAGAGCCGGATCAGCTAAGCGATCCAACGAAGCGTGATATTGCTCCATAAAGCTCATCGCAATCCCATCTTGTATCTGCATCTGGCTCGCGAGCACTGCGCGGGCGCCCGCAATCAAGAAGGCGCGACTCAAGCTGAAGGCCTCTTCGCCCGGCAATGCATCGGTTGCAGCGCCCTCGCACGCCGACAAGGTAACTAAGGAGCCATCTAGCTCCAGAGCCGCTAATTCCGACAAGAGAAGATCGTCGTCGGCCAGCATCAAAGCAGCCATTAATCCGCGCCCGGTTTGGATCTTGCCGTGCGAAGCGATATGAATAGAACCATAGCGCCGTAGCTCTCCGCGAGTCGCTCGCTCCAAAATCTCGTTACGTGTGGCCGGGAAGATCGAGTCGGCTCGCTCGCCGTAATAGTTTTGCAAGATAGCAAGCTCTTTTTGCACATTGGGCAAGCTGTCCATTCGACCACCAAAATCGCTGCATCCCAGCAAGAGCACTCTGCGCTCATCTCGTTGGAGCTTGCGGCGGGCCAACAATGGCACAACATTTAAAGCTGGGAGCAACTGGATCACCGTTCGTTGCATCAGCCAGCTACCTTCGATACGCAGGGCCGACCACAACAAACCGTGAAGTTGCTCGCACGGTACGATCAACAGCCGATGGTTGGGCTGAAGGCGCTCGACCACGGCTTGTGGCAAAAGGCGTGAACCCAACTCCGTCAGAGTCTTCCATCGTTGTGGGCTGCCGGGTTTCATGTCGGCATAGGTCATGATGACCCTTTGTTGCTGTGTCGCCTGGTTCAAACACTTTTGCAGTTGCGCATCCAAGGGGCAAACGGCTTGCTCTAACCCATCGGGTGTGATGATCGTGATCAGCAGACAATCACCATGGAAGCTATAGGATAAACAGGTCCACTCTTCTTGATAGAGCTTCTGCAGATCTTTCCGTATGGCCCGTAGGTCGAACGCGAAGCTATCAGGGTAGAGTTCTTGATTGCGCGAGAGTATGTTGCGATGGCGCGAATGAACTAGCAGCTCTGTATAACGCGTGATGAGTTGGTCGGCGGCCTCTCGGTTACGCTCGATCTCGTTATCATTCATCACGGCTAGCATCTCTTTGCGCAGAGTCTCATAGGCGCTGCCAAGATCGGTTCTGATCGGCTCGTGGTCGATCAACATGCGCTGAAGCACCAAGGCCCGCTGGCTTTCGCTTAACAGTAGCGCCGTTTCGAAGTCACCTTGTTCGCTGGCATAACGAATGCCTTGCTGATAGCGCTCTTCAACTTGCTGATAGATGCTGCTAGAAAAGTGTTCGCTTAAAATACGCCGTCGCAAGCTCGCCATGTGAATCGCCGCTTCGCGGTAGTATTGTAGGGCTTGCTGTGTTTGCGACTGGGCCGCAGCGCTTTCGGCCAAACCATAGAGAACCGCCCACAGAATATGGGCATGTGCTTTGACATGCGGCAAGGCTTGCCTAAACAGCCCTTCGGCCTCTTGAGCGCGTCCTAGCGTTAACAGCAGTTCAGCTCTGATACGCAAGCTGTTGGCTGCTCCTGCCTGATTGCCGTGACGCATGAAGATCTCGTAGGCTTGCTCGGTCAGGTCGAAGATCTCTTCCATATCCCCCGCAGGCATACGCGAGAGAATTCGAGCTTGCAACAACAATCCTTCCGCTCGCTCGCCCTTGAAATCGTTATTGCGCGTCAGATTGTGATGCTCCTTGAGCAGCTTTAAAGCCTTATCGAATTGCTGCTGCCGTTCATAAACGCCGGCTTGATTGCGAATCGAAAGGAGTAATTCGTCGCTTACATCGGCCTCGCGGTAGATCTGCTCCGATCGCACATAACAATACAAGGCTTCATCCCAGCGCCCAGTATGGAAGTAGATATTGCCTAAGTTGAGCTGACAGCCGGCGATATCACGCATGCGCTGGTATTGCGTAAACGTTTTAAGCGCATTGAGGATGTAGCTTAAAGCGATGTCGTAAGCGCCGAGACGGCTTTGAA
This sequence comes from uncultured Chloroflexales bacterium, assembly GCA_937902315.1. GTDB lineage: Bacteria > Chloroflexota > Chloroflexia > Chloroflexales > Chloroflexaceae > CALGUG01. The sequence continues at coordinate 25,113 of CALGUG010000003.1, forward strand.
TTAAGCTAAGCGATTTTAAGCAAAACGCGACCCGAAAGGGCATATCGAGCTTCTTAAACAGGTCATGCGCATCGGAATAGAGTTCAAATGCCCGTTGGATCTCCTCGCGGTTCAATTCCAACCAGGCTCGATCGAAGCTACACTTCGCCAGATCAACTTGATATCGAGCGCGTTTGAAAATAGCCTCGGATTCGAGCAGCATTTCGTGCGCTTCCTCGGCATCGCCCACCCCGCCAGCTGCGATCGCTCGTACACGCAGCCAGCGAGCGTAATCGAGTTCGCCATTCTCTAGCAGTAAACTCTGTTTATGCTTGTCAAGCAGTACACTCGCGGCTGCATACGAGCCTTTTGAGTTCAGTTCAACCGCTTTATAGATCTGAACCCGTAGGTAATCTTCATGTGAGCCGAGCGCTTGAAAATGGCGTTCACACTTCTCAAGTTGGCCGCTTGAACCGCCGAATTGTAATACATCGGCCAATGCCAAGCTGTATAAAGCTCGCGCTTCCCCATACTGATCTTGGTGCTCTTGGAACAGAGAGCGTGCTTCGCTAAGCGTCACTCGTGCTTCATCAAAGCGCTCCCAGTAGAGATATGTCCAGCCAAGCAAAAAACGCCCCCACGCAACAGATGATGATGAGCTATTAGCCGACTTTGCGATCAAACGACGTACATGTGGCATAGCCCGTCGCGGATTACGTTCGATGATCAGCAATGAACGAGCAATCTTGGCAGAGATATGATGAATCATGCAGCCTCATCAAAAGAAAGCTATCGAACACCGCAAAAAAATACAAGTACACATAGGCATAGAGCATAACTTGACAAAATATGCTAGGGGATGACTAGCTGGCATTCCCACACGCAATTATGGTCGAGGGAGCGTCTATGCTGCAGTATTCGCCCCTAAGAGCAGTACTAACCAGTAGTGTTCTGGGATGCTGGTGTTTGTATTGTGATCTCTCGTTATGGCCTTAAAGCTGGGCGGCCCAGAGAGAATTTGCAGTGCTATTTCAGAACACTAGCACAACTTCAAACATTCCAAATCGTTTGTTCTCTATGACAATCGCTTCAATAGTTCAGGCTGCGAGATCAGAGACGCCAGCCCCATTTAGGCGCTATGTTCGATATAGATAAGCAGATCTGGCCCTTCAGGAGAAGCGATTTGGTCACCAGGAAGATTGTGAATAACCGCTTGATTGTTTTCATCAAAACCAGCCCGGTATTCGCTTGAGCCGATCGTTACAATCAGGTCTGCTGCTTCAGGTGAAGGTTCTAAACAAAAGATCAGCGAGTAGAGATCTTCTGCCTGTTTATCAACGCTCAAACTTAGCTGATAGGAGCCTTCCACTTCCTCTTCGTCTAACACAAGCTGCGGCCCCTGTTGTCCACCGCGCCAAGCTCCATATTGGGCTGGCGGTTTAACCGTATAGGCAAGCGTTATACGAGGGAGAGTATAGAGATAACTTCTTTGTGCTACTGGGTGCTCTGTTTCTACAGGGGGGTTCGGCCATGGCATGGCTTCCAAACGACCTTCTTGGCTAGCACCAAACAGCATGAACATGCCTTCATAGACTTCAGCGCTCTCGAGATCGAGCCATAGTGACCACCAGACATGTGGGTAACGGCGCGCTGCGATCAGCCAACCTTGCGAGTGTTCGAGTTCGAGATAGGCGGCCAAATCATCTTCGCAGGTGTCATAGCTTGCTTGAGAAGGTGGTGCAGCGATTTGGAGTGATGCGGCTAATAACACCAGAGCGTGTTGGCAGTCGGCACAATCACGAACATGCTCGCCGAAGCGCTCCAACAAGCGTAAAAGATTTTTGGCTCTTGGTACAGCTTGAAGTAATGCCTGTACCTCACCACACACAAGAGTATCCATACAATCCTCTGTCAACTGGGGTAACGAACAAGCCCGTGCTCGGCTTAGCACCTTATTCGTTGCTATCTTCATCAGATTCAAACCACTCACGCCAGCGGGGATCTTCGCTTAAGAGTTTGCGGATCTGTTTGAGCAAAGCCCGTACGCGCTGCGAACTGATAGCCAATTTTGGAGCTAAGTCAGTGATCGTCTCATCATCGAGCATTCTTGTAAAGATGATGGGAAGTCGTTGATCGGGATGCTTACTTAAAATCTCGAGCGCCATCTCGTGGAGCAGTTTAAGATCTACCTGATTGTGAAGCTGTTGCTCACTGCTACCAGCAAGGCGGCACTCTTGGATCGCATCTAGGGATTCAGGACGTTGTGCTCGTTTTCGTGCTTCCGCGTCGCGAATAGCTCGCCTCACACTGCGGGTAATAACCTGAAACACCCAAGTTGAGAAGCGGCTCTTGAATTGGAATTTTGGTAAAGACCGAATAACCGCCTCGCGAGCGATCTGGGCGATATCGTCAAGATCTGATATTCCATCATTGATACGCCATAACGAGGCATGTTTTAAGATAGGAATAACCTCTCTCATCCAGCTTTCCCAAGCCGCCTCGTAATTGGGATCTTGATCATTACGCAGCACTTTCACTAAGTGATAGTCGGCGATCAAGCCTTGTAAATCTTGGTCTTCGCGCTTTATCACATCGTCCATCTGCATCAGATCATTAATGTACTGTTCTTGAAGCGGCCGAGACAAACCCCATTGGTGCTTTTTGTTTAAGTCAGCCATCAGGGAGAGTAAGTGTTGTTGCTGAGGGGAAAAGTCAGATATGTTCATGTGTTTGTTCCATTCGTCTTCGAACGAGTTCAATCCCTCTCTTAGCGTTCCCTTCGACCAGCGAAATCTACAATAGATGACATGGTTCTCGTTTCAGACACACCTCGAATAGCCTTGAAGAGAATACAACACACCAAGAATGCTTGGGCAAAACTACCCAATGCTATTGGTTTACACAGCGTTTTAACAGAGAATCTGTTCCTATCGAGTAGATAAGTAAATTATCGGTGTAGAGCTATTATTGTAATGCTTACATACAAAAATAGCTAGTTTTTTCTCAGAAAGTTTTTATAGATTGTAAACGTTATGTCTTTATTTATCGCTCATTGTTTATTATTTGTATTTAGAAATGTATTATATTTGATAAGCATACCAAATAGCAACGTAACATGTACTAAGTGATGAATCATTACTTATGTTGGAGTGATCGTATGACAATAACTTTCTAGACGATTCAATTATTTGTCTTTGTAACAGAAAATAGGAGTGCTTCGATTTGTCATTTAACCTACTTCGGTCCTAACAAAACCTTAAACAAAAAAGATTAACCTGTGAGCTAAACCCATTATAAATAATGTTAATTAACTTTTCTGTCTTTTTTGCTTCGAGCTGTAACGCTGCAGGTAGGTATTGCTATAGAAAGGGGCGATCGGGCTCAAACAAAACGCAGCCTCTCTTCTAGACACAGATTGCGCTTGATAGAGAGCACACAGTGTAATAGCAAATTCGATTAGGTTATTTCTCTTTTGGCTTTCGGTAGAGTGGAACTTGACTTTTTTTTCGCGCTGTCGCACGAAATCTTACACAACTCTTCCTTCGTGTTTTCGTTTTCGACGTTGCGAGTCTGCCAGTCTCTAAGCAGGTTTGCTATACAGGGAGCCGCCAGATGTGGCAGGCGATCACGAGGAAGAGTAGTGCTATAAAAACGATCTCTGGCTGAAGGGCTTCAACCAGAGATCATTACCTGATAACCAGCGAAACGACTAACCGCCTAGTTCCTTGAGCTTCTGCTCCCAGCGCGCGACCAACTTGTTGTAGGTCTCTTCGCTGATCTCACCGTTAGCGAGGCGCATATCCAAGGCGTCGATGGTAGCTTGGATCTGTTCGCGGGTGGTAGCACCGCCGGCGGGAACTGCTGCGGGTGCCTGCTGCGGCTGTTGCGGCTGCTGTGGCTGCTGTGGCTGCTGCATGGCTTGGCCGAACATGCTCGCCACACTTGCGCCCAAGCCGAAGCCAGCGCCCAGACCCACGCCTGCGCCCGCGGCGCCGCTCGGGTTGTTGGCGGCATCGCCCAGCGCGCGTGCGCCTTTGAACTTCAGATACGCATCCATATCGCCGATCGCGCCCATCGCGGCACGCTCGTCGATCGCCTTGGCGGTCTCTTCGGTCGGGGTGATCGCTTGGACGTAGAAGGCGGTCAACTCCAGGCCGAGCTGGCCGAAGTCCTCGATGATGCGCTGCTTGACCAGTGCAGACAGCTCGTTGTATTGGCCCGCCATGTCGAGCAGCGAGCGGTTCTGTTCGCCCAGCGAGTCGATGAAGTTCTGAACAATAATGGTGCGCAGGTAGCCCTGCAGCTCACCCGTGGTGAAGATGCCTTGCTGGCCGGCGATCCCGTTGACGAACGCTTGGGGCTCTTTCACTTGGTAGGCGTAGCTACCGATCGCACGCAGGCGCGCCATGCCCAGAGACGGATCGCGGAAGACGATCGGCTCGGGGGTGCCCCACTTCTGATCGATGAAGTTGCGCATGTTGACGAAGACCACTTCCGCCGGGAAGGGGGTCTTGCCATTGGTTGCGAGACCGATCAGGCTCGAAAGGATCGGCAGGTTGTAGGTCGTAAGAGTGTGTCGGCCCGGACCAAACATATCCAAGGCGCGGCCATCTCGGAAGAAGACGGCGGTCTGGCTTTCGCGTACGATCACCTGCGAGCCTAGGCGGAGGTCGGCGGGTCCGTCTTCGGGTTCGCGGTGAATGATTTCCTGTCCGGATTCGTCACGAAATTCTACGACGTCAATAATACGGGCCATGTTATGCTCCTTGATGAAGTACGAATATCCAGAAGAATTCTCGCTTACAACCAAACCTTACGAGTTTGCAGGGGGCGGAACCGGTGTCGCCGTGGTCTGAGGCGCATCTTGCGGGATGAACAGCTCTGCGCCGCAGTACGGACATTTCACCATACCTTTGCCCACTAGCTCGCGAACACCACCACAATTCGGACAGGAGTTGCTGCCGACCTTAGATGCATCTTGCGAATAGAAGGTCTGCGTACTCCAGTCGATGTATCCAGCGAATAAGCCTTGATTAACCAATTCGTAGATCGCGCTTTTTACTTGATCGCGAGTCATCTTGGTTTCCAGTACCGCAGTACCGATCGAAACCTTGCCCTGGGCTTGGATAAGGCCGAGCAGTTTCTCTTTCTTGCGTACGTCAGCCAGTTCGGCCTCTTCTTTTTTGCCTTGCATGAAGAGGAAAACGCCGACGCCATCGAGAATAAGGAATGGTAGGACACCACAGATGGCGATGCCGAAAATGGTCGATGAGGCGTTGGTCGCGCCCGAGACCATACCCGAGCCGATAAACAAGCTAGCGACTGCTAAGACCACGACACCTGCCACCATCAAAATGATGCCGACTGTTTTGCCAGTTCCCATAGTTTAGAATGCCTTTTCCACCTCTACTTACGTAGTATGGTCACTGATGAGAATACGCGACGACGAAACGAGCGGAGACCAACGATAATGCCTATCCAAAGCCGCTCGAACCGCCTCCACCGCCGCCGCCTCCGCCGCCGCCCCCCGAGAAGCCGCCGCTGCCGCCGCTCGAACTTGAGGGGGTGCTTGCGAAGACGCTAGAGGTTGTGTTGAGCATTGTAAAGAGGCCAGCGCTCATCGAATTGAGGCTATTGAAGGCGCTGCGACTCATACTGTCGAAGCTGGGGCCATCAGTCACACGTTGTGGCTCAGCATTGCTCGGGCCAGCAGAAGAGGCCCTTGGGCCGCTATGGTGGTGCCCATAGCCGTAGGGATGGTACCAGCTTGGGGCGGGCGTGTCGATTTTCTCGAAGTGCGAGACCCACTGGCGTTCGACGCCGAAGGCGATCGCATAGGGCAGATACTTGTTGAACTGCTCTTTGGCTTGTTCAACATTGGTGTACTTATCGATGCGCTCGAGATAGCGCTTGAAGGCCCGCCACTGAGCGTTCGCAGTCGAGCCTTTTTGGGTGCGCTGCGGCATAAACATGCCAAGCACTGTGAAGCCGAGCGCCACAGCGCCAAGCGCAAGCACAGTTACAAACGCCGCAGGTGCATATTCCGACACCATTCCGTAGCCAAAGAAGCCACAGGCACCAGTCGCAATCAGCATCACAATGCCAAGACAGCCATATTTGGTACGGGTTGTATCGGGATTTTCGCGGAAGTAGCCGTGTTTTACCGTTTGTTCGTAGAGCGCTTCCTTGATCGGGTTCAGCGCTTCGTGGAACTTATTGCGCAGGTCATCCAGATCGCGCGAGGCTTGGTTGCCGAAGAGCTTATCGAGCAACAGCCGCTCGTACTTGAGCAGTTGACGTCGATCGGCGCTGGTGCGCACAAAGCGGAACTCAGTTTTTGTACCGAGACCCATAAAGCCTTCGGTCTTCTTCTCTTCGATGATGAGGTAGCCGCGTCGGGCCAGATCGATCAAGGTTGCAACGATCTCGCGCATATCGGCGCGCTCATCGATCAAGGTGCCTGCCACCCCAGGAGGCGCATCGTCTGGCGGTTGGGCATAGAACTCAGCCACCACGCCAGCTGGCTTGTCGCGTCCGCGGAAGAACCAGAGCAAATAGAGCCCGATGCCACCCAGCAGAGCGATCAAGCCCGCACCAACCAGCGCGATCATGTTGTAGATAGGCTGCATAGCACGAATAGCATCGTCGCGTGCCTGCCAAGCTGGCGGGGTAGTGGGCACAACGCCATGCGGGAACTGAACGCGGATCTCCCACTCTTCGCCATCGATAAAATTGCCGATGCTCTTGAACTTAACGGTCGAGCCGTCGATAATTTGCGCTTCGTCGTTGCGGGGTGCGGAGTTAAGGTAAGTCGCTGTTACCAGTTGGTTACTCTGAAAAGCGGCAGGGAGCTTTACAATCACTTCAGAAGACTGAATAGTATAGCCCCGATCAGACTCAATAAATTTCCAGAAGAACTGATCGCCCTCATCATAGATACGCAATGCGCCTTTAAGGGTATATTCCAAAATAAAGGTACGGCTCGCATCTCTTGTTGGGGGGAAGTACCAAGTGAGCTTACGCTCGTTGCCCTCGGTCTCTAGTTTGTAGGTGTTGGCCGATTCAGAGCTGCTACGGAGATAATCCTGCTCATCTTCCCGCACATTCCAATCGGTGATATCTTCTACCCGATTGAGAGGAATGGAACGATAAGCGAAGGTGAATGGCCCTCCATGAAAGCGGGTACGCCATACTTCTCGCACACGAACATCACCATTCTCTAAAATGGTGATTTCGCCGTTGCGGCTTTCGACTGTTACTGATCGATCTTGAGCTGATGCTGGGATAACCCCGAAGATCGGGATCAGAATGCTCAGAGCGAACAATAGGTAGATCACAAAACGTTTCAAGCTATATCTCCTTATATAGCTAGATTGTGACAGGCCACGTTGCTAGCAATGTATTATACGAAGTAGCTGCAATAGGGTTTCACTTTATGGTGATAATTTTCTTCTAATATAGCCGGCTGCAGTAAAGCGGGTGAAATGGAGTGTTGGGGCAGGAGCGGAAAAGGAGCGCTTAACTTACGCGCTATACGCCCTTAAAGAAGCGCTAATCTGGATCGTTTATTGTGCGATCGATTGAAGGAGTTCGTGGGCGATCTGTTCGAGCCTTGTTTTCAATTCGGGCGGCTGCAGCACTCGAAAGGGCAGCGCCAGCGAGATCAAGCTGCGGGCGATATAGTCGAGATCGTCGTGATGGCTGTGCATCAGCACGCCCTCGGGGTGTTCGCTTAGCTGGCTATAGCTGGGAACGCGCTGCTTGGCCTCTTCGAGGCTCGTTTTAAGCACAACTTCGATCCTCCAAGTGCCGGGCGTTTGGGCCAGCGCTTGGTTAACAAAAGCTATGGCGTCGAGATCCTTTGGCGCTTCGAAGGAGGTGTCGCGCAGTTCGAGTGCCAAGATACGGTCGAGCCGGAAGAGCCGCAGACCGGCGCGCAGGTGGCAAAAAGCGACCAAATACCAGTAACCGCTCAGGTAAACTAAGGCGTAGGGGTCGCATTCGCGCTCGCTGAGTGTGCCCGCCCAATTGCGGTAGCGAAGCCAAATACGGCGCTGTTCTTGCACAGCTGTACTCAAATCGAGTATAATATGGCTTGCAGGTGCCGCTTGAGCATAACGAAATTCCATAATGAGCGCGGCCTGTACCGCATTAACGCGTTCCCGCAGTGGTGGGGGCAACACGCGTTCGAGTTTCACCAGTGCGCCTTCAATCGTTGGGGCTGCCACAACAAGGCCCAACCGACGAGTCGCCAACAAACCAAGGGTGATGGCAAGGGCCTCTTCTTCGGTGAACATTAGTGGCGGAAGCTTAAAACCGGGACGTAGCCGGTAGGCACCGTAGCGACCTCGCTCCGCTTCAATGGGTAATCCCAGATCTTGCAACATCGTTATGTAACGACGTGCAGTGCGAATATTGACCTCGAGCCGTTCAGCTAATTCTGGCCCAGTGATCCGCTGACGCGACTGGAGCAGTTCGAGAACGGTCAAAACCCGTGTGGTTGGGTGATACATCGTGCTGCCTCTGTTCAGACGTGTGCAATTCAACAAACGAACTGGCTTGATTATAGCCTATCTGTCTGGCGCTCGTTGGCTAGCTGCCGAGCGAGACATCAGCTAAAGCCAGCGCTTCATAAAGCCTAAGAACGTATCAATGGTGGTACATGACGAGCTGTGATACAAGCAGTCAAGCTGGCAATGAATGCAACTTGTTGCGATCTGCCATCGTCTGTTTCGATCAGCGAATAAGATCGATCACGTGATTCGAGAACGATCTTCAACCGCAGTCGAACGCAGCGGCGACCGTGGCCACTTATCTATAGATTAGGAGGTTAGCATGCCTAAACAGCAAACCTTGGTTCCGACTGAGGCCCATAGCTCCTCTGCCCTTACATCTTCGCCCGAGCCTGTTGCGCAGCCAAAATCGCTGACCGAATGGGTACGTTGGGCGCTAGGTGGAGCGGCTAAAAGTGAGCGCAAGCGAGAAGTAACAACAATGACGCCCGATGGGAAAATCGTGCGAACCGAGTATAGCAAGCGCTAAAAGGGCGCAAATCGAATAGCTGGGTAAGGCGACAGAGAATGGCCTCTAGTCGTCTTTCTTTTTGTCCAAAACCACATCTCTTATTTCCTCATTTTGGCGGAAAGAATCCCTCCCCCAAAAAGATCCTAACCGCGTCCGCCTACGGCTACCAACATCCTGCCCGCCACCCGAAGTATCGTGTACGTCCCATCACGCCTTCTAAACCTCTATACGCTTCAAAAACTACTCTGCCGAAGGCTAAAACACAAGCGATAATACGGCTTTACAAAGCCGAAAAATTACAGTGCAAGAATGCTATAGCAGTGCCCAAATAGACGTGTTACCCTAACAGAAGAATAGAGTTGTAATCAGTGGAGGTGCGCTTGGATGAACGAACACGACTATTGGCAGGCCATACAACAGCGAGATGCGCGGTATGACGGGCAGTTTGTCTATGGCGTTCGCTCTACTGGCATCTATTGCCGCCCATCTTGCTCCTCGCGCCAGCCCTTGCGCGAAAATGTGAGCTTTTTTGTCCAACCCGAGCAGGCCGAGCAAGCCGGATTCCGGCCCTGTAAACGCTGCCAGCCGCGCCTCGCCCATGCGCCTGACCCTCAGCTCGAACTGGTCGAACGCATCTGTCGTCTTTTGGCCGAAGAGTGCGAGCGCCCGCCAAGTTTAAAAGCGCTTTCGCAGCAGTTCGCTCTGAGCCCCTACTACCTTCAGCGCCTCTTTAAACGCATTACGGGCGTTAGTCCGCGCCAATATGCCGATGCGCAGCGCGTCCAGCGCCTCAAAGCCCAGTTAACGCGCAGCCAGGCCGTCACTCCCGCTCTCTATGATGCGGGCTACGCTTCAAGCAGCAGTCTGTATGCTCAAAGCTTTGAGCAGTTAGGTATGACACCGAGCCAATATCGTCGAAAGGGATACGCGCTTATGATCATCTATACCACGCTTCAGACCCCCTTGGGTCGCTTGTTAGTCGCCGCTACCGAGCGCGGCCTGTGTGCGGTGCGCCTCGGAGATGACGATGCCAGTCTTGTAGCAACGTTGCGCAACGAGTTCGCAGCCGCGCAGATCGAGCGCGATGATGCAGCCTTGCAAGGCGCTGTAGCTCAGATCGTGGCCCACCTCGAAGGGCATCAGCCCCACATCGATCTGCCGACCGATGTGCGTGCGACCGCTTTCCAGCGCCAAGTCTGGCAAGCGCTGCGAAGCATTCCCTACGGTGAAACACGTTCGTATAGCGAGGTGGCCGAGCAGATCGGACGCCCCACGGCCGTGCGTGCAGTGGCGCGCGCCTGTGCCAGCAATCCGCTGGCGCTGGTCGTGCCCTGCCACCGTGTGATCCGCGAAGATGGTAGCTTGGGCGGCTATCGTTGGGGCATTGAGCGCAAACAAAAGCTGCTTGAGCAGGAGAAGCAGCTTGAAGCTCAAACCCAGCCAGCCTGATATGCTGTTGGCGCACTGGACATCGTTTTTATTCACCACGCGAGGCGCAGAGAGCACTGAGTCAAGACACTGAGACTTTTAGAGAGGTGCACCAAGTAGGCTGGGCTCGGCTCCTTTGGTGAAGCGCGGCTAGGCTCCCTTCTCCTGCTTTGCGGGAGCTATGCATTAGCCAAAAGTCGTGTCGGCAGCAAAAGGCGATCGTTCGCATACCACCGCGGGAGTATCCTTGAGAGCACAGAGCGGGGAAATTCACCCCCTCGCCCGCAGTGGGGGAGAGGGGGCTGGGGGGAGAGGGCAGATAACGCTGACCGTATGTCGATTTGTGGCTAATGTACAGCTTTGCGGGAGAGGGGGGAGAGGACCTATGTATTCACCATACGAGGCACTGAGTCAAGACACTGAGACTTTTAGAGAGGTGCACTAAGTAGGCTGGGCTCGGCTCCTTTGGTGAAGCGCGGCTAGTCTCCCTTATCCTGCTTGTGGGAGAAGGGTCGGGGGAAGAGGGCCGCTTGAGAAGCCGAATGGAAGGGCGGGATGTTGATAGCCGAAGGCGGACGCGCCAAGGACCGAATGGGAGCTGGAAGGCTCTCCGCCAGTATAAGAAAAGCCTGATTCCTTGATGGGAGTCAGGCTTTTGTGCGCTTAAGAGGCCCGCTATTATGGCCCATCTTGGAGCCAGGCGTTTACTGTCACCAGATTGCCCGTGATTGTCGCTTCAAATACCAGCCAGCGCTCGGTGGTGTTGGTGATTTCGAGGTCGTTATCGTTCTTGCCGTCGTCTGTCGTCCAGATGCTCACGGCATCTTGGTAACGCACGCCCGCGATTCCGCCTGTGTGGCGCTTAAACTTGAAGGCCTTGTCGGGCAGAATGCGGCGCCCCGCCACCACGTAACGGCTGGCCAAATCGCAGACACCGCCGCCCAGAACGTAGATGCGTTGTGGACCTGCGGTCGGCGTTGGCTCTTCAAAGGCTGGCTCTGGCTCGACGATCACTTCGATAACAGGCTGTTCTTGGCTCTGGGGCTCTGCTGGCGGCGGTGCGGCGGACGCAACCTCGTGCACGGGCGCTTGCTCGGGTACCGGCAGGTTGCCCGGCACTGGTGTGGTGCGTCGAATGCCGCTGCCGGGCATCGGTGTGAGCTCTAGAAGCGGCTTGCCAAAGGAGACAAATTGATCTGTATCAGGAGCGCTTGAACTGACGCTGCGCCCTACATTCTTCCAGCGCAGACGATTGGGGTGCGGCCCAAGCGAATCGTTGAAGGAAAAGGTTTCGCCCGGCGCGATAACTACACGTCGCAGCGCGCCGTTGTTGGCGTCGAGTGCGATCATAATGTTGTGGCGCATGCCAGGGTCGTGTACCTGAAAGCTGGCAGAATAGACTTGCGGGGTATTAGTTACGCTCGGGGTGAGGGTCGGGCTAGGAGACGGGGTTGGGCTCGGCTCGGGCGTCGCCGTCAATGGAATGGGCGTCGCGCTCGGCTCGATCAGTGGCGCAAGGCTGAGCAGACTAGCGGCTGTAGCTGTTGGTGTAACGCTCGCTTCTGGCACGAGCGCTTGTTGTTCTACTTGCGCCTGAACATCAATTGGTACGCTCCCAAACACGATAAAGCTGCCATATATGCCTCCTCCGAGTAGCAAACAGATTACAATTAAAGGCAAGAGAGGTTTCATACTATGGCTCCCATGTAGGCACAAAGGAAAAGCCTATCGTTAACACTGTTAAAGGCTATGGTACAAGAAAGCGCTTTTTTTGGGAAGTAGTCATTTGTCCTATCTTGCCTAGCTCTTAGTTCTAGGTGGGGTGGTTTGACAGCGTTTGGTTGGCTCGTTACAATGCGATTCTAAACTTAGAATCATCAGCATCGGAGTTAGGAATGGATAGATCGATAGCGCGGCCCGCCGAAATGGCGAAAGCGTATGAGCCGCAACAGGTTGAGCAGCGCTTATATGCGTGGTGGGAAGAGCAAAGATTTTTTGAACCTCGAGCAGACGCTTCAAAAGAACCATTTGTGATCAGCATCCCGCCACCCAATGTAACCGGCGAGTTGCATTTGGGCCACGCTATGTTCGTTACGATTGAGGATATTCTCATTCGTTGGCGGCGTATGCAGGGCTATGCAGCACTTTGGGTGCCAGGAACCGACCACGCAGGTATTGCGACTCAGACACAGGTCGAGAAACTGCTGATGTCAGAGGGCACCAGCCGACAAGCGGTTGGTCGCGAAGAATTCTTGCGCCGTACTTGGGAATGGAAAGAGAAGTATGGTGGTGAGATCACCAAACAGTTGCGTCGTTTGGGCGCGAGCTGTGACTGGAGCCGCGAGCGCTTTACGCTCGATGCTGGCCTCTCGCGTGCGGTACACACCGCCTTCAAGAAGCTCTTTGACGATGGTCTGATCTATCGAGGTCAGCGTTTGGTGAACTGGTCGCCCAAGCTCGGTACCGCCGTTAGCGACCTCGAAGTCGAATACGAAACCCGCCAAGGGTCGATCTGGTATGTGCGCTACCCCTTAGAGTCCGATTCGCTCGAGCTTGGTACATGGGGTTCGGGCTCTTGGGCCGCAAGCGCCACTGAATTTATTACGGTTGCGACTACGCGCCCTGAAACCATTTTGGGCGACACCGCGATCGCCGTCAATCCCGAAGATGAGCGCTACGCTCACATGATCGGACGCTACGCTGTGTTGCCCGTTTTGGGCCGCCGTATTCCGATCGTGGCCGATAGCTATGTCGATAAAGACTTTGGTTCGGGTGCGGTTAAGATCACGCCTGCCCATGATCCCAACGACTACGAATTGGGCCGCCGCCATAACCTGCCGATGATCAACATCATGAACTTTGATGCGACCATCAACGGCGAGGGTGGTCCCTATGCTGGTCAAGATCGTTTCGAGGCGCGCAAGAATTTGGTCAGCGACCTCGAACTGGAAGGCCTATTGGTCAAGGTCGAGCCGCACACCCTCAACGTCGGTATCAGCCAGCGTGGCGGCGAAGTGATCGAGCCGCTGCTCAGCGAGCAGTGGTTTGTCAAGATGGGCCCGTTGGCCGAGAAAGCGCTTGCTGCGGTTAAAGAAGGGCGCACTCGCATCATTCCTGAGCGCTTCGAGAAAGTCTATTACAACTGGCTCGAAAACATCCAAGACTGGTGTATCAGCCGCCAGCTCTGGTGGGGCCATCGTATTCCGGTCTGGCATATGCCCGACGGCAGCTATGTGGTGCCCGGCCCAGACGAAGAGCCACCAGCCGATGGCGTTCAAGACCCGGATGTGCTCGATACTTGGTTCTCGAGCGGTCTGTGGCCCTTCTCAACCTTGGGCTGGCCCGATCAGACCGAGGATCTGGCTCGCTTCTATCCCACCAGCGTGATGGAAACCGGCTACGATATCCTCTTCTTCTGGGTAGCCCGTATGATGATGATGGGCTGCTACTTGACCGGCAAAGAGCCCTTCCACACCATCTATCTGCACGGTTTGGTGCGCGACGAGCGCGGCCGCAAGATGTCGAAGAGCTATGGCAATGTGGTCAATCCGCTTGAGGTGATGGAGCAGTACGGCACCGACGCGCTGCGCTACACCCTTGCGACCAGCGGTACGCCCGGCCAGGACCTCAACCTCAACCCGCAGCGTATCGAAGCTGCTCGCAACTTTGCCAATAAGCTCTGGAATATCACTCGCTTCGTGCTTTCGAAGCTGGGCGATATTAGCAAAGTCGATACCAATCGCAGCAGTTTCGCCGGCGAAGATCTGACCTTGGCCGATAAGTGGGTGCTGTCGCGCTACAACCGCTTGGTGATCGACGTCGACCGCTTGCTAGAGGGCTACAACTTCGGCGAAGCTGGCCGCCAGATCCAAGACTTCATTTGGAGCGAGTTCGCCGACTGGTATGTCGAGATCGCTAAGGTGCAGCTCGATGGCGACGAAAAGCGCCAGAAGCTGACCCGCGAAGTGCTCTACCATGTGATTGAAGGCAGCTTGCGTCTGCTGCACCCTTACATGCCGTTTGTGACCGAAGAGGCGTGGCAATACGTTTCGGCTTCCAAGGATACCTACCGCTCGTTGATGTTGGCGCCCTACCCGACCGGCGACGCCAGCGCCATCGACGAGGCCAGCGAAGCCGAGTTCAACGTGCTGCAAGATGTGATTCGCGGCATTCGTAATGTGCGCAACGAATACAACGTTGAGCCGTCGCGCCAGATCGCGGCCATCATCAGCGCGGGCGAGCGTGCCCAGATGCTGCGCGAACAGACCGGCCATATCAGCCGCCTCGCGCGCGTCGCTGCCGACCAGCTGACGATCGAAAACGATCTGCCGAGCAAGCCCGAACAGGCGGCTGCCATCGTTTTGGGCGCTATCGAGGTCTATCTGCCGCTGGCCGGTATGATCGATCTCGAGGCCGAGCGCGCTCGTTTGAGCAAGGATCTCAAAGCTGCCGAGGAAGAGCTTGAGCGTCGCCAAGCCCGCCTGGCTAACGAGAGCTTTGTGAGCCGCGCGCCCGCCAATGTTGTTCAGCGCGAACGCGATGCCTTGACCGCCGCCCAAGAGACGGTCGAGCGTCTGCGCGAACGAATCGCAGCGCTGGGCTAAGCGCGACTTCATCGCTGTTACAACTGAATAGGGCGTTAGTATCCAGAATGGGTGCTTTGCGCTGAATCAGTGCTTGATCAATTGGAAAGAGAGTGGGTCGCTTCGTTCGAAGCGGCCCGTCTCCACTCTATTTGGTCTTGCTATATGATTTCGTTTGCTACTCTGAGTTTAGGAGGAACCTCATGACCTCATTAGATCTCTCGCGTCAAGAGATACTCGACCTTTCACGCGAAACCACCCTCTACGAATGGACCGCCCAAAAGGCGATGAAGCCGCTGGTAATTGACCGCGCCCAAGGCATCTACATCTGGGATGTCGATGGCAAGCGCTATATGGACTTCAACTCGCAGTTGATGTGTGTCAACATCGGCCATGGCGACCGCCGCGTGATCGACGCCATCAAGGCTCAGCTCGATCAGGTCGCCTATGTTGCTCCGACTTTAGCCACCACCCCTGCCCGAGCCGAACTTGGGCGTTTGCTCAAAGAGATCACTCCCGGCAACCTCTCCAAAGCCTTTTTCACCAATGGCGGTGCCGAAGCGAACGAAAACGCCGTTAAGATCGCTCGTATGTACACCGGACGCCAAAAGATCTTGGCACGCTACCGCTCGTATCACGGTGCAACCGCAGGCGCGATCTCGTTGACGGGTGATCCGCGTCGTTGGGCCGCCGAGCCAGCCGTGCCTGGCGTGGTACGCATTCCCGACTTCTATCCCTACCGCGCAGGCAAAGATCTGAACGATCCCGAATATACCGCCTCGGTTTTGAACGCCACCGAAGATATTATTCAGTTTGAAGGCCCGCACACTATCGCTGCGCTGATCATCGAACCGGTCGTGGGCACCAACGGCATTCTGATCCCCAGCGAAGCCTACATCAAGGGCTTGCGCGAACTCTGCGATAAGTATGGCATTCTGCTGATCGCCGATGAGGTGATGAGCGGCTTTGGCCGCACCGGTAAATGGTTCGCTGTCGATCACTGGGGTGTTGTGCCCGATATTATGACGATGGCTAAGGGCCTGACCTCGGCCTATGTGCCGCTGGGCGCGACCGTCGTCTCTGATACGATCGCCGAATATTTCGAAGATAACACGCTCTATGCTGGCTTGACCTACAACGCTCACGCGGTTGGCTGTGCCGCTGCGATCGCCTGTATCAACATCTACAAAGAAGACAAGCTGATCGAGCATGCAGCCGCTATGGGCGAGATCCTTAAAGAGGAATTTGCTAAACTGCAAGCCAAACACCCCTGTATCGGCGATACGCGCGCGATCGGCCTCTTCTCGCTGCTCGAATTCGTCAAAGATCGCGAGACTCGTGAGCCGCTGGTGCCCTACAACCCGCGCCCCGACCAGATGGGCCCGATTCCGCAGTTCAACGCCTTCTTGCGTGAGCACGGCCTCTACGCCATGGTACGTTGGGGCACTTGCCACGTTAACCCACCGCTCACCATCAGCGAGGCCGAACTGCGCGAGGGCTTGGCGATTATCGATCAAGGCTTGGAGATCATCGATCGAGCGATCGTATAACGAAACCGCTCATTTTGGGACGGCCTTTCCACGCACAGCGATACGCGCTCTTTGTGGCGGGCGGGATGTTGGTAGCCGTAGGCGGACGCGCCTAGGACGTTCTTGGGGGAAGGACGAGACCGCCAGAGCGCCGAACTCAGCAAGAGGATGTGCTATCACAACAAGACGAGGCACATTCCACGCTGCCGAAGCCTAAAAAGGCTCAGTTAACCAGAGACGCTATAAAACACACAAGGGAGGCTGCACGCCTCCCTTGTGTGTTGCTATCTCGAACGTTTAGTTGAGCTGCGCCAGCGGACCTACCAGATCTTTGACAAATGTACGAATCTGGGGCAGATCGTTGGCCTGGGGTGCTAACTTGGCGTAGCGCTCTAGATCTTCAAGCGCAGGGTAGAGCATGCCCACACGTGTGCGTAACAGGCCTCGGTCGCGCACCTCGTGCGAATCTTTGCCTTCGATTAGGACAATACGTTCGATCGCGGCCAGCGCCTTGTCGATTCGATCGAAGCGAATGTAGGTGTACTTCAGATTGCGCAGAATCCGCGCCAGAATCGCGCGCTTTGAAGGTGGTGCCATAATTTCGTCGATCAAGCTCGGCGAAACTGTGCCTCCGTAGGCCCGTGCGATACGCTCTTCACACTCTTGTTGCGAGCAGATTCGCCCTTGATGAAATGGGTCGAAAATGATGTCTTCATATTCCGAACGATAACGAGCCAAGAAATGCCCCGGCATAGCGACGCCTGTGATCGGCAACTGCAGCCGCCAACCGATCTCCATATACACAATCGAGAGAGTGATCGGCAGCCCCGTTCGCATCTCTAGCGCGTAATCAAGAAAGCTATTTTCTGGTCCGTCGCCGTCTAAACTCCCTTGAAAGCCAAGCTCTCCGAACAGATAGTCGTTCAAAATAGCGAGAGTCTGTTTTGCGTCGCGGGCGCGTTGTACACGGGGACGAATCGCCTCGGCCATGAGATCGAGCTGGCGCAAAACGAGATGGGGCTGACCATACTCTTGATCCTCCCAAGCGATGCAGAGTGCGGCTTCGGCAAGATTGATTTTGGCATCGGGCTGGCGAATAATTTCGCAAAAACGCTGGCGAGCAGGGAATAGTGTTTGCATAACGCTCGTTATCGTGTGCAGGGTAAGCAGTGAACCACAGCCACATCGTCAACTGTGGCTCCTTAGGCAAACGCTTGCTAGAATGTGTCTATAGCCATGTAAACGAAAACTGATCTGGGAATTCTCCAATGCCTAACAATTACAGGCCTTTTTCTGAGTTTAGAGGTTGTAGAGAGGATGAAATTGATAACCATCTATCTGTGTTATAGACCCAAATCAGTATAAATATCGTTAGAATATGTTTCCATCATAGCAAAGAGTTGTGACGAATACAATACAATAAAGAAGTGTAGTAATGCTAGAAAAGAAAGTTATCGTGTTCTTTATGCGAAAAACGCCATTTTGTGATTATGGCATAAAGAACACGATAGATCGACTTTCGCGTTTATTTAGCGGGCACTGAGGCTCTGATCAGATTTGAATCAGATGTTTTTGAACTTTGCCCATCGCATTGCGCGGTAGAGCATCGACAAACAGGATACGGCGCGGCTTTTTATAGCTCGCTAACTGATCGCGACACCAAGCGATCAACTCTTCGCGCAGCTGCTCTTGATCAGCGCCCGGGCGCGCCACAACCACCGCCACCACCTGTTCGCCGTATTCGGGGTCGGGCGCGCCCAAGACGGCGGCTTCAAGGACTGCCTCGTGGGCCATGAGCACCTCTTCGATCTCGCGCGGATAAATGTTGTAGCCGCCGCTGATAATTAGCTCGCGCGCCCGCCCTGAGATCGTGAAGTAGCCATCGTCGCTGCGCCAGCCCAGATCGCCGGTGTTGAACCATCCTTCAGCGTCGAAGGCCTCGGCGGTTGCATCAGGCCGTTTCCAATAGCCTTTGAAGACGTGTGGCCCGCGCACCTGAATCTCGCCCGGATCGCTGTTCGTGATCTCCTCGCGTGTGCGCACATGCACGATGCGCGCCTCTTGCCCGGGGAAGGGTTTGCCGACTGTGCCGGGGCGACGCTCTCCTTCGTAAGGGTTGGTAAGATTCATAATCGTCTCGGTCATGCCGTAACGTTCCAAAATGGCATGCCCGAAGAGCTCTTGAAACTCGTTAAAAGTCTGCGGGGAGAGGGCGGCTGAGCCTGACACAAACAGACGAATCTGCTCGGCTTTGCGATGGCCGGGATTCTGGCGAGCTTCGTTGATCAGTCGAGTGTACATAGTGGGCACACCGAAGAACATCGTCGCGCGGCCACGGTACAGCTCGTTGTAGATCTCGTTGGCGTCGAAGCGGCGGCGCAGATCGACGCTCGCGCCGCGTAACAACGTCCCGTGAATGCCTACGCCCAAGCCGTGGATATGGAAGAGCGGTAGACAGAGCAATAGGCAGTCATCAGCGCTCCAGCGCCAAGCCTCGGTTACAGCCTGGCTGTTGGCTGCCAGATTGCGATGGCGCAACATAGCTCCCTTCGAACGGCCGGTTGTCCCCGAGGTATAAGCGATCAGAGCGACCTCTTCTCCATCGGGTAAGATCACATCTTCAATCGCTCGAATCTCGCTTAGCGATCGTCCCCAAAGCGAGTCATCGACCACAATTTGCTCTAACGCTGGTACGTCGTTTGCTATTCTATCTAATTCTGAACGGTGCAAAACATCGGTGACACACAGTTTTGCTTCCGAGTCGGAAAGGATATGACGCAGTTCAACCTGCTTATATTGGGTATTTACCAACACCACAATCGCCCCAGCCAATTGAGCGCCTAAATACGCAGCCAAAAAAGCCGGACTGTTATCGAGAAAGAGGGCGATTCGCTCTCCACGCTCAACCTTAAAAACCTCTTGAAAATAATGTGTCCAAGCGAGCGCCGCCTCTTGCAGTTCTTTGTAAGTATATCTATGTTGATCAAAATACAAACAGGTTCGTTGCGGCTCTTGTGCGCAAATAGTAAAAAAAGCATGCAGAATCGAGATTTGTGAGTCAGCCATAATCCCCTCCCCCTTCTACGACTTTAGTATGAGACGGTGTGACAAAAACTTATTATAATAGTGAATCGATGGATAGAGTGTTGGAAAAAGTTATAAATAAAATAAATTTGTACTATTTATAAGGAAGATATATCAGAATTATAATAAAAATGGCTATAATTGAGCGGAAATCCCTCACAAAAACATTTGACTGTGGCAAAAGCTTGTGATATTCTACAACTCGTATGGAAACGATAATAATGCTCCGATTTCACAAGAGTAACATTATATAGAAAGGACCTCTTACGCATGAAGACTCTCAAACGTCTTGTCGTTGCTGGCGTGTTAGCTCTCGCTTTGGCCGCTTGTGGTGGTGGTGGTGGCAATTCCGGCGGTGGCGCTGCAACCAACAACCCGACCATCGCAGCTGATGGCGAGAACCTCGCTTTCGACAAGACTGCACTGACCGTCGGCCAGGGCCAAGTAACCTTGACCTTCAACAACCCCTCGGCAGTTAACCAGCACAACTGGATCTTGGTCAACGGTGGCGACGATGTCGCAGCTCGTGTTGACGAAGCTTCCTTGAGCGCAGAGAACTACATTCCCGAAAACGCAGATGTTCTGGCTCACTCCCGCCTCTTGAACCCGGGCGAGAATGACACTGTTACCTTCACCGCTCCGGCTCCCGGCACCTACACCTACATCTGCACCGTGCCCGGCCACTATGCCGCTGGTATGAAGGGTACCCTGACCGTTCAGTAGTGATATACGCGTGCTCGACACGTTCGATCGTCCCTGTTCAAACGAGCAGGGACGATTTTTTATGCTCTTCTGTCCTCCATCGTATCTTAGGCTCATATCGTTATCGCTCTGACGGTAGAGACGTTACCCTCCATTCGGTCCCAAGCGCGTCCGCCTACGGCTACCAAATCGAACAGCCACCCATTCGGTCCCACAAGCCCTACGCAGCGCTCGAGAGCTGGGGAAGATTCTACGCGCTTCCCATGTCGCTAACAATAGCTCATATGAAAAGCGCGAAGCTCTGCGCTGAAGACTCACCCGAATCTGAGCACTTGTAACGAATATTCGAGAAACTCATCGAGCAGGCTGTTGGCTACTTCATGGCATCGTATGCCTTGCCAATGCGGAATAGCCACGTTCAAATAGGGCATTTGGCAAGGTTTGACAAGAATAGACCAGAGTGCTATACTCTTCGACGTCGCAAGGACGACCGTTTCACTCGAAAGAGTA
>CALGUG010000004.1 GCA_937902315.1 uncultured Chloroflexales bacterium
CGGGGGGTGAGGGCAGATAACGCTGACCGTATGTCGATTTGTGGGTAATGTACAGATTGCGGGAGAAGGGCTGGGGATGAGGGTAGGCTAGCCGCTCTGGTAGCCGAAGGCGGACGCGGTGAGGAGTGTATGGAGGGTGATGACCAAGCCGCTAGCTAAACATAGCGCGCTATAACGCAGCGAGAGGTTTCGCAATCGGGGGCGAAACCTCTCTGCAAGAAAGCGATCATCATGTGGCTAGAGGAAGCTCGAACAAGGAGCGCTCCAGCTGGCTCGATGATCGTGCTGTCGCATTAAACGCCCTTCACAGCGCCCGCTGTTAGGCCCGACATAAACTGGCGCGCCGAGAGGAAGAAGATGATCATCATCGGCACGATCGCGATAGTGGCGCCCAACATCTGCACGCCGATCTCTTGGCCATAGAGGTTGCGCAACGATGCCAGACCGATCGGGATCGTAAATAGCGCAGTGTTCTTCAAAATCAAAAGCGGCCAGAAGTACTCGTTCCACTTGCCCAAGAAGGTCAAGATCGCGAGCGCACCCAAGGCCGGCTTGATAATCGGCAACACAATATTCCAATAGATGCGGAATTCATGCGCTCCATCGATACGAGCTGAATCCATCAGATCGGTAGGCACAGATCCTTCAATATATTGACGCATCCAGAAGAAGCCGAACGCGTTCGCAATGCCAGGAATGATCAGCGGCCACCAGGTGTCGAACCATCCGAACCAGCGCATCAGCATAAAGGACGGAATGATACCGAGCACGTTGGGAATCATCATGGTCGCAAGCATCAACATAAAGAGCACTTCGCGCCCGGGGAAGCGGAACTTCGCGAAGCCGTAGCCACCCAACGAGCAGAAGAAGAGCACTAACAGGGTAAATGAGCCTGAAACGATCAAGCTATTGATCATAATGCCCCAGATCGAGATACCCGATGTGAGGTAGAGGCGCGACATAAGCTCTTCGTAGTTCATGCTCAGCGCATGAGAAGGCAAGATCGGTGGTGGTACAACTAACAAGGTGCTCGAACGGTGGGTCGAGGCGATCACCATCCAATAAAAGGGGAAGGCCGTCGCCAATGCACCAGCGAACAAAATAAGATACAACACCACCATACCAACGGGGCCTAGCAGGCGATCGCGCTTGCTCACACGCAATTTGGGACGGGACTTAACAGCATCTCTGGTAACACTTGCCATCGCTCTCTCCTTCGCTTAGTCTGTCAGATTCCGGCCCAGGAAGCGGTTATAGAAGAAGGAGAAGCCGAAAATCAGCACAAAGAGTGCAAACGACATCGCCGAACCATAACCAAACTTCACATACTGGAACGAGGCGTTATAGATGTACATCAGGGTCGTAAGACCAGCTTGATCGGTGCCGCCCGGTGAGGTCGATGAACCGCCAGCGCTACCGGCTGTTAATAGCAGCGGCTCTTCAAAGAGCTGCAGCGAACCGATAATCGACAAAATAACCGTAAAGGTGATGACTGGGCGCATCAAGGGCAGGGTGATATGCCAGAAGATGTCGCGCTGTTTTGCACCGTCTACCTTGGCCGCCTCGTATAGATCGCTCGGAATGCTCTGCAGGCCTGCTAGGTAGATAATTGTGTTGTAGCCTGTCCAACGCCAGATCACCAGCAGCGCGATAGCTGGTTTGATCCACATTGCAGAGCCTAACCAGTCGATAGGCGGAATGCCGACATAGGAGAGCAGATAGTTTAAGATACCGAAGCGCGTTCCGAACAGGGCACCGAACACAATCGCCATCGCCACCGAAGAGGCGATAACGGGCGTGAAGAAGGCGGTTCGGAAGGCATCCTTAAAGCGAATGTAGCCGCTGTTCAGGATAAAAGCAAGGATAAAGGCCAGCGAGAGCTGGGGGATCAGCGTGCCAAACATGAGCCAAACGGTATTGAAAACCGCTTTCCACCAGATCTCATCTTGAAACAAGCGGATATAGTTTTGAAAACCCACCCAGCGTTGTTCACTGAGGCCATCCCATTCTTTAAAGCTAAGCACAAGCGCATAGACGTTGGGAAACAGGCCAAAGATCGCATACAAAATAAAAAAGGGTGAGATGAAAAGATACGGCCAGAAACTTCGGCGTATCTCGTGCCAAAGCTCTTGATTTTTGGTTCTTTTTGCTGAAGGGATGCTGGCTGTTGCCATGGCGACCTCGCTTCGTCACGGTCACAAGCGAGCATACGCTTGTGCTAGAGCTACTATTCACCAGTGATGGGCAGGGCACCACATGGGTGCCACTGCCCTCAAACCCTGCTCATTCTTCAAACGCTTTTGCGTTCGAAGAACGGGTGATCAACTAGGCCGAGAGTCCGGGAACTTGTTTGAGCAAGGTCTCCTGAGCATCCTTCATAGCTTGAGCCGGATCCTTACCTTCCTTCATGGCCTTTGTGACCTCCGCGCCGACGATGTCGCCAGCCTCTTGGTCGTGCGGGCTGACCAAGTTGGTCGGTACTTTATCGGAGATCTCAAGCCAGATACGGAAGGCGCGCTGGCCGCCATAGAACGGCACCGGCTCGTCGTAGATCGGGTCATCCCAAGCCGGGCGATAGGCCGGGTACACGCCGGAGTTCTTGAAGATTGCGTTCTGGCCTTCAGCAGTACAGCAGATGTACTGGAGATATTTCCAAGCCGACTCCTGCTTCTTCGACTGCTCGGGGATCGAGAGGAACGAACCACCCCAGTTGAAGTCACCGCCCGGAGCACGAATAATGCGCCACTTGCCGACCGTATCGGGATGGTCGCGAGTCATACCACCCTGCATCCAACAAGCGATGATCATGCCGCCCAAAGCGCCCTGCTGCATAGCAGCTTGGAAGTCAGCGCCCCACCATGGCACATCGGCATCGATCTTGTTTTTGCGGAACTCAACCGCTTTCTCGAGTGCGGGAGTACCTTTCTCAACGATCACAACCTTGCCATCGCGGAACCAACCGTGGCCCTGCTGCTCGACCATCGCCGTAAAGATCTCGGTACCAGCATCGGCCATAATCGATGTTTGAGGAGTGGCGGCCTTCAGCTTGCGACCGATCTCCATCCAGTCGTCCCAAGTCTGAACCATCTCTTGCAGTTTTTCGGGGTCGGTTTCGAGACCAGCAGCCTCAAATTTATCGACGCGATACCACACAGCCGCCGGGCCCACATCCCAGGGCATGGCAATCAAACGGCCATCAGATGTCGATCCCTGCACCCACTTGTATTCCACCATATCGGCCTTGTACTTGGCACCCTCGGCAAATGCACCTGAAGTTAGGTCAACCAAGCCACCTTTATTGGTGAACATACCGACTTTGCCGATCTCGAGCGCACAGACATCGGGAGCGCCACTGCCTGCTGCCAAGGAGGTCAGGAGTTTTTGGTGGGTATCGTCGTAGGAGAGCTTCTTGAAGTCGACTTTGATGTTGGGGTGAAGCTTCTCAAAACCCGGGGTTGCAGCCGCCAGAGAGTCATCCCAGAACCAAACTTCAACCGTCTCCTGAGCGACTCCGAGCTGAGCCGGAGCCTCTGTATCACCGCTCGATGCCGGAGCCGAAGGGGCGCCTATGCCGCCACAGGCGCTCAAGAGACTCGCCGCGCCAATACCACCAACGCCCGCTGCCGCAATCCGTAAGAAATTACGTCGAGAAACCGTATGTTGCCCAAGCTTTTTAGCCATTGTGGGGTTCCTTCCTTCGTTGGAACGAGAGCTCAACAAACAAGAATCTGATAATCGCCCAGCATTTACGAGTCGATAGGGTTTACGCCTATACGCGCCATTGCGAGTTCATCACAACAGGTCGTCTCTAAAATCCGGTCCTTTTCGATCGACCGCAAGCCTCCTTTCTAGTGAAGCGTTTAGCTGAACGGCGGTTGACAGCTATCGCGCACTACCAAGCTTGTAGCAAGCTCGATTTGCTTTGCTGTCAGCTCTTCACCAGAGATCATGTCTAATAACAGTTCCATAGCTGTTCGGCCTATATCAAAAAGCGGCTGTCGGATGGTTGTGAGACGTGGATGAGCGTAGGCCGAAGAGGGAATATCATCGAAGCCGATCACCGATACTTCTTCAGGTATACGAATATGATGTGCTTGTAAAGCGTCGATCACACCTAAAGCGCTTACATCGTTGCAGGCAAAGATGGCGGTCGGAAGAGTATCTAAACGTAATAACTGCTCACCTGCGCGAACACCACCTTGAAATTCAAAATCACCAACACAGATCAGTTGTGGGTCGATGGGTATCCCAGCTGCTTCTAAAGCGGCACAGTAGCCCTCAACTCGACGGTCGCTGCTCACTATGCCCGGCAGGCCGGTCACACATGCGATCCTGCGATGCCCTAAACCGATCAAATATGAGGTGGCCTCATAAGCGCCTTGCCAATTGGTCGCGCTCACGCTCGCGCTCTCTTGAGTCTCGTCGTTAAAATCGATCACGACGTGCGGAATGGGGCGCTGGCGTACGATCGGTAAACTCTCTCGATAGGGCGAAACTAAGAGCAGGCCATCTACTATGCCATTGCTCATCTGCATCAGGTACGAAGTTTCTCGGAACGGGCGGCGGTGAGTAGTATAGAGCAATAGGTCGTAGGAGGTCGTATCAAGTGCTGTTTCGATACCGCGCACGATCTCGCTAATGTAGGCCGTACCCAGATCTTGTACCAACAGACCGATCATCTGCGAGCGGCCACCAGCCAGCATACGGGCGTGTTGGTTCACCACATAGCCCAAACGTTGCATGGCACGTAACACGCGTTCGCGTTTATCAGAGCGGACATTGTGTTTATTGTTGATGACTCGCGATACGGTGGTATATGAGACTCCCGCTTCACGAGCAACATCAATAATCGTCGGTCCACCACTACTGCGTGTTGATGCTTTTGGAGAGCTTGGCCGCGTCATAGCCTACCACGTTCTTCACTGAAGATGAGAACAAGCATAGCAAAGCTTGCCTATACACCAGTTCAACACATAACCAAACAGATGCTAGTAAGCAACACAGGCTATGCGCATAGAGCCCCTGCAGCCAAATAGTCACTACACCAAAGGCTAGCGATTCCGCTTCTCAGGTGAAAACGATATCAATTTCGAAAAATTTGAAAATCAATGTGAACGTTTGCAAAACGAATTTAACATATAATATTTAAAATGTCAAGGACTTTCAAATCAAAATATTTGTTCTAGAATTATTACTAATAGCAATTAAATTAGCTTTTAACAAGCAACAGAAAGCGAACTAGCTGTCTAAAAAAACGTGACAAGCTCTGCCGCTCAGTTAAAACAATTTTTGAATAAGCAATTTCAAAAAGCAGTGAATTTAATTGAGAACGTTTTCAGGTAAAGATTATTACGCAGCCGTTTTCATATACCTATTCTTAACGATTCTCTAACAGCACTCCCCACAGATCTCTCTCTGATTCGTGTTACCGATGAGGTTTAAGCGAGGTTTTGTTTCGGACAATGCACCGTATAAGCGGATTGCGCAGTGAGCATCGGCTGGCAGGCATTGAAACGGCTTGGTGTTTGCGCCAAGCCGGTCGCTGCGAAAGCAGCGAAGTGCTGCTGTACTTTCAGGCTTGGCGACTTGATAGCCGTAGGCGGACGCGGTGAGGACCTGTTTTGAGGGGAAAACGTAGCCGCTAGAGCTGTGTAGGACTAGACTCGCTGGAGAATAGAACACTGCATGGTCTTTGCAATAACAGAGAAGAGCGTTCTTCGGGCACAAATAAAACCCATACAAAGCAACCATTGAAGCGCTTGTGTATGGGTTTCAGTAATGTGAAAGTAGCATACGTTTTAGACCATATTACGCTGATGGATGACCAACAAGGGTATGGTTGAGTGTTTCAAAACGCGGTCGGTTACACTACCCAAGGCCCAGCGCCGCCATCCGCTCGCTCCGTGGGTCGCCATTACGATCAGATCACACTGCTCACGATTGGCCGTCTCGATGATCATATCGGGCACAGAGCCGCTTGTAATAGAGGTCGAAACTTTGATATGACGATTACCCAACGCTTTAACCGCTTGTTCCAACTGTTGCCGCACCTCAAGATAACGTGGGTCATCTTGATTCAGTTGTCGTTGCAGGCCTGTATCGCGCAAGCTCGCGTCTAAACTACTAGGAACAACATGCACCAAGAGTATCTCGGCTGCGGCATAAAAAGCGATCTCGCGCGCATGTGGCAGGGCCTGCATAGCGCACGACGAGCCATCGAAGGGCACCAATATGCGACGCAAGCGCGGCTGACGTACCAAGGGCATGCTGCTGCGCATCACCAACACCGGGCAAGAGGCTCGCTGAGCGACCTTCATGGTGACGCTGCCCGGCAACCAACGCTGTAAACCATTGAGGCCATGCGTCGCCATTACTATCATCGCGGCTCGCTCTCGCTCGGCTACCTCAACGATCGTCTCGGCTGGGTCGCCCAACTGAACATCGATATCGAAGGGGATATTCAAATGGCGCAAATGTTCAGCCTGAGTCGCAAGATAGGTGGCTGCAACGCTCTGTTGCTGAGATAATGGACCGCCGTATACCGTTGTTGAAGTTAGACGCGGACCGGTCAAGGAGTGCGAGAGTTCAGCCACTTCATCGCCAAAACTTGAAACAGCAACGGGTGCCGGTATAACTCGCAGCAAGTAGAGGCGCATTTTTAAGGTAGCCGCCAACATGCGCGCATAAGGTACTACTTGTTCTGCATATGTTGATCCATCTAGTGGCACAAGGATCGTTTTCATAGTGTGCTCTCCAAAGAAGACGTCTCTTCCTAGAGTAGCACGCTAGAAGCTTCTAAAAAAAATAAAGTGATAACTATTGTGGCATTTTGACAATCAGCTACAAATCTGCCAGGTTCAGAGCCGATTCTGTCGGCTCCTCGTTATGCTCCTGAACGAAGCCCTTGATATCGATTCGCCACAGCAGCAAGATACATGCTAAGAGGCCAATACCTTCGAGCAGGAAGACTAAGCCATAAGCAAAACCGACCGAGGCCGTAAACCGCAAGCCCTGATCGCGAAGGATGCCGCCCAAGCCTACTCCGACGCCCCGGAACAAGAGCTGCGCCATCGACCATAGGCCTAGATACGCACCCGCCTGTTTATTGACCGTCATGGCCGCCAAGAGCGACATTGAGCCCATGGTATAGATGCCCATGCCCAAGCCGAAGGCGATCAGGGTGGGGATCAACAGCCATTCTTCGCGCGTCACTGCGATCGCGGTCAAGAAGAAGAAGGGAACGGCGGTTAAAAACAGGCCGATAATCGCTACCGGTTTCTGCTCGCTGGGAACGCGGCGGCGCGTGATAATCACTGTACCGATCATGCCAACCAAAACGCCGACGCCCCAATAGGCATTGAAGCGGGTGGTTTGGCGCACGTTATAGCCAAATATATCGGCCCCAAATGGTTCGAGGATCGAGTCTTGGGCGAAGGAACAGATCGCACCTAGCGCAAGGTAGATGAAAAAGAGGCGCGCTCGAGAATCTTTCCAAGTTGCCGCCAACATGCTGCGAAATGGCGCTGGCTTTTCTGCCGGAGCATAGGAGCGCGGCTCTTCGCCCAAGAGCGGAATGATCCAGAAGAAGGCCGCCATGCCCATACCGATCAAAACGATCCGCCAAAACTGCTCAGACGAATAGCTGCCCATCATCAGCGAATAGACCGCTGGCACAAACGAGAAGCTGCCGATCAAGATAATCTGAACGATACTGATCGCCATACCCTGGCGTGCGGGCGGCGCGTTATCGCGCACCAGCGCCAGATAGGGCGCGCCCGAGAGCAGATTGCCCACACCATAGAGAATAAAAGAAAAGGTAACCAACAACCAAGCCAGCCACGAGAAGGGATCTTCGGCCAGCATAATGGTTGTAATCGGCAGAAAAGGCATAGCGATCAGCATCAACAAGCGCCCAAGCCAGATATAGGAAAGGCGATGGCTACCCCACAGCTTCGTCGTATCAGAGCGATAACCTGCCCAAATGCCAAGTGGCGCAAGCAAAAAGCGCAGTGCTGATAGCAGAGCGACCGGTGTCGATGCGATATTGAGATCGCTGATCATCACGCGGTTCCAAACGCCCGAAACCAAAATATCGCTGAAAGTTGAGCCGATCTGAAAGAGACCGACTTTGATCGTTCGAAGTACACTAAAGCGCTGTTCTTGCATACGGTTCACACATACAAGAAAGAGCGTCTATTGCAAGCCCACGCGATTACGAGAACTGCAACAAACGCTCTTTCTCCTAAGCAAAGCGTAATCACTTACAATAAGTTGATCAACAGAACAAAAGGCGGCTTACAGGTGAGGAGCGCCGATCTTCTTGATCCACTTAACACCAGGAGGATCAGGCTTCTTATTGGGGTTGAAGCGGAACCAGCCCAACTCGGCTCGCACAGCTTGTTCTTTGAGCTCGGTCGCACCCCAAATGAACGAACCGCCTGCAATGCCCATCAAAGCCGAGATCAGACCGTTCGATACAAACAGCGACGCGATGATTATCAGAATGCCGATCGCTAGCGGGTAGGGCCACCAGAGGTATCCCAAGTAATATTCCATGCGGATAACCCACACAAAGCCCATACCGATGATGAAGAGGCCGAAAAAGCCAATGATCAAACCTGCCCACATCATTTAGGCACCAACCTTCTTGTAATCACCGACAACATTCGTATTCGAAGTAGCAGAGTGCGCCTGATCGTTCAAAACAATCGGCTTGCCAGTAGGTTCGCGATCGAGCAGATCCTCGGTCGTAGCTAAACCTTGGGCCAACAGCGCGGCATGGCGAGGGTTATTGGGGTTGGCCGGAGCATGCTTGTGCATAATGCGCTTGCTCTGGCGATACATCTCGAAGGCATCCCACAAGAGGGTAATACCAACCATGCTAGAGACACCTGATACGATCAGGTTTGGAGCAAACAGAGAGTAAACAATAAGAGCCAGACCAGCTACAATCAAGGCAATCGTTGGCGGCCAGATGTTGGCGCTCTTTGCTTCAAGGATACGCACGCCAACATGACCCCACCAAATACTGAGGAATGTTGCAAGCGCTAAACACACGCCAGCCCATTGTAATGTCATGGTAAATGTCCTTTATAGTGAGTTTTTCTACAAAAAACTATGCAAACCTACGTATTTGTTACATATTGTACAAATAGTATGTAACTACGTCAAGTTTACAGCGCCGTCATTACGATCGCAAAGCCGCAAAACGCAACCCTTCTCATAATCGACCTATTTCATTGCGAGGGCTACGGGCGGCGCTTCATAGATAGCGCAGCCGCGTCAATAGGTAGAGCAAACTGCCAACCAACAGATTCATCAAGATCAGACAAACCACCAAGGCATAAAAAAAGCCGAAAAACTGACTGACCGCCAAGAGATAACTGCCTGCAAAATCACCGATCCAGATCGTTGCTACATTAAAGACGAATAGAGCGATAGTCAAGGTCACAAAACCGGTGATCGCGCCTTCGATATCAGAGCTGCTCAAACTGATCGAGGTGCCGATCGCAAAAGTGATATAAGCGAAGAGATAGAAACGCCAGTCTGTCAGATTTTCAAAGCGAAATAACGAAGCGAGAATGGTCTTAACAATCTCGAACAACTGCTGGCCGAAGGCGCTCAGGGTTGCGCTCAGCGATGCGCCCGTGTTCTCTAAGCTCAAAACAACGTGCTGCTGCGAACCAACTAGCCACCAATAGAGCAAATAGATCACAAAGCTGCCGAACAGAATCGGTCCGATTCCAACGAAAAAGATCCCGATCCGTTGATAGAGGTTGCGCGGATCATAGCGCGATCGCACATACCCTAAGGTACCACTCTTTGCGTCGGGAGCAAAGAGCTTGAGTTCAACGATTCGATGGCGAAATAGCAACAAAAAAACAACATGGCCAAGTTCATGGATCGAGGTGCCCAACCAACCAAATAGGGCTAGATAGGTATGGAGACCGAAGCATTGACAGGCCAGATTACGCACCCAACTCGCGATCACACTCATTCCAATACACAACAAGACACAAGGCCCCAACAACACAAGCAACTGAGCGATACTCGCCATGGTCACCTGCACAAGATAGTTGACTACATGCTGAACGATACTCTCCACCCTGATCTAACCTTTCCAAACAAAAGCAAGCCTCTCAAATAGATTTCAACGCTCAGCAAGCCAAGATTTGGCGTATCTTTAGGGCCATCTATGCGGTGCCAACTATAAGAATACCAAGCGCTCGGTTGATCAGTTTTCTAGGAAGGTTTTGTGTATGCAGATATCAAAGTGCTACCCAAAACACGAGCACTTCAGCATCCCTACAGCCGCACTGCTCGCCTCTATAGAGCACTCGAGCAACCAGTCACACTCTGTGCCATCGCTTCAACAACTGCTCAATCTCTTTGGTGCTCTGATCGACAACGATAATTCGTTGATTGTACAGCAACTTCAGCTCTCCGAACTCGTACACACCTCCCACGATCTCCAACAGGTGCGCGAGCGCTTCGTCTATACCCAACAGCGCGTCAAAGAACTGCTGCAAGAGCTTGAGCCACTACTGAGCGAGCGAGACGAAGAAGGTGAGATCGAACAGATCATCGGGCTACAAGAGCGCGCCAGTCAGCTTGTTCAGGCGCTTCAACAGCTCGCGCTCAGCACCTACGAATGGGCAAATATCTTACGCCGTAGCCCCTAAACACACGCCAACCCGACCTATTCGCTCACCCCCTTCATCAGCATCGCGCTCAAAGGCGAGCACACCTCATACCAAATTCGGTAGATCACTTACTTTTTGGCCTTCGGCAGAGCGGAACGTGTCTCTTTCCTTTCCCCGGTTTTGTTTTCCTGCGTTGAGAGAGTACGACTCTTCTAAAAGATCCGTTTTCCAAAGGCTGAAAGTGTTAACACGGCCGCCAATTCAGCCGTCGCATTATGGGCATCGAGGATAGGGTTCACCTCGACCACATCCATGCTCGCCATCTGGTTGGTTTGAGCGATCAGTTCCATAGCCAGATGGGCTTCGCGATACGAGATACCGCCGGGAACGGGCGTACCAACGCCGGGCGCTTGACGCGGATCGAGTGCATCGATATCGAGGCTCAGGTGGAACGGCTTGTTGCCACGACTCACAATCAGCAGGGCCTCGTCCATCACATCGGCCATGCCACGCCGATCGACATCGTGCATAGTGAAGACATGGATACCGCTGGAACGCAGCGCCTCGCGCTCTTCGTTGTCGATGTCGCGCACCGCCACCAAGGCCACTCGCTCTGGCTGAACGGCAGGCTTGCTTCCAGCGATGCCCGTTAAAGCTGGATGGCCGCGTCCCGTCAATACGGCCAAGCTCATGCCGTGAATATTGCCGCTCGGTGTGGTCTCGGCGGTATTGAAATCGGCATGGGCATCGATCCAAAGCAAGCCCAGTTCACGCCCTTGGGCCGAGCCAGAGACCGAACCGATCGCAAGGTTGTGATCGCCGCCCAACACAAGCGGCGTGCGCCCCTGAGCCAAGACCTTGGCGACCTCGCGCTTCAGCGCATGGTTCAATTCCACGATCGGCTCAAGATAACGCAGCTTCTCGCCTGGGGCTGGTATCGGGCAGGTTTCGGCCAGCGGCACCGCAATATTGCCGAGATCTTCGATACGGTGCCCCAAGCTCTCCAGCCGTTCGCATAAACCGGCGTAACGAATAGCGCTCGGTCCCATGTCCACCCCGCGCCGCCCTGCGCCGAGATCGACTGGCACTCCAATAATGGCGATATCTCGTTGTTCCATTGCATAAGCTCCTTTGCTTACTGTGTTCAGATTGCCATCACTTGTAGTGTAATACGAAACAGCCCAGAGCATGCGCTTCTCAAGCAGTATCCACCTACTTTCTCTTAGGCGCGCCAAAGAACAAACCAAGTAAGTAAGCTACACATCCTAACACCAAATCCGTTTAAAGACCGCCTGCGCACAACGCGGAGAAACGAAGGAAAGAGTTGCATGCGATGTCGCGCTACCGCGCAAAAATGGTCAAGTTCCACTCTGCCGAAGGTCAAAAAGCAACAACACTATCGGATTTGCTATTACACCAAAAACAACGCAAAACCACAGTTCAGTTGTCTCATAGTTCACCCATACAACAAAAAGAGTTACGCTCTGCGCGCTCAAAGGCCAAACTCAAGCCCAACATCAAGCATACAAGGCTACCCACACTCGCGCGATATCTGGTATGCTCTAGCAGCTTGCCCTGCAAGCTTCGTGTACGCCTGAGCACAGCAATTTGCCTTCTCGGCACTCCTCAGGCATGATTAAGCGGATAGTTCATCACGAGGAGGATATATGCGTATCGCATTTGTATCAGACATCCACGATCACGTCTGGAATCTGCGCGCCGCGCTCAACACGATTGTTGAACAACAGATCGACCACCTGATCTGCTGCGGCGATCTCTGCTCACCTTTTGTGCTCAACCTCATGGCCAGTCAGTATCGGGGCCCCATTATCTGCATCATGGGCAACAACGAAGGCGATTGGCGCACCATCTCGGGCATCGCCCTGCAACAAAACGTGCAGCGCTCCAGCAACCGCAAGATCCAACTGGCGGGCCAATACTTCACCACCACTTTGGCGGGCAAACGCATCGCGGTCAACCACTACCCCGAGATCGCCCGCGACATCGCCGATAGCAAACAGTACGATCTGGTCTGCTTCGGCCACAACCATCAATACGAACTGAAGCTCGAAGGCACCAAGCTTCTGCTCAATCCCGGCAGCTTGATGGGCTACAACCCGGGCGCACCCGAAGGTCAGCGCGACATCCCCGCAACCTTCGCCATTTACAACAGCGACGTAGCACCCGACCAAGCCGTGAGCTTCTACGTCGTCAGCAAGCCCTGGCGCAGCAGCGACGATCCGGGCGAAGTCCAGCCCTTCGACGTCGCCATTCACCGCCAACCATCCAACTAAGTTCTGCGCTCAAAGGCAACCCACAAACCTGCCATCAAAAACTGTGAGCTATCTCGCGCAGCAACGCGAAATAGCTCACAACACAACCTCACATTCCACGCTGCCGCAGTCCCCAAAACCCAAACCAACCCACTCAACTTCTGTCATTTAGTGTTGTGATAGCTGTCACTTGCCTAGAAGTGCGCTCACAGCTATAGTTATACCAAATCCGTTTAAAGACGTGCATGCTCTTCGCTCAGAAAAACGAAAAGCCGGGAAAAGCAAAAAGAGTCACGTTCCGCTCTGCCGAAGACCAAAAAGAACCTAATCAACCGGATTTGGTATTACAACAAAACCAAGCGAACATTCTACATAGTCTTATGGTGAACATATGAGTGTACTTCGCGAGGGCGCACGCCCTGCCCCAAGCCCATTTCCGCCCCAAAAAAATATGGTGTGGATCCCGGGCGGCGAGTTCTTAATGGGCTCGAACGACTTCTATCCCGAAGAGGGACCAGTCCATCGCGTCAGAGTCGATGGCTT
Source organism: uncultured Chloroflexales bacterium (assembly GCA_937902315.1). Taxonomy (GTDB): domain Bacteria; phylum Chloroflexota; class Chloroflexia; order Chloroflexales; family Chloroflexaceae; genus CALGUG01. Next base: position 13,460 of record CALGUG010000004.1, read on the forward strand.
CTGGATGGATCAATACCCCGTGACGGTCGCCGACTTCCGACGTTTCGTCAAAGCGACCGGCTATGTCACCGTGGCCGAGCGCGAAGTCGACCCCAGTCAATACCCGGGAGCCGACCCATCCTTGCTGGTGCCCGGCTCCTTAGTCTTTCAACAGCCCAACCGCCCCGTTAACCTCAACGACTACCGCCAGTGGTGGGCATTTGTGCCCGGCGCAAACTGGAAACATCCCTACGGACCAAACAGCAACCTCAACGGCCTCGACCGCCACCCCGTCACCCACATCGCCTACGAAGATGCCGAAGCCTACGCCGCTTGGGCAGGCAAAGAGCTGCCGACCGAAGCCGAGTGGGAGTTCGCAGCGCGCGGCGGTCTAGAAGGAAAAATCTACGTCTGGGGTGACGAATTCACCCCCAACGGCAAACACATGGCCAACACCTGGCAGGGCGAATTCCCCTGGCAAAATCTCAAGAGCGATGGCTACGAACGCACCTCGCCCGTGGGCAGCTTCCCCAAAAACGGCTACGGTCTCTACGACATGGCGGGCAATGTCTGGGAATGGACCTGCGACTTCTACACGCCTCGCCATCCCGAAGACGCCCCCAAACCCTGCTGCATACCCCACAACCCGCGTGTCACATCGCCCGACCAAAGCTACGCCATCGGAGAGCCAGGCTCCCACATTCCCCAAAAGGTCATCAAAGGTGGCTCGCACCTCTGCGCGCCCAACTACTGCCTGCGCTATCGCCCCTCGGCCCGCCAACGCGAAGCGCTCGATACCTCAACCAGCCACATCGGCTTTCGCTGCATCATCCGCGTGCCGCCCCAATAAGCCGATAGCCCAAACCACAATAACAAAGCGCCCTGTTAGCTCCAATCGTCTAACAGAGCGCTTTTGCATACAGCAAACCGTCTTCTAAAACCAACAAACCCGTTCTTTAACGCTGGCGGAAAAGGCGCTAACCTTCCATACAGTCTCAAGCGCGTCCGCCTACGGCTATCAAATGCCTCTCCATCCAGACGGATCGTACCCTTCGACAAGCTCAGGGTACGATCCACTGCCTTCGACAAGCAACGATGTATCCTTGAGAGCACAGAACGGGGAGATCAACATTCACTCCCTCGCCCGCAGTGCGGGAGAGGGGACCGGGGGGGAGGGCAGATAGCTCTGAGCTTATGGAGATGTGTGGGTAATGTACAGCTTGCGGCAGAAGGGCTGGGGATGAGGGCCGCTAACAGCACGAAGCTTAACGATCAGCAAGCAGTACGATAGCCATCGAGAGCCGAGCATTACAGACCAGCCTCACGGGCACGCGCGATCGCCTCGCTACGTTCGCTCACCTCAAGCTTGCCGAAAATATTTGTAACATGGTTGCGCACCGTCTTCGAGCTGATATGCAATCGCGCCGCGATCTCGTTATTCGACAAGCCACTGGCGATCAGACTCAGCACTTCGCGCTCGCGCTCCGACAGCTCGGGGAAGGGCTGCGCCCGCTCGCTTCGACTAAACACCCGCGTGAGGCGCTGCGCCATGGCCGGGCTAAAGATCGCCTCGCCATTGCTGGCCGCGCTGATCGCCCGTGCGACCTCGTTACAGTCGGCGCCCTTCAGCAGATAGCCCCGCGCACCGACCCGCATCGCCGCCACCAACGATTCATCGTCTTCGAGCATGGTCAACATCAAGATACCGATGTGTGGGCAGCTCTGTTGGATCTGCTGAGTCGCCTCGATCCCGCTGCGGCGCGGCATATGGATATCCATCAAGATGATGTCGGGCTGCAACTGCAGCGCCAACTCAAGCGCCTCATCGCCGTCGCTCGCTTCGCCCACCACCTCAAGGTTAGGGATCGCCTTCAACAGCGCCCGCAAGCCCTTGCGAAAAAAGGCATGATCGTCGGCGATCAAAATCCGTGTCGTTTCCATTAACTCACCTCTCGCGGTAAGCTCACCCACACCTCGGTGCCGCCCTCCGCATGGGCGCGCAGCTCGCACAAGCCGCCCAGCTCGCGCGCCCGTTCGCGAATCGAGTGCAGTCCGATCCCGGAACGATAGCCATCGGAGATTCCGACCCCATCGTCTCGAATAGCAAGCTCTAACGCGCCGTCGGCTTTGATCTCGATCCAACAAGTTGCCGCCCGAGCGTGACGAATCACATTGTTGAGTGCTTCGATCACGATATAGTAACACGCTAACTCGACCGCAGCGGGCAGATGCGGCAAAGGCTCCTCCACATGCAGCTCGACCTTGATCCGACCGCTGCGCGCCATATTCTCGCAGTGATCGCGCAGAGTCGCCGCCAAGCCCAGTTGCCCCAGCGAGATCGGCCAGAGCTGATAGACCAACTGACGCACCGCCGCGATCGTAGCCTGCAGTTCCTGCTTCACCTCGGTCAGCAACTCGATGCTCGTATCGGGGTCGTCGCGCAGCAAACTGCGCGCCGCATCGATCTGCATCACCAAACCCGCCAAGGTCGGCCCCAGCCCATCGTGCAGATCGCGCTGCAAGCGTCGCCGCTCTTCCTCGCGCGCGCTCACCAAGCGCTCGCGCGAATACTGCAGATCAGCGTTCAATAACACCGTATGGGCCGCGATACTCACCTGCTGCGCCAGATCGCTCAACAGCCGAATCTCGCGCTGATCAAACAGCTCGTCGCCGTTGCGCTGGCCCACATTCATCGCGCCGATCTGCTCAGACTGATAGACCAGCGGTAAGCTGAGCTGAGCATCGACTGGCGCGCCGCTCGCAACCTGAGTCTTGCCGCTAGCATGGTCGCTGTTTAGCTCGATCGCCACATAAGGCAGCTTCAAGGTCTCGCGCAGCGTCTCGGCCACGGTTGGCAACACCGCCTCGGGCGAGATAGCCAGCGCCAAACGCTGCTTAAAACCCGCCAAAACGCGGTACGGATCGTCGCGATGCCCGAACAAGAGCTTGCTCAGCGCCTCTTGCAGATACAAACGCAGCTGCTGAAAGATCAGCGCGATCAGACCGGTCGCCACGATCTGCAGCAATAAGGCATTCCCGCCCGAAATCAGCCCCAAGCGCACCAAAAACGAGCCGAAACCGATCACAATCGCGATATACAGCCCGACGATCAGCGCGCTCAACAGAAAATAGACCAACGTGCGATGAATAAGCGTGTTGATGTTAAACAGCTTATAGCGCAAAACGGCGATCCCGATCGCCGCCCACACCCCCGCCAGCGCAAACGTAAACCAGATCTGCCCGATCAGCTCCGGTAGAAACCATTGCATGATCCGATCGCCCACAAACAGCACCATAATGCTATACAGCAGCCACTTGATCTGGTTGCGCTCCGCTGCATTGGTCTTCCACAAGCGCACACTAAGCCCAAGCACCATCGCGCAGAAGTTGAGCGACCAGGTAAAGGCCGCGATCAACTCCCACGAGCCATGCAAAGGTAAAAAACCGAACGGATTCGGCAAACCGGGAGTCTCAAGATCATCCTGCCGAAAGGCCATCAAAAAGCTAACCAACGCCACGCTTGTCAGCATCCAATAGACCAGCCACCTCCAAGCTGGCGAGAGCAGCTTGCCGCTCGGAAAGTAGAGCGGCAACAGCAGCAAACCGCTCACAATCCCAGGCCCCCACAGCCAATACGCGAACCAAATGATCCAACTCGCGCCCGGCAGCGAGCCAGGCACAGTCTGTAAGCCATAGATCCCATATTGGCGCGCGAACTCGCCCCCGCTAAAGCACAGCGCATGCACAAGCAGACACCAGCCGACCGGATTGCGCGGCTGGCGCGCGATCACAATGCCGCCCACATAGGCGGCTACCGGCTCGCTCACAATAAAGCTCAGACTATAAAACGAGTAGCCGTTCTGCAGACAGAGCCAGATCGAGGCAAGCACCAGCACAAGCACCGCAGCACCAGACAAGAGACTTGGCAACCAGATCGACTGCCAAGTCTGAAGTGCTTGCGGACGCGAGCGAAGCTCACTCATCATCGTCCTTAACCATTTCTACCGAGATCTAAGGCGCCACCGAAACGGAGGAGGGAATATTTGCAGTCTCACCCTGCGCGACAGAAGCGCTCTGCCAGATCGCCAAACCGAGCAGGAACCAGCCGATCGCCAACCAAGTGAAGAAGAGCAGGCCGACCACAGTCCCCGACATATCGCTGCCCGTCACAATCGCAAAGAGGATGCTACAAGGCAGAGCTATGCCACAGATCATCACAATAAAACGTCGCCAGCCCGTCAATACAGCGCGCACCGCTATTGTAACTCCTAATATAAACATCCACATCATACTTACGGGCCAAGCGATATCGCTAATAATAAACAGCGGATGTTCATCGCTCAAGAGTGCGCTCGCCTCAAAGAAGCCAAACAGAGCGGCCAAAATCACCAATACGATCTGAAAACCTTGTGCGATTCGTCCCCAGAGATCGCGCCCGCTCGCCCCCAGCCTCCACAGAGCGATCTGGCTGCATAACGAACCGATCATAAAGATCAAGCTAGCACTGCCAACAATCAGATTATTTTCTTTGCCATTTGGAATCAGCGCTTCCAACAACATCGCGGGAGCACATACCATAGCAACAATACTTAATAGACGCAGCTTCACCGATCTCTCCTTTGTTTCAAACCGATCAACGCTCGCAGTCTATCAAGCCAAGCGTCCCAATGTCATCAGCAAGCCTGTCCTATTTCCGTCCAACTTTGTCCCATATGCCCTAGGACAAGCAAAGAGACTCGCAGACAGCCTCGCATAACGGCGGGCGCTATGCTACACTGAGGTCAGGCAAGCGGAATAGTCACACTCTAGCGCTTGTAGAAAAGCAATGTCTGTCTATCGAGAGGGGAAACATCCATGAGATATAGTTTGAGCGGTGAGATCGCCCAACGAGTACGTTTAGATTTCGAACCAAACGAGGCAGCTTGGGTCAGCAAAGGCGCGCTGATGGCCTATTCCGAAGGTATTCACTGGGAGCCACGTGTGCCCGGCGGTTTGGGCGGCGCGATTCGACGCTCGCTCGCAGGCGAAGGCATCTCGCTCACCTACGTCGAGACCAAATACCCCAACCAATTCGCACTCTTAGCCTCGAGCTCGCCGGGTCACATCGCCGAATGGGATCTCAGCAACGGAGCGGTGGTCGCAACCCGAGGCTCCTTCCTCGCGGCTTGGGGCACACACATCGATATCAATGTGATCGTTGCGCAACGCACAGGCGCCGCCCTCTTCGGCGGGGCCGGGCTCTTCTTGCAGCGCGTCTCGGGTCAGGGCAAAGTGCTCATCCACGGTAGCGGCGACTTCGAGCGCCACGAGCTAACCCAAGGCCAAAAGCTCTTTGTCAGCACTGGCCACCTCGCAGCCTTCTCCGATAGCGTCGATTACGACATCCAAAGCGTAGGCGGCCTCGGCAAAGCGGTCTTCGGCGGCGAAGGTCTCTTTATGACCAAACTAACTGGGCCGGGCGTCGTGCTGCTCCAAACCCTCAAACGAGGCACCGCCGTTGCCAGCACCACAGGTTAAGCCCCCATCCTCAGCGCTTTGCCTCAGCGCAGCGGCCCCAAGACACAGAAACACGTCTTACCACTGAGACACTGAGACACTGAGAGATAAAGAGAATGAATTCGGAGCTTCAAGCATCACATGCTTACAAGCAACCTACACCGCATTCGCAAATATATCAATCTAATCTCTAAAAGACTCTGTGCCTCAGTGCCTCTGTGGTGAATAAAAAAGCCTCTGTAGTGAATAAAAGAGCCTCAGTGGTGAATAAAAAAGCCTCTGTGGTGAATTAATTACCTACTACTGAGATACTGAGACACTGAGACACTGAGAGATAAAGAGAATGAATTCGGAGCTTCAAGCATCACATGCTTACAAGCAACCTGCACCGCATTCGTAAATATATCAATCTAATCTCTAAAAGACTCTGTGCCTCTGTGCCTCAGTGGTGAATAAAAAAGCCTCTGTAGTGAATAAAAAAGCCTCAGTAGTGAACTAAAAAGGATAGACCATCGGCAGGAAGAACACCATCAAAATCCCCATCGAAATCTGCAAGGGCAGGCCGATCTTGATATATTCAAAGAAGCTATAGCGCCCGGCATTCATCACCAAAGCGTTGGGCGGAGTCGAAAAAGGCGAGGCAAAACACATACTAGCCCCAACCGCTACCGCAAACAGAAATGGATACGGGCTAACGCCCGCGCTCAACGCCGCTTGTAGCGCGATCGGCCCGAACAGCACCGCCGTAGCTGTATTGCTGATAAAAATCGTCAGCGCCGAAGTCGCAAAATAGACCCCCGCCAACAAAAGGTAGGGGCCAGAGCTTCCCAACTGGGCCACCAACAGATCAGAGATCAGTCCGGCCGCTCCCGTCTTCTCAAACGCGGTCGACATCGGCAGCATAGCCCCGATCAGCACCACGCTCTCCCAGTTGATACTGCTATAAGCCTCTTCCATATTGCGCAAACAGCCCGTCAGCAGCATCGCCACAGCCGCCAGCAGCACCGCCGTCACCGCCGCCACCACGTTAAAGGCCATCGCCAAAACCATAACCAGCATAATCACGCCCGCAATCGGCGCTTTCTGGTCGAGCGTCACCTTGGCCGCCTCGTTCAAAGGCTGCCCCACCAACACCATGTCGTGTTGCTGATCGGCCAACTTAGCGATGTCCTCCCACTTGCCGTGAATCAACATCGCATCGCCGGCCCGCAGCGGAATATCTTTGATAATATGCGACAGATACTCATTCTGCCGCTGAATGCCCAGCACCATCACCTGATACTTCTCGCGAAACCGTATCTCGGCGATGCTACGGTTGACCAAACTTGAGTTCGGCATCACAAACACTTCAGCATACCCGAACTCCTGCATATTGGTCGAGAGCTGACGGTGCTTCTCCAACACCAATTGATAGTCGGCAATAAAGCGCTGAATATGTTGCTCCTCGCCGTAGCAATAAAACAGATCGCCCTCTTCGATGCGCACCTTCGGCCCAGGCGAAAGCTCGTTGCCGCGTGCGAAGATCGAGCGCGGCTGCTGCTTTACAATCTTGCCGATCGTCACCTCATAGCGAGCTGGGATCTGCAACTCGGCCAGAGTCTGGCCAACCAAGGTCGATTCGCTCGGAACCCGCAGCTTATACGACTGGTTGCGCAGGTTATACTCCTCGACCAGCTCTGTGATCGAGCGACCCTTGTGACGAGTGGCGTTGGAGAGTTCCTCTGGCTTCACCAGCAGCTTGCTACTAAAAAACAGAAACAGCATGCCGAACAGCAGGCCCGCCAGACCGCTCGGCGCGAACGCAAAGAAGCCCAGCGGCTCGAAGCCAGCTTCAACCAGAATCTCTTGAATCACCAAGTTGGGCGGGGTACTGATCAAGGTGAAGGAGGCCATACTGCTTGCAAAAGCCAGCGGCATCAAATAGCGCCGCGCGCTGATGCCCGCACTGGCCGCCATGCTCACAACGATCGGGATCATCACCGCAACCGTGCCGGTATTGCTCACAAAGGTGCCAACCAAAGCCGTCGCAAGCATCACCACGATCAAAAGCAGGTCTTCGTTCGCGCCAGCCAAGCGCAGCAGCTTACTGCTGATCATCTTAGCCAGCCCGGTGCGAAAGATCGCCGCGCCCACCACAAACAGCCCGACCATCATGATCACGACCGAATTCGAAAAACCCGCCAGAGCTTCGCTCGGTTCGAGAATATTCAAGAGCAATAAGGCCAGCAGAGCGCACAAAGCCACCAGATCCGAGCGAATCCGGCCCCATACAAAGAAGCCAGAAGTGATCAGCAGAATAAGCAGAGTCAATTGAAGTGAACTAAACACAAACAAAATATCCTCTAGGCAAGCATTTTTCAGTCTTTTCGCAACATATAACGTAGAAGGCTTTCGCTATTCTACTCGAAGTGCTGGTGAGCGCTCATCATTCAGCGCCTTTATTCTTGTGGTCACTCGTCGACAATGATCCGATAACGCTGACTTGCTTCTTGGCCTTGGTTTTGACCCGTATAACCGGTGCGAATCAGATGGGCACCTGGCTCTAGTGGCTTTAACAAGACCCAATAACCGTCGGAAACCAGATCAGGAACGCCGCCATCAAGGCTGTAACACTCCAAAGAAGAAGCGCGATAATCAAAGGGATTATCGAGCGAGAAGTCGTCAACAATGGCAAACAGATCCGTTAGTTGAACATGCATATATTCCTCGCGCATCTCACCAGCGGGGCAGTCTTGTTGAGGTTCTTTGAACGCGCTTTGCGACATAATGATCGGAAAGAAAAGATAGCTTCCCGCCGGAATATGGCACTCGCCCTGCTCGGCAGCTACAAAAAAGTTATCGGCAAGCAACCAAACATCGCCATTGGCATTCAAAGCACCACAGGTTGGCTGGCGCGCAGCATTCTGCATAAGCGGCCCAGCCCAAAGTGACCACTGCTCAACCAGCTCGCCGCGTGAATACAAGGGTGTGCCTTGGTCGGCGGGAATAAACGGCGACAAAGGCGAGAAGGTCGCGGTCGGAACGCGCTCTGTAGGCGCTGCGCCGCTTTGAACAGGCTCAGAAACGTTTTGACTAGGCCCACTACAACTGCTTAACAGCAACACGCACAGTAAAAACGCTGGCAGGAAGCTTCGAATACGCACGCGGCCATCCTTTCTGGTATGCTGCGCCAATCATTCTAGTCGATTGTATAAGCAGAACCTATCACTGACAAATAATAGCCTATCTGCTTGCCAAGCCTACAACTCTGGCGGCGTGGTCTCTCCCGCAAAGAAAGCTTCTAGCGCGTCCGCCTACGGCTATAAACAGCCTATCCGCCCAAACGAGTCTATCTCGTCCTGCTCAAAGCTCGCTCAAAACAGGTCGATTCAAACGAATGACCTATAGCCTCATCGAACGATCCAGCGGGCCTAACAGCTTGACAGAAGTGATAACGCTTTGGTAGCCTATACTTTACACACTTGCACGATCGCGCAGCCTAACAACAAAACGATCAACGAGGTTTGTATGGACGTATTCTCATTGCGCGAACAGATCATTCGCGATTACTCCTGTTATACCCAGAGCTTTCTTCAGATCCGCGACCAAACGATCGCCAACTATATCGAAAATGAGCTGCAAAACGGCAAGTTCTGGCCTTCCCCGCTCGCCCAACTTTCGCCAGCCTACGAGCCGGCCGAAAACGTGGCCGAATTGGTCGATGCCAAGGTTTTGCATCCCGACTGTGCGCGCATCTTCCAGACCGAGCGCAATGGCACGCTCCAGCCGCTTCAGCTCTATCGCCACCAGCGCACTGCCCTCGAATACGCCCAAGAGCGCAAACACTACGTCGTTACCACCGGAACAGGCTCGGGCAAGAGCCTAACCTACATGCTGCCGATCGTTGACCATGTGCTCAAGCACAATCCCGAGCAGGGCCGCGTTCGGGCCATCATCGTCTACCCCATGAACGCCCTGATCAACTCGCAGGTCGAGGCCCTCGAGCGCTTTTTCAAAAACTACGGGCCCAATCCGCCCATTCGTTTCGCGCGCTACACTGGCCAAGAGGGCGAAGCGGCCAAGCGCGAGATCCAAGCCAACCCGCCCCATATCCTGCTCACTAACTATGTGATGCTCGAACTGATGTTGACACGCCCCGAAGAGCGCGCCTTCGTCGATAGAGAGACCAGCGACCTCTCCTTCGTAGTTCTCGACGAACTGCACACCTATCGCGGGCGCCAAGGCGCAGATGTAGCTCTGCTGATGCGCCGTCTACGCGAGCGTAGCGGCAACCCCGATCTGCTCTGCATTGGCACCAGCGCCACCATGGCCAGCGGCGATAGCGCAGGGCGTCGCCGCGCCGTGGCCGAGGTCGCCAGCACCATCTTCGGGGTCGAGATCACAGCCGAGCAGGTCATCGAAGAGACCCTCGTCCGCACCACCTCCGGCCTGAAACACTACAGCGCCGACGAGCTGCGTCAGGTGCTCAGCCAGCCGCTGCCCACCAGCCCGACATGGGAAGAGTTCAGCAAGCACCCGCTCGCCCACTGGATCGAAAACACCTTCAGCCTGCAAGAGCAGGACGGTCGTCTCGAGCGCGCTCGACCGATCAATCTGCCCCAAGCTGCCGAGCGACTGGCCAAGGAGACTGGACTCGAGCTGCAACACTGCCTCCAAGCCATCGAGCACTTCTTCCGGCTGGCCGCACAGATCAGAACGCCCGAGGGCAAGCACGGCTTCAGCTTCAAGCTGCACCAATTTATCTCGCAGGGCGGCTCGATCAGCGCCACACTGCGCGCCGACGAGCGCCGCCAACTTCGCCTCGACGGCCAGTACTACATCAGCAACCAAGGGCAGCAAGAGATCCTGATGCCGCTGGTCTTCTGTCGCGAGTGCGGCCAGCACTACTACCTCTGCACCTATAACGAAAAGCAGCAAATCCTTATGCCGCGCCTCACGCTCGACTACCACAAGCAGCAAGACTCAGAGCAGCTCGAAGGCTATCTGCTGATCGATACGGATGTCTGGAGCAGCGAGGCTAATAGCAATGAGTTGCCCGAGTCGTGGTACAACCTCAAGCGCCGCAACGTCACCCTCAAAAAGGAATTCCAGCCCCACGTGCCGCGCCAACTCTGGGTCGACCCACTCGGCAAGGTTAGCCAGCGCCCCGACGAGCAGAGCAGCGAGGCGTGGTTTATGATCGCACCCTTCCTCACCTGTCTAAACTGCGGCGTCGTCTATACCAAGCGCGAACGCGAGTTCAGCAAGCTGGCAGGTCTCAGCAGCGAAGGGCGTAGCACCGCCACCACCTTGATCTCGGTGGCCGCCATCAATGAGATGCGCCGCGCCCAGCACCCCAAAGATGCCACCAAGCTGCTCAGCTTCACCGATAACCGCCAAGACGCCTCGTTGCAGGCAGGGCACTTCAACGACTTTGCCAGTGTCGCGCTTTTGCGAGCAGCGATCTACCAAGCCGTGCAGCAAAGCGACCCTAACCGACCGCTCGACTACATCAGCATGCCTCAAGCGGTCTTCAAAGCCATCGACCTGCCCCAAGAGAGTTATGCCCGCGACGTAGCCAGCTTTAGCAACGCACGCCGTCGCAACGAGCAAGCTTTCATTGATCTGCTCGAATACCGCATTTACGAAGACCTGCGCCGCAGTTGGCGCATCACGCAACCCAACCTTGAGCAGTGTGGCCTGCTTGAGATCGACTATCTCGACCTTAACGACCTCTGCGCAGCCGATCAGTTCTGGCAAGGCCACCCGCTTTTGGCCCAAGCCAGCCCGAGCCAGCGCGAACAGGTCAGCCGCACCGTCTTGAACTATATGCGCCGCGAGTTGGCGATCGATGCGCCCTTCTTACAGCCCGAAAAACAGCCCGAGTTCACTAAACGCATCAACGACCAGCTCAACGAGCACTGGAAGTTCGACGAACATGAGCGCCTGCGCAGCGCAAGCATCTTCTACGCGCCCTCCGACGAAGATCTGCCTAGCTCTGGGCGCAGCTTGGCGGCCCGTGGCACCATCGGGCGTTATCTGCGTGCGGTCAACACTTGGCCCCAACTCAAGCAGCAGCTCAGCGAAGAGCACTACGACGATCTGCTACAGGCCCTGCTCAACAGCCTACAAGCCGCCAACCTGATCACTAAGGTCACGTCGGGTAAAACAGACGGCTATCAGATCCGCCGCGATGTCCTGCTCTGGAAAGCATGCGACCGCGACTACGTGCCGGTCGACCCGATCCGTGCCCGTTATCGTCCGGGTGTCGTGCCTCAGCCCCGTCCGGTCAACCGTTTCTTCCGCGAGTTCTACCGCTCGGCCGCACGCAACCTGCGCGAGCTAGAGGGGCGCGAACATACCGGCCAGGTAGAGCAAGAGAAGCGCGAGAAGCGCGAAGAGCGCTTCCGCAAAGGCGACCTACAGGTCATGTTCTGTTCGCCAACCATGGAGCTAGGTATCGATATCTCCGATCTCAATATGGTACATCTGCGTAACGTGCCACCTACCCCCGCCAACTACGCCCAACGCAGCGGGCGCGCCGGACGCAGCGGCCAGGCCGCCATGGTGGTGACCTACTGCTCTATGGGCAGCGGCCACGATCAATACTTCTTCCAGCGCCCTGTCGATATGGTAGCGGGCGTCGTCGCCGCGCCCCAAATCGAGCTAGGCAATGAAGACTTGCTGCGCGCCCATGTGCACGCTACTTGGATGCGCTATAGCGGACTGCCCACCCTGCGCAGCATGCTCGACCTACTCGACGTGGAGCGCACTGGCTATCCGCTCAAACCCGAGATCCAAGCGGCCATCAGCTTCGATATCTATAGCAGCGGCTGCTACCAGAGCTGTCTCCAACTGATCGATGCCAGTAGCAAAGCTCTTGAGCAAGCCGCTTGGTTCAACAACGCTTGGCTGAAGAACTGTCTAGAGAACGCACCCCAAGAATTCGATCGCGCCTTCGATCGCTGGCGCGAATTGTATCGCCGCACCGAGCAAGAGATCAGCGATATGCGCCAAGCGGCCGACCGCTTAGCCAGCCAGCACCGCGACTCAAGCAAAGATCTGCTCAGCAAACGCAAAGAGTACGAGCGTCGCGAGCAAGAGGCCAAACGCCAGCGCGATCTGCTCAACAACAACCAGACTTCACGCCAAGGCGACAGCGATTTCTATCCCTATCGCTACCTCGCCAGCGAAGGATTCCTGCCGGGCTACAACTTCCCGCGCTTGCCCGTGCGCGCTTTTGTGCGCGGCAACGGCCCCAGCTCCGATGGCGGCATCTTCTTAAACCGTCCCCGCTTCTTGGCGATCAGCGAATTCGCGCCCCGCAACGTGATCTATCACGAGGGCAGCAAATTCCGCATCACCAAAGGTATCTTCCCAGTCGGTGCTACCAACGCAGCTAAGAAAATCCGCAAAGCCTGCAAAGAGTGTGGTTATCTCGCCAGTAAAGATGATGAGCGCTGCTGGCACTGTGGGACATACTTCAGCCACGAGCGCTTCGACTACTGGAGCAATTTGATCGACATGCCAACCATGAGCACAAACAGAGTCGAGCGCATCACTAGCGAAGACGAGGAGCGCCTGCGCGAGGGCTATGCTATTTCTACCCACTTCCGCTTCTCGAAAGACCAGCAAGGTACCCGTCGAACCGATGCCATAGTGCTCGATGCAGAGCAGAATCAGCTCCTTACACTGACTTACGCGCCCGCCGCCAGCATCTATCGCATCAATCACGGCTGGAAGCGCTACCGTACCGCCGGATTCAGCCTCAATCCGCTTACTGGCGAGTGGAAACAGAGCCCATTTCAAGACGATCAGGGCGATGATCAGCAGGCCAGCGAGAATGTACGCCTCATGGTCGAAGATACGCGCAACTTGCTCTTGGTCGAAACGGGCGATCTCAGCCCCGACAGCCCCGAGCAGATCAGCCTGCAATACGCGCTCCAAAGCGCGATCGCCGAACGCTTCCAACTCGAGACCCAAGAGCTGGCCTCCGACCGCATCGGCAAGCGCCTACTCTTCTGGGAGGCCGCCGAAGGTGGCGCGGGTGTCTTGCGTCGCCTCGTCGAAGACCCCGCTGCCTTAGCGCAGGTTGCCCAGACCGCCCTCGAGATCTGTCACTTCGACCCGCACGATGGCAGCGACCGAGATCACGACTGCAGCCGGGCCTGTTACCGCTGTCTGCTCTCCTATACCAATCAGGCCGATCACGCCCAGATCGACCGCCACAGCATTCACGATCTCTTGCAAGCGCTCAGCGGCGCATCGACCCAAGCGCTTCAGATCACGCCGCCCAGCAGCGCCAGTCAAAGCGGCGGCGACAGCAGCCAAAGCGGCGGCAGCGCCTCCCAATGGCCCGCCGAGATCCAAGCAGTGATCGAGGCCATCGCAGCCCATAGCAAGCTCCAACCCAAAGCGGTCAAACCGCAACACGATTGGTACGAGCTGTCCTATCAAGCCTCCTATATCGTACTGGTTAGCACTGATCCCGCTTCGAACGCTCGGCTGCAGGAACACGCTCGCGATCTAGAGGATAACGGCCTACTCCCGCAGTTCATCTCGCTCGCAGAGGATCTTTCGACGCAAGTTGCTCGCTTGAGCTTTGATTAAACGCACAGGTAGCCGATATGCAAGCATTTAAGGTTGGTTCCTTGGTCAAGTGCCGAGAGCGCGAATGGATCGTGCTCCCATCCTATAACGAGAAGCTTCTGATGCTGCGTCCCTTGGGCGGCAGCGAGGCCGAAGTCTGTGGGGTCTATCTCCCCATCGAGGGCAAAGATGTGCATCCCGCCACTTTCCCCAGCATTGAGCCTGCAGAGCATGGCGACTTCGAGGCGGGCCATCTCCTGCGCGAAGCGGCTCGCTTCAACCTGCGCAACGGCTCCGGACCTTTCCGCTCCTTCGGCCAGCTCAACTTCCGACCGCGCCCCTACCAGTTGGTGCCGCTCATTCTGGCCATCCGTCTGCTCGAACGCGCCATGCGCAGCAACCAGCCCGAAGAACAATCGATGCGCCTGCTGATCGCCGACGATGTGGGTATCGGTAAAACCGTCGAGGCTGGTCTGATCGCCCGCGAACTGCTCGACCGTGGCCATATTCAGCGCTTGGTTGTGCTCTGCCCGCCCCATCTCTGCGAGCAGTGGCAGCGCGAACTGCTGCAAAAGTTTGGTATCGACGCCAAGGTTGTCCGTTCAAGCACCATCAGCAGCCTTGAGCGCCAATTACCTGCCGATACCAATCTCTTTGAATACTTTCCCTTTACGATCACCAGCATCGATTACGTCAAGTCCGAGCGCCATCGCGCCGGGTTTATTCAACACTGCCCCGAGTTTGTGATCGTAGACGAAGCGCATACCGCCACCGAGAACAGTCAGTCCAATGGCCAGCAGCGTTATCAACTCTTGCGCGCCTTGGCCGACCGCCCCGAGCGCCATCTGCTCTTATTAACCGCCACGCCCCACAGCGGCATCAACGATGCCTTCTTGTCGCTGATCGGGCTGCTGCGTAAAAGCTTCGCCAACTTCAAACTTGACCAATTGAGCGATAGCCAACGCGCCCAACTGGCCCGCCACTTCGTCCAGCGTCGCCGCGCCGATGTCCAGCGTTGGTTGGGAGAGGGCGACTACACGCCATTTCCCGAGCGCGTCTCGGCCGAATTGAGCTATGAACTGCCGCGCCGCAGCGAATACCGTCAGCTCTACGAGGAAGTCTACAACTACACCCGCGAATTGATCAGCGATACCAGCGGTCAAGCGCCCCGCCGACGGGCGCGCTACTGGGCCGCCCTGGCCTTGCTGCGCTGTGTAATGAGCAGCCCTGCCGCTGCTGAGCGCACCTTTAGAAACCGCGCCACCGATCTGGTCAGCGAAGACGAACTACTTAACGATAGCGATTCGATCTTCCGCGAACAGATCTATGAAACGGCTCCCGAAGAGAGCAGCCAAGATATCGAACCGAGCCAGGCCATCGAGCAGTCGGGCCTGCCGATCGATCGCCTTCAACGGCTGGCCAACCGCGCCAGCAAACTTAAAGGCGCGGGCGATCTCAAGCTGCAAGGGCTGCTCAAGCCGCTGCGCCAACTGATCGAAGAAGGCTATAACCCGATCATCTACTGTCTCTACATCGCGACGGCTAACTATCTGGCCGAACAGCTCAACGCCGAGTTTAACCGACGCGATCTGAAGATTGTGGCCGTCACAGGCGAGCGCAGCGAAGAAGAGCGCGAGCAACTGATCGAAGAGCTTAGCCAGAGCCCGCGCCGCATCTTGGTGGCGACCGACTGTATGAGCGAGGGCATTAACCTACAGCGCAGCTTCGACGCCGTGATTCACTACGACCTGCCCTGGAACCCCAATCGCCTTGAACAACGCGAAGGGCGCGTCGACCGCTACGGCCAACCCGCCGACCAAGTGCGCACCATCATCTACTACGGCAAAAACAATCCGATCGACGAAGCCGTGCTCAAGGTCCTGCTGCGCAAAGCCCGCGCCATTCACCGCCAGCTCGGCATCACCGTCGCCGTGCCGGTCGACAGTGGCAGCATCGTCGAAAGCGTGATCGAACAGGTCTATCACACCGCCCCCGAACAGCTCTCGCTCCTCGATAGTCTGGAAGACTTCGATCCCTCGCTCAGCCACCAGATCGAACTGCAGTGGGACGAAGCCGTCGAGCGCGAAAAAGTCAGCCGCACCCGCTTCGCCCAACATAGCATCAAGCCCGAAGAGGTCGCCAAAGAGCTTGACGAGATCGACAATGTGCTCGGCGACCCCCAAGAGCTCGAACGCTTTGTGCGCGCGGCCTGCGCCCGTATGGGAGTCAGCCTTGTGCCCGAAGGCGACCACTGGCTGCTCTCGCCGAACGATAACAATCTGCCCTCCAGCATCGCCGAACGCCTTAAAACGCTCGTCCCGCAGAGCCGCTCTAAGGCCAATAACAAAGCAGAGCTGCGCCTCAGCTTCGACCCCAATCGCGCGCTGCCCAGCAATGTCGAGCTGGTGGGGCGCAACCACCCGCTCACCGACGCCATCGCCGACTATCTGCTCGAACAAGCCCTCGATAGCCAAGGCCGTCACGATCTGGTGGCCCGCAGCGGCATGATCGTCAGCACCCAAGTCGAGCGACGCCATATCCTGCTGCTCTTGCGCGTGCGCCTTTTGGTCAAACACGGGCGTCAAGCCCACCCCAGCCTGGCCGAAGAGGTCTTGCTTGTGGGCCAAAGCGGCAGCGGCAGCAACGCCAGCATGCTCAGCCAAGAAGATGCGCTCGCGCTGCTTGCCAAGGTTCAAGCCAGCAGAAATACCAGCCCGGGGGAGCGCAAGCGAGCCATCGAGCTAGCGCTCAAAGCCTACGATCAAGCAGCCCTTAACCAGATCGCAGAACAAAAAGCCGAGCAACTGCGCCAAACCTATGCGCGGCTCGGCGCCAGCATCGGCACCAGCAGCTCGGTTCAGATCGAAGCGCACCTGCCACCCGACCTGCTCGGCATCTACGTCATCCTACCCGACGCCTCAGCAACGTAGAATAGTATTTACCACTGAGACACTGAGACACTGAGAGATAAAGAGAATGTATCGGAGCTTCAAGCTTTACATGCTTAGGTGCAAACTTCACCGCATTCGCAAATATAGCGATATACTCTCTCAAAAACTCAGTGCCTCTCTGTGGTGAATAAACTATTTACCACTGAGGCACTGAGACACTGAGAGATAAAGAGAATGTATCGGAGCTTCAAGCTTTACACGCTTAGGTGCAAACCTCACCGCATTCGCAAATATATCAATCTAATCTCTCAAAAACTCAGTGCCTCTCTGTGGTGAATAAACTATTTACCACTGAGGCACTGAGACACTGAGAGATAAAGAGAATGTATCGGAGCTTCAAGCTTTACACGCTTAGGTGCAAACCTCACCGCATTCGCAAATATATCAATCTAATCTCTCAAAAACTCTGTGCCTCTGTGCCTCTGTGGTGAATTATGTCTCAAAAACTCAGTGCCTCTGTGCCTCTGTGGTAAATTAAAAAGCCTCTGTGGTGAATTAATTACCTACCACTGAGACACTGAGACACTGAGAAACTGAGAGTTAGAATCGGTACGTTCTATCTTATGCGCAAGCACTCAAACCTCACTGCATACATAAGCAATAACTCTCTAAAGACTCTGTGCCTCTGTGCCTCGCGTGGTGAATTAAAAAGCCTCTGTGGTAAATTAAAAAGCCTCTGTGGTGCATCACTATAGAGAAGACGATCTTATAAAACCCGTCGGAGAATGCCCTGACGAAGGACTGCAACATTGAAATTGATAAGTAAACCGGTGGATAGACCGCTCAACTTCAAATAAGTAAGTAGTTGAGCTTCATGTACATCATTCAGTTCCTTAACGGACTTAAGTTCAAGCAGAACAAGTCCTTCGACAATAATATCGATGCGATATCCGCAATCGAGTTCCACACCCTTATAACGAAGTGGCAACTCTACTTGGTTAGCACATTTCAAACCACGTAGACCTAACTCGTACACAAGACAAGTTTCGTAGGTAGATTCAAGTAATCCAGGGCCAAGCTCCTTATGAACATCGATAGCAGCGCCTATAATGGCATGCGTCAATTCCGAATGTTTATACACGACGCTTATCTCCTTGGATAACCAATAACCAAAGAATGTACCGTATAAACCATCGGAAAGAACACAGGTTTTACTACTGAGACAGGTTTTACCACTGAGGCACTGAGACACTGAGAGATAAAGAGAATGAATAGGAGCTTCAAGCTTTACACGCTTAGGTGCAAACCTCACCGCATTCGCAAATATAGCGATATACTCTCTAAAAAACTCAGTGCCTCTCTGTGGTGAATAAACTATTTACCACTGTGGCACTGAAACACTGAGAGATAAAGAGAATGAATAGGAGCTTCAAGCTTTACACGCTTAGGTGC
>CALGUG010000005.1 GCA_937902315.1 uncultured Chloroflexales bacterium
ACGTTCCGCTCTGCCGAAGGCCAAAGAGAACCTAATCAACCGGATTTGGTATAAGAACGTGAGATTTGCCATAACCCCTTGATAACAGAGCAAGCGCTCATTTGACTGTCGATTGTATAGATTGCAGCTCGGGATTGAGCGCTTGTTCTGTTTGTTGTTTGCGGTTTGTTTGCCAAGCGATATAGAACAGTGGCAGAGCGAATGCGATCAATACGCAGAGCCAGTAGGCAGTTGTGCCCCATAGCAAATTGATCGTCCACGAGAAGGCGACAACCATCCAGACGTTCAGCTTCGAGCGCAGATCGATATTTGCAATCAGCAACGGGCAGAACACGTAGGGTGATGTGATGAGCGGAAAGAGTGCGATCTGAAGCACAGCGATGCCCGGCCAAAACTGCCTCTGCCAGAACAATATACCTGCCAGAACGATCCAATAGAAGTGCCATACACTGGGAATCGCCCCGCGATAGGTCGATAGCGTGGTGAGCCAACTTGTGAACCAGCTTGGTTCGAGTAAAAACGGCGTTCCGATCAAAATAGCACTGGGCAGAAGCAACATTTTCCATTGGCCTGCCCGTACCACCTGAAAAGCTAGCACACAAGCGATGACTAAGCTTGCTTGTGGCTTGGCGATCCCAAGCAAGACGCTTAACCAAGCTGTTAGATGCCAGTGCTCTTGGCGCATGGCCCAGATGCCGATCAAACAGAGCCCAACGATTAGCAAGCTTACTTGTACAAAGTAGATACTTAAGAGGACCGGAAGGAACAGAAACAGCTCTAGCGGCATCTTGAGAAGCCTCATGCCGATAACAACACTGCCTGCGCCGAGCAGACAAGACAGCATTTTGTGCAAAACAGCGGGGAAGATGGCGACCGGTGCCGAGAGCCAGAGCGCAGTTAAGGGATACGCGAAGCCGCCCGATGCATACGGTTCATCAAAGAAGCGTTTAAAGAGGCTGTGCATCTCTGGGCCATAGGCTGAGCCGCCTTGAAGTTCGATCTGAAAGGCCCAGATCAAGGGCAAATGGTCGAGACCTGGTAGATAGTTACTGACAATGCTGATGATAGCGATAAAAGCAGCGATTGGAAGGATAACGTAGGGTTTAAGGGTACGTTTCGAAATGGAGGGCCAGGTTGCTGCTATGAACTTGAGCATTACGTATCCATTCTGTTGGCATATGCTGCATTAGTCTGATGTTAATATTTCGGTTTTAATATCAAAATGATTATATCAATCTCATGCAACGGTGGGCAAATAGATTTGCATGAACACTGTTCGTTGCTACGCAATCGGCTTGTGTATCAGTGTTAGCAAGATGCTCTATGGCCGTAATCTGATTGCTAGGGGTGTCTTTTGGCAAAAGAAAAAGCACGTCTCTTTTAAGAAACGTGCTGATACCACATCCGCTCGATCGCCGTATGGTTCTTTAGTCTTCGACGAATGGAATGTCAGATAACCACGGCTAAAGGGCGTGGGCTTGTCCCTAGCGCGCCGCATCCGATTGCGGCTCTGATACCAAATTCGGTTGATTACTTTCTATTTGGCCTTCGGCAGAGTGGAACGTAGCTCTTTTTGTTGTGTGCTATTTCGCGCGACAGCGCGAAATAGCACACAACGTCTTTCCCTCGTTTTGTTTTCTCGCGTTAAGCAAATGCACGTCTTTCAAACGAATTTGGTATGAGACGTATGGCAGGCTGACAACTGCCCTGCCCAAGACACGAATGTTTTGGGCAGCGATTGTATCGTCATGACCAGCTCAGCCGCACGATACACAACAGAAACGGGATTGAGACGGTCTCTTTTCCTTGGCAAGGTATCCACAAGCAGGGCAGGTGCGAGAAGTGTTGCGCGGGTCAACCAGCACAACCCGCACGCCAGCGCGCTGGGCCTTGTAGCTGATGAACGAACGCAACTGATAAAACGACGAGCTCTGCTGTCGAGCGCGCTGCGGCTTTCTCACCCTCACCCGCGTGCGAATGCCTGTCAAATCTTCCAGAGCAATCGCACGCTTTGTGCGTTGAGTCGTCTCGACAAGCCGTTTGCTGATCGTGTGGTTGATGTCCTTTGCAAAGCGCTGCTCTTGGCCAGCCAACTGACGCAAGCGGCGCTTGGCAGCCTTGGTGCCCTTTTTTTGCAGTTTGGTACGCAATCTGCGATGCCGATAGCGCACAGTAGTGATACCAAATCCGTTTAAAGACGTACACTCTCTTCGCTCAGAAAAACGAAAAGCCGGGAAAAGGCTTGTGTGAGATCTTGCGCGACAGCGCGAGATCTCACATATTTCTTCTTTCGCTAGACTCAGCTATCGAGCAACTCGCGCACTTTATAGGCCAAGTCGTTCAGAAGGAAGGGCTTGGCTAAAAACATCACCTGCCCGCTTGGATAGTCACGGATGATGCTTTCGTTATCATGGAAACTTGATGTGAAGAGCACTTTCAAGTGCGGGTATTCGCCATGAAGCTGCTGGATAAAGAGCTCTCCACTGATATAAGGCAGCGTTGTATCGGTTACGATCAGATCAAAAGGCTGCTGACTTTGGCGTAAAAACTGGCGGGCATCATCTGCATTGGGGGCCTGTTCAACATCGTAATCGCACATCTTGAGTAAGCGCACCAATAAGCGCCGCATCGAAGGTTCGTGTTCAACAATCAGAATCCGCTCGTTGCCGCGTGGTAGATGTTGTAGACCCGCTTGATAATCTTCAGGGTTGTTGAGTTCGTCGTTGATAGGCAGACGAATCTGGTAGCTTACATCATGCTGCTGTTGTGTATAGTCGAGCTGGCCTTTATGTTGTTCGATGATGTGTTTTGCGATCGAAAAGCGCAATTGAATGTGCTCAAGTGTATCGTTGCTGATTGTGCTCAAATGCCCAAAGTCGGGATTCGCTTGGCCGCGGATTGTAATGCCCACATAAGCTTGCGCTGTTTCCTCTTGATCTTCTGCACTTGTCTCCGGCTGCTTGGCCGCATGGGTTTCTAAAAAGAGCTTACCGCCATAAGGCATCAGGTCGCGCGCATTGAGCGCTAGGTTGAGAATCAACTGCTCTAGATAGCCTGCATCGGCTTCGACAAAGCCCGCTTCGGGGTTGAGCAGCGGAACGATTTCGATTTGTGCATAGACAATGCGCCGTAGCAGCCTGCTGATATCGACCATCAATTCATTGATGTCGACATTGCTGAGCTCAAACTCGATATTGCGTGCAAAGGTCAAGATCTGGCGCGTGATACGCGAGGCGCGATTGGTCGCTTGATAGATCTCGGTCAGATCGTGGAAGAGCTGCTGATCCTCAGTCACTTCCATCATGGCGAGCTGGGTCGAGCCGAGCACAATCGTCAGCAGGTTGTTGAAGTCGTGGGTGATACCAAGCGCGATCTGCCCGATCATATCTTGGCGCTGGAGTTTGAGTGTTTGCTTGATCAGTTGTTGCTGCTCGGTGATATCGCGAAATAGTCTGATGGTTCCGAGCGGATTGCCGATCGTATCGTAGAGTGGTTTATTAACGATTTCGGCCCACCAGTGACTGCCATCTTTACGCACAAGCTCTAACACGTAGGTTGTGCAATCTTGGCCTCGTTGCTCGTGGCAGCGCTTGGCTTGCAGATCTTGCTCGAGCTCGGTAAGCTGCTGCCAAGTAGGGCTCGTCATCAGCTCTTCCGAAGCGTAGCCACTTAGCTGGGTGATGCGCTGGTTGGCGTAGACTAAGTGATTTTGGCGATCTGCGACGATGATACCCTCTTGTAAGAGTTCGCTTACCGTCAGCAGGGCATCTTGAGTTAAGAAGCTCAGCGGACTCGCTTTGTGAGAGGCGATTTCGGCGGCGACCATCTCGCTGATCATTTGGGCGCAGTCGTGCAAGCTAGCAACATCGCTTTCGTTCCAATGTCGTGCTTGTTCGTCTAAGGCGGCCAAGAGGCCGACAGGGATGCCTTGATCATTCAGAAGTGGAACAACGATATAGGCCGCAACGTCATAAGAGCGGGTTACGGGGTGTTCTTTGAGCTGGGCATGTTGCTCGCGGTCAGAGAGGATGAGCGGTGTTTGGGTTTGCAAGATGCTTTCGATATAACCCTCGTGGCGTTCGCGTAGGGTGAGACGACGAGTTATCGGGCCTTCGCCAGCGACTCGCGTGATAGCGAGCTGACTGCCATCGATGATATCGAGCAACACATAAAGCACATTGAGTGCGCGTTTGGCCAACCTTACGTTGCGCTCAAGGCTGGGCAAGAGACGATGGGCATGAAAAGCAAAACGGCGAATAAGAGCGACTTTGGCGGTATGACTCTCTATGATTTTTGGGAGTGGCGCTTGAACTTTCCTCATAAATTTGTCTTAATTAGCTAAGACCCGTTGCACTTTAAACGTATTTGTCAGTCTAAAGCTAGCTCGAACAGACCTTCCAAGGGGTTATACCAAGTGATCCTTCGTAATGGGACGGAACTTCGCCGTCATACCTTTTAAAATTTTGAGATAGTGACTCTAAGGGACTGACGCATCAGTTTGTGAACTGAGGCCTTTCTACGAGTTAAACCGGTGTGAATGTGCAAATAGGTAGAGAAAATGGTGCTGAGGTTTTCATATATGAGGGAAATTTCTTTATATGCTAAAAAGTGCAAAGCTATGAGCTTCATGCAAATAAAAAAAAAGTCTATTCTAGGATACCATGCTTTGCCTAACTTGTCAGTTAGGGGATTCCCTAGACAAGCTTGAGAAACAGAGCCTTTCAGCGAAAAAATTGATGACGATTTTGCCAGCCTATGAGACATGTAATGAAAGTTTTTTGATACACGAAAAGTTTGCCAGCTGCTTACGTTTATATTGATTGGAGTAAACTAAGATCTCTTTACGTTTCGAGACTAAGAGAGGAATATCCCATGGGCGAGATGGTGTTATTGGGGGTAGGGACGGCGGTCTCTGAGCCCAACCGCGAGTGTACCCATATGTTTTGGCGTTGTGCCACGATAGAATTGTTGATCGATGTAGCTGGTAATACCTTTGCACGTTTGATGCAGATCGGCTCTGACCCTCAACGCCTGAGCGCGATCATTTTGACTCATAGCCATGCTGATCATATCTATGGTCTGCCGATTTTTTTGACTCAGCTTTATCTGCTCGGGAGGCGCGAGGCTATTCCGATCTATGGTCTAGAGCCGACCATCGCTCAGGCGCAAGCCTTGATCGCGGCCAGCGCGGTCGATGATTACATTGTGCCTGTCGACTGGAAGGTGATCGAGGCGGGCGATGATATCCCTCTTTCCGATCGCTTTCGTTTGCGTACCGCCTTGACCGCTCACTCACGTCCCTGCATCGCTTTGCGCTTTGAAGAGCACGAGAACGGGCGAGTCTTGGTCTATTCCGCCGATACATCACCCTGTGAGGCGGTGGCCCGTTTGGCGCAGGGTTGTGATTTGCTGCTGCATGAAGCAACCACCAAAGAGCCGTTTGCTGGCCATACTACCCCCTTTCAGGTCGGCGAGGTCGCCCAGCAGGCCGGAGCCAAGCGTTTGGTTTTGGTGCACTACAGTCCGCGTTGGACCATGCCCGAAGAGGAGGCGCTGGCAGCAGTGCGGGCGGCGGGCTATACAGGTCTGGTCGAGATCGGTCAAGAGTTTCAGGTCTTGGAACTATAGCTTCAGGGTTGAAGCACGATAGGCAACGAAAAAACAGCCTGAGCGAATGAGGCCTTATCGGCTTGATGCTTTCAACGCGCTAGCGGCGAAGTCTCTGGCTGCCATGCGGGCTTTAGCGCGTCCGCCTACGGCTACAAGATCGGCCCTCCTCCCATTCGGGGACAACGAAGCAGCGTGCTTGCAAAATTGTCATACTACATCCGATTCGGTTATTGCTTTTTAGCTTTCGGCAAAGTGGCACATAACTCTTTTCCCGGTTTTTCTCTACATTTTGAGACTACAACTCTTTAAACGGATTTGGTGTCACGTTTTTTCTCTGTCGCAGGCTAAACAATAGCAGATTTGGTATCAAGCATAAAGGCTTACCCAAGGAACGGGTAAGCCTTTGTGTTGTTGTGCTTAAGCCTGAGGATCAAGTTTTGATGGGCTGCTGGGCGGCATCGCTTTGGGCTGATTTTTGCCTTTCAGCTTGCGATAGAACCAGCGGATCAGTAGGAAAATCGGCAGCCAGAGCGGCGTCCAGATCGCTAAAACGATCGCCAGATTAATTAAGCCTTGGCCGAAACCGATCAGTCCGTTGAGCGCGCCGCGCGCGACTTCAAGCGGCTGCCAAGCATCTTCAGGGAGGATCGGCGTTACAACGACTCTGCTGATATTAACGGTAATGGTCGATTGTGCCGCACTCTGCTGCAGATACTTCATGCGGCCCTGAATGACTTCGATATCTTCTTGCACATCGGTGATGGCTTGGTTGATGTTAAGCGCATCTTCGACGCGATTGGCTTGCTCTAGCAGATCGAGCAGGCGGTCGCGGGTCGCCTCCAAGTTCTTCAAACGCGATCCGAGATCGACAAACTCTTCGGTCACATCTTCGCCCGAGACCGAGCGCTCTTCGACCTCTTTGGCGATGCCTTCAACATCGCTCAGAGTCGCTTCGAACTGGGCCGCTGGCACCCGGAAGACGATGGTCGATCTGCGCGTTTCGCCGCCACCGTAGTTTGAGGTGCTGACGATATAGCCGCCCTTTTGCTGGGCTAGCAGGGTGATCTGCTGCTCGGCTTGGTTAATGTCGTCGACGAGAATGTAGAGCGTGCCGTTTTTGATCACCATGCGTTCGATTTGGGGCTGCTGAGCGCTCTCTTCAGCAGATCCATCGCGATCATACGAACTACCGCCTCCGGAAAGGGCTGGAGCTTCAGCAGCTGCTGGTGCCGAGCTTGTATCAAGCCCAGACGATATTTGTTCGAACGTGGTTGTGGAAGCACCGCCACAGGCGCTAAGCAAAAGACTGGCGAACAGGCTAACAAGGATGAGCATCTGTTTCATTACAACACCTTTTCGTTGCGAAAAGCATTTGTATCTCTGCTATAGATAACGCTCAGTCTGAAAATAAGTTCCCAGCCTATAACATTTTAAAGACCAGCCTGCTTACAATGTGGGAAAACGGGAAATGGGGCAAACCTTGTGAACATTGTCTGCTTCTTGCAGATTTGCTATGAAATGATTTGTTAAGTTTAACAAATGCGTGTTACCACAGATCGCGGAGAGAGGAAAAGAGAAGTATGTCGCTTGCTGAGGGATGCAGGCTCGTTTGGGAGGGTGAGATGTTGGTAGCCGTAGGCGGACGCGCTGAGGACTGAATGGGAGCTAGAGGCCTTGACGCTAAAGTGATAGACAAGGCGAGATCAATAGATAAACGGTTAGGCTGGTGCTGTTATAGCTCGGCGGCGGCCCGTTCGATCGCTTCGAGCTGGGCGCGGCCCTCGGCATCGTAGAGGTTGTTGCGCTCGACGCTCAGACGGTAGCGCAGGGCAACCAGCAGGGCACTGCGGCGCGGCCCGGGCGGTAGGGTGCGCGCTTGGTTGAGGCGGCGGCTTAGATCGCGCAGCAGAGCGTTTTGGGTGGCGAGGCTTACCTGAGCTAAGCGCTCGTTGTTGACGAGCGTAGAGAGGCTGCGGGATTTTTTGCTTGGCATAGGCTGGCCCAACATTAGCGAGACGAGGGCGTGCGCGCCCAGCTTCGAGAGGTGTTGGTTGCCGTTGCCGCATTTGGGCGACTGGATACAGGCCGGGCAGCCTTCGTCGCAAGGGCAGTCGTTGAGCAGGGTGCGGGCCTGCTCCCACCACTGTTCGGCCTGTTCATAGCCGATCTGGGCGATGCCCACTCCGCCCGGGACGCCGTCGTAGACAAAGATAGTGGCGCTGCCGGTTTCGGGATGCATGCCGGTCGACAAGCCTCCGATATCGGCGCGGTCGCACTGCGCGAAGAGCGGCAAGAGGCCGATGCAGGCGTGTTCGAGGGCGTGCAGACCGTCAAGGGCGTCGTCGCAGACCGTCTCGATCTGGTTGCAGATCGCGTCGGACACGGTCCACCAGACCGCCACCGTGCGAAAACTTTGGGGCGGCAGCGAGAGATCGTGCTCGCTCAAGACGGCGTTGGTGTAGTGCTCTTTGCGGCGGTAGCCCGTGATAGTACGCGTGACATCGACAACCCCCAGATTGAGCTGGATCGGGCCGATGCTGCGCTGGAGCTGGCGCTTATAGATGCTGATATCGGTCTCTTCGATCGGCTGGGTATAGTAGCCGACATAGCTTTTTTGGGCCAGCGCTTCGTGGCCGTTGAAAGACTGCACCAGGTACGAATCGCCTTGATGGAGGTAGATCGCGCCCGGGTGGACTTCGAAGGCGGCGCGGCTGGCGCTGATCTGCTCGATCACACGGCCGCTTTCGCTATCTTTCAAATTGATCGAATCGCCGTCGGCGCTGCGAATGTTGACGTCGGCGGCGGGCCAGTTTTTGACGCAATCGAACTCGCCGTTATCGTAAGCGCGCAGTTCGCCACGGCGGGCCAGCCAGTCGCGCAGTTGGATGTAGGTCGGCCCGAACCAGAGCTCGTCGGCGTCGTTGAGCGGCAGTTCCCAAGCGGCGCAGCGCAGTTGATCGGCCAGCATAAAAGGGTTCTGCAGCGCCACGCGGGCGTGTTCGTGCGAGCGCGCGAAGAATTGCTCGGGATGGCGCATATAGAACTGGTCGAGCGGATCGTCTTGGGCGACCAGCAGCGCGAGGCTGGACTGCTTGCTGCGTCCGGCTCGTCCGGCCTGCTGCCAAGTGCTAGCGACTGATCCGGGGAAGCCAGCGATCACAACCGCATCGATCCCGCCAATATCGACGCCCAGTTCGAGCGCGTTGGTGCTGACCAAGCCCAGAAGCTCATCATTGAGGAAGGCCTCTTCGAGACGGCGACGCTCTTCCATGGTGTAGCCAGCCCGATAGGAGGCGACTCGCGCTTCCATGCCTGGGCGCTGTAGCTTGAGCGCTTCGCGGGTGTAGCGCAGAACCAGCTCGGCGCCGCGTCGCGTGCGCGTGAAGCAGAGCGTTTTGACTTTGTTGGCGACCAAGTGGGCCAGCAGGTTGGCGGCCTCGACGTTGGTGCTGCGCCGCCCGAGGTCGAGCGAGGCTCGCTGGGTATTCTCGTTGCGGCGGTTGCTGCGGCGTATTTCGTCGCGCAGAGGCGGGTTCCAAAAGACGAAGGTGCGTTCGCCTTGGGGCGCGCCGTCGCCATCGATCACGCGGACGTCGTCGCCAACCAATGCAGCGAGGTGCTCTTGCGGGTTGGCGCTGGTGGCCGAACAGCAGATAAACTGGGGCGACGAGCCGTAGTAGGCGCAGAGACGGCGCAAACGGCGCAGCACCAGGGCGACATGCGTGCCGAAAACCCCGCGATAGATGTGAGCTTCGTCTAAGACGACATAACGGAGATTGCTTAAAAGCGCCGCCCAGCGCCGATGGTCCGGCAGAATGGTGCGGTGCAGCATGTCGGGGTTCGAGAGAATGATCTGAGCCTGATGGCGCAGTCGATCGCGGTCTTGGCGCGGCGTATCGCCGTCGAGCGTCGCTACTGGGATCTCGAGCGGATCAGCCAAGTGATGTAGAGCGCGTAGTTGGTCGTGGGCTAAGGCTTTGGTGGGGAAGAGATAGATCGCGCGCCCATCTTTTTCTTCCAGCAGGGTTTCAAGCGTGGGAAGCTGATAACAGAGCGTCTTACCGCTCGCGGTTGCGGTAACAATGCCGATATGCTCACCTTGCCTAGCGGCGTCGAGCGCGGCGGCTTGGTGGCTATAGAGATGCTGCACGCCTTTGGCCGTTAAGACCGCCTGCAGTTTGGCAGGCAGCGTTTGCTGCGGCTCAGCGATTTGGGCGGCTCGCTCAGGTAGAGGTTGCGCATTGGTTATCTGTTGGGCGTACCCTTGTATCTTGGTGAGTAGATAGACATAGTTATTGACGCTCATATTCCCTATTGTAGCATATTGAGAACGTCTGTGCCTGCTCTTGACGCTGTTTTTTGTCTCGTCTTATACTTGCGTCGATTACAAACGAGCTATGCTCGTAGCCTCAGCGGCTATGAATATGTATAAGGAAGATGGCACATGTCTGTGTTATATGTAGGTGTCGCCCCAACAAAATACGCTATCACCACGGCGCTTTGGATTAATGGCATCGGCCATCCTTTAGAGAGCTTCCCGCGCAGCTCGGAAGGGCTTGATTCAGTGCTGCACTCGCTCGAAAGTCTGAGCCAAGACTACCCAAACCATCAGCTCGAGTTGGTGTTGAGCAAGCCATTTGAATTGGCGGATCGTTTGATCGAAGAGACGCTCGCCCGCAATTGGCGGATCAGCGTGCCCAAGGAGAGCTCGTTTAGCGTCTGGTTGCGCAAGCATGGCTATCACGTGACACACTCGGCTGCCAGCGCCGTCGTGCTCGCGCGCTATGCCCAAAGCACTGCTGCAGATCTGTTGGCGCTCAGCAGCACTGCGGAGCTCGCCACGATACAAATAGACGAGGAGCCCGCAGCTCAGGTGGCTAGGCCCGTGCAAAAAGTGGTTACGCCCGAGCAAAACACGCAGCTCACTTGGTATCAACGCTGGTGGGCGAACATGATTCACTCTCTGCGTAGCACTCACCCCTTGGCCTATCTCGCGATCGTGATCGTTGTGGCCCTGCGTGTGGTGAAGCTCGATACCATCCCTGGCGACCTCTACGGCGATATCGCGATCATCATCGATTATGTGGACGCGATTCTGCAAGGTAAGTGGCCAACTGCCTTCGACCTCAGCGCCGGGCCGTTCTACCACTATCTGATCGCTCCTTTTTTGGGCCTGAGCGGCCTGACCTATCTCAATATCAAAATCGCCTCGGTAGTTGTCAGCTTGGGGGTGCTCTGGTGCGTCTATCTGTTGGGGCGTGATCTAGTAAACCCGACCTTCGGCTGGATCAGTTTCTTCTGTGCGGGCGTCGGCTCGTGGCTGTTGATCTTTAGCCGTTTGGGCAATTCCCAAATTATGGTGCCGCTCTTGGCGATTGGCTCAGTCTACGCCGTGGTGCGTGGTGTACAACGGCGGCAAGATTTCTGGCTGATCGCTGGTGCCGTGATCGCCGCTTGTGGCTTATACGTCTATCCACAGAGCTTTGTGATTCCAGGCGTTACGGGCATGGTGCTTGCTTGGCTGATCTGGAGCGAGAGATTGGGTGAATGGCGAGCATTTTGGATCTATTTCGCGACCTGTATGCTTGGGCTCATTCCCTTCTTAGCGATCTTCTTCCGCGATCTGCCCCTCTTTTTGAGCGGCTATATCGGCGAGAAGATGCCCGGCAGCGACGAGTGGGACGATGTGATATACAACAATATCTGGAAGTCGCTCTTGGCGCTGCATGTTCAAGGCGATTTCGTCTTTCGCAGCAACCCTAAACGATTACCACACCTCGATCAGCTCAGCGGAATCTTCTTCATTGCAGGCCTAGTCTATTGGCTCAGGAAGAAGCAATTTCGCTATGGTCTGGTCTTGCTCATTCCGCTGATCTTATTGCAGATCCCGGCGATCTTGGTGCGTGATTTGCGCGAGATCCCCTCTGCTTCGCGTACGATCGGCATCGTGCCTTTTGTAAGCATGATCGTAGCAGGTGGCGTCTATGGCCTTGCACTCCTGTTGCAGAGGCGCCCACGCTTGCAACAGACAGTTGTGCTTTTGGCATTATTGTGTATACTAGGACTGAATTCATATCGCTATTTTGTAGAGTACGTGCAGGTACAACCAAACGGGAACACCGCCTTCGGGCGAGAGATCTCGAAATATGTCCGAACACGGCCTATCGATGAGCCTGTTGTCTTGTTAGGCTGTTGTTGGGGCGACTACGGTCAACCACACCCGCACGCTATTAGATACGATATTGAACCTGAACGAAAGTTTATTCATATCCCACTAGAAGAAGCGACCTGTGAGCGTCTTTTAGAGATTCCTAGCCCTGCCATTCTCGTCTGGGGGCGTGAAGAAGACCTCACAGCCAATAATTTGGCCTCTTGCATCGGGCAAACATCACCTGAACTTCACACTGCAGCCTCTGGGAAAGCGGTGTTTTTCTCGCTTGAATGGCTGCCGGAGTTTGACACGTCTAACGCGTTCTGGTATAATGCCCGAAGTTAAGAGGGTGGGAAACCCCCACTCTTTTTGTGTGGGTAAAGGACAAGGAGCACGTTCGTGTACGCAATTGTTCGCGATCGCGGAATGCAATACCGCGTTGAAGCCGGCAAGACCATCAATATCGACTTGGTCGACGCAGAGCCGGGTACTCAGATTGAGTTGAAAGAAGTCCTGCTTGTCGGCAACGAGAGCGGTACGTTGGTGGGAAATCCGGTTGTCAACGGTGCCGTCGTACGTGCCGAAGTGGTTGGCAATACGAAGGGCGATAAGATTGTTGTTTTCCGTTATCGAAACAAGAAGCGCTATCGCCGCCGCACCGGCCATCGACAGCAGTATACACAGATCAAAATCGCTGAGATCGTTACTTCAGCCGAATAATTTGGGCTGATGACGCTAGAAGTAAGGATTACCAACAATGGCACATAAAAAAGGTGTTGGCAGTTCACGTAACGGTCGTGATAGCAAGCCAAAGATGCGTGGTGTAAAGCGCTTCGGTGGCGAAGTTGTCCAGCCCGGTAGCGTGATTGTGCGACAGTGTGGCACTAAGATTAAGCCCGGCAACAACGTCGGCATGGGCCGCGATTACACAATCTATTCATTGATTGATGGCTTGGTTACTTTTGAGCCATACAACAAATATCAGCGTAAAGTGAGCGTTTATCCTGTTTCCGTGGCAGAGACGGAAGCTGTGTAAGGAAATAATAGCGTGAAAGATGGTATTCACCCTAAATATGAGCTGGCGAGCATAACTTGTACTACTTGTGGTACAGTTTGGCCCGTACGGTCGACCAAGCCCGTACTGCGCCTCGACATTTGCTCGAACTGCCATCCCTTCTATACGGGCGAGCAGCGCATCGTCGACACCGCCGGTCAGGTTGACCGCTTTATGCGCCGTTTGGCCGCCACGCAAGAGAAGCAGGCCAGCAACCAAGCTCGATTGCAGCAGAAAGAGCCAGCTAAGAAGAAGAGCTTGCTCAAAGAGATTTACGGCGACGACGAGGAATAAGCTCTCGTTAGTAGTACACATTCAAACACTCTCGGTTCATATCGAGCCGAGAGCGTTTTGTTTTTAGGCCTTGTTTGTTCCATGCGCTGTTGCACCCTCTTTGCATAACGCTGGCGGAAAAGGGCTTTACCCTCAAACGAAGCTCTGGCGCGTCCGCCTACGGCTACCAAATCGCCGCCCTCCCATTCAGACCTTCAAGCTTCGCTGCTTTCGCTGCGACCTGCTAGGTGCAAGCACCTTGCAGGTTTAAACGCAGCCTTTCGCTGCCGCACGCCAACTGCTACAAGATGGGCTAGCCTGCCTTCATCTCCAACTCATTACAGATCTACACGCTCCTAATACCAAATCCGTTGAAAGATTGCGCTTTTATAGCGCAAAAAACCAAAATCCGGGAAAGAGTTGTGTGACAT
The DNA here is from genome assembly GCA_937902315.1 of uncultured Chloroflexales bacterium. Classification (GTDB taxonomy): domain Bacteria; phylum Chloroflexota; class Chloroflexia; order Chloroflexales; family Chloroflexaceae; genus CALGUG01. The sequence continues at coordinate 13,520 of CALGUG010000005.1, forward strand.
TGCCGAAGGCCAACAAGACATAAACTAATTGGATTCTGTATCATAAACCAAAGGGCCTTTCCCATAGATCAGGGAAAGGCCCTTAGACTGTTTGCTTCTAGAAGCGAGCTCGGTTCAGAAGTACAGAACTATTTGTACCAGTCCGCGATGTTCCACATCTCGCTGTCCCACGGCGAAGGATTCACACCCTTCAGCTGCTTGGAGACACCAGCGCTCACTTGCGAGCGAGCGACGAGCGGAATAACAACGACATTATCCACCAGAATGTCGTTCATCTTCATTACGAGCTCTTTGCGGGTCTCGAGGTCGGTGGTGCCGCGCAGCTGCTCACAGAGCGCGTCGTATTCGGGGTCCGAATAGCGACCATCGTTGAAACCACGGAATTCGTTCAAGCGGTCCGAGATCATCTCGGTGGTCCAGCCACAGAGATAGTTGGTCGGATCGGGCTGCTCGTAGTTGTTGGTGTACATCTGGACGTCGTTGTAGAAGTGCGCCATGGTGTCGGGGTTAGCCATGTCCGACGAGAAGAAGACGCTCGCATCAACGCTCTTCAGCTCAACTTCAACACCGATCTTGCTCCAGGCATCCTTGATCAGAGCCTGCTCCTTCTGGCGCAGCGGGTTAACGGTGGTCGAGAAGGTCAGCGACAAGCGTACGCCGTCCTTTTCGCGGATACCGTCAGCACCAACGGTCCAGCCAGCTTCGTCGAGCAGCTTGTTTGCGCCTTCGATGTCAGGATCACAGTTGTGGCGGCCACCATAGACATCGTTCGGATCGATGTAAGGCATGGTCACGATCACTTCACAGGTCGGGGTACCAGCCGGACCGTAGAGCTGTTCGGCCATGGTCTTGCGGTCGATCGACATCGCCAGTGCCTTGCGCACATTGATGTCGCTCAGGAAGGGGTGCGGCTGATCGCGGTCAGCGCGCTTCTCGCCCAGAGCCGGGTCGGGGTTCGAGAAGTTGATGGCAACACGCTCGAGAGCCGAACCGAACACAACGTGCAGGTCAGCCAAGCCACCCTGCTCAAGCTGCTTCAGAACAGCAGCTTCGACTTGCAGGTTCCAAGCGTAGTCGGTATCGCCGGTCTGGAAGACAGCGCGGGCAGCCGAGGTAGCATCGCCACCACCCTTCATCAGCACTTCGCTGAAGAACGGCTTGTTGGGCTCGCGGTAGTTTTCGTTTATATCAAACACAACAACGTCGCCGGGCTTGAATTCGCGCAGCTTGTAGGGGCCGGTGCCGAGCGGAGCGTTGTTAGCTTCTTGACAAGCGGTATCGGTAGCAGCCTTCTCACCGATGCAGTTCTCGAACTGGGCCTTCTGGATAATGTGGCCGTAGGCGCTAACGAACATCTGGTAAGGGTTGGGGTTGGGCTGCTGCCAGGTGATCTTCACGGTCAGATCGTCGATGGCTTCAACCTTCTCAGCACCTTGGAAGGTGTGAGCGCTGGTACAAGCGGTCTTGGGATCTGCACAGTAGTCGTAGGTGAAGACGACGTCGGCTGCGGTGAAGGGCGTACCATCAGACCACACAACGCCTTCCTTCAGCTTCCAAGTTACTTCCTTGAGGTCAGCCGAAACGCTGCCATTCTCGACGCTGGGGATCTCAGCAGCCAAGATAGCTACGGGCAGACCATCGGGACCGATAGCAGCCAGCGGCTCGGTGATCAGACGAGCAGCGTCGTTGTCTTTGGTACCTTGGGAGAGGTGCGGGTTCAAGATGGTGGGAGCCTGCCACCAGAGCAGGTTCAGGGTGCCACCTTGGCCGCGGGTGAATGTGCCTTCTGCTGCGGCAGGTGCTTCAGCTTCGCCTTCAGCAGCGGGAGCTTCAGCCGAGCCCTCAGCGGCAGGAGCGCTGGTCGGCTCGGTGGCAGGAGCTTGAGCTGCCGGAGCAGCAGGGCTACCACCACAAGCTGCCAACATCGGAACGATGAAGGCAATGGTCAGCAAAGCGGCTAGACGCTGCTTCGCTGTTGTTACCGTAGGTGTAGACATCTGTAGTGACTCCTTACAATTGGGGTGAACCTGGTGAATGTTGAAGTTTTAGCGTGATAGAAAACCGAGCTCACTGCTAGAGCTTCACATTTATTTGAAACAAACGATACGAATACTTCCCTGTTAATCAAGACAGAGTCTGATCCAATAAAGTATATCGTATTTGTTTCATCCATTCACGTGGGCTATATCATACCATAGCTATAAAAATGATATTATCGAATTTTGTGCCACGAATAAAATGTGAATGCTCATTTTGATTTAAAATAACTGATTACAATCGAAAATAGCATTGTTTATCTAGATATTTATTTGAAGGTATAATAAAATATCTATTTCAAAATAATTGTGCAATTTTGCTATATGATCGAAGAATTTCGCTTTGATACAAGATAATTTCAAGTTTCTTATAAAGCTTGTGTGACGAGTTATTGTTTTTGTCTCAGCAGAGCGCAAGCTAGCTCTCCCTCGTGTTTCGTCTTTGGGCCTTGCGCGCCTGCGCGCCTTTAGGCCACTGTATAGGTTGGGGTTTGATCCCAAATCCGGTTGATTAGGTTCTCTTTGGCCTTCGGCAGAGCGGAACGTGACTCTTTTTGGTGTGAGAGATTTCGTGCTGTCGCGCGAAATCTTTCACAAGCCTTTTCCCGGCTTTCGTTTTTCTGAGCGAAGAGCATGCATGGCTTTAAACGGATTTGGTATGAGATGGGCTCTGGGGGCGCAGATAGCTAGCAGCCTGTTGCGGCGGGCATGCTGTTGGTAGCCGTAGGCGGACGCGGTACGAGCCTTGTTTGAGGAAGGGCGCAAGCCGCTAGCAGCAGATTTGAGACAAAAGAACAGATGGGTGGCTAGCTCGGCCACCCATCTGTTGAGTTTAGGGCAAACTTAGGCTGTCAGGCTTATTTGTACCACTCAGCGATGTTCCAGAGCTCGCTGTCCCACGGGGTCAGGTTAATGCCCTTGAGATCCTTCGATTTACCGGAGGTAACTTGGGCACGAGCGACCAACGGGATAACCACAACGTCGTTGACGAGGATGTCGTTCATCTTCAGAACGATCTCTTTGCGCTCATCCAGATTGGTGGTGCGGCGCAGCTGCTCACACAGCTCGTCGTATTCCGGATTGGAGTAGCGGCCGTTGTTGTTACCACGCCACTCGTTGGCCTTGGCAGCGATCTCGACCGTGGTCCAACCACAGAGGTAGTTGGTCGGGTCGGGCTGCTCGTAGTTGTTGGTGTACATTTGGATGTCGTTGAAGAAGTGGCCGAAGGTATCGGGGTTACCAGCGTCGCTCGAGAAGAAGACGCTAGCGTCGATGCTCTTGAGCTCAACCTCAACGCCCAACTGCTCCCAGGCGGCCTTGACCAAAGCCTGCTCCTTCTGGCGCAGCGGGTTGACGGTGGTCGAGTAGGTCAGCGACAGACGCACGCCGTCCTTCTGGCGAATGCCATCGGGGCCGGGGACCCAACCAGCATCATCGAGCAGCTTCTTAGCGCCTTCGATATCTGGCTCACACTTGTTGCGACCGCCATAGATATCGGCGGGATCGATGTAGGGCAGTGTGGTGACGACTTCGCAGGTAGCGGTACCGGCCGGGCCATAGAGCTGATCGGCCATGGTCTTGCGGTCGATGGCCATCGCCAAAGCTCGGCGCACGTTCAGATCGGTCAGGAAGGGGTGGGGATGGGTTAGCTCACCGCGCTCGTCGCCCAGATCGGGGTTAACGTCGGTGAAGTTGATCACCAAACGCTCGAGCGAAGAACCGAAGATCGTGAGCAGTTCGCCTTGTCCACCTTGCTGGAGCTGTTCGAGCACGGCGGCTTCAACTTGGAGGTTCCAAGCGTAGTCAGTATCGCCGGTCTGGAAGACGGCACGAGCGGCCGAGGTCGCATCGCCGCCACCCTTCAACTGTACTTCCTTGAAGAAGGGCTTGTTGGGGTCGCGATAGTTCTCGTTCATGTCGTAAACGACAACGTCGCCGGGTTTGAATTCGCGCAGCTTGTAGGGGCCGGTGCCGATCGGTGCGTTGTTTGCAGCTTGACACGCGCTATCGGTGGAAGCCTTCGAGCCGATACAGTTCTGGAATTGGGCTTTTTGCAAGACTTGGCCCAAGGTGCTGACGAACATCTGGTAGGGGTTGGGGTTGGGTTCGAGCCAGGTGATCTTGACGGTATAGTCGTCGAGAGCTTCAACCTTTTCAGCGCCTTGGAAGGCGGTACCGGTGGTACAAGCTGTATCAGGATCGATACAGTAGTCGTAGGTGAAGACGACGTCGGCCGAGGTGAAAGGTGTGCCGTCAGACCAAACGACATCTTGCTTCAGCTTCCAAGTGACTTCTTTGAGGTCGGCGGAGACGCCACCGTTTTCAATGGTCGGGATCTCGGCAGCCAAGACCGGGACAGGATTGCCATCGGGGCCGATAGCGGCCAGCGGCTCAAGAATGAGGCGCGAAGCGTCTGAGTCTTTGGTGCCTTGACCTAGGTGGAAGTTCAAGATCGTAGGAGCTTGCCACCAGAGCAAGTTGAGCGTACCACCTTGACCACGGGTAAAGTTGCCATCAGATGAACTGGAGTCGCTTGTTGGTTCAGCGGCAGCTGGTTCTTCAGGTGCAGCAGTCGGCTCTGCAGTCGGAGCGGCAGGCTGCTCTGCGGCGGGGGCTGAGGTCGGTTCAGCAGCAACAGGTGCAGCGGTTGGCTCGCCGGTTGCCGGAGCACTTGTTCCACCACAGGCAGCAATCAACGGAACGAGGAATGCGATGGTGAGCAGTTGAGCTGCTAGTTTACGTTTGGTGCCATTTTGGAGGTTGTTAGGCATCTGTAAAGTCTCCTTACATCACATTAAACTTCCCCAAGAGGTAGTAATTACCTGTAGAGCCGTTTATCACCTCCTCACATCCAACCATGCCAAAACGCAGTGATACCATACGGCGGCGTTTGGCGGATCTGCAACAACGTGGTTGTTTTTTTGATTTGTGTAACCAATTTGATTTGCATATAATACCATAATTTTTTAAAAGTCAACACAGGAATATTTGTAATTTTAGATGATAAATCTTTGTATTTGCTATAAAATATACTTTCCAGAGGGTGACTGCGATCAAAAAGGGGTTCTAGCGCTCTAGAGTGCTCAGGCGTTGGGGAATCTGTTCTTTTCTTTTTGGTATTTCGCTTCGCATGTAAAAGGGGAAGTCGCTATTTACAGCGACTTCCCCTTCTTTTGTTTGGTTACGGTTCAGTTATAAGTGGTGGCCTATTTGTACCAGTTCGCGATGTCCCAGAGCTCGTTGTCCCACGGTGTAAGGACAATACCCTTGAGGTCCTTCGACTTACCGGAGGTCACCTGAGCGCGAGCGACCAGCGGGATGATCACGACATCGTTGACGAGGATGTCGTTCATCTGCATCACAAGCTCTTTGCGGAGCTCGAGATCGGTGGTGGTACGCAGTTTCTCACAAAGCGCATCGTACTCGGGGTTCGAGTAGCGACCGTTGTTGTTGCCACGCCACTCGTTCTGGCTGTCCGAGATATTGTCGCTCGTCCAGTCACAGAGGTAGTTGGTCGGGTCGGGCTGGTCGTAGTTGTTGGTGTACATCTGGATGTCTTGGAAGAAGTGGCCGAAGTTGTCGGGGTTACCAGCGTCGCTCGAGAAGAAGACGCTCGCATCGACGCTCTTCAGTTCAACTTCGATACCCAGTTGCTCCCAAGCAGCCTTGATCAGAGCCTGCTCCTTCTGGCGCAGCGGGTTGACGGTGGTCGAGAAGGTGATCTTCAGGCGAACACCGTTCTTTTCGCGGATGCCATCGCCGCCGGGGACCCAACCTGCCTCATCGAGCAGCTTCTTGGCGCCCTCGATATCGGGCTCACACTTGTTGCGGCCGCCATAGATATCGTCTGGATCGATGTAGGGCAGAGTCATAACCACTTCACAGCTGGGCTTACCAGCCGGGCCGTAGAGCTGCTCGGCCATCACCTTGCGGTCGATCGACATCGCCAAAGCTTTGCGCACGTTCAGATCGGTCAAGAAGGGGTGGGGCTGATCGCGCTCACCACGCTTGTCGCCCAGATCGGGGTCGGGGTTCGAGAAGTTGACAACCAAGCGCTCGAGCGAACCACCGTAGACGGTCATCAGATCGCCCTTGCCACCCTGCTGGAGCTGCTCGAGCACGGCAGCCTCAACTTGCAGGTTCCAAGCGTAGTCGGTCTCGCCGGTCTGGAAGACGGCGCGAGCGGCCGAGGTAGCATCGCCACCACCCTTCAAGATCACTTCCTTGAAGAAGGGCTTGTTGGGCTCGCGATAGTTTTCGTTCATGTCGTAGACCACTACGTCGCCGGGCTTGAATTCGCGCAGCTTGTAGGGGCCAGTACCGATCGGAGCGTTGTTAGCTTCCTGACAATAGGAATCGGTAGCTGCCTTTTCGCCAATGCAGCTCTCGAACTGGGCCTTCTGGATGATCGCGCCCAAGGTGCTGACGAACATCTGGTAGGGGTTGGGGTTGGGCTGCTGCCAAGTGATCTTCACGGTCAGATCATCGATGGCTTCAACCTTTTCAGCGCCCTGGAAAGCTGTGCCAGTGGTACAAGCGGTCTTGGGTTCGATACAGTATTCGTAGGTGAAGACAACGTCGGCCGAGGTGAAGGGCGTGCCATCAGACCACACAACGCCTTCCTTCAGCTTCCAAGTCACTTCCTTGAGGTCGGCCGAAACGCCACCATTTTCGACGGTCGGGATTTCGGCTGCCAAGACTGGTACAGGCAGACCTTCAGGACCGAGGGCAGCCAGCGGCTCGATCATCAAGCGCGAAGCGATGAAGTCTTTGGTACCTTGAGACAAGTGAGCGTTCAAAATGGTGGGAGCTTGCCACCAGAGCAGGTTAAGCGTGTCGCCTTGACCGCGAGTGAAGGAACCTTCTTCGGCAGCGGCGGGCGCTGCTTCTGCAGGTGCTTCTGCAGGCTCTTCCGCAGCAGCTTCAGCAGGTGCAGCGGTTGGCTCGGCAACAGCAGCAGGAGCAGGATTTGATTCGGCAGCGGGAGCAGGCGCATTCGAGCTGCCTCCACAGGCGGCGAGCATAGGAACGAGGATTGCGACCGTTAGCAGGCCAGCGATTCGTCGCTTGGTCCCATTCAGAGTATCCATAGGCATCTGATATGACTCCTAAAATGTAAGCTAAAACCGGCACAAACAGAGAAAAGCGTAGTTTAAACTGCTTTGCACCTCCTACATAACCTACTCCGCTCAAAGCAAGGCCAAACCATCGATCTATAGATCGATTGAACGAAAAAACCTTACAGAGCTATTCTTCACTTTACTTTACTTTCCAGTGGCCCGAATATAATACCATAAAATGTCAAAAAATAAAAATGGAATATAGCACGAGCATGACATTTATAATTTCGGCTAAAATATACAATATATTTGAATATTTCAATCTATAAGCTGAGATTGTGTATCGAATTTCAAATACTAGGTCTTATTTATGATGTTGAAGTAAGAATTGTTTATTTGAAAATTATCTTATTGAAATATAAAATAATTCTATTGTTTAGGATAAAATACTTGTCTGTTAGTAAATAGTGCGAAACGAGCTTTTGTGTCCGATTTTGGCTGATTTCTAGCACACAACGAGCTAAAAACCCGAGAATGCGCCTCTGTTATGAAAGCGTTTTGTTGTAGAAGATTGGCGGAAAGCTCGTTTCCTCTAAAGAGTGCTCGACCGCGTCCGCCTACGGCTACCAGAGCGGCTAGCCTGCCCTCATCCCCAACCCTTTTCCCGCATTGCGGGAGCTGTACATTAGCCACAAATTTACATACGGTCAGCGTTATCTGCCCTCACCCCCCCGGCCCCCACTCCCGCACTGCGGGCGAGGGGCTGAATGTTGATACAAGCTCTCCGCGTTCTGTGCTCTCAAGGATACTCCCGCGATGGTATGCGAACGATCGCCTGTTGCTGCCGACACGACTGTTGGGTATTGCATAGCATTGCGGGAGAAGGGGGGCGAGCTTGGCTTGAAATGCTATCGATCGCTTGGCTCAAGGCGCATAAAACAAGGCTGTTTGAGCGACTATCTCAAACAGCCTTAATAATCGGCTTATATGTGCTATGTAGGGAGCTATTAGGGGAAACGTGAGTATTAAGACCAGCGATTAGAGGCTGTTAGGTCGAAGAGAGTTTAATCTTTGGCGTAGAGCGCCGCGATTCGACGCCCGTGTTCGGCGATCTCGTTGCGCAGCTCTGGAGGGCTGAGTACCTCTACATCGCCGCCCCAGCTCAGAACCCACGAGCGAATCTCGCGGATACCGCCGATCTGCATGCGAAGCTCGCAGCCGCCATCGGGCAGATCGTCGATCTTTTGACTCTGATGCCACACACTTTCGCGCACGCGCGGAGCCACAGCGGGACTGAAACGCAGGTGCACGAGCACGGTCGCATCGTCCATAATGCCCCACGAATCGGCCAGATAGCTGTAGGGGTCGAAGTCGTCGGGGATGCTGTAGTGCTCGTCGAGCAGCTCGGCCTCTTCGATACGTTCGATCTTGAAGGTGCGAAGGGCCTGACGCAATTGGTCAAAGCCGATCACATAAGCGGCGGGTTCGCTACGCGATACTTCTAAAAAGTAGGGTGCTATAACTCGTTCGGTGATCTCGCGGCTGAGGGCGCGATATTGAATGCGAACTAGGCGCCGGTCGGCCCAAGCGCGTGTTAAAACCTCGACCACCTTGATATAGACCGCTCGCAGAGGGCGAGAACGGATCACACTGGCAGCGTGCGAGATATGCTCAGAGATGGTTGCGTCGGGCAAGCTGGCAGCCAGTTTGTCGAGCGCTGCTACCACATAGGGGTTGTGTTCATCGCTGTGGTGCGAGAGCAGACGAGCCGCGAAGTAGAGTGCGATCGTTTCGTTTAGGTTGAGGCGTACCGTCGAAAGATAGGCGGTGCGGTCGATGCCGTAACGTCCTTGGTTTTCCCAAACTGGAACGCCCATCTCGTGCAACGATTCGAGATCGCGATAGACCGTGCGGCGATCGACGCCACAGTACTCGGCGATCTCGACTGCGCGCAATCCATTTGGTGTATTGTAGAGCCGATGTTCAATGCGGCGCAGTCGGGCTGCCTTGCTTTGGGTTCGATCATGAAAATCGTCAAGCGGTGTAGTCACGAGTGCTACTTCTCTCGGAATGAACGATCTTAACCAATTACGAAGTAAAGAACAAACATACCGATGAGTAGGATAACGGTCCAGATACAGATACGCCATAAGTCGCGTCGGATCGAAGCGTACTCAAGCGAATAGTTGACCGGCTCGGCAACACGTACTGGAGGGCGACGAACTGGTTGGTTTTTAGAGCGATTGGGCTGGCGGCGAGAGCGTGTTCGTGATGACATCTGTCCTTTTCCTCATCATTACGTACAAAAGGGCCTAAGTATGAAACTTACAGCCCAATCCAAAACTGCTGTTATTATACCATAGCGCCGCTCAAGCGAGACGAAGAACTAGAAATCATGTTTGCTTGCAGCTTGTATGATAGATTTAACATGTTGCGAGCGGTCTAAGTGACTGTCTCTATGATACGAAATCAGTTTGAGCCGTTGGGTTTTGAAAGATTTTGGGTGCAGAATAGATCTTGGGGCGCAGAATAGAAAGGCCTTTGTTTGGTGGGCGGGCTGTTGGTAGCCGTAGGCGGACGCGCCAAGGACTGCATGGAAGCGCGAGACCAACCCGTCAGAACGGAACGTATCGATGCGCTATAAGCTCAGAATGAGCTGTATAAGCGGTCTAAAGATGGAGTGCAGATCGTTTATAAACGTGTATCCTGATTGCGAATACTATACAAATGCCCTGCTCCTGAGTACAATGGAAACAATTTAGATCTCTATCGCGTAGTTACTGGTATATATATTCGCTGAAAGATTTTCTTTCGTTGACCGATTGGTATTGGAGAGATCCGCTTTTCCGACCATAGAAGCCAACCGATGTAAGAATAGAGTGGATAGTTTCAATGACAGACCTCAATTTGATTGGTCGCACTCTGGGAAATTTTGAGATTCTGGAAGAGCTAGGTCGTGGTGGTATGGCGGTGGTTTATAAAGCCCGCCAAAAGGCGCCTAATCGCATTGTTGCGCTTAAAGTCCTGCCACCAGAACTGAGTTTCAATAAAGAGTATATCAAGCGCTTTCACCAAGAGGCCGATAGTGTGGCGGCGCTTGAGCATCCCCATATTGTGCCGATCTATCTGGTAGATGAAGATCAAGGTCTGCACTTTTTGGCGATGAAATATATCCAGGGCGAGACCCTCAAAGACTTGCTTCAGCGTGAAGGTGCTCTACCGGTCGAACGCGCGATCGAGCTGCTGTCTCAGGTTGCTCAAGCGCTCGATTATGCTCATAGCCAGAATGTGATCCACCGCGATATCAAACCATCGAATATGATGGTCACCGATCAAGGTTGGGTCTATTTGACCGACTTTGGTTTGGCGCGCGGTACGGTCGGCAATGCGGGCCTTACGGCGGCTGGCACAGTTATGGGTACGCCCGAATATATGTCGCCTGAACAGGCCCAAGGTTTGGCTACGATCGGCCCGGCCACCGATATCTATGCGCTCGGCATTGTGCTCTATGAATTGCTGACCGGTCGCTTCCCCTTCGAAGCCGACACGCCCATGGCGATGCTTGCGGCCCGTTTGTTGCAATCGCCTCAGCCGCCGCGCACCTATCGGGGCGATCTGCCCATGGCGGTCGAAGATGTGATTATGCGCGCTTTGGCGCGTCGCCCGGAGGCGCGCTATCCAACCGCGCAGGCTATGATCGACGATCTACGTGCGGCGGCGAAACAGTCTGGGACGGCAGATCAGTCTGCGGCTTATACGGGCCACACCATTGTTAGCCCACAGAATCCGCAAACACCTTGGCCGCCGACTCAAGCTTCGCAGCCTCAGACGCCTTGGCCGCCGACCCAGCAGCAAACGCCTTGGCCACGCGCTCAGGGCTCGCAAGATCAGTGGAGCGCGTCTCAGACGGCGATGCCCCAACAGGCTCAGGCGGGCGACAAGCGGCGTTTTGGTCTAGGCACCGGCGTATTGATCGGAATCGGGGCGAGTATCTTAGGCTGTATTCTGCTGTGTGTGGTGCTTGCCATGATCGGCGACAATCTCGACACAGGTACCACAAGCCCGACAAGTGTGGCAACGCAGGCCACGACTCAAAGCGGCAATCCGACGCTTCCTTCGCTTGCGACGAGTCTGAACGAAGAGCAGCTTGAGTTATTGGCTGAGGCCGATGGCTATCTCTTGGAAGCAGATTTCGCCGAAGCCGAAGGGATCTATCGCGAATTGTTGGTCGAGTTGCCCGATGCGCCTTTGTTGATCTCGCGGCTGGCACTGCTGGCAAACTATGCGAGCCGTTACGATCAGACCTTAGAGTATACCGACGTTCTGGAAAAAGGCGCGCTTTCTGATCAGGAAGCAGCCTTGGCCTATGCGGCGCGTGCCGACGCACTGCTCTATTTTGAGCGCCACTCTGAAGCTATAGAAGCGGCTCAAGCGGCGTATGAGCTCGATCCCAAGCTGAGCTTGGCAGCCGCTATCCTTGCCAATGCAGAGCTGCTGGCGGCTAACTATCGCTACGAGACCCCGCCCGATTCCGAGATCAGACGCTTGACACGCGAGGCCGAGAGTTCGCTGGCCGACGAAGAGCCGCTGGTGCAGGCCATGACATACCATATTTTGGGCGATGTCAACGCGGTTTATGGCTCGATCAACCAAGACCCAAGTGCAAACACCAAGGCGGCCAGCTATTACGACAAAGCCTTAGATCTGAGCGAGCAGCCGCTCTTTATCGTGGGCAAGGCCTATCTCGCCAAAGCTGATTCCAAGCTTGATACAGCGCGCGATCTCTATCAAGACGCGCTCGATATCGACGACAGCTACAGTCATGCTCTGATCGGTTTAGGTTGGGTCGAATATGATGATCTAAGCCTGCCCGATTTTCAATCGTCTATCGAGGCCTTTCGTAATGCAACCAAGGCCAACCCAAATGATGGGCAAGCCTATTTGGGTCTGGGGCGAGCTTACTTTGCCGAAAGGCTCTACGAGGATGCCTTAGGCGCTTTCCGAGCGGCTGCAGATCTGAACCCAAGCTCGGTCAGTTTGGCTTGGTTGGGCAGGGGTTTGCAGCGGGTCGGCTATATGAGCGACGATCTAAGCCTGCAGCAGAACTACTATAACGAGTCGCGTGAGATCTTGAAGCGGGCGATCGACTTGAACGATCGCAATGCTTTGGCCTTAACGGCTATGGGCTGGACCATGCAATATCTGGACGAGTACGCCGAATCGGTCAACTATTTCGAGCGCTCGTTGGCTTTAGACAGTTTGCAGTCTGAAGCATACAACGGTTTGGGCTGGAGCGAGTTTAACCTTGAGCGTTACAGTCAAGCTGAAACCGCCTTCCGCTCAGCTGTCGAGCTCGATGATGGCTACGCCAACGCTTGGTATGGTTTAGGCAAAGCCTGCGAAGAGCTAGGCAAGCTAGACGATGCCAAGAACGCTTACCGCCAAGCGCTTGAAATTGAACCCGATTATCAAGATGCTAAAGATGCGCTCGCTCGGCTAGATTAAGAGCGATCGAACGCTAAGCATAAGCCGAAACGGCTCCAAACTCACAGGGATCTATGCTCATTGGCATAGATCCCTGTTTTGTCTGCGTGATATCACATCTGCTGAGCTTGTACCAAATCTGCTTGCTGATACCAAATCCGGTTGATTAGGTTCTATTTGGCCTTCGGCAGAGTGGAACTTAACTATTGTTTCCCATTGTTGCGTTACAAGAGTTCAAGTCTTTAAACGGATTTAGTATGAGTTCAGCACTCTGGCGGTTTAGTCCTGCCCCCAAAGAAGGTCCTAAGCGCGTCCGCCTACGGCTATCAACATCCCGCCCGCACAAAGAGGTCGTATCGCTGTGTGGAAAGGCTGTTCCAAAATACAACACTTCAAGCGGATTTCGTATTTTTTGGCCTTCGGCAGAGTGGAACTCACTATCTTTTCTTCCCCGCGTTTTGTAGTTCTGCGTTACAAGAGCCCAAGTCTTTAAACTGATTTGGCCTGAAGCTTATTGAAACTCTTTTTGACCGATATCGCTGCGGAAGTAGCGCCCGGGGAAGCTGATGCGTTCGGCATTGATGAGGGCGCGGCTGCGGGCGCTGTTGGCGGTTGAGCCGAGCGCTACAACCGTTAAGACATGCCCTCCAGTGGTGCTCATGCCAACGCTGGTGGGCGATTTGCCCATAATCAAGGTGGCGAATGTACCGCGTGTATTGCTCGAAGTGGGGTTGTATTTCAGGCCGTTAGCATTGTGGGTTTCGTGATGGAAGGCCAGCACGCCTTCATCGAGCTCGTCTAGACCTTGGATCGCGCCGCCAACCGCGAAGTTGACGGGATAACCTTGAGCGACCAAGGTGACGCCGACGCTGGCCTCGTTGCGCCAAGATGGCTTGGGCACGCTGTGCAAGCGCGTGCTGATAGCAGCCTGCACCAGCGGTAACAGATCATCTTCGAGACGCGGTAGCACAACTTGGGCCTCTTGATCGCGCAAACTGGCCCGAATATTGATGATGCGCGGCCCTTGAGCGGTGATGATCGTATCGACTCCTAAAAAGCCCCAGAAAGGCAGGTTCTCTTTTGCGAGCGCGGCGATCAGCGGCTCCAGCAGCTTGGCGTGAATGTATTCGCCCAAGCGCTCGGCATAGACCGAAGTGCCAGTGCAGGCACCCATGCCCGGAGCGACGATATCTTCTTTTTCGCTCGTATGGTTGAAGATACGGGCCGGAAGCATAGGCAGCGCGGTGTGACCATCGGTGAGGGTCGATTGAGCGATGCGCGGCCCTTGCATAAAGGCTTCGATCACAACGCCGTTGCTTTCGCCCTGCAACGAGCGAGCGGCGAATAGCTCGTGCAGGCCCTGCAAGGCGCTATAGCGATCGTAGAAGACCGCTTCGCCACCATCGGGGTGGTCGGCCTTGATGATAACGGGCAGCGGCTGCGAGGCCAGGTAGCGCTCGGCCATGTCGAGCTGATCGAAGGGGCGCCCGGGTGGGGTTGGCAGGTTGTAGCGCAGCAGCAGCTCTTTGGCGTAACAGCGGCTTGTTTCGAGGCGGCTAGTGCGCTGAGCCGGCCCCGATACGCCGATGTGGAACGAGACAACTTCATCGACGAGGCCAGCGCCAAGCGGTGCGGTATCGCCGGGGATGATGATATCGATATTGTTATCGAACGACCAGCGCGCGATCTCGAGCGCGTTGTTGAGATCGAGCTCGGCCTGCGGGGCGAGCATCGAGGTTCCACCGTTGCCGGGAGCGCAGATCACTTCATCGGCTAGAGGGCTGTTAAAAAGCTTCCAGACTAATGCGTGTGCTCGGCCGTCGTTGCCAAGAATCAGGAGTTTCACAATGGTCACCTTTAGATCGGTATTTCAGGGTTAACTCTGATCACCCATACACCATTCGGCGCTTGCAAGAATGATCCTGAATCCTAACAAGTTTTAGCATAGGCGTCTATGGGCGAGAAGTCCTTACTTCTGGACTGTGCAAGTAGAGGCAGTGCTTTATTCGCGGTCTAAGACCATTGAAGCGATATATTTACCGATACCTACCGAGTCGGCGGTATGCATATTCGCCAAAACGATCACGGTCAGATCATCTTCTGGGTAACGGCTGATATAGGTCGAGAAGCCGTCGATCAGGCCAGAGTGGTTGATCAGCAGATGCCCATCGGGGCGTGTAACCTTCCAACCATAGGCATAATCGTATAGAAAGGGGGTGAAGAGCTGGGCACGGGCTTCAGCGGGCAGCAAAATATCGCTGTAGAGCGCTTGATCCCAGCGATAGAGATCTTCGACGCTGGAATAGAGCGAGCCGCAGGCGAACAGGGTTGAGGCGTCGAGGAAGAGCGCCTGCTGATCGAAAGTGCTGTAACCGGCTGCTTGACCAGCAAAACTGCTATCGCTGGTATCGACACCTGTGTTAGACATCTGAAGCGGGTTGAAGATCGCCTCTTGCAGATAATCGGCGTAGCTTTTGCCCGAGACCCGCTCGATGATCAGACCTAAAATCACATAGCCGGTATTGCCGTAGAGATAGTTGCTGCCCGGCTCGAACAGCAGTGGCATGCCGCTCACTCGGCTGAGCAGTTGCTGAGGCGTGGCCGGATACATTTGGGTCGCTTCGTAGTCTAACAGTTCGGTATAGCTCGGAATACCCGATGTATGGGTGAGGGCATGGTGAATCGTAACGCCGCGCCAGTGATCGGGGCAGGAATCGAGATAATTGCAGATCGGGTCGTTGGTCGAGAGTTTGCCTGCCACCTGTAGCTGCATAATGGCTAGAGCGGTGAACTGTTTGGTGAGCGAAGCGATACGAAAACGGGTCGATGGTTCGTTGGGAACCCCGCTGGTATAGTTTGCCAAGCCATAGCCCTTGCTCAAAATGATCTGGCCTTTTTGAGCTACCAGCACGCTGCCATGGAAGAGCCGTCCTTCGACCAAGCTATTCAGATAGCTATCGATCTGACCGCTCAAGACCTTCTGCTCGATCGAGAGCGCGATCGGCTGGACATTGCCTTGCAGCGGTTGTGCTATAGCGGTAGGACCGTTCTCTCGGCTGGCAGCTTTGGTGACCGTCGGCTGGATGGGGATCTGGGGACGAGCCGCGTTGTTGTCGCTCGAAGCGCTATTGTGTTGATCGCTCTGAACGGCGTGCGGCGGAGCGATTTGCAAAGGCTGCGGGCTGCGACACATCGTCAGGAAAAAAAGCGCGATACACCCTACCCCTATAAAAGTACGAAACGAATACGCCACGCGAGCCTCCTGACGACTGAATCATCCATAAGTATGAAACATTATTATACACATTGTCGCTTATCAAACCAGATCAATTTGCTGCGTTTGAGAGTAGAGCGTATCTCTTGAAGATATATCGTTTGAACAAAGCATTACGTTACGAAGCCGTATACTAGTCGTTCAGGCTATGTGCGATCGCTGCCTTTTTATAACGTTCATGCCACAAGAATACGCCGTTTATCATCCCATAAAAGGCTGCATGGCGCGGCAGGGCTGAGATGGCTAACAAGAAGCTGCACGTGTACGAGACTTTTTCTGGTACACTATCAGCCGATTAACAGGCAAAAATCTTAAAGCGTAGTGTATACTGTTTTCTTCAGTAATGATAACGTTTGGCAGTGGTAAACGTATCATATTTAGCGATGAACTGCCGAAAAAGAGTTGTCGCAACATTAAGGAGGTCTGAGTGGTTCTACCGGTATCTATACGCCGCCTGCTTATAGGGGCAGGAAGCGCACTAGTTGCTGCGGGTTTAGTAGCCTGTGGCGGCCCTGATGTTGCACTGGTTGGTACTGTAACCGACGCTTATACAGGCAGTCCAGTGCCCGCTGCTGTTGTTCAGGTCGACTCAAATAAAGCAACTGCCGACTCAAATGGTAGGTATGAATTAACGCGCTGGAACGCAAAGAGTACGCTTCAGGTCAGTGCCGACGGTTATGCGCCGACCAGCATCGATCTCGCAAGTCAGACGCAGCTTCAGCAAGCACAGCCGCCAAGTGTCACGCTTGACGCAACGCTTCGCCCAGATACGCTCAGTGGCACCATTAAAGATGCCTATAGCGCTCAACCTTTAGCTGGCGTATCGATCAAAGTAAGCGATACGATCAGCACGACGACCGCTGCCGATGGTACCTACCGTTTAGCGGGCCTGCCCGAGAGCTTTACCGTTGAGGTTTCTGCTCCCAACTATGCAGGCGTTTCAGAAGCCCTTGAGCGCACAACCAGCTTCGACATCGATCTGCGCCCCACCATTTTGCGTGGTGTCTTGACCAATCTCTATACCGGAGAGCCTGTGAGCGGTGCGACGGTGAGCGTTGGTGAGCGCAGCACGACCAGCGATGCCAGCGGTGCTTACGAACTGACCGATATTCCGCTCGATACCGAGCTGGTGATTGTGGCCGATGGTTTTGCCACCATTACCGAGACCATCGCCAAAGTTGTTGAGTTTGATGCTACCCTGCGCCCCGATACCTTAACCACCGTGTTGGTCGATAAAGAGACGGGTGAGCCGATCGCCAATGCCACGCTGGTTGCCAGCGAGACTATCACCGGCACAAGCGATGTGGCCTTTGCGCGCATCGACAATAGCAGCGATGGCAAGATCTCGATCAAGGGCATTCCCGAAAAAGGCTATCTGAAGGTGCTGGCTCCGGGCTATCTCAAGCAGGTCATTCCGCTCGAGATCGGCAATGTTCCCGCCAAGATCGAGATGGAACCCTTCCAAGTCAAGGGCATCTATGTGACGGCTGCGGTAGTTGCCAACTGGGATCTGTTGATGCAGTATTTCGACTTCATCGATCAGACCGAGTTGAACGCGATTGTGATGGACCTCAAGTCGGACTTGCGCGACGATTTGGGCTTGGTCTATTACGACTCGCAAACGCCTTTGGTCAAGGAGCTGGGAACCTCTCATCCCTACATCGACTATCACAAGGTCTTGGCCGAAGCGAAGCGACGCGGAATCTATACCATCGCCCGTACCCACATGTTCAGCCACGACAATGTGCTGGCCGAAGCCAAGCCCGAATGGGCGGCCCAAGATCGTGTCAACGGCGGTATCTTCTACGACTACCCTGCTCCTAGCATCAAGTATGCTTGGCTCGATCCCTGGAACAAGAACGTTTGGGAATACAACAAGGCGATCGCGGTTGAAGCTGCCCAAATGGGCTTTGATGAAATCAACTACGACTATATCCGCTTCCCATCGCTCGAATTCGCTGCCGACGATAAAGATCGTCTCAAGCTCTCCAAAGACGATTCGACCGCTGAAGAGCGCTATGCCAATATCGCCGCTGTGCTAGAAGATGCTCAGCGTGCCATCAACGGAGCAGGCGCTTACCTGTCGATCGACGTCTTCGGTTATACCGCATGGCGCCCCGATGCTTTGATCGGCCAAGATATCGGCATGCTTGCCAAGCACACCGACTACATCATGCCGATGATCTATCCGTCGCACTTTAACCCGGGCGAACTCGGCTTCGCTAATCCCGCCGAGCACCCCTACGAGATCATCAAGGCCAGTATGGAGAAGGGTGAATCGCAAGTGGTTGGTCAACGCGCCCATCTACGCCCATGGCTGCAAGACTTCACCTTGACCTGGGTGCCCGCTTCGATGCTGGTCAAGTACGACGCCTCGATGGTGCGTGCTCAGATCCAAGCGGTGAAGGACACCGACGAGAGCATGGGTTGGATCCTCTACAACTCCGCCAATATCTACACCGATGATGCGGTCGATCCCGAATAGCTTCTAGGCTCAATGCCTCAGAAAGGGAAGCGCAAGCACTGCGCTTCCCTTTTTTGTGCCTATCTGCCTGTGTTTTATATCCAATCTGTTTAAAAACGTGCGCTTTTGGAACGCAAAAACGGGAAAAGAAGTCAAGTTCCACTCTGCCGAAGGTCGAATAGCAAGCAAGCTTGCGCATGTGGTATTACATAAGCTTGGCGGTAACGCCTCTAGCCTACAAAAAGGCTTCGACCGCGTCCGCCTACGGCTACCAAATGGGCTAGCCCACCCTCATCCCCAGCCCTTCTCCCGCATCTGTACATTACCGACAAATCGACATACGGTCAGCGTTATCGGCCCTCACCCCCCCGGCCCCCTCTCCCGCAGTGCGGGCGAGGGGGTGAATGATGAGTCTTCCCGTTCTGTGCTCTCAAGGATACTTCCGCGATGGTATGCGAACGATCGCCTGTTGCTGCCGACACGACTTTTGGGTAATGCATAGCTCCCGCATTGCGAGAGAAGGGAGCGAACTCGCTGCATGCGGCGAATGCAACGAATGCAACGAATGCAGCGCAACGCCAGAAAGTCTGCATGGGAGGGCGGCGACTTTGATAGCCGTAGGCGGACGCGCCAAGGATCGTATGGCTGCTAGCGATCTCGCCGCCAGCTTGAGAAGGCCAAGGTGTTTTAGCGGGAATTGAAGGGAGCGCGGTGGCTACGGTTTGTGCCAGCGGGGAGCATTGAGCTAGGGAAAGTTGTGAGAGATGTAGCATTGCTGCAGGCTATCTCTCACAACAAGCAGAAATGGCTCGCATGGCGACGCGAACAAAGCGCGTCAGTAGCGGCTCTGCGTTTATTCGTCGCTGCGATTCGAATCGTAGCCCATCTTGATCCAGCCTTGGCGGATGGCAAACATGACCGCCATGGTGCGATCGTTGACTTGCAGCTTCGCCAAGATCGAGGTGATGTGGTTTTTGACGGTTTGGCCGCTGATGCTGAGCTCGTTGGCGATCTCTTTGTTCGAGAGGCCGCGCGCGATACAGTCGAGGATCTCGATCTCGCGCGAGGTCAGCGGTGCAAAGAGTGCGCTGGTCTGCTCGTCTTCGCTGGCGGCCAGCTCGCGAAATTGGTGTAGCACGCGGCTGGCGACGTGGGGCTTGGCCAACACACTTTCGTTGATCAGATACTTGCCGCGCGAAACTTCGCGGATGTAGTGCAGCAGATCGCCTGGGTTGACATCTTTGGAGGAATAGGCCGCCGCTCCAACTTTGATCGCTTGGAAGAGTTGGTCGTCGTCTTCGTAGACGCTCAGCACGATGATGCCGACGCGCGGGTCGCGCCGCTTGATCACTCGAGCCACTTCGAGGCCGTTCAGCCCGGGTAAGTTGATATCAACAAGCACAACATCGGGTAACAGTCGTTCGGTTAATTTGATGGCTTCTTGGCCGTTTTCTGCTTCGCCAACGACTTCCATGTCTCCTGCATCTTCGAGGCTCCAACGAATGCCTTGGCGAAACAAAGGATGGTCATCTATGATAAGGACTTTAATTTTCTGAGCCATAGGTGTGCTCCTCATCACCGCAATGGCAGAACAACGGTGACAGTTGTACCGTGGTTTAAACGTGAGGCAACCGTCAATTGCGCTCCAATCAATTCTGCTCTTTCTCGCATACTGGTCAGACCCCAGCTTTCGCGCCCTGCCCGGCGCGCTACTTCACGCGGGTTGAAACCGGGGCCGTTGTCTTGAATCTTCAGGATAAGCGTATCGTTTGAAAGGCCCAGGCTGATATGGACGGCGGCGGAGCGAGCGTGCTTTGATACATTCTGGAGCGCTTCTTGAACAATACGATACAACACGATTTCCACATCATTTGCTAAACGCGGTAATAAAGCAGCATTCAGTGTTACCTGTGCGCCTGTTGTATCTTGGTAACGGCGGACATAATCTTGAATTGCCACCAGCAGGCCTTGTTCGCTGAGGCGGCCCGGGCGAAGGTCGGAGATAAAACGACGCACCTCGTGCAGGCCTTCGCGCGTCACCGAGCGCATGCGATCGAGCATAAGTGCCAAACGCTCAGTGTTTTGTTGTTGAATAAGTGTGACGCATTGTTCCAAGCCCATCAGGGTGTTGGCAAGCACCTGGGCAGGCCCATCGTGGACTTCGCGCGCTAGGCGTGTTCGTTCTTCTTCGCGGCCTTGAATCACTTGGGCGCGCAGGGCCAGCATCCACGGGTCGTTGGCTTTGCTTTCAGTCGAACCGCCCAAAAGCACACTGCTGCTCATCTCGATTTGGCGCACGAGCTGGTCGAGCTGTTTCAGGGCATGGGCTGTCGATTGTGATTCTTGAACGATCTGATCGTAGTTGGCGCGGAGCTCAGCTTCACGTTTAGCGAAGCTATCCGCATTTGCTTGTTGGTGTTGACGAGCGAACTGGTGTTGAATAATCGCTTCGTCAAGGGCACGTTCTGCTTGTCGCTGTGCATTAGTGAGGTGGGCACTACGTTGCTGAGCCTGCTGGACAAGCTCACGTAGTCGGTTGAGCTGTTCAGATACTAACTGTTGCGCTTCATCCAACAGCGTATGGTTGTCGGCGCTCACAGTTGCTTCCTTTACTATACGATCATTCATGTTCGATGGTAGTATATCATACGGACATTTACGCAACAATTTTGCTGTTAGCAGATGGAACCGCTACGCCCCAGCGTATGCTCAGCACGATCTCTCTGTATAAAAAGACGTAGCTTAGCTCTGTTTTTACGAATCGTTGCATTCCAAAAATGAACGATTTTAATACGCTCATCGTATGCTGTCTGAAGCAGGCCGTGAAGCAAGCGCACGCTCTTCAGATCAAAGACGCATATTGGTGTGCTTCGTCTCTAGCTCTCTCGCAGTCGAGAGAGTCATCTAGCGATACGATCCAACAGCGCCAGAACATCATAAATAACCACTAGGTTGGTCTACTAGGGCCTGAACCAGAGCCCGTCGCTAGCCGAAGGCTTGGTATAAATATGGCACAACGGGGCTACGCGCTGGATGCCGGAACACTGTGGCTCTGTGTACAAGTGTCTAAACCCTTCCAGCAATGAAAGATGCTAGATGCTCGTCTTGTGGTTATTGGACATATATTTGATGTATTTGAAGTGGTTATGCACTCCTATCTATTGTAACACAGGTCAACAAATATCTGCAGATTTATGGCTATAGATGCCGAAAAATTCTGCTCTACTTCGAGTGCAAGCTTCAGACTTTTGTCGGGTTGTAGACGGGCGTCAGCCATGGTATGATACTGCTCGATCGGAGTGCTAAGGCATTTCCGGTCTTGTGGTGTTTCTACGAAGCAAACAAATAACTTGCTCCGTCCTTCATAGGTACGGATATCAATAGACCGACGTGATGACGGAGCGTGTTGCTTATTTGGCCGATGTGCATTACGCCATCGGCTGTTTCGTGTTGATTCGGGTGCGATTATCGCCCCATCTCGTCATAACAAATTGAGGAGAAGATCATGCGCGTTGGCCTTGACTTTGGAACGACGAACTCCAGCGCAGCAATTTACGATGGGGATTCGCTCACAATCTTGCCGCTTGACCCAATAAATGCCAATCCGAACATCATGCGCTCGACCCTCTTTATGACTCGTGAAGGTGTGCCATTTATTGGTCGAGAAGCGATCAATCGATTTATCGAGGGCAATGTCGGTCGCGAAATCGAATACGAGTGGCGTTACCTAGGCGAGACGGAATTGGTGACCGAGACGGGCGTCATTATGCAATCGATGTATACCCAAGTCGATGCAAATACGCCTGGGCGTCTGTTTCAATCCCTAAAGAGCGGTTTGCGCGATAGTGCGTTTACCAAAACAAATGTCTTTGGAACCTATTATACGCTCGAAGCTCTGATCGCGACGGTTCTTGAGCTGATCAAAAAGCGCATCGAAGAGATCACGCAGAAAGAGATCACAAGCATGGTATTGGGCCGTCCGGTGCACTATGCCTTTGATCCAGATGCCGATGCGTTGGCATTTAGGCGTATGCAAGACGCCTGTAAACTGGCTGGGCTGCCCGACGTGACTTTCTTGCCGGAACCAACCGCTGCCGCACTCGCCTATGCGCGCACCGCTGAGGGCAAACAGAATATTTTGGTGTTTGACTTTGGTGGTGGTACGCTCGACGTGACGGTGATGCGCCTGAGCGGCACTGGTGAACGCGAAGTTTTGTCGACCAGCGGTGTGCCGATCGGTGGTGATGTGCTCGATCAGCGCATTGTGATGGGCCGTATGTTGAACCACTTCGGTGCCGAGGCGACCTTAGGCCCGCGCCGCTTGCCCTTCCCAACCCATATTCTTGATCATCTCTCGGAATGGCAGACCATTACCGACCTAACTCAGCCCCGTTACCTACAGATCATCGACGAAGCGATTATCACTGGTAACAAGCCGAAAGAGCTGCGCGCTCTGCGCTCGCTGGTGCGCAAAAACTATGGTCTAACCATGTTTGAGGCGGTCGAGCGCGCCAAAGTCGAGCTGAGCTCGAACGAACAAGCCACCATCAGCCTGCACCTCGAAGATATCGATATCGATGAGGTGGTGCCGCGCTGGGATTTTGAGCGCTTGATCGGCCCCGATGTGCGCGCAGTTGAGGCCTGTATCGACGAGGCCTTGGCGGCGGCAGGTCTCAAACCCCAAGATATCAATGTGGTATTGCGCACCGGTGGTAGCTCGCGTATCCCCCGTTTTGTGAACATGTTGAGCGCCAAGTTTGGCCCGCAAGCCCTGCGCGAGATGGATGTCTTTAGCGGTGTGGCATCGGGCTTGGCGGTTGCGGCTTGGGAGCGCAACTAAGCGCCAGCCGTAGCCATACAAAGCTTGGCTGTGCAATCAGCTAGGCTTATCCGCTCTCTAAGCAGCGAGATTTGATTTTAACCTCCTGCAGAGCGCCTTTGCCTAGGTGGTTGTGTGCGATGGTGTGCCTGAGCACCAAGCGCACACAACCTTTTTTCGCTGATAGCTCCCTGAGCGCTTCTCTAGCGCATCTGTCTACTGCGTTTGGCGCTTTAGCGGCTCGCTCTTTGGCCCAAAGCAGATCCTTAGCGCGTCCGCCTACGGCTATCAGCAGGGTTAGCTTGCCCTCATCCCCGACCCTTCTCCCGCATTGCGGGAGAAGGGAGCCGACGCGCGTTAGGCCCAAAATAGCCTCCAAGAGCCTGAATACTATGCAATCTGCTTAAAGAGGTGTGTTCCATTCTGTCGAGGGCCAAAAAAGAAGTACCATAAACGGATCTGGTAGCGGGTCGAAGTCGGCCCTGAAGTAACGGTGTAAAATAGGAAAAAAGAGCGTTATGTTCGCGTTATAATCGCCAAGAAAGCGAAACCGAGCGCACCTGCCTGTTATTAAGGCACACGTAAACAGCGCTGTTATGGCTAGCTGTGCTGTCCTAGACAGCCTTGTTGCTCTGATGACCTGTGTGCTTGTGTGAGCTTCCTGCGGCTTGATTGGATAGAAGGTATGTCGTTTATTACCCAACTAGAAGAGGCGCAGCAGGTTTTGAGTACTATGGCCGCCCAAGCCAGCGCCGTCGATGTCATTACCGATCTGATTGTGCGCCAGCTTAAACAAGGCCATACGCTGTTTAGCTGTGGAAACGGCGGGAGCGCTACCGATGCGGCCCATTTGAGCGAAGAGCTCGTTGGGCGCTATCGCGCCAATACGCCCCGACCCGCTCTGCCAGCGGTCTGCCTAAATGCCGATAGCGCGGCCCTAACTTGTATCGCCAACGATTTTGGCTATGAGCAGGTTTTCGCTCGACAGATAGGCGCTTTGGGGCGATCCGGCGATCTGCTAGTCTGTTTCAGCACAAGCGGCCGATCCCCTAATATCACTGCCGCTCTGAAGGAGGCGCGTAAGTTATCGCTGATCACGATCGGCTTTTTGGGTGGCACAGGCGGCGATGCCAAAGATTTGTGCGACTATAGTATTATTGTTCCGAGCAGCAACGGGGCGCGTGTCCAAGAGGTGCATACGCTCTTACTGCACGCGATTTGTGAAGCTTTAGAAGCAGCTTATACGTAAATCTAACTAGTTTATTACACGATTTATGATAGCCGCTTCTAGATCTGCTGCTATAATAACTGCGCTGAGGAGAGTTTTATGAGTATACTTTGAGATTGGTATTCGTACTCCCAAACTGTCACCCGTTTGTGAGATCTACCAGTGACAGGTATAGCTCCACCATCTCAAGGAGGGCGCAATGTACTGGATGATATGGATAGTGTTGATGATCGCGATCCCATTAGTTGCAGGGATCCCCTTTTGGAAGACTCTTCTAGCGCCATCTGGCAACGCTAGTGACGATGCAGCAGATGAGCAACCAAAAGCCTGAGAATACAGATGCTAAAAGCCTTGCTCTGCGCAAGGCTTTTTCGTGCCACAAGCAAGCCCGCATAAATATGGTAAGATAGCGTGCAGCATAAAAAAGAAGCCCGTATGGGCTACAAGATAAGGGGTTACAACCATGGGTTTGCTTGATGGTAAGAAAGCATTGATTCTGGGTGTGGCAAACGACCACTCCATTACTTGGGGTATCGCTAAGGCGCTCCACTCCCAAGGTGCAGAAGTTGGTTTTAACTATCTGGGCGAATCTCTCGAGCGTCGCGTGCGACCTCTGGCCGAAAGCTTGGGTGCTCGTTTGATCGAACCATGCGACGTGAGCAGCGATGAGCAGATCGACACCTTTATGCAGCGCGTTCGCGAAACGATGGGTTCGATCGATATCTTGGTGCATGGCCCAGCCTTTGCTCCGCGCGAAGAGTTGAGCGGTTCGTTTGTCAAGACTAGCCGTGAAGGTTTCCGGGTATCGATGGATGTCAGCGTCTATTCCATGATCGCTGTGGTGCGCGCTGCTCTGCCATTGATGAATCCCGGTGCGGCAGTGTTGGCTTTGACCTACCATGGTTCGCAGCAGGTCGTTCCTAACTACAACGTGATGGGTGTGGCTAAGGCGGCTCTGGAAGCGACCGTACGTTATTTGGCTGCCGATCTTGGCCCGCAAGGTATTCGTGTCAATGCGATCAGCGCAGGCCCGGTTCGTACCCTCTCTGCAAGCGGTATTGCCGATTTCCGTACCTTGCACAAGCAGTTCGCTAAGGCTGCTCCGCTGCGCCGCAACATCACCATCGAGGATGTCGGTAACGCAGCGATCTATCTGTGTAGCCACTTGAGCGGCGCTGTAACCGGCGAAATTTCGTATGTTGATGCGGGCTTCCATATTTTGGGCCTAGCGACTAACGACGAATAAGCTGTATCAAACTAAATAGCTCTCTCGAGAGCGGTGTTCGTCCTGTGAAAAGATCGGAACGAGCACCGCTCTTTTTGTGCTCTTCAGTAGCTTGGAAGGTAACAATGTTTCGCTTTTTGTTGTACGCCTACATCTCTTTAGGCCGATTTCGAAACTTCAGGCTCTTGGAGGAGGTTTTGGGCCTAACGTGCTTCGGCTCCCTTCTCCCGCATTGCGGGAGAAGGGTCGGGGATGAGGGTAAGTTAACCCGGTTGATAGCCGTAGGCGGACGCGCTGAGGACCGTTTTGAAGGTAAGGATCTTTCCGCCAGCGCTATAAAATCTGCTTATTGAAGTGCGAGGAAGGGCCAGACAGAAAGTGTTGCCCATTCCGAACTGTTACTTCAGCAAGCGTGTATGTCAGGATTGCTATCTAATAGCTTGTTTATCGATATTTTGCTGGCAAAAATTTAAGATTCGTCTATTTCCCTTTTTGAATGCGGAAAATTATTAAATTGTGCTCAATATTGTAAGATGTAGTTTTTGTTAATTTTGAGTTGAAAAATATTGTTTGAAATATTATTTTCGTATGAAAATCGCATTATGATGCTTAATAGGCTGATTACATTTAAATCATCGTACTTATACGAATAGTTAAGAGAAAGCTAACAAGATAGTAACTTTAGAAGCCTGTCGCGTTATAGAATCAAACATCCTCAGAGTCTACACTAGCCTAGCGGCGTATGGATCTCAATCCGATAGGGCTGGAATTGCCACAATCACTGTTGGTTGCAACCCAAAGGAGAGCGTTTCATGAGACGAGGGCTATTGATAGTTTTGAGTTTGTCATTGATTCTGGCTGGTGCATTTGGTTTTTCTGCTAGGACTGATGCCCATCCGGCGACAATTGACACAACAACGTCTGAATGGACGAATTTTGGCAAGGGGCCATCGAGCAACCTAGGCCATATTATTCGTAATGCGGAAGGTCAGGGCGTTTTTGCGTGGACAGATGCGGCCGGTGATCAACGTCTTTTGAACCCGACCGAAGAACTCACGAAAACGCGCGAAGTCGATATTCGCAGCGTGATGGTAACAGGAGACCCGCAGAACCTTTCGATCTATGTGAAGATGAGTGGTATTACGCGCGTGGAAACAGCGCGTCCTGATGTTGACTTGCCTCAGATCCAGATCGCTATCGATACCAATAGCCCCTCAACTGGAAATAGCTCGTTTGTAGCACCGGCTACAGCTTCTCCAAGCGTAGCGGCGCGCTGGGAGTATCTGTTACGAACCCAGTTCGACGACCACTCGAGTATTGTGGTTCCCAACGTTAGCAATACCTCGCCAGTGCGGGTCTACAGTGCCCCTGGCACGTTTACCACTCATGGTTCATCGGCTTTGAGCAATACGACAAACGATATTGAATTGCAGGTGCCTTGGTCGGCGCTCGGTTTGAGCGGCCCGCCATCTGAGCCACTGCGCTTCACTATTGTTTCCTTGCGAAGCAGTGGAACAGCTCCAGCCGAGAGCGCCTTGAGCACCAATATTCTCGATACCATCACGCCCTCGCTTCCGGGCGGTCCGAGCGGAGTTGATAATACCGAAAACGAGCTGAGCGATGGTGTGATCGATTACTCCTTTGAGGTACGTTTTGAAAGCGGCACTCCGGTGAGCAGCCCAACTGTCGGTGAAGTCTATTCACCACTTTTGATCACCGAAGTTGGCCTCTTCCCGCGTTCGATGGGCAACCCGGAGGTTGGTGATACCAAGATCCAGTGGATCGAGATCACCAATGTAAGTAACCAAACCATTCCAGCCGCTCAAGTCGCCAACTATAAGATCGGCGATGTTCCGCAGCGCAACAGCAACGAAGCGATGTTAAAGCTGCCAGCTGTTGAGATCGGGCCGCACGAGTCGATCATTATCACACGCGATAAAACCCGTTTTGAGACGGTGT
Source organism: uncultured Chloroflexales bacterium (assembly GCA_937902315.1). Lineage (GTDB taxonomy): Bacteria > Chloroflexota > Chloroflexia > Chloroflexales > Chloroflexaceae > CALGUG01. Next base: position 41,069 of record CALGUG010000005.1, read on the forward strand.
ATGCGGGTGTTGATGGCAGCAAAGTCTTCCAAACCACGAGCCTCACTTGGGCTGGCAACTGGGCCACTAGCGCGGATATCAGCCTGCGCGTCGATCGTGCTGTGAGCGATCCTCAGGCGATCTCCGACCAAGTCGTTCTGCTCGATGGCAGCGATACGATCGTCGATTTTGTCGAGTATACCAACATTGCGCTCACCAATCCCTACGTCGACCACGTTCCGGTGCAGGTGCCGCATATCACCTCTAGCTCGGGTCTAACCTATACCCTACCGCTGAACTTGGCGATTCAGCGCTGCCACAGCGCGCGCGATACCAACAACCGCGATGCTGCTAACCCCGACTGGTTGGTGGTTCAGAGCTTAGACGAACAAACACCGCTGGGTGATTGTATCTTCACCGATCTTGAGGTGGGGATTAGCGGACCGCAAGGCATTGTGGTTAATGCTGCTAACGATACCTTCCAAGAATACACGATCAGTTACGCAAACCATCGTGGCGCCGCCAGCAGCGTGATTATTCGCGACCTCTTGCCGGAAAATATGAGCTTTGAAGAGGCGCTGCCCGGCTCGCCGACCCCGACCGTGGCTGTGGTGGGTGGCCGCATCCAATTGAGCTGGGCGATCGGCGATCTGCCAGCGCGCGGCCAAGGCACAATCGGCTTTAAGACGCGCGTCTTGGCCGAGACACCAGTGGGCGATTCTAGCCACGATGTAAGCATCGAGTCGAGCACTCTTGAGGTCGCGGCCGAGCAAGCTAACAACCAAGCCAGCTTGCCGATCACCTACAGCTCCGAGCCTGTGGCCGATGTTAAGGTGACCAAGAGCTTGGTGACCTCGGGCGACAACGAGAGCAAGCTTTATCCGGGCGGACGAGCTGTCTACCGCGTCACCTATACCAATGTCGGTACGAAAGCGGCTGCCAATGTCACCTTGGTCGATACGATCCCGGCCGGACTGGTCTACTTCGGCAATAGCAAGGGCTGGTTGGCTACTCAGTCGTCTGGCAAGGTGGCCTTCAGCGTACCTGGAACCTTAGCGCCCAACGGCGGTTATGGCGAGGTCGATCTGATCTTTGCGATCAACGAGACCTTAGAGGAAGGTGCGAGCATCGCCGCGAACAGCATCACGATCGCGACCACCACCACGCCCGAGATCGCTAGCAATAACACCGCTCTATCGCAGCCGATCGTCTTGAGCGAGCAGCCGCCCATGGCCGACCTCGAAATCTCGGTTAGTGTGTTGGGTGGTAACGATCCGGTACCGGGCAGCGAATTGGTCTATCAAGTCACCTATACCAATAAGGGTGCTAACGACGCATTCGCCGTGACGATCCTAAGCTCGTACAGCAACGTGCTTGAATACAAGAGCAATTCGGCTAACTTGCCAGCTGATACCTCGATCGATGGGCAGGTTCAGTTCTCGATACCGCCACTGGTGCCGAACGCAACGGGCAGCTTCCAGATCGTCTACAAGATTAAGGACAACGCTGCAGCTGGTAGCAAGGCGAGCAACTTGTTGTTGATCTCGACCAGCTCTCTCGAAGGCCCGATCACCAACAATAGCGCGATCGCCACCGAGGTGACGGTTAAGGCTAAGCCATCGACCAACCCAACGACACCGACCCAGCCGACCCAGCCAACTCAGCCGACACAACCGACTAAGCCAACTCCCGGCACGGGCGATAATCACAACGTCTATCTTCCTTTGGTACGAAAATAGGCCTATAACAAGCCTAAGCGAGGACGACCACCGGTGCAAACACTGGTGGTCGTTCGTTGCTAGACAGCGCACGAAAGCTATCCGCTGCTTGTCGCCTATCAAACTCGTGTGATCTATCGTTCTGGCGGCGAGGTTGCTAGCGCCCATTCGGTCCTAGGCGCGTCCGCCTCCGGCTATCAGAGCGGCTGGCCCACCCTCATCCCCGACCCTTCTCCCGCAATGCGGGAGCTGTACATTACCCACAAATCGACATACGGTCAGCGTTATCTGCCCTCACCCCCCCGGCCCCCTCTCCCGCACTGCGGGCGAGGGGCTGAATGTTGATACAACCTCTTCCCGTTCTGTGCTCTCAAGGATAATCCCACGATGCTATGCGAACGATCGCCTTTTGCTGCCGACACGACTTTTGGCTAATGCATAGATGCGGGAGAAGGGAGCGCCAGCATGCTCGGCCCAATCCAGCCTCCCAGAGCCCGAGCTATCCAAATCCGGCCGATCTGTTGTGCTCTCCGCCAGAGCGAAATACGACAATTTTTCACAACCCTTTCCCCGTTTGTTCCTTGTCACGAGAGTACAAGTTTTTAAGCGGATTCGCTCTAAGATGGACGGATCGTTATACAAACAAGCCTGTGTCTTTCTGGTTGGTTGAAGCGTTTTGCTCCTTTTCAAAGCCGTAAATATGGTTTACGCTTCAGCGTTGATTACGCTCGAGCATGACCTTTTTGTCATGTTCAAGCTCTGTCGCTTCATAAGAGATACAAACCGAATCGGTAGACTAACACTGGGTTTAAAGGCTTGAAAAAGAAAGCATCTTCTGCTCGATCCGCTCGTCTACTGATCGTAGATTTACTAAAACAAGAGGTTGTTCATGGACAGGTTTGTATTTCGGCCACCACGCCCATTTCAATCTAGCTTAAAACTTTTACTCATTCTTGCTCTTTGTATTCCTAGTTTTATTGCCCTTCCTGGTTTGCCTCACTTGGTTGACTCTGCCTTGGCTGCGCCACCTGTAGCAGCTTGTGAGGCCCAAGTTTTCAATGGTCAATTCCCTGACCCTAATAGCTCGATTCGTCCAGATCGGCGTCAACCCTATGAAGGGACGCTCGACGTTCCCCCGACCTTAACCGTTCAAAACAATGTATTGCGTTTGATGACCGGACGGGTTACTTTGGCTCAGTTGAAGAGCGCTCTTGACGCCTATGCTACAAGCACCTTTACCGAGACCGAGCAGATCGAGCAAGCGAAAAACCTTTTACAGCAGACTGGCACCAATACCTGGTTGTTGCGCGGCCATCTCGAGATCGACCGAACCGCTGCCCTTTCGGTGGTAGGCAGCTCAGGCAGCCCGATGCGTCTGCGGATCGAGAGTACCGCTGCCATCAATTCGCCTTATACGATTTTCACTCGCGGATATTTACGCTTTGAGAATGCCGAATTGACTAGTTGGGATACCACCAAAAATGATCACGACACCAACTACCTCGACGGGCGCGCCTATGTTGTTGCCTATGAAGGCGGCCGCATGGACTTCTACAAGAGCGAAATTTCGTATTTAGGCTGGCGCGACGGCGAAGGCTCTGGCTTGGCTTGGCGTAAATGTTTTAACGATGCCGATCAGCGCACTGGCGCGACCGGTGATATTCACGATAGCGAGATTCACCACAACTTCTTCGGCATGTATAGCTACCAAGCTTTCGCGATCTGGGCCAAAAACAATATCGTTCGCGACAGCGTCTATTACGGCTTCGACCCGCATGACTATTCTGACTTCTTTATTTTTGAAGAGAATCGTGTCTATAACAACGGAAAGCACGGCATCATCTTCTCGCGTTGGTGCGACTTCAACATCATTCGCAATAATATCGTCTACGATAACAAACCCAAGCCGGGAGCAACCAATACGATCGCTCACGGCATCTTCCTCGACCGACGCAGCACCTACAATCAGATCTTTGGGAACACCGTCTATAACTCGATGGATGGCATCGCGATCTTCCAATCGCAGTACAACATCATTCGCGATAACGAGATACGCGATAGCTTAACCGGCATTCGTATCAATGCTACACCCGTTTCGCCCGTCGACGGTGTGCCGGATCGTACCGAAGATCAAAAATCACTTTACAACCAGATCTACAACAACGTTATCAAAAATAACAAAAACTACGGCATCTACCTTTACAATCGTGCCGATAGCAACATCATTCGCGACAATCTCATTACGGGCAACGGGCGGCGCGATGACGAGCCTGGCATGGCCTATGGAAGTGGTATTCACGTCAAAACAGGCGGTAATGAGATTACGGGCAACACGCTCGAAGACAACGGCCACGGCATCAGTTTGATGCAAGTCGATGCCAGCCCAGACCCGGTGGGTGGCGGCGAAGATGATGCGCCAACCAATCCTGGTCCGCAGCCGATAGTCGAGCCGGGTCTGCCGACAGGCTCTCTCAACCAGATCAAAAACAACATTATTCGCACCAGCAAAGGGCGCGGCTTACGTCTGGTTGGTGCCAACGACAATACGATCGTTTCGAACGAGATCAGCGGGAGCGGCGACGAGGGTATCTATGCAGACTCGAGCAATAACAACCGCTTCGAGAGCAACTATATTCACCATAACGGCTTACCAGATGGTAGCGTCGATGGCATCCCCGATGTCGGCAACTATGGTGTCAATATCAAAGGCTCGGGCGCCAAAGACAACCTGCTGACCAAGAACCGCATTACCGCCAATGGTCGAGCCGCCATCAAACTTGGCACCGGCACCAATCTTGATATCGAAAAGCCGGTTGTCGAGACGATTCAGCCGACTCAGATCAGCGGTCGTGCGCGTCCCGGTTCTACGGTTGAGGTCTTCCGCGATCCGCTGAGCGGTTGTGGTGTGAGCGTCTGTGGCGATGAAGCTGCAGAATACGTGGGCAGCACAACTACCAATTCGAGCGGCGTTTGGGTGCTAACGGTTGCGACTTCGGGCGGTTACGCCTATGCAGCCACCCAAACCGTCAACAACAATACCTCTGAGCTGTCGCGCACCGAGCTGGCCCCGACTGTAACGGTTGGTAAAGGCCGCAAGCAAGAGCAGACCATCTACGTCGATGGCACGGGCGCCGAACTCAACATCTACCAAATCAAGGCTGGCTTGAACGCCTACGCCGATATGGTCGGCAAGCCGGAATACAAAAACCTGATCACCGACGATGGTGTGGTCGATGGCAAACGCACTTGGACGCTGCACGCCAGCCTCTTTATCAGCCCGACTGTCTCGCTCTTCGTTCAGGGCGGCTCATCTGTGCCGAGCGCCCAGCGGGTCGACTGGCTGCGCCTCTTCTCGGACCCCGGGCCGCCGCCTGCGCCTAACCCCGACGATCCCGATCACCCGATCTACGATGCGACCAAGTTCGCGACTATCAAGACCTATAGCGGCAATCTCTACTTTATCGATACGCGCGTTACCAGTTGGGATCGCAGCGCCAAGAAGCTCGATGAAAACATCAAAGATGGGCGCGCCTTCATTCTGGCCAAGTACGACGCCGAGATGAGCATTATTCGTTCGGATATGAGCTACCTCGGTTACGCCGACGGCGAGGCTTATGGTCTGTCGTGGCGCGATGTCAATCCTGCAGGCGATTTGACCGACGTGCCGCGTCGCACACGGGTGACCGGCCAGGTGATCGATAGCACAATCAGCCACAACTACTACGGTATCTACACCTTCCAAGCGCGCGATATGATCTTCCGGGGCAACAAGTTCTTCTCGAATGTGCAATATGGCTTCGATCCCCACGACTTCACCCACGATGTGATCGTCGAGAACAACGAAGCCTACGACAACGGTAGCCATGGCTTTATTATTTCGCGCGGCTGTTCGAACTTTGTGTTCCGCAACAATATCTCGCGCGACAACAAAGTCAGGCCCGGCTCGAAGAACCCCAGCGCCCACGCCTTTATGCTCGACCCGGGCGCCGACCCCGAGAAGGCAAACGCGCCGCAGGTGCCATCGGTCTACAACATCATTGAAAACAACGTTGCCTATGGCAACGATGGGTATGCGATCCGTATCTACGGCTCGAACGACAATATCATTCGCAACAACCTCTTCTACAATAACCGCTCTGGAATCACGATCGAAAAGGGTAGCACCCGCAATCTGATCCTCGGCAACGAGATTCGCGATAACCGAGGCGAGCCGGTGATCGACCCGGTGAGCGGCGAGACCACTATCAAAGGTGGCTACGGCATTTACACTGTACAAGGTGCCGATGGCAACACCATCAAAGACAATATCATCTCCAACAACGTCAACACCGGCATCTACCTGAAGACGGGCGGCAACCTTGTGACTGGCAATCTTGTTGTTTCCAACAAGGGCGACGGCGTGGGCACCCTGCAGGAGACCAAGAGCGATGAGCCTATGGAGGAGCCGAGCATCAGCGCGACCATCGAGGCCGCTCTGACCCCAGGCGCCTATATCGACGATTTGCAGGTCGACAATTGGAGCATCGCGGCGATCACTCCGCCCAAAGAGAACACCATCATCAGCAATACCTTGCGCCTCAACGCTGGGCGCGGTATCTCGCTCAAGGGCGCCAGCTACACCAGCATCGAAGAGAACCTGATCGAGCGCAACCAGATGGAAGGCATCTATATCGCCAATAACAGCCAGCATAACACTGTGCGCCTCAATCGGATCTACGAAAACGTGCTCTATGGCATCAAGCTCAACGGCAGCGATGTGCAAAACAACCGTTTAGCTCGCAATAGCGTAGCGCGCAACCTCGGCGGAGGCATCGCGGTGACGGGCGGCGCCAACAAAGCCCTCGCCCTGCCGGTTTTGGAGGTCGTCTCGATCGATCTCAGTCGTGTCCAATCGGATGTGCCGGTCGGATCGTGGATGATCAGGGGCACTACGATACCCAAGGGCTTGGTCGAGATCTATAGCGATAGCGACCAGCAAGCCTTGGTCTATTTGGGTTCGACTCAAGCCGATGAAAAGGGCATCTTCGAGTTCGTTTCGAAAGGCCAGCCCTGGGGCTTGCAGATCACGGCAACGGTGACCGATAGCGCGGGCAATACATCGGCGCTCTCGAAGGTCGCCAGGAACCGCTTGATTCCGTGGCTGACGAGCGAGCATGTCATCTTCTTGCCGCTGGTCTCGAACAAAGCCGACTCCTAGATCGCTAAACGCAGTGTGATTGGCGGCATAAGCCCGAGAGGAAGGTTGAGCATTTGTCCAGCCTTCCTCTCTTCGCATGTGGGCAAGAGCAATTTCGCGCTCTGCTGAGCGTTCAACACTACGAGTTGTATCGTTTTGGCGGATACATTCTTACCCTCAAAAAGGTCCTTACCGCGTCCGCCTACGGCTACCAACAGGGCTAGCTTGCCCTCATCCCCGACCCTTCTCCCGCCATTGCGGGAGAAGGGAGCCAACGCACCTTATACCACATCCGTTTAAAGACTTGCGCTTTATAACGCAGAAAACCAAAATCCGGGAAAGAGTATAGTCAAGTTCCACTCTGCCGAAGGCCAAAGAGAACCTAATCAAGCGGATTTGGTATAAAGACCTGCATTCTGGCAATGTGGAAAAACCACGGAATGTGGCCAAAATAGTCACGTTCCACTCTACTGAAGGCCAAAAGGGAACAAGCTGATCGTTGGATTTGCTCGTAAAGAGTTGTAGAAACCGTGCTGCTATCTTCCCTTCTACCGCTTTAGCGGTAGCTATGCATTAGCCAAAAGTCGTGTCGGCAGCAAAAGGCGATCGTTCGCATAGCATCGCGGGAGTATCCTTGAGAGCACAGAACGCGGAGAGCTTGTATGCGCTACGCGAAATCGCATACAACATCACCATTCACCCCCTCGCCCGCAGTGCGGGAGAGGGGGCCGGGGGGTGAGGGCAGATAAGGCTGACCGTATGTCGATTTGTGGCTAATGTACAGTTAGCGGTAGAAGGGCTGACGCTGCGGCCTGTAGTGTAAACCACTTGATAGCCGTAGGCGGACGCGCCAAGGATTGGATGGAGGGGCGAGACCACGCCGCCAGAGCGAAGCGATACAGTTGATCGATTGGCGATAAAAGAAGGGCAATCTGTGCACAAACACAGGCTGCCCATTATGAGCGGTGTTGGAGCTATTGAGCGGTGGCAATAAAGATGTCGCGACCGCGAGCAGGAATGCCCGACCCACCCTGAATAGGATTGCCAGCTGCGTTACGAATTGTGAAGGTGAAGTCGTGATCGGGCAGGCCGCAGATACGGGCGTTGCCTCCGCCAAAGGTCGCACCCATGCGCAAACCGTCGATGGTTAGGCTCCAGCCGGCAGCGGAATGGTTGCGGACGCCGATCGATATACAGCCCGGGCTATCGTCGCTATTGATCTTGACAACCACCAGCCGAATCGGCCTCGGAGTAGGCTCTGGCGGTCTGGTCGGCGTTGCTTGGGGCGTCGGCGTTGGCTTGGCTTGCTGTTGGCATTCAGATGCCGCGCTATGAGAGGGATTAAGCTCTAGAGCGCGCCCGCAGACCTGCTCGGCTTGCTGCAAAAGTGCAACACGATTGTCGCTTTTGGCCGATTCGGCCATATAGATCTGGCCGATCGTTGCCATGCCGTCGCTATAGATCGCCTTCAGGCCCGGGTAGTCGCTGCGCAGCTCTCGCAGTTTGTCGAGCCCGACCAGTAACTGATCGGCTAAGCTGAGCTGCTCTTGTAGATCAGCTTCATCGCTTTGTAGCTTCTGCAACTGCTCCCATTGCTTGCTGGCTGTGATATAGAGCTGGGCCAGCTCGGCCTCTCTCTGAAGCGCTTCGCGTTCGCTGCCGCCGCTGGGCGCAACTGCGAGACCGCTGGTGAATTTGTCGAGCGCCGTAACGATTTTGCTTGGCTCGCCTTTCGACTCATCCAAGAGCTGTTTGCCCCAAGTGAGATAGGTATGGGCGAACTGTTTCTGAACGACAGGTTCATCGCGATAGACCGCATAGACACGATTGAGCAGATTGACCGCCATATCGAAGTTGCCCTGCTCGGTATATTTGCGCGCCTCGTGGAGTTCCTGCGAATCTTCGATCAGTACAATGGTAGCGACGGCCGTACTGGTCACTTGAAGGGCGGGCGTTTCGGTTAGGGGCACGCTTGTTATGGTCGCGACTTCTTGCACTGAGCCTTGGCGCGCATTGTTGGCTCCACAGGCTGTAAGAGTCAAAGCAAGCCCTAAGCATAGCAGCGAGATGGTATATTTTGTTGCTAGTGAACGGTTCATAGATTCTCCAAGCTGGATAAGGCTTGTATAAGTTTGAGTGTCGAGCTGTCAGAAAGTCTGCTATTGCTAGAAATGTCGTTTTTAAGGTATCCCTGGCCATTGTGGTAGCCTTGGTAGTGGTTCGGTAGAGGAATCCGAATCAGCAGCTGGGTTTTCAGGCGATGCAGCAGGCGGGTTTGCAGGTTGCTCAGCAGGCGGGTTTGCAGGTTGCTCAGCAGGCGGGTTTGCAGGTTGCTCAGCAGGCGGGTTTGCAGGTTGCTCAGCGGGTGGTGCGACGGGCTGATCAGCAGGCGGGTTTGCAGGTTGATCAGCGGGCGGTACGACGGGCTGATCAGCAGGCGGGTTTGCAGGTTGATCAGCGGGCGGGTTTGCAGGTTGATCAGCAGGCGGGTTTGCAGGTTGATCAGCAGGCGGGTTTGCAGGTTGATCAGCGGGCGGTGCGATGGGCTGATCAGCAGGCGCTGTGGTGTCGCTTGTTTCTGAAGTGTCTACGGATTGGCTTGTTTGAGTAGTAAGCACAGTTATCTGGTTTGGTTGACTTTGCGTAGTTGTTACTCGTCTAGGATTTGGAGTTATGCTAGGAGTGGGCGTACTTGTGGCAGTCTCCGTAGCGGTCGCAGTGGGAGTAGCAGTAGGGAGCGCTGTAGCTGGTGTTGAGGTCTGAAAGGCAGGAATAGCGGTTGCTGTTCTGGTGGCTTGGGTTTCGGTAGGAGGTAAAGCTGTAATGCTAGCTACACTTGTCGGCTCGCCGCTATTGGCGTTGGCTGCGCCAAAGAAGCTACCACCCACTACCGCGCCAGCAGCGAACATGCCGACTAGCCCAGCCGCTGCCAAGGCCCAAACCCATTTGGGTTTGCCTGTTGGGGCAGCAACGGCTGTCTGTACGGGCGGCAGATAGTGCACCAAGATCGCGCTGACATTGTCGCGCGAGCCACGTGCGATCGCTCGCTTCAAAAGCAGGTTAGCCGCTTCTTGAGGCGGCGATTTGCTCGCCAACATAGCTAGCTCTTCAGGAGGAACTGGCTTGTAGACGCCATCGGTGCAGAGCAGAATACGATCGCCCGGCTCCAAGATCACTTCGCTAAAACTCTCGGGAACGCGCTTGATATCGAGCGCTTCGCCGAGCGCGTAGGTCAAGCGGGCCGCCTGATGATCTTGATAGGCCTGCTCTTCGCTGAACCCTTCATCGATCAAGCGCTCGCCGTAGGTGTGGTCGCGTGTGATCTGGCTGATATTTCCTTGAGCTTTGATCAGGTAGGCGCGGCTATCGCCAACATTGGCAATGATCGCGCGGCCAGCATCGTTATAGGCTTCGATCCAAGCGACCACGATCGTGGTGCCGCTACCTCGGTAGTCGGGGCGAGTGTTGCGAAAGCTGTGCAGATCGTTAGCCGTCTTTTGAAGCGCATCTTCGATCTGCTGATGGGCCGTGCCCGGGCCTTTGCCCGTTAGATACTTGCGAATCGAGTCGATGGCGAGCTGGCTGAAGAGCTTGCCATCTAAACCGCCACCCATTCCATCGGCGATAACAGCGATCTGAGCACGGCCGATACTGTAGTAGGCCAGCGAATCTTCGTTTTGGCGACGATGTCCTTTATTGCTATCGGCTCCGACGCTGAGCTGGAATGATCCCTGCTGCGCTAGAACGCTATTGATTGATCCTGCTTGGTGTGTCATAGCTCCTCTTTTGTCTCGCTTTACGGCCGCTTTAGCAGGGCGGGAGTCGATGTAGGCAGAAGTGGTGTCGGACTAGCTGGGGCCTGGGTTATGATCGGCGTAATGGTAGGCGGCAGCGCTGTTGGAGCTGAGTTTGCGCTGCCCAAGACCTGATTGCTGCTGAAAACGCTTACGTTTAGCGCAAGCAACAAGGTGATAACGAAGGCTATGCTGGCGCTGAAGGCGGCTTGCAGTCGGCTGCGCTCCTCCCAAGGGCCGCGCAATTTGCCCGGCTGCTTCGCCTCGGGAGTCGCTGCTAAGCGCTGGATAAACTGTCGAATGTTCGGTCGATTATTAGGATCGTGTTCGATCGAATCCATGACCAAGCTGGCTAGCTCTGGCGAGAGATTGGGCAGTTTATGCTGAATGTGAGGTAGGCGATAGCTGAAATCGCTGGTCGAGATCGTGCCCGATCGTGGTAACTCTCCGCTCAGCATCTCATACAGTGTGACACCCAAGCTATAGATATCGACCGGCCAGTTGATCGGTGCGGGCTCTGTGGCACGTCGTTCGGGCGCCAGATAGATTCTTCGGCCATAGACGTGGCGTAGGCGTGGCGCATAGGGCGAGTCGGCTGCCGCAAGGTCGATTAAGACGCAATCTGGCTCGCTAGAGCGCCAGAATGAGAAGCTATTGCGAAAGACCACATTGCTCGGAGCGATATCGTGGTGCACCAAGTGGGCCTGTTCGTGCATATGTTGCAGGGCTTGGGCGATCTGGAGCGCGATCGCTACAGCCGTGCCGGGTGGCAAGGGCTTGAATTTACGCTTTTTGAGCAGATCTTTGATCGAGCCACTTGGGAAGTAGGGCAGCGCGATATAGGGCAATTCGATGCTATTGCCGTGTTGATCGACGAGTTGGGTAAACCACAAGCCCTTGGGCAGTTTGCGTCGCTTGGTTTCACCCTCTTCGGCCCGATCCCAGATTTGAATAATGCGCGTGTGGCGCAGATTGGAATTGAGCAGATAGCTATGCTCGTCGCGTAGATTTTCGACCCAGCGCGGCTTGGGAATCTTCAAGATACAGAGCGCTTGTGCCTCGATATAGGCAGGCGTGGCGCCAAACCATTTGAGATGGCGTAAGATCTGTTTGGCCGGTTTTTGATTGGGCAGCCAAAGCCGCGCCAGATAGACTTGGGCTTGGCCGCCATCTGCAAGCTGTTGCAAAATCTCGAACCGACCGATGAGAGTACCGCTCGGGAAAGGGGGAAAGGTGTCTGGTTGGGTGCTCATGCCTGCTCCGTTACGACCTCTGTCACAATCTTTACTACAGGACTCACCCAAAATACATCTCCCGGGGTGAGCTGAATGCGTTGATTAACCTCTAAACGTGTTTTCTCGTCGCCAAAAAAGGTGCCGTTTTTGCTGTCTTCAGCGATCAAATAAAGATCATTGAGCAACAATTCGAGCTTGGCATGGGTTTGCGAAACCCAGCGGTTATCGATCGCGATGTGGGCTTGGCGCTCGTGTTGCATCACACGTCCGATGTCGTAGTGACGCTGTTTGTACGACAACTCGATGGTAGTCGGTGCTTGTTTATCGTTGTGAATGTGAAGGATCCAACGGGTCTTTGGCGGCTCGGATGTGCTCGGATCGTAGATCTGGGTTTGGTCATCTCCCTCGTAGAATAAGGTCTTGTCATTGTCGTATAGCTGGGTGGCATCGTCGACCGCAAAGCGTTTGGTCTCCTGATCTTCTTCCCGACTATAGTGCGAGGTATGCTCTTCGGGATCGACGGGGTGATTTGGCCGGCTAAAAATCGGTTGACCTGCTGAGAACTGCTCGTTATGGCCTGTTGGGTGGGCTGCTTGCGCGAGAGCGGTCTGATTCTGGGGTTGCTGCAACCTTAAGAGTACAACGATGCTGAGCACACCGATCAGAATCACTACCACCAGAATCGCAACGGCTAGCCACCAATACTCATTGAGCGTTCTGCGCCATTGGGGAGTAGTTGGCTCAAGCACCACAATGTTCAGTTTGACCTCGCTACGGCTTTCGTTGCCGTTTCCGTCGCGGGCGGCGGCGCTCAGCTCATGTTCGCCGGGCGGAAAACGTTGCTGGAACTCTTTATCGAAGGCGTCGATTACCAGCTCGAAGTTGGGTCCGTTGGTGACGGGTGGGCCGATCGAGATATTGTCGATGAAGTATTCGACCTCTTTGATCGGCTGCTGCTGGAACTGGGTCTGAATCGTCAGACGCACTTGATCTTGGAAGCTGCGCGTGTCGCTTACCACATAGAAACGGGGCGGTACATCGTGGAAGTTCTCGACCTGCGAGTCGCTGCTACCATTGGCGCTAACGGTCAGTGTGCTCTGGCCAGCCGGAACGTTGTTGGCCGTAAAGCTAATCTGGTAGTGCGTGCTGCGCTCGATCAACGAGGCGAAGTGCTGGTTGACCTCTTGTTTGGTCGCGCTATCGACCAGCTCGCCTTGGATATGGATAAAGCTGCTCCCGATCTGATCGCTCAAGCTTTTGAGCGCTTTGGGTTGGGCTGCAAAGCGCTTGTATTGCCCTTCTTGATCGCTGCCAAAGCCAAAGATCAGCAGACTGATAGGGCGTTTCTCTTCGCGCCCGCGGTTGAAGGCTTGGATGAAGGTTTGGGTGTTGATCTGTTGGTTTAGATCGCCGCTGGCAAAGATGACCAAGACGCGCGGTAACTCTTCGGGCGCTTTTTCTAGCTCGCCGATCGCTAAATCGAGCGCTTCACCAAGTGGATAGGCTGAGCCAGGTTCGGCCGAATCTAAGCTTTTTGGTTCGAAGATAAGCTCTGGATCGGCTCGGTTGAGCGTATTGTTGATAGCCTGTAAATCGCTGGTTAGGCTTTGGGCTACTTGAGCCGTGTTGTCGAATACGATCAAGCTGCCGAGCGTGCCGGGCGTGGGAATGCCTTGCAACTGGCTGATGAAGTCGCGCGCGAAGGGCTGCATATTTTCGAAGCGGCTTGTATAGGCCGTTCCTTGGTCGCTCATACGGGCGCTTAGGTCGGTCACCACAACGGCTGCGATCGGCTTTGAAATTGGCGAAACCTTGCTGATTTCGATCGGACTGTTTTCGACGCTCACGCTGAAGGGCGGCTCTTTGCCCGCCTGTCCTGCTTGGCCGGGGACGTAGCTTAGCGTGATCGTGATTTCGGGAAATTTACTTTTGTCGATATCGATGATTTTGATCGAATCTTGTTGCTGAGCCGATACGATGTTTTGCCCAAACACCAGCAGAGCCAGCAACATAAGCATAGTTTTGAATATCAGCCTGTTCATTGATCACCTATAGATCGCTCATTCGAAATCCGTTGGTATGATGGCTTTTAGGGTGGCCTTTGGAATACAGCTAGCACCGTCATGGGATGAGCTGACCGTTTGTAGCCGTAGGCGGACGCGCTAGAAGCCTTCTTTTGGATAGAGACCATACGTTAGAGCTTGAAACTCATCACGTGCCCTTGGGCTTATTTACGAAAGAACAGGTCAGGATCGTGTGTGGCCCTAGGTGTATCGGTGTGTGCTCGTTGACATGCATGGCTTGATTTGGGCTTAGTTTCTGTCCGTTGATAAAGGTTCCATTTGAGCTACCGAGATCTGTGATCATAAAGCGGTTATTGGGTGCTAGTTCGACCTTGATATGAGGGCGCGAGAGCGCACTGTCTCCGGTGATGATGAGATCTGCTCTGGCGCGACCGATCTTGGCGGGCAGATCCATTACGCGTTCGCCTACTTGCGAGCGATCAGGCGTTCTGGTGATACGAACGCACACTTGACGTGGTGCGGGGGTGTTTACTGAGATCGGGTTGGGTTGGTAGACTGGATGTTGCGGCGCCACCGCAGGCATGGTGCTATCGTCGTGCTGGCTTGTGCCTTCGGTATAGGGCGCTGGAATGCGGCGGGAGGGTTTGTTACGCACCTTGATGAAGGCGATGACCGCCACTGCGATCAAGGCGAGCAGATAGACGCCCAGCGCGATCGGGCTGACCAGCGCGCTGCCGATGCGCGCCATGAGGCTGGGCGGCGGCGGCGGGGTGACGACGCGCTGTGTGCTTTGAATGATTTCGCGCCCGTTGTCGTTGAGCGTTAGGGTCACAAGATAGGTGCGCGCTTCTCCTTCGAGCCAGGCGTTTGGCATAGGGATCTGAAGTTTTGAGCTTTGCAGCGCGATCGGGTTGATGGTGGCGACCACCTCGCGGGTGTTGCTATCTTCGATCTTGCCACTGACGAGCAGGGCGTTGTTGGTTTTGCCATAAACCTTCAGATCGATATCGACCGTGTTGTTTTGCCAATCTGGGCTGATATTTTCGATGCTATAGCCTAACTCTGGCTCAAACACGAATTTATGAGTGTAGAGCACCTCGCTCTTCTGCTCGGTACGGATCATCTGACCGCTGCGGTCTTTTGCTTTGACCCAGAACCAATATTCTTTGTTGGGCTTTAGCTCGCTGGTCGGAAAATCAAAATGGGTGACCGGACTGAGATTCTCGAGCGTGATGGGATGATCTACTTGAGAGCCGCTGTTTTCGCCGTTCCAAACCTCAATCGTTACTTGGCTTAGATTGATGATATTGCTGATGTTAAGCGCGACCGAATACTTGTCCTCTTCGGCGACATAGGTGGGCGATATACTAAAGACGGGGCGTTCAGCAAAGTCTTGAGGCGATACAAAATCACCGGTGCCGCTTATGCTGGTCTGTTCGTCGAGTTTGAGGCGCAGGAGAAAACTATTTGAGCCTTGGCTTGGGTAAACGTTCGCTCGCGCTACCCACTGACTGTTGAGCACATCCATAATGTAGCCGAAGCGCTCTTCCATGGCGGCTAGATCGCCTTTCGCAAAGATCGCGTTGGTTCGTCGCGAGATCTCTGCGAGATCTGTTTCGTTGATGTTGCCGCAATCGGTACTAGCTTTACATAACCCGATGGTATAGATCGGTATTTGGGTGCTGGGATCTTCGGTCGCTTTGGTGATGATGCCATCTTTCTGATAATTCGACCTGCAGGTGGCTCCACCCGCTTCCCGATCTTTGCCATCGGTGAACAGAATGACCGCTCGGCGCATGCTCGAATCTACTACGCTGCCGTTGATTTCGCTCAGCGCTCTATCGGCGGCATCGTAGAGACATGTATCGCCTGTGTTCGATGGCAGGGTCTTAATGCTGTCGATCGCGGTTTTCAGCGTTTCGAGAGCATTCGACTGCTTGCGGTATTCGCTGCGCAGATCAACCTCGTTGTGAAAGGCATAGATCGCGATCTCGGCTTGGGGCGGTGCAGCTTCAATGGCTTTTTTGGCAGCCTCACGCACTTGCTCGATGCGACTGTTCATACTGCCGCTAGCATCGATCACCATGGCGATTCGAATGGGGGTGCTTGGCTCGCTGATGACGGCGCTCACCGGCGAGCTGCCATTGCCCGTCAATTGAATCTCGCCCTCGCCGGGCAGCCTTACTCCATCGCTCTTTTTTAAAATCGGCGTTCCATCGGGATGTTTTAAGCTGAAGAAGATGTCCAAAGCCATATGGTCGCTCTCGACTTTGGGCGAGATATGCACGACCGATATTTGTGCCTGTTGGCTTTGGGCTTGGCTTACTGGAGCGAGCAGATAGCTCAAAAGCACCAGATTGAGAACTGAAAGCAGCAGTAATCTCTTCATAAAGATGCCTTGCGACTATTGCGATGTATTCGGGACGGACTTTAGTTCTTGGAAAAGTTGTTTCAGTAAGGCATTAAATTCCGAGCGTCCTACACTTGTGATCTGCAGATGTGGTTCACCAGCAGGATATTGTGAGATGGTCCAAGCGAGTTCTGGACCTTGTACGATTAGAGGATTTCGAGCATCAATGATTGTCTCGTCTTGACAGCGAAGTAGCGCAATGTTGCCGCTGAACTGAGCTTGTTGGAGACTCTGAAGCAAGCTTTCAGTCTGTGTGACCTTGAGACCTGCTGTCTGGAATACACTGAGCGCTTTGCTCATTTGCCCTTTCTCTACCGCATCCTCAGCTTCGAGAAAGGCATCTTGATGCATACTTATCGAGATTTGGCTTGTTTGTGAACTTGTTACAGGGAAAATTGTGAGGAGACGTTCGAATAGGGCATCAAGATTTGCCAATGTCTCTAGACGGTGTTTTCCTTCTGCAGGGAAGGTCTGTTCGACGACAAACTCATCAATGACATAGTGAACAAAGAGTTGCGAACCGAGCTCGCTCTCGCGGCGGCTGATGATTGCGATTTCAGGGCGGGTTACAACACGGGCGATTAAGACTAGCAGCTCTGGCATAGTAAGAGTGCCATCGGCCTGTACGCGAACAAGACCCCTATCTTGAAGTTCTTGATGTCCTTGTTCGAGCTTGGAACGATGCTCATCGGGATTTTCAGGAATAAGCGTTTCGGTATCGATCCCTACTACGCTTGAGACTTGCATCATATTGAGCAGGACCAAGAATTCGTTACGACTTAGAATGATTTCAGCCATCATGCACTCCTTACGATTTGGCTTTATTCAGCGCCGCCAGTTTTAGCTTTACCAAACGATAATCCGATAGAGGCAAAAGGTAGTTTGACTTCAACGCCTTGTTTCCCGAAGGAAAAGCCAAACTCTGCCTTAATACCCACCTCGCCTTTTAGACCTACGTTTGCCCCAGCAATATTGACGCCGACCTCTCTAGTAACGGAGACGAGTTTTCCTCCGATTTTTGCCCCTATGTTGCCATCATGCACACCAATAAAGCCTTCGAGACTGAGTGCTTCTATAGAATCATTCTTTGTTATGCCAAGATCGCTGTTCCCAATGACGTCTTCTCGTGTAACCTGAAAGGCTGTGACTGATCCAGAGAGACCAATATCGCCATCTTCTATCCCTGCATTTGCTTCATAGCTGCCGAACGAGCCTTTTAATTCACCATTGATAGGTATAGGTCCTATCTGATTACTGCTCTTGTCAAAGCTTTCTGATGCGATCTCACCTTTGAGAAGGCCATATTTGAACCCGAAGGTTGGTTTGGTTTCACCGATGTTTGTCTCGTGTAGCCATTTGAGCTCGCCTGTTATTTCACCGCTTTGATTTGTCTTATTGGAGGCATCAGCTGCATTATCGGTTTGACTATTGTTAGAAGGATGCGGCTCGTTTTGTTGAGAGTCATTGCCCGAACCTTTGAAGGGGCGAGCGGCCTCCTCCTCCGCCGCCAGAAGGATCTGTTTGATCTCTTTGGTGGTGGAGCTTGCCGTCTCTAGCGCCAGAATCAAGCGCTGCATAGCCGGTTGTACTACGGTATTCATCTCGTTGCTAAAAGCTTGCGAGCCTGCTCCCATCCAGCCGCCGTTTTGAAGTGCTTGAGCGTCGCGCAAAATGCGTTGTTGCATTTGGGCTGCCTCTTGCGCCTTGCGCGCGAAGCGATTCGCGATATCGTCAAGTTGGTCGTAACGCGCTTGTACGACGTTGTTGCTCATGCCGATGTCTCCTTAGGTCGAATGATGAACTTTAGAGCAAGTTGACTGCGTTCTAACAGGATCACATCACCGTTTTGGAGCGGGTGAAAATCTTTGACTTCTGTGATCGTTCCTTGGCTATCGCGTACACTGAGTGGATTGCTTGAGAGCTGTTCGACATAGTAGCCATTGGCCCGTTCGACGATCTGGGCGTGGCGGCGCGATACTCGTAAGCCTCCTAAGGCCGAGAGGTTGACCGCCAACTGATCGTTGTTTTGGTTGCTATCGGGGCGACCGATCAGGGCGGGCAACCAGTTCAGCTTGAAGAGCTTGCCGCTCGTCTGTTCGCGCAGATAGAGATGGGCGCTAGGCGGCTGGGTATTGTTCGGAAGAGGCGGGCTATGTTCGACCAATACAAGCTGTTCGCCGCCGCGCAGCTGGTTTTGCAAACTATCGTCTGCTAGCTCTTGACCGTCGGCTTTTTTGATGATGCGATAGCTTGCAGGGTCGTCACCCAGATATTCAAGCTCGCTGAACTCATCTAAAATAGCTGCTACAAAATCGATAGGTTTGAGCGATGCCAGCGCTTGGGCGCGCTGTTTTTTCTGTTCAAAGATGTCGATAAATACTTCGAGACGCGCCTGTGTTGTCATAAGCTGTTTATTCCTTCTAAGCCAAACAGGAAATCATCATCGCCCCAGTCCTTCACTTGATCCTGAATCATCGTTCTATCAAAACCCAAGGCTATCTGAGAGGCGATATAGCTCTCTTTGAGTAGCTCACTGAGCGTGGCTGGGTTATGCCAATCGCTGCTTTCAAGGACGACAAAACGTTGGAGGATCAGTGGACGATCGCCATTATGCTGGTTGAGATACTTGATTTCGCTGAGCATATACTTACGCAGTGCTTGCTGGATGTTCAGAATGCGCTGGTATTCGGGTGAGTTGGGCGCTGGCCCGCTTGGACTGCTAACGCTTTGTTCTGTCTGGGCACTCCAAGCGGCTCGCTCGCTGTAGAGCTGGCAGATCTTATCGACCCAGTTGTCGAGCGCATCGCTGCGTTGGAAGTCGCTGATCTCAACCGGATAGTGTGTTTGATCGGGGCGATGGAATGGGCTGCCAACCTGAACCATACTGGTCTGGCCCGATTTAGCGATATAACCGCGCCCCAAGATGAGTTCTTTGTCGCGCACGCCTGCGGGAGTGCGCATGACGCGCAGGGCCTCGATCGCGCTGGCGGTGCGCAGGCCCAAGCCGTAGTTAGAGGCCATAATTCGGCGCTTCAGGTCGCTACTGTTGCCTTCGGGGCTGCTAGCGGCTATAACGTGGAAGCCATCGCGGCCATAGCGACGCACCAGCATCGTGAGTGTATCGCTCAGATCGTGCATGCGCTGGATCTCTTCGCTGAAGTCATCGAAATCGTCGATGATCATAAAGAGCTCGCGCTGGCTCTGCTCGGCGAGTTTGCTAACTTCGGCTTGCAACTGCGGCAATAGCGCTTCGAGCTCAGCGATCTCGTTGATGACCGCAAGCGTATGGGGTAGCTTTTTCAGGCTGTGGTAGCCGCCGTACTCAACGAAGCGGCGCTGCAGATCGACCAGAATGAAGGCAGCGTTGCTTGGTTCGTAGCGCTGTGCGAGCGCGAAAACCATGTTGTAGAGCGCGGTCGTTTTGCCCGAAAGCGGCGGCCCCACGATCATAAAGTGCGGCCCAGAGCGTTGCAGGTCGATTTCTGCCACCTCGAGATCGCCGCCTTGCCCAACTACGATCTGGGCGCTGCGACCGCTATTGCTTTGGCGCGCCAGCATCTCTTCGAGGCTAACCAGTTGCGGCAAAACCCGGATCGGCGTCGGTAGGCTGCGCAGCTTGAGGCTTTGTGCGTGGAGCGCCATCGCGCTGCCGAGCTGGCGCAGCTCTTCGGCTTCGGGGCGCTGCGGGCGCCCTTCTTCGTCTAGCACACCGACCGGTAGGGCCGCTTGGAAGGCCAGCGGACGCCGATCTTTGCGGATATAGCCGCGTCCGGGCAGGTCGTCGAGTTCGGCTGCGCCGCGCCCAACGATATCGAGATAGGCATCGGTATTGGATTGTTTAAAGGTGATACGTTCGCCGAACATGCTCAGGAAGCGGCTCGGCAGATGGCTGTGGAGGTTGGTCGCCAGCACTAGCGCTATGCCGACGCTCAGCGAGCGGCGCGTCAGCGGCATCAACATCGCTTCGACCAAAACATCGTAGTTCTCCATCAGGGCGATGAAGTTATCGATACAGAGCACAATCGCTGGCAGAGTGCGTTGTGGATTGCGGCTGTTGTATTCGAACAGGTTGCTGCAATCGGCATCGCTTAGCAGTTGTTGGCGCTCTTCGACCACGTTCTGAAGATGATCGAGCAGACGTTGGAGCCGTTCGCTGAAGTTCTCTTCGTCTGCCGAGATGATCGCGCCCATATGCGGCAGGGCTTCGAAGCTGCGGAAGCTCTGGCCTCCCATATCGAGAATGTAGAACTGGACCTCATCGGGGCGATGGCTGGCGGCTAGGTCGGTGATGATGGTGCGGATCAGACTGGTTTTGCCCATGCCCGCGTCGCCGAAGATGGCCAGATGGCTGCGAGTCAGATCGAACTGCAACGGATCTTGGCGGGCCTCGGCTGGGTCGTCGACGATGCCGACGCGCGGGCGCAGGGCTTGATTCTGCCAATCGATGCCGGGCCAGAGTTGGGCGCTATCGTTATTGACCCAATCGCTGACGACTTCGTTCAGACTCTTGCGCGCTGTTTGCTTGCCATCGTTGATGGGCGTCTCGAGCGAGAGGCTGTTAGGCAGGAAGGCTGGCCAGGGTCGGGGAGCCGGTTTGCCTGCGATCTCGGAGGTGATTTTGACCACCATATCGAAGAAGCGCGGCGACTCGCCATCGGCGGCGCTGGCATGCTCGGGTAGATCGGGCCAGAGTACACCTGCTGCGCGCGTATCGCTCTGGTCTTCGCCGCTGTAGGCGACTTGGATCAGCTCCAGGTTCTCGTTACCTGCCTGCAGATAACCGCGCCCGGCGATGCTCGGGAGTTGAGCTGCATCGGGGCGTCGCAAGAGTTCGCGACTGGTATCGGCCTGTTCGACCCACAAGCAGAGCCGCAACTTGATATTGGCTCGCATCTGATCGGTCACACCCTTGGGCTGCTGAGAAGCCAAGATCAGGTTGATGCCTTGGGCACGGCCTACGCGCGTGATGCTTTCCAACTCGCGCAAATACTCCTCGTTATCCGAGATCATCTCGGCGTATTCGTCGATGATGATGAAGAGGTGTGGATAGGGCTGGTGCCTGAGATGCAGACCTTTTTGGCGATACTCGACAATGTCTTTGGTGCCTGTCGAGGCATTCAGCGCTTGGCGACGCCTGATCTCGGCATTGATGGCCGTGAACATACGCTCGACCGCCGCTTTGTTCAGGTTGGTCACGATATCGACGCAGTGCGGCAGCTTGGCGAAAGGTGTGAAGGCACCACCACCTTTGTAGTCGACCAGCACAAAGTTGAGGATATCGGGCGAGTAGTTCAGCGCTAAGCCGACGATTAAGGTCATCAGCAGTTCTGACTTACCTGAGCCGGTGCCGCCCGCTACCATACCGTGCACACCGTCTTCTTTGGCCTCTAGCTTGAGAATGCGAATCTTGTTGCCTGATGTGATACCCAAGGGCGCGCGCAGCCAGTTGGCATGTTCGGCGCTGGCGTTTTCCTCCCAGCGCTCGCGCACTTTGCGGCTCAACTCATCTAAGAAGAGCTGTGGCTCTTTGCTGATCTGGAAGATCTCGGCGATTAGATCGCGGAAGGACGACTTCGTGGGCAGCGCGGCGATCTTGAAGGGCTGCGGATAGGACCGTTGCGAAGCTTTGAGCGCCTCTTGCATCTTCTCGCCCGCCAAGCGGATCTGATGAATCTCACTGCTGACCCGCTTTTGTTGATCTTCGTCGCTAACCTGCTCCTGTGGCTTCTCGTTGTTGACCTGCTTCTGTTGATCGACTGATCCGGGCGGCAGCGCGACTTGGAAGGCGAGCGCCATACGCCCGACGCGTGTGTAGCCACGTCCGCTGACCTCTTCGGCCTCGTTGACTTGTGTACCCACGATGCTGCTGTACTCTTCGGAATCGGCTAGCCGCAGGGCGTAGCGCTCGGTGAACAGGCTATAGAGCTTGCTGCTAAGCACGTTCAGACGGTTGGCCGTAATGATCACATGCAGGCCGTAAGCACGTCCTTGGCGCGCCAACGAGACGAACATCACCAGAGGGTTGGTCTCATCTTCGGCTTGCTTGCCGCTGCCGAAGCTTTCGATAAACTCGGCGATATTGTCGATCGCGACCAGAATCGCAGGTAGATGCTTATCGGGATGGGTCGCGTTGTATTCGTAGAGGGTG
The DNA here is from genome assembly GCA_937902315.1 of uncultured Chloroflexales bacterium. Taxonomy (GTDB): domain Bacteria; phylum Chloroflexota; class Chloroflexia; order Chloroflexales; family Chloroflexaceae; genus CALGUG01. The sequence continues at coordinate 63,553 of CALGUG010000005.1, forward strand.
GAGACACTCGCATGACTGAACAGACTCTTGCGCTTATTGAGCTCTTCGTTCAGTTCGCGCCAGAGCTGCTGAATGCGCTCTTCGTAGCCACGCTCGTCGGGCATAATGATCGTGCCAACGTGCGGCAGCGCTTCGAGGACTTCGAGATTGCGCCCACCAAGATCCAAGATATGGGCGTGAAATTCGCTCGGGCTATGGGTGGCTGCCAAACTGAGCACCAGCGAGCGTAGCAGAGTAGTTTTGCCCCAGCCGGAGGCTCCGAACACTACGGCGTGCCCGCGCGTGAAGTCGATGATCAGTGGCAGTTGCTGGGCGTTGTAGGGGTCGTCGATCAAGCCGACCACGGCGCGCATGGCCTGCTGCTTCCAATCGATCCCGTGCCATTTGCCTTTGCCCTCTTGCCACTCTTGAATGAAGGGGTTGAGCGCTAGCCATCGGCTGTGGCCGAGGGTGATAGCTGCCTGCGAAGCTTGCGTGAGATAACGCTGGCGTAGTGGTGTGCTAAAGGTGATGGCGCTGTCAAGGAAGGGCGGCCAAGGTGTGCTGGGGCGTTGCGAAGCTAAGAGCTCTTTGGCTAGATCCACGACTACGTTGTAGAACTTCGGCTTTTCGCCGTTCTCTAGCTGCGGCGCGTATTGATACTCTTCGCCGATATAGGCCATCTGCAACAGCTCGATCTGTTCGTTGCCGACTTGCAAATAGCCGCGGCCGGGGATGCTCGGCAGGTAGGCCGCATCGGGGCGGCGTAACATTTCGCGGCTGGTCTCGACGCCCTCGACTCGCAGACAGATACGCAGCTTGATATTGGCCCGCATCTGGTCAGAGACGCCGGTTGGGCGCTGCGAAGCCAGCAGCAGGTGAACGCCTTGGGCGCGTCCTACTCGTGTAATGCTGTCGAGCTCGGCCCCGAATTCGGGGTTTTCGCTGATCATCTCGGCGTATTCGTCGATGATGATGAAGAGGTGTGGGTAGGGTTCGCGGCTAAGGTGCAGCCCTTTTTGGCGGTACTCGACGATATCTTTGGTACCCGTCGCGGCGTTGAGCGCTTGACGGCGGCGCATCTCGGCGTTAATAGCCGTGAACATACGCTTAACACCCGCCTTGTTGAGGTTGGTGATCGTCTCGACGCAGTGTGGCAGATCTTTGAATGGGGCGAAGGCGCCGCCACCTTTGAAGTCGACCAGCAAGAAGTTGAGGATGCTTGGATCGTACTTGATCGCCATACTGACGATCAAGCTCATCAGTACTTCCGACTTACCAGCACCAGTTCCTCCTGCGATCATGCCGTGTACGCCATCTTCTTTGGCTTCGAACATCAGCGTGCGTGGGCGATTGCCTGAAGCGATCGCGATCGGTGCGCGTAGCCAAGCGGCCTTCTCTACTGTTTTGCTGGCGGCCCACTCAGCCTGCATCTTCTCTTTCAGATTGGGCAAGAACTTCTCGTCGAGCGCAAGCCCATATTCTTCGGCCAGCATGTGTCTGAAGAGAACTGTGGTTGGCAGGGCATCGACACGCAACGGCAGCTTGTACTGATTGGGGTTTTGAGCGATCACACCGTGCATGCGCTTGGCAAGCGCTTCAAGTTCGCGCAACTCGCTGAAGTTTGCGTCGTTTTGAGGCTTCTCAAAAGGTTGAGCGACTTGGAAGCTAAGCGCTTGCTGGCCGACACGGGTGTAGCCGCGCCCGCTGATATCGCCTAGTTCGTTGACGCCCACGCCCAAAATGCCTCGGTATTCGCCCGGATCGACCAGCCGCAGGGTGTAGCGCTCTGAGAAGATATTGAAGATCTGGTTGGAGAGATTGCCTAACTGCGCCATGCTCAAAACGATATGGACGCCGTAGGGGTTCGATTGACGTGCCAGAGCGGTGAACTGCTCTAAGATGGTCGCTACATCGCCGCCACTATTGCCGCCGAACAGATCGATGAATTCGCCGAAGTTGTCGATCGCTAGAACAATGGCTGGCAGTAGCTTGCTGGGATAGCGTCGGTTGTAGTCGTAGAGATCGTTGACACCCGCCTCGCTGAAGACCTTTTTGCGCGTCTCGATCATCTCTTCGATCTCGCGCAAGATCTGGCTGATGCGCTCTTGATAGCCCTCTTCTTCAGGGGTTACGACCACGCCGACGTGGGGCAGCTTGTCGAGCACACTTAAATTGCGCCCACCTAGATCGAAGATATAGGCGTGGAAGGTGTTGGGCGAATGGCTAACCGCTAGGCTGGTGATCAGGCTGCGGATAAAGCTCGTTTTACCACTGCCCGAGGTTCCGAAGATGATGGCGTGACCGCGCGACAGATCGACAACCAGCGGCAACTGTTGGGCCGCGTGGGGATTGTCGATGAGGCCGACCACCGGGCGCATGGCGTAGCGTTCCCAGTCAAGCGTGTTAAGCCAGCCGTTATGCCCATCGAGCCAGCGGTTGATGGCAGGGTTGAGGGTCAGGGTGGCCTCGGCGGGTTGGCCGAGCGTGATCATATCGCCCTGCACCAAATATTCGCTGGACGTAACGGTTTTAACATCGGGGTCATCGCTGATCAACGGCTCGCCCAAGGCCAGTTGATTCGGTAAGAAGTTTGGCCAGGGCGCGAGCTGTTTGGGCCGCCCTTGCTGTTTCGCGAGTTTGCTTAGCTCGGCGATGATAACTTTGTAGAGTTCAGGCGGCGTTTGGTCGAGCACATCCGAGGCCAGCCCTTGGCGGTCGGGCCAGAGCACTGGCCCGGCTTTGGCTGCGTTTGGATCGCTGTAGATATCGCCACTGTAAGCCACCTGAAGCAACTCGATCTCTTCGTTGCCGACTTGCAGATAGCCACGTCCTGGAATACCTGTGGGCAGATAGGCTGCATCGGCACGCCGCAGCATCTCGCGACTCTCGCTGGCCGACTCGACCCGTAGCGAAATGCGGAACTTGATGTTTGAGCGCATCTGGTCGGTCACACCCGAAGGACGTTGGGCAGCCAAAATCAGTGAGACGCCTTGGGCGCGTCCCACGCGTGTGATGCTCTCAAGCTGCCGCTTGTACTCGGCCCGATCGGCGATCATCTCGGCGAATTCATCGATCACGATGAACAGGAAGGGGTAGGGCTTGTGGGTGAGGTGCAGCCCTTTTTGGCGATACTCGACGATATTTTTGGTGCTGGTTTCGGCGTTGAGCGCTTGGCGACGCTTCATCTCTGCGTCGATGGCCGTGAACATACGGGTGACACCATCGCCCGCCAAGTTGGTGATGATGTCGACGCAGTGGGGCAGATCGGCGAACTCTTTGAAGGCACCGCCGCCCTTGTAGTCGACCAGTACAAAGTTCAGCACCGAGGGGTCGTAGGTGACCGCCAGGCCCGCCAGCATCGAGATCAGCAATTCCGATTTACCCGAGCCGGTGCTGCCCGCGATCATGCCGTGCACGCCGTCGCGTTTGGCCGAAAAGACTAGGGTGCGCGGCTTGTTACCGGCCATCATACCGATCTTGACGCGCATCCAGTTGGCGTAGCGCGCCTCGGCGCTGCGATCCCAACTCGTCTTGGCGTGCTTAACCAGATCCTCCATCGTGCTAAAGCCCATCAGATCCAAGAAGGGCACTGTGCTGGCTAAGTTAGCCCCTGCGCCTTGGCGGATCTGAACCTCTGCCATATCTTGGGCCAGCTTCTGAATCTGTTGCGGCTGGCTGATCGCATCGGCCTCGCCCACATAGCGCGGATGGTTGACGCCTACTTCGGTATAGCGGAAGTGCAGCTTTTGGTTCTGCTCGAAGCGGCTGTTGGTTGCCGGAGAGGTGCGCTCGACCTCGATCACAGCTTGGCAGCCGCTGGGAACTTTGCTGCGCTCGGGCACGAGGAAGATCACCGACGCGCCCAGCATATGGCCTTCTTCCAGCAAGATCGCCAGAGCGGGATCGCCTTCGATGCCTTGCAGCGGCGAATTGGGGTTGTAGGTCGCATCGTGCAGATCGACAACGATCAGCAGGAAGGGCAGGGTGGGATCATCGTTGTTTTGGTTCTCTTCTCGCTCTTGGAGCCGGATCTTGCGCTGGGCCAAGACTCTGCGCAGCCCTTCGAGATACTTCTCTAGCTCGCCGCCCTCGTCGTCGTCGAAGGGGTTGGGGTCGTTGTTGGGTTTGATCTTGTTGATAAAGCAGCAGAAGCGGTTTTGTTCGTCGCCGCTTGCGTGGGGCAGCTGTTCGGCCCACGACCAGGGTCGATCGTCGCTGGCCAACAGATAGAGGCGCGCGTCGCTAGGCGCGTGAAACACGGTGTAGTGCGCGATCAGGGCTTGGGCGAAGCTATAGACCTCGTTTTGTTCGCCCGCGATGCCGAGCGCGTGCACCACCGGCGCTTGGATCGGGATATCTTTATCGCTCTTCTCAGTCGCTTTACCCTTCTCTTCGGGCGTATGACGCATTTGAATGATGACGGGAATATTGTCGACAAAGTGGGAATCGCTTTCGAGTTTTTGGGCAGCCCGCAGTTGTGGGCTAGCATACTGTTCTTGGTCGTTCAGCTTATAGATGACCGTTGAGGGCAGCGTGCCCAGCCCTAAACGGATACAACCAAAGTCGAGATCGTTGCTACGTCGCTCCCACAGGCGCGACTCCGAGCGCAAGGTGCGCTCTTTGCGTTGAACCTCATCGACCGCCTGCTGCACGATGCGGAGGGTTGTCTCTGTTGCAGGGTAGTTGTAGTGATAGAAACGGCGCTGCAGATCGTGGGCGGTCTGCATCTCTTTGTTCAACTCGACCAAACGATTGGCGTAGGCTTGGTCTAAGGCTTCGCGTCGCTGTCGCTCTCGGCGAAAGCTGTAGAGCGAGAAGGCGATCGCAGCCACCACCGAGAGCCCCATGGGCAGCATCAGAGCCATATTGCCGCCCCGTCCGCCCAACATAACCGACATAAAGATGTAGCCGATGATTGTGATTAATGGCAAACCGATTTGAATCAGCCTCCCCGAAACATCATCGTGGTGTTGAGGAGGTTTTGGAATGTCGTGTTGTCCGATCGGTAACTCAGGCTGAATGCGTGGCGGACGATCGATGTAGATCGGTTTCTTCATGTCTACCCCGTGTAACGTTGCAATTCGCTGGGATATTGATACAAATCCAAGATTAAATAATTCGATACAATGTAAAATGATGAAAATGTTTGATTTGTTGTAGAATGTTGTAATATTTAGTGTAATCCTCTTTATTTTTTGAAAAGTCTTGACAATTAAAGAAAAATTGGTATATTTATCAAAAGCAATGATTTTTATTCGTAATTTTGTGTCTATAACGGTAACTGTGAGTTTATTCTCGATTCGTCGTTTCAAGAGGTGCTTATGAAAAAAATGTGCATGTTATGCAAACGGGCTAAGCCAGATAACAACCTGTTCTGCCAAGAAGCCTATTGCCCTTCGGAAATGTCGCCCTACATTCTTGAACAAGGTGAATGGCTGGGCGATATAGAGATCGTGCGTGTAGTGGCGGTTTTGCGAACATCGGCGCTCTATGTCGCCCGCCAGAACAAGCGCGATGTCTTGTTAAAGGTGGCCTACCCTGGTGCGGTACATACCCAACGCTTGAAACGAGAGGCCAATCATCTACGCACTGTAACCGCCAAGAACCCTTCCCCGCTCTTGCCAAAATTGTTGCCGCCCTATAGCAACACTAGCGTTGCCAAAGATGCCTATGGTCGTACTCAGTTCGGCGAGCATTTGCTCTACTTCTGCATCTTCGAGTTTTTCGAAGGCGACACCCTGCGCGATGTCTTGATCAAAAACCCTCAGCTTTGGATCTATCACGTTGGCTGGGTGATGACGGCGCTCTCCACTGCGGTCGCCATCCTTCAGAGCCACAATCTTTATCACTACGCGCTCTCACCCGAGAGTGTGCTTGTGCGCTTCAGCGAAGAGACGGGCGCTCCACAGCTTCTGCTCTTCGATTTGGGCATCGCCTGCGACGCAACGAGTCTGAACGCGGCTTGGTATCCTGGAGTGGTTGAGCCAGCCTACACTGCGCCAGAATTGATCACCCTTCAAGCGCGCCCCAACTATGCAACCGACGTATACGGTTTGGGTCTGATCCTCTACGAGATGCTGATCGGCCAGCCCGCCTATAGCTTCAAGCTCAAGGGCGACAACGATGTTTACACCGCCGTTCGCATGAACCAGCGCGGGCGTATGAACCGTTTTGAAGATGTTGAAGAAGTTGCGCTGCTAGCAAGCAGTGCGGTCGAAGCCAACCCGTTACAACGTCCAACCAGTGCCTCGGTGCTTGCAAACGAGCTGCTCAGGATCTTCGGTCCGGCCCCAGCCTTTAAGCGCCGTCGCCTGCCATCGGCTCGTACCAGCTTGCTGCTGGCGGCTGTGGTCTTGTTGCTGGCCTTTACGATCACAATCGCAATCAATCTCAGCACAGCCTTCTCGTAGCTTATTTAACTTCTGAATGTACTGTTTCGCTGGCCCCTCCTTATCGCGATCAACGATAAGGAGGGGCTTTAGTTTGCTTCTAGTAGAAACGGGTGGCGCCCAGTCGGTCGCCGCGCTCGTAGGCATCAACAGACGTATTGAGGTCTTTGCTCAATTCGATCGCTTTGTCCGAGATCTGCTTGACGTAAGGGCGAATCGTATCGATGTATTGAGCCGCGACGGCTGTGCCGACGAAGCCGATAAAGGCGATCGCTTTAAGGGTATTGCTCAAGCTATCGAGCACTTTGTTGACATTGGCGAGCGTTTCGCCGATCTCGTTGAATTTCTTCGCCATTCCGCGAACCTGCGGGACATCGATATAAACTCCATTTTCCATAGCAACGCCTCAATCCTTTTCACAGTGATACTGGCGTGTCTATCAGCGACCGCCTAGAAGAAGTTGAACGTATCGGTGAGCTTCGACTGAACCAGTCGACTGACTTTTTGATCGGCTTGGGTGATCGTATCTTGCGCAAAACGGACGTTTGAATTGAGCTTGGTGATGGTGTCGCTGACCCGCTCAACCCCCGGGATCATCATCTGGGTGACTTCGTTCACAAAGGCGTTCGCTCCGTCTCCGCGCCAGATGCCGCCCAAAACCTGCTGAACCATAGCGCGCATGGGGGCTAGGGCCATGTTCTGCACCACGTTGTTCTGCTGCATCAGTTGCGCGAGAACGCTTTCAACAACTTGGCGCGCGAGGCGCAATAGAAAGTTGGAGATCATAGTTTGGCTTCCTCACCTTGTAGTGCTAGAAAACTCGACCGAACAGCGAAACTAGTTGAATTGGCGCTTGGTTTCCTCGTCGGCTTGACGCATGGCAGCGATGGCGGCCCGCACGTCTTTATCGAGTTCGAGGAACTTTTTGCTCAGCTTATCGAGCGACTTGACAAACGGCCCTTCGATCGCGTCGACGAAGGCCTGCCCGCCTTGGCCGAGCAGGGCACCGTTTTTGAGCGTATCGGCGATACTCTTCATCTCTTTGATCGTTTCGTCGACCTGCTGGGCGCTTTGCTGGAAGGTTCGCGCCATCTGCTCTGCCATCGGATAGTTCAGCTTGATTTTGTCTGCCATAACGTCCTCTCTGGGTGCTAGTGAAATTAGGCGCGGAAGACCGAGCTCGCTTCGTCTTCGGCTTGGCGAATGGTTTGGGCGATCTCACGGGTGACGGCTGCCCCTTGTTGGAGCGCGGTCTCAAGCCGCTGGATAGCGGGCAGTACGATGCTGTGCATCTCGCGGAAGAAAGCTTCAGAACCCTCTCCCATCCAGCCGCCGTTTTCGAGTTTCTCCATTGCGCTACGAATCCTCTGAGACATTTGCTGAATGGCCTGTTCTTGGTTGGCAAACTTGCTTGCCACGGCGTTCAGCTCGTTGTAGTCGGCGCGGATCTCATCGACCATGTGAGCACACTCCTCTTTGATTGAATGTGAATTCGACGCTCAAGCCTAGTGAGTAGCGAAAAGAGCTGGATTCCCTAGAGACTGAACTGCATGTGAACTCTCTTCTGGCGAAAGCTCGCCTGAAATGCTGCTTTACGCACAAGCTCTAAATGGGCAAAGCACTCTCGCTGTTCAGTTTGAAAAGTCAGGATTTGCAATAACCAGACTGCCCTCTGAAAGCTTGAGATTCGTCCTAAAACGAATGCACATTTGATTAGTACCAATTTGTTCAAAAAGTGCTTGTGTTTTTGGCGGTTTTTTTGCGTCTCAGAGTGACATTCTTTTCATTTTTCAAGCGACTGCCGAGCACTTGAGCGCGGCGTTGGCTGAGCAAGCCCGTTGAAGCTTGAAGAGGAGGCTGCATTTGGACTTGGTTTAGGACCAAAAACCCTATGAGGTAGGAAAAATTTGGTCATGATACAATGTGAGTGTGAAAGCTGCAGGAGTTCAGATGAGCTGTAAGCGATACCTAATCCGTTTGGATCGTTACCTTTGGGGGCGGCCTCTGCGCACAGATAGAAGTTCGTTACGGCGGGCGGAATGTTGGTAGCCGTAGGCGGACGCGCTTAAAGCCCTCTTTGGGCTAGAGACCAAGCCGCTAGAAGGCTGAACTTATCGTGCAGATTCGCTATACGTAAGACCCTGGTGAGTGTGTGTGATGCGAGTGTACAAGTGTACAATGGCGTACTAGTGTAAAGGAGCTTCGCATGTCTACCCCAACCGAGCTTGAGATTCCTACTCTTGATCTGAAAGAGAATGTTTTACAAGCCATTGGCAATACGCCCTTGGTGCGCTTCCATAGTGTGAATCGTGGTATTCGCGCCACTGTGGCTGCCAAAGCGGAATTTATGAACCCGGGCGGCAGCGTCAAAGATCGCATCGGAATCGCCATGATCGAAGATGCCGAGCGACGCGGCCTATTGCGCCCGGGCGGCACCATCGTTGAAGCGACCAGCGGCAATACCGGGGTCGGTCTGGCGATTGCAGCCGCACTCAAGGGCTACAAAACCATTTTTGTGATGCCCGACAAAATGAGCGACGAGAAGATCCGCCAATTGCGCGCCTTCGGCGCTCGCGTTGTGATCACGCCGACCGCCGTCGAGCCCGACGATCCGCGCTCGTATTACTCGGTATCGCGCCGACTGGCCGAAGAGATCCCCAACGCTATTTTGGCGGGTCAATACTGGAACCCGGCCAACCCCGAGGCCCACTACCGCACCACCGGCCCCGAGATCTGGCGTCAGACTGCAGGCCGTATCTCGGTCTTCTTCGCTGGTATGGGCACGGGCGGCACCATCAGCGGTATCGGGCGCTACCTCAAAGAGCAAAACCCCAACATCAAAGTGGTCGGCATCGATCCGGTCGGCTCGCTCTACACGCACTACTTCCAGACGGGCGAATTGGGGCCTGCTCACGGCTACAAAGTCGAGGGCGTGGGCGAAGATTTCTTGCCGAGCACCATGGATTTTGGCGTTGTTGACGATGTGGTGCAGGTCAACGACAAAGAGAGCTTTTTGATGACGCGCCGCTTGGTGCGCGAAGAGGGCATGTTCTGTGGCGGTTCGAGCGGTTTGGCCGTCGCGGGCGCGCTCAAGTGGTTGCGCACCACTGGCTCCGATCTCGACGAAGACGATGTGGCTGTGGTCTTGTTGCCCGACAGCGGCAGCCGCTATCTGAGCAAGATCTTTGACGACGCTTGGATGCGCGAAAACGGCTTCTTAGAGCAGGCCACCGTCGCCGATATGCTGGCGGCCCGCCCGCGCGAGGTGATCACCGCCCAAGAGAGCACCACTGTCGAGACGGCTATTCGTCTGATGAAGACCCACAATATTTCGCAGATTCCGGTCTTGAGCGACGATGGCAAGCTGCACGGTATTTTGGGCGAGAGCGATCTGCTCGACTATCTGCTTTCGGGCGGCTCGATGAACCACACCATCGCCGATCTGCATCCCAAGCAGGTCGCGACCGTCGAGCCAGACTTCCTGATCGACGATCTGCCCGCGATCTTTGGGCGCAGCCCGGCCGCAGTTGTCACCCAAGACGGTGCGGTGATCGGCATCATCACCAAGATCGATGTGATCGACTTCTTGGCTAGCCGCAAATAGCCTTTACGCGAGCAGAAGAGGCTATGCTGTCACAAGCATAGCCTCTCTTTTTTTGCACTTGTCCTGCCAAGGCGGAGAGGCTGCTAGCCCCCATTCGACTTCTAGCGCGTCCGCCTACGGCTATCAAGTCGTCGCTCCTCCCATTCAGGCTTTAGTCATCGCAGCGAAGCTGCGATCTGCTTGCTGCAAGCAGCAAGCAGCCTTGGCCAAGCTGTACCCTAAAGCCGTACTCCAAGCCGTACCCTGAGCCTGTCGAAGGGTACAGCTTTTTGGTGTAACGCAGCCAGCCTCCCCTCTCCTGCTTGGCGGCTTCAGGCTCGGGCGAGGGTTGTGCGCTCCTGCAGGCTATTTCACCTCCTCTCCTGCTTGGCGGGAGCTATACATTACCCACAATTTGACATACGGTCAGCCTTATCTGCCCTCACCCCCCGGCCCCCTCTCCCGCACTGCGGGCGAAGGGTGAATGTTGATTGTACATGAGTCATCCCGGAGTTTGTCGGGGTGGCTACAACCTCTCCCCGTTCTGTGCTCTCAAGGATCATCTCGCGATGGTATGCGAACGATCGCCTTTTGCTGCCGACACGACTTTTGGGTAATGCATAGCTTGGCGGGCGAGGGCCTCGCTGAAAGCATTGAGATGCATTGCCGAAGGCGAACCGCCTGAATGTTGGGAAAGGATGTTGATAGCCGAAGGCGGACGCGGAGAGGACCGAATGGATGGTACGGACCTCTCCGCCTGAGGAATAAGCTAAACGCAAGCGGATAGATTCGGCGATCTAAAGCTGTATTTTGGCGCTGCAACTAACAATTTGTTCATCCTTTGCTCTTCGCTACTCATACCTTCGCAAAGCAAGCTGGTTAGGATACAAGCTGGAATACGAAGTGCTCGTTTGTGGTAGAGAAATTTGTTTGAGTGTGATTGTTTGATTCTCGATCTATTCAGCAGATACTTCACTTAGCCCGATTGCACTCCTAGCGAGGGAAGAAGCAATGATAGCGAATCGCGCACTGTATGCCTGGAGCATAGTGCTTCTGCTTGGCATAGTGACCCTTGGAACGCAGTGGACGCTCTCGCCTACGCCGATCAGTTATGCGGCCCAAGCCTATGCCAATGCCAATATTTTGCCTCAGCAGCGCCAAGATGCTTGTAGCGCGCCTCCGGACTTGACAGCGCTCAAACCGATTGTGCGGATCGCGCCCAGCGACGACTCGAGCGCCAATGGGGCGCCGACTATTTTTGTCTATAGTCCAACGCCCACCAGCCAGCCGGTCGTCGCCACCCTGCAAGATATCCGCGACGGCTTAGCGGCGCTCTCGCCGCCTCGCAGCGAGTTACTAACCGAGACGGTCATGCCGAACGGCGAACACGTCTGGACGCTCGGCATGCATATGCAGATCTCGCGCACGGTGACGTTGCGCATCTCGGGCGGGCCGGGCGCAGTGGGCGCGCGAGTCGACTGGTTGCGCTTGCGCAGCGATCCCAGCCCGGGCTATCCAAAGCTCTCCGACCCGAACAATCCCGATAGCAGCAAAATCTACGACTTCACCAGCTTCGCCGCTCTGCGCACCCGCAATGGCAGCCTGTTTATCGAAAACACCAAGATCACCTCGTGGGACACCACCATTCAAGCTGTCGATACGAATTACGAGGACGGACGCCCATTTCTGTTGGCACGCGAAGATGCTCGCATGGACATCTGCAACAGCGAGATCGCCTATCTGGGCTTTGGGGCGGGCCAAGCCTATGGCCTTTCGTGGCGCGATGTCAACAGTAGCAGCGATCCACCCGAAGCGCCCAAACGCAGGCGGGTGCGCGGCGATATGATCGGCAGCGAGTCGCACCACAACTACTACGGCTACTACACCTTCCAGGCCCAAGATATGATCGTGCGCGGCAACAAGTTTTATAGCAACATTCAGTACGGCTTCGATCCGCACGACTACACGACTGATGTCTTGGTCGAGCATAACGAAGCCTTCGACAACGGTAACCACGGCTTTATCATCTCGCGTGGCTGCGAGCGCTTCGTCTTCTATCGCAATAAGTCCTACGAGAATCGGGTCAAACCCGGCTCGAAGAACCCTAGCGCCCACGGCTTTATGCTCGATCCTGGCTCGCCCTCGTCGGGCCAGCAATCGCCCTCAGTCAACAACCTTTATATCGAGAACGAATCTTACAATAATGACGGTTATGGGATCAGAATCCTCGATTCTGATGACAATACCTTCATCGAAAACAAGTTCATCGGCAATCGCACCGGCATCTCCTTGGAAGAAGGCAGCAGCAACAACCGTTTCCAAGGCAATATCATTAGCGGCAATATCGGTCAGAAGATCGATGAGGGCGGTGTTAAGAGCTTAAAGGGCGGCTATGGAGTCACGATCTACGGCGGCTCAGACGCCAATATCTTCGAGGCCGAGAACCTCATCAGCGACAATGCGACGGTCGGAATCTCGATCAAAACCGCCAACAATCTGATCGTCAACAATATCATCACAGGCAACGGCCAGCCCGACCAGCTCTATAGCGACAAGAGCTTCGAAGGCATCTTGATCAACCTCGAGGCGAGCAGCGACCCAGCCGAGCCGAGCGCCAACCTGACGATTGGCGGGCGCGACCCCGAGGCCGAGCTGCGCAGCGACGAGACTCTGCCAGCCGACGACTATATCTTCCCACCCAGTAGGCCGATCGCCAAGGCTCTGGCCGTCATCTCTCAGCCAGCCAATAACCGCATCGAGGCCAACACAATCAGCAACAACCGCACTAATGGCATCACGGTTAAGGCCGCGTCGGGCACTCAGATCATCGAGAATGTGGTCGAGGCCAATCTAGCCGATGGCATCTCGCTGAGCGCCGATGCCAACAACTCGCTGGTCGAGCAAAACAGCGTCAAGCTCAACGGCATCTACGGCATCGAGGTCGCTGGCAGCCTTGGAACTTTGCGAAACCGCTTGACACGCAATGGCGTGACCGACAACGGTTCTGACGGCATCAGCGTGCGCGATGGCGCTAACGCTGGCATTCAGCGCCCTTCGATCCAGTTCGACATCCCCAGCCTCACGCTGACGGGCACCGGCGCACAACCCAACGCCACCATCGAAGTCTTTAGCGATAGCGCTAACGAGGGCGCTTTCTACGAAACGACCTTGAGCGCCGATGGCTCGGGCACCTTCAGCTACACCTTCTCCGCGCCGCCGACCGGCAGCTTTATCACCGTGACCCAAACCGATGGCGACGGCAACACATCGGCCTTCGCTTCCGCCAAATCGACGGGCGTTGTGATGCTGAGCACCCCGAGTCATACGGCAACTCTGACCCGCACGCCAAGCTTGACACCATCGCAGACTCTCACGCCTTCGCGCACCTTCACAGCCTCGCAGACCGTTCCGCCGAACTCAAGCGCGACCGCGAGCCATACGCCGACCCGCACCCAGACCAAGCCGACCTTGCCGAGCGGTCGCCACTCGCTCTATCTGCCTTTGGTTCGCAACTAAAGTCTAGGCGCTTGCACTCGCACAGCCCGTCCCCTAGCGGACGGGCTTGTTGTGTGCCTTATTACACAACAAAAAGAGACAAGTTCCACTCTGCCGAAGGCCAATAATACTAAAACCGTTTTAAAGACGTGTATTCTTTCACTGCTGGAAAACGAAAAGCTGGAGAAAGAGTTGTGTGAAATTTCGCGCGACAGCGCGAAATTTCACACAACAAAAAGAGGCAAGTTCCACTCTGCCGAAGGCTAAACAGAAATAATAGGTCACCCGCTTCCTCGATAAGATACGGCGGCGAGGCTGCTAGCCCCCATTCGGCTTCTGGCGCGTCCGCCTTCGGCTATCAACAGCTTATCCTCCCATTCGGGCTTATGACCTTCTCGCTGCATGCAGCGAGAAACCTGCTCCGATGGTCGCCGCCGCAAGCCCGTGAGCCTCGCCATGCTGAAAAAGCACTTCCGCTTTATTTGCACAAGCTGGGGCAGAAAATGGTACAATGCAGACGAAGCAGTCTCGAAAAGGAAACGTCCTATGTCTGAACCACAACGGCGCTGGCGATTTATTCTGCTTGCGTGTGCCGTTGGGGCACTGGTACTCTTGGCTGGCGGTCTCTCGAACCTGACCTTTAGCGAAGGCAAACCGCTGCCTGTCGGCCCCATCTTTGAGCTCTTGTCGCCTTCAGGGGGTGGAGCGCTCTCCCCGGGCGATGCCGATACATTCCGCATCGTTATGCAGATCATCATCTGGGTGGTGATCCCGCTGCTGATCGTGATGCTGGTGGTATCGCGCAGCTTCCGGCGAGAGTTTTTTGGGCGATTGGGGGCGGGTTTAGCCTTAGCCCTTCTGATATACCTCTTTATGTCGCTCTTCCGTAATAATGAACCGCGAGACATGCCAGCGGCGCCCGCTCAGGGCTTAGGTGATCTGGCACCAGGTTCGGCTTATGGAGAGCCTATGCCGACCGCTCCGGCTTTTGTAACCAACCCTCCCCAATGGCTCCTTTTTACAATCAGCTTTCTGATCGTAGCGCTTATTCTCTTTTTGATTTGGAAGATGTGGCCTCGTAAGCTGCCCGAGATCGTCAACGTTTCTCCGCTCGATCTACTGACCGACGAGGCTCAAAATGCTTTGGACGATCTGCGCGCCGGTGCCGATCTGCGCGATACGGTATTGCGCTGTTACGCCGAGATGAACCGCATTCTGCGCGAATCGCGCGGCGTGTTGCGCGCCGAGGCAATGACAGCGCGCGAATTTGAGCTGCAACTGAGCCAAGTCGGTTTTGGCGATGAGCATATTGCGCGCCTGACGCGGCTCTTTGAGCGCATTCGTTACGGCCAAGAGACGAGCAACGCCCGCGACGCCGCCGAGGCTGAAGCCTGCTTAGAGGCGCTTGTGCAACAGTACGGGAGGGCGCGAGCATGAGGCGCGGTTTTGTGGGGATCATCGCTCTAGGTGCGCTTTTGCTGCTGATCTGGCTGCCCGCTAGCCAAAGCTTGTTGCGCGATGTGCTGATTGTGCCTGTGCTGCGCGCGTTTTGGATCGGCCAGCTGATCTTTGACAGTCTGCCTCAGAGCGCGGTCTGGTTCTTTTTGGTCTTTATTGCCGTTATCGCGGCTTGGAACGGGCGGATCGTTCGCTTTGAAACCCCTCGCGAGTTCGAGCGGCGCCAAAAACCGCTTGAGCATACGCTCGAGAAGTACGCTCGGCTGATCTATCAAGCCGATAACGATGCCTATGCGCGTTGGCGTTTGGCGAACCGTTTGGCGGCGCTGGCTCAGCGCAGCTTCTTCTTCGATACGCCCAGCCAGTTACGTGACTGGTTAGCCAGCGAGCCAGCCGAGGTGCCCGCCGAGCTACGCCGTTACCTGCTGGCTGGTCTCTCGCCCTTCGAGCCGGTTCAACGCGGCTTTCAACTTTTTGCACGAATGGATACGCGGTCAGGAGCGGCCCTAGCGCTCGACCCCGAGCTTGTTGTACGCTTTTTGGAAGAGCGAGCCGAGCAGGCCCGTGAGCGCAGCCGCCAGCCCTGATCGGCCTTGCTGTTGATAAGGAATAGATCTCTATGACAAGCGATTTCTCTCGCGTCGCCGAAGTGGGCGAACGTGTGATCTCCACGGTCCAACAGGCGATTGTGGGCAAGCGTCTTCTGCTCGAGCAGATGCTGGCTGCCATCTTGGCAGGCGGACACATTCTGCTCGAAGACTACCCGGGTTTGGCCAAAACTTTGATCGCCAAGAGCTTTGCGACCGCGCTCGGCCTCGAATTCAAGCGCATTCAGTTCACGCCCGACCTCTTGCCGAGCGACATCACCGGCAGCTACATCTACGATCGCGTCAACAACCGCTTTGAGCTGCGCAAAGGCCCGATCTTCGCCAACATCATTCTGGCCGACGAAATCAACCGCGCCTCGCCCAAGACCCAGGCGGCCCTGCTGGAGGCTATGCAAGAGCACCAAGTTACGCTCGAAGGCGAAACCTTGCCGCTGCCGCAGCCCTTTATCGTGCTAGCGACCCAAAACCCGATCGAGTACGAAGGCACCTTCCCGCTGCCCGAGGCCCAGCTCGACCGCTTCTTGATGAAGCTTTCGGTCGGTTACCCCTCGCCCGAGGAGGAGCAGCAGATCTTGCAGCGCCGTCGCGCCCGCCGCAACGACGACATCGAGTTGGCCGCCGTGACCAGCGCCGAGGAGCTGTTGGCTCTGCGCGAGAGCATCGAAGAGGTCTTCGTCCATTCCGATATCGAACGTTATATCGTCGATCTGGTTGGGGCGACTCGCCGCGATAAGCGCGTGGCTGTGGGCGCTAGCCCGCGCGGCTCGCTGGCCTTGCTCAAGCTAGCGCGTGTGCAGGCTGCCCTCGATGGCCGTGGCTTTGTGCTGCCCGACGATGTCAAGCGCTTCGCCCAGCCCGCCCTCATCCATCGTGTGATGCTCGACCCCGAGTTTTGGATGCAGCGCCGCGCTGCCAGCGACATCATCGCCTCGTTGGTGAACCATATCCCTGTACCGGTGCTCGACGAGGCCGCATCATGACCGCTCGTGGTCTGATCAGTCTGCTTATCTATGGTCTGTTTGTCGCCGGACTGGCGACTCGCAACGGCACGCTTTTAACGCTGGCGCTGCCGCTGATCGGCTATTTGGCTTTTGGCTTGTACTTCGCGCCCAATGCGTCCAAGTTGCAGGTCACACGCAGCTTTAGCGCCGACCGTGTGCCCGCCGGTGTGCCGGTCGAAGTCAGCCTGACGATCCTCAACCAAGGGCCGTTGATCGAATCCTTGATCGTTGAGGATCGCCTGCCGCTCGGTGTGCGCGTCGAAGAGGGCGAGGCTCGCATATTGGCGCGTCTAGCTGAGGGCGAGAGCGTCACCTTGCGCTATAGCGTTGTGAGCGGGCGCGGCAGCTACCACTTCGACGAGCTGGATGTGCAAGTCAGCGAGGCCTTTGGCCTGATGACCAAGCATGCTCAGCTGAGCGCGCCCGGCCAGATTGTGGTCTTGCCAGTGGTGCAGTCCTTACGCGATGTCGCCATTCGTCCTCGCCGAACACGCGGCTTTTCGGGCACCATTCCGGCCCGTCAGGGCGGCCCGGGCGTGGCCTTCTATGGCATTCGCGAATATCAGCCTGGCGACCCGACCCGTTGGATCAATGCGCGCGCCAGCGCTCGCAGCCAAGAGCAGCTCTACGTCAACGAATTCGAGCAAGAGCGCGCCACCGATGTCTGCGTGGTGCTCGATGTGCGTCGCAGCAATAGCGTCGAGATCGGCAAAGATTCGCTGCTCGAATACGCTGTGCAGGCCGCCGCAGCCGTCAGCGATGCCCTGTTGACGCGCGGCAACCGCGTCGCTCTGCTGCAGTACGGCCAGAGTTTAAATTGGACCATTCCGGGCTATGGCAAGATGCAGCGCGAACGTATCTTTCAAGCCTTGGCCGAAGCGCGTTTGGGCGATAGCATCGCCTTCGCCAATCTTGAGAATCTGCCGATTCATCTCTTTCCGGCGCGTTCTCAATTGATCTTTATCAGCAGTTTGATCGACGATTCAGACCAGCTCTTCCGCAATCTGCGCGCACGTGGCTTTCAGGTGATGCTGATCAGCCCAGACCCGATCTCGTTCGAGTATCAGCTCTCGCCCAAACTGCCGACCTTCGAGCTTGGCAGGCGCATTGCCCGCCTCGAACGCGAGCAGCGCCTCACAAGGCTGCGCCGGATCGGTATACAGGTTGTCAACTGGGATGTGAGCATGCCGCTGACCCAGTTGGCGCAGGTCGCGCTGAGCCGTCCAGCTGTATTTATCCCTGAGGCCTAATGCTAGAACGAACGATTTACAGTGCTATCGCGCTTGCAACCCTCTGCTTATGCATCAGCTTCGCCGTTGTTGGGGCTTGGGCGCTGGCTGCCATCTGGCTTGGCTTCGGCCTGCTTTGGATCTATCTCGAACGTCGCAAAAGCCATGCTCTGGCGGTGCTCGGCCTTTTGCTGGCGATCGGAGCCGCTGCCTACGCCAGCTTTTTGGGCATCATCGCCCTGCCGTTGGTTGTGGCCGTGATCGCGGCTCTGGTTGCTTGGGAGAGTAGCCGCCTGGCTCATCGCCTGCGCTCGTTCGAGCAGAGCGAGCATAGCGACGCCATGGTCGAGCAGCATCAGAAGCGCTTGATCTGGGCTGCGCTGCTCGGCGTGGTCTTGACGCTGCTCGCCAGCCTTGTTCAGCTGCCGCTGGCTTTTGGCTGGGCTTTGGTTTTGGTGTTGATCGCGATAATCGGTCTTGTAACCATGTTGCGCATGATCAACGAAACGAACTAGTGCGACATATCGAAATCCGTTTGTATGCTGGTGTTCGCGGCGGCCTCTCCACGCGGCTAGAAGCCCCATTTGTTGGGCGGGATGTTTAGTAGCCGGAGGCGGACGCGCTGAGGACCGAATGGGAGGATAAAGCCCTCTCCGCCAAATGAAACAAACAGATGTGGTATCGATCAGGAGCTTTTCTATGCCAAACTTGCGAACCTTAGTGGGCAGCATGGCTTTAACAGAGCTTGCTAGCCGGGTAGGGATCCCGTTTCGGCGTTTGGAAGCCTACCTCAAGGCCGAACGCCCGATCGCCCAGACTGATCGCGAAGCCTTGGCGGCCTTTTTCGGCATCGCCCCCAGCGATCTGCTCGATGAGCATACTCAGGTCGAGCAGCCCGCCCCGAAGGCGCGCGGGCGCGCCAAGCAAGCTCCGCCGATTGTGCCGCGCCAGGTCAACCGTATGCCGCGTCCGGCGGGTGTGCCCCAGCCAAGCTCGCTTGTCACCAACCAAGGCAAGGTCGAGGTGCGTGTTACGGGCGTTTTGCAGCGCGACCCCGAGCCTGCGCCCGATAGCCGTAGCGCTCCGCGCGGCGAGGCCCGTTTTTGGCAGCTCGAGCTGTTGGTGCCGCATCAGCCCTTGCGCGGCGAGCCGCTCTACCCGCCAATGCTGCTGCGCTGCGCCGTGCACCGCCGCCGCTTCGATGGCTTTCGTTGGCTGCGCCGTGGCGACAAAGTGGTGCTGACCGGCACGCTGGCGGCCCGCGCCGATCACCTCTACCTCTTCGCCGAAACGCTTTCGACGCCGCGCGCCGACCGCATGCTGAAGCTCTTGGACGGTCTGGCCGCCGCTCAAAGCGAGGCCGAGGCCGGCCTGCAAAAGCTGCTGGGCGACGATTGGCGCTCGCTGATCAAGCCTGCCCCGGGCGAGGGTTTGCAAGAGCAACGCCCCGTTTGGGCGCCCGAGCCGAGCCCGCCCAACGGCCCCCAAGGCCGCATTCAGATCACCGCCACCGGCCAACTGCAGAGCGATCCCAATGTCGAGCTCGACGAAGAGACAGGCGGCACCGCCGAGCTGCTTTTGGCGATTGCGCCGCGCGAAGACGAGCGCCGTCTGCCCGTGCAGCGTTATCTCTTTCGAATGCGTTTGCGCACATTGCGTGACTTTTTATGGCTCCAGCGCGGTGATACTATAAGCATAAGCGGTGACGTTGCGCGTTTGGGTCCTGAACTGCTGGTCGAAGCGACAACCATTCAACTGCCGCCCTCTGAATAGCTTTCAACAGGCCGGAGCGCTTGAAGCGCCAGCCTCAAATCTTCTCTTTGAAGAAATCAAAAATCGACTTGCTCCGCTAGGGCATAATAGTTTATGTGACTTGGAGCAGGCTTTTTAACGTTTTGCCAGACTGCTCCATGCAGCCGTCTGTGGCTGAGCTGTTCCCAGCAATAGCGCCTTGTTCAGCCACATACGCTTCGGCTTGTGAACGAGTGAAAGCAGGCTGATAATCTTTCCGTTCAGGGACGCCATTTAACGCGCCCTTCTACTGCTTATTTTCAGAAACGAAGCCCCAATAGTGAGCATCGATCAGAAAGGAGGTGTAGCCCTTTCGATACCACAAAAGTGTTCCAGCGACATGTTGTTTTGCGTACGTGTACAGCCATTACCGTTTCAAATCGAAGGAGCCTGCAATGCTTAGCGTTCGCCTCCGTCTGTGTACTGTCGCGCTGATTGTTGTTTTGCTGGAAGTCTCTTTTGGGTGGCAGACCCTTCCTAAAGCTCAGGCTCAAGCCACAAGCGTCGAGCGAGTCTATTTCCCTCAAACTGGTCACCACCTCTCGAACGATTTTGGCTTTTTAGATTTTTGGCGCAGCCGAGGCCAAATGTTGCTGTTCGGCTATCCTCTCAGCGAAGCCTTTGAATCGAACGGGCGCGTCGTTCAATACTTTGAGCGTAGCCGTTTCGAATACGATCTCTCAACGGGCCAGATCCAACTTGGCCTCTTGGGGCGCGAGCTGCTGGCCGATCGCTGGTTCGAACCAGCCGAGCCGCTCGCCGACGCGCTCTACTTCCCCGAAACTGGACATAACATTAAGGGCAAATTCCGCAATTTTTGGGAAAAACGGGGCGGCGCCGAGATCTTCGGCTTGCCGCTGAGCGAAGCGTTTGAAGAAGATGGCCGCCTTGTGCAATATTTTGAGCGCACCCGCTTCACCTTTTATCCAGAAGCTATGCCCGAATATTATCGCACTGCAGAGCGGCGCCATGGCATTCTACTGGCCGCTCTTCACGAGATCGAGCTGGCCGATTTTGGGCGCCAGTCGATGCAGATGCAGAGTATTCCCGAGCAGCCCTTTGCGCGCATACCCGATGTGCCCGACTGGTCGCAGCATCTGTGGCCCTTGCGTATCGAGGTGAGTCTCGCCAGCCAGCGTTTGCGCGCCTACGAGGGCGACTTGATGGTCTATCAGGCCCCGGTTACGACCGGGCGCGACGACTTCCGCACGCCCGCCGGTCGCTACAGCGTCTATCGCAAGGTTCAGCTGCACACTATGCGCGGCAGCATGAAGGGCGAGACTTGGAATGTGCCCAATGTGCCTTGGATCATGTATTTCAACGGCGCTGTGGCGCTGCATGGCACCTATTGGCACAATAAATTCGGCACGGGCGCGCGCCTTTCGCACGGCTGCGTCAACCTCAATATCGATGATGCAGAGTGGCTTTATCACTGGGCTGCGGTCGGTACCACGGTGATCGTCACAAACGAGTGATCCCAAAGCTAACAAGAGCGCCGCTCTGTCCAGAACAAAAGTATCACACTCATTCGAGCGGATTTGCTAGAGTCCTCAAAGCGATTCTAGCAAATTCGCTCGCTCAGCTTTGTACTTTGGCGACTAGGAATGTACCTTCCATCCGCCTCCAACCGCGTCCGCCTACGGCTACCAGCATCCCGCCCAACAAAATAGGGCTTCTTTCTCATTGCCTTCATCGCGAATCTCCTTGTTCAAACCCTGCCTTTCCTCGTCAATCACAGACAACAAGCCTTGAGGCAATACTTGTTCTTATACCAAGTTCGTTTAAAAACTTGCCCACTTGGAGTGTAAGAAAACAAAACCGGGATGTCGCGCTATCGCGCGACATTTCACACAACAAAAAGAGACAAGTTCCATTCTGCCGAAGGCCAAATAGAATGAAGCAAGCGAATTTGGTTTCACCACACGAGGCATAGGAGCAAGTTTCACCACGTGAGGCACAGAGGATTTTTGCAAATGCTCCGCCGTACCCTGAGCCTGTCGAGGGGTATGGCCTACTGTTGTCTGACTCCCTTCTCCTGCTTGCGGGAGCTGTACATTAGCCACAAATCGACATACGGTCAGCGTTATCTGCCCTCACCCCCCGACCCCCTCTCCCACACTGCGGGCGAGGGGCTGAATGCTTCCCGTTCTGTGCTCTCAAGGATACTTCCGCGATGGTATGCGAACGATCGCCTTTTGCTGCCGACACGACTTTTGGCTAATGCATAGCTTGCGGAAGAAGGGTCGGGGATGAGGGCCAAAAAGCAAAAAAAGCAAAGGCGATTTCGCACTAGCGCGCGAAATCGCCTGTAGTACGGCTCTGAAAGCGTTTGCAAAGTTTAGTGGTAGATCGCAGCCGACTTGCGAATGATTAGCTCCGTCTGGAAGTGTGGCACCTCGGGATCGTTCCCGCTTAACAACCTGAGCATGCTTTCGGCGGCAGCACGCCCCATAGCTACCGCAGGCTGACGAATGGTTGTGAGCGGCGGCAGGGTGTAAGCCGAGAGCGAAACGTCGTCGAAACCGACCACCGACACATCGTTTGGAATGCGGAAATTGTGCGATGCCAGCGCCAACATCGCTCCATAGGCCGTTTGGTCGTTGCCAGCGAACAGCGCGCTAAAACGCACCCCACGTGTTAACAACTGTTCGACGCCCTTCAGGCCTGACTCCTCGTGGAACGAACCCTCGACCACCAGCTCTTCGTCGTATTCGATGCCAGCCTCTTCGAGCGCGAGCCGATAGCCGCGCAGACGGTCGAGCGCGTCGGGGTGGTTGCGGTGTCCGGTGATGTGGGCGATCCGCTTGTGGCCCAAGCCGATCAGGTAGCGGGTGATGGTACTCGCCCCCTCAACGTTGTCGATCGAGATGCAGCGATCTTCGAGGCCTTCGACTTTGCGGGCTGCGATAATGATCGGGATCTGTTCAGCCAGATCGCGCAGAAATTGATCGGAGGCTTGTCCGGCCAGCACGATCAGACCATCGACCCGTCGGTCGAGCAGAACATGGAACGGTTCGTGGTCATCGTTTGGGTCGTTATCGCGCCATAGGGTGCTGGCAAACATCGAACGGTAGCCGCTTTGATCGAGGCCCTGTTCGATACCAACCAGCATATTGGCGAAAAACGGGGTGGCGATATCTTGCACTACAACCCCAATCGTCATCGAACGGCCACTGACAAGCCCACGAGCGACAGCGTTTGGGCGGTAGTGATGTTTTTCGGCTGCCTCAAGGACAAGCGCTCGTTTATCGGCAGCGACACCTTTGTTGCCATTGAGAACGCGAGATACGGTGCTAGGTGAGACACCAGTTATCCGCGCAAGGTCTTCGATTGTTACAGGCTTCGTCATAGTTCCTACCAGTTTCTGATCTATTTTTGTATTATACCCATTTTTGCGCTTCATATACAGATCGAGCGCTTGTTAAGGCGCCTCCTTTTCGGCTATACCGCACGTTCTACAGCTTAGATCGACACCTCTATCTGATAACGTCATCAGCCTTTTAAAAAATAGCTAATTGCATTATCGCACATTTAGCAGTAGAATGGGCTTGCAAACGATTTCTTTTTGCGCTCATAAAAAGCTAGTTTCACCCTTGTTTCGCGGGCTATCCCGAGCGTGTTAATCGCTCTATTCGGCGATTCATAGCGTCAGAATGGCCTATTGATGACATCGTTGTCAAGAAAGAGGTATTGTAATGAGCAATTACCAGCCGAAGCCGGAAGATAAGTTTACCTTTGGACTGTGGACGGTGGGCAATCCTGGCCGAGACCCCTTCGGCGAGCCAGTGCGCGAGCCGCTCTCGCCGGTAGAGATCGTGCATCTCTTGGCCGAGGTCGGCGCATACGGCGTGAACTTCCACGATAACGACCTTGTGCCGATCGACGCTACGCCGTCGGAACGCGATGCGATTGTGCGCGACTTCAAGGCCGCCTTGAAGGAGACGGGCTTGGTTGTGCCGATGGCGACCACCGACCTCTTCCGCGATCCGGCCTTCAAAGATGGTGCCTTCACCGCCAACGATCCCCAAGTGCGCGCCTTTGCTGTGCAAAAGACCATGCGGGCCATTGATTTGGGTGTGGAGCTGGGTGCAAAAACCTATGTCTTCTGGGGCGGTCGCGAGGGCGTCGAGACCGACTCGACCAAGAACCCTCAAGAGGCGATTAAGCGCTATCGCGAGGCTATGAACTTCTTGATCGGCTATGTCAAAGATCAGGGGTACGATCTGAAGTTCGCGCTCGAGCCCAAGCCCAACGAGCCACGCGGCGACATCTTCTTGGCGACCGTTGGCCATGCGCTGGCCTTCATCGAAACCCTCGACGATCCCTCGATGGTCGGTGTCAACCCCGAGGTCGCTCACGAGACCATGGCTGGCCTGAACTTCCTGCACGGCGTCGCCCAAGCTTGGGATGCAGGCAAGCTCTTCCATATCGACCTGAACGATCAGGCTCCGGGCCGCTACGACCAAGACTTCCGCTTCGGTGCGGTCAACCCCAAGAACGCCTTCTTCTTGGTGAAGTTCTTGGAGGATGTGGGCTATAGCGGCAGCCGTCACTTCGACGCTCACGCCTATCGCACCGAAGGCCGCGAAGGAGTGAAGGACTTTGCGCGCGGCTGTATGCGCACCTACCTGATCTTGAAGGAGAAGGCTCAGCAGTGGAACGCTGATGCTGAGATCCAGGCTCTTGTGAAGGAGATCAACAGCGCTCAAGGCGAGGTTCCGGCTTGGCAGGGTGGCTATTCCGCCGAGAAGGCCAACACGCTCAAGAACTTCGGCTTCGATCGCACCGCTCTGGCAGCCCGCGATCTGCGCTACGAATACCTCGACCAGCTCACGACCGAGGTACTTTTGGGCGTTCGCTAATTGAGTTTCTCGAGCTGTCAGATGGCCCTTTGTGCTCTGCTGACAGCTCGAGTTCGGTTTCCGCCTCAAAAGCCGTACCCTTCGACAGGCTCAGGGTACGGCTTTTGCATTCCACAGCCAACGTCCTTTTCCTCAGTGACTCAGCGTCTCGGTGGTGAAAAACAAAGAAAAACCTGCTTGGTGCTTGCACCAGGCAGGTTGCAGCGCTAGCAGCGATAACAGCGAAAGCAGAGAAGGCAGCGAAGGCAGCGCTTGAGGGCCCGAATGGATGGAGCCCTGCTCTGATAGCCGAAGGCGGACGCGCCAAGGAACGAATGGAAGCGAGAGACCTGGCCGCCAAAGCTATGGATCAAGAGAGCTTCGTCCCGTTGTTTCGTAGGAGATGATTTGGTATTGTACAGCGATATTTGGCTGAAGCAGTAGATCAATCACACGAAAATGACAAGATCATTTCTTAAAAACTCTGTGCCTTAGTGCCTCGTGTGGTGAAACAAGTCCTCAGCGTAGATAGGCGAATTCTTCGCTGAACCAATCGGCGAGGATGCGCAGCATCTCTGGTTCGAGGATCAGCGAGAGATGGCTGGCCCGTTTGATCACTCGCCAAGTGGCTTGGGGCGGCAGCACAGCCCGGATCTGTTCGCCTTGGTAGAGCGGCACGATCGCGTCTTTGCCACCGTAGGCTACCAAGAGCGGCCCGCGAATACGCTGAACGCTTGAACGCAGATCGAGCTTATCGATCAGGTCCCAGGTGCTGATGGCGGCCCGAATCGGCCACGACTTCCAAGCGCGAATGATGTGGTAGAGGCTGGCGTCGCTGGAGAGGTGATACATCGAGGGGCGGGTCAGCAGCAGCGCCTCGCGCCAGCGGTCGCGTTCGCTAAAGATCAGCTTGGGTGGCCCTTGCAGCAGCGCCACACCATCGACCTGTAGCCCATCGGCCACGGCTCGCCCTGCCAAACAGGCGCCCAGACTATAGCCGATCAGGCCGACTTGTTGGTAGCGACGGCGCAGCCATTCGACCGGGCCGACGATGCATTCGAGCATCTCGGGGTAGCGCTGAATGCGCGGACTCTCGCCGTGCCCATCGAGGTCGATCAGCAGCAGGGCGAAGCCGCGCCCGATCAAGGCATCGACCAGCCGCCAAATGTAGAAGCTTTTGTTGCAGCCGCTGCCATGCACCACACAGAGCGCCGCCTGCGTTTCGCCCTTCGGGGTGATGTAGAGCGCGGGGACATAGCCTTCGTCGAGCGGGATGTCGATCCGTTCGATGGTGCGATCGGGGTAGCTGTTCGGTTCGAGCGAACGCATGGGGTTGAGCTTCCAGTGGCGCAGATTGCTGCCTAGCAGATGGAGCAGCAGGGCCGGAAGCAGCATGGCGAGCAGCAAGCCCCAGTTTGGGCGGCCTGTTTGGCGTAATGTCGCTAAGGACCACGAGAGCGGCAGACTGGCAGCCATATGCCAGCGCGAGCGCCCTATCCAAGAAAGTCCCCACCAACCGGCTGTGCCAGTGATCAACTCAAAAACGCTCCACCAAAAGAGTAAAGCAAGTCCACAGCGTTCTTTGATCGACATACGCTCCTTGTTTCCACGTTTCATAGCGAATCCGCTTGCTTGCTTCAGCTTACGGCGGCGAGCTTTCTCACCAAGAAGAAGGTCCTATGCGCGTCCGCCTACGGCTACCAGCATCCCGCCCAACAAACGGGGCGTATCTGTGTGTGCCGAGACCTCCCCAAAGCCGATAATACAAACGGATTTCAGATCAGCCTATTCTGCGCCTTTGGTCCAGTCTAAGCCGCCCGCTTTGGCGTTTAGGCCCATTGTCTCTAAGTGGGCCGCGTCGTTTAGGCGAATCACACGCCAGCCGTTGCTCCCCAAGTGCAGCTCGCTGATCGAGCCGTTATCGAGCCAGAGCTTGCCGAAATTGATCAGATCGAGATCGATGACATGACATAAGATGGCGCGAATGGTGCCGCCGTGCGAGACAGCGATCACAACTTGATCGCTGCTATGGTTGTTTTCTATCTGCTTGAGGGCGCGTAATGCTCGTTCTTGCAGTTGTAAGTAGGACTCGCCGCCGATGCGCACTGTGCGGGCTGGATCGCGCTCGTACTGGCGCATGTGGTCGGGAAAGCGGCGATAGAGCTCTTCGGGTGTTAAGCCTTCCCATTGACCAACATCGATCTCGCGCAGATCGGGCAGCGCTTGGGGTGTGAGTTTCAGCTCAGCGCCGAGGATCTCGGCGGTCTCTTGGGCGCGCGCCAGATCGCTGGTATAGAGCGCGACAGCGCCGCGAGGTTTGAGGCGGGCGGCCAGCAGCTTGGCTTGTTCGCGACCACGCCGATTGAGCGGAACATTGGCTTGGCCTTGATAGCGTAAGGCTGCATTCCAATCGGTTTCTCCGTGGCGAACCAGTATCAGGCGCATGGTGCGTTCCTCTCTGTAGAGGGAGCCACCGCCAGCCTGCAGCGGCTCCCCTGGGTTTTGTTTTATTTGCCGCCTTTACCGACCGATGTGTTGATGGGCACGCCCTGCTTGCAGAGCGGGCACTCTTCGGGCGCCCACGAGCTTAGGTTGATGTTGGCCAGCGCGAAGAGTTCGGGCGCTTCCACATCTTCGGCGCTGACGCCGCCACGGTTGCAGAGCGCAGCCAAGCCGATCACTTCGCCGCCCGCCGCCTTGACGCTGCGCACCACATTGCGGGCCGAGCCGCCGGTGGTCAAAATATCTTCTACGACCAGCACGCGCTTGCCGGGCAAGAAGGCATCGTAGCCACGTCGGAAGACGCGCTGATCGTTGACCTCTTCGGCGAAGACTGCGACCGGCGCTGGGCCATCGACGATCTGGCCGAGGTGATAGGCCACCCACTGCGACAAGATCACGCCGCCGATGGTTGGGCCTGCTACAACATCGATCTTGGCAGCAGCGAAGTGCTCTGCGATCAGACGACAGACCGCTGAGGTATCGGCTGGCGAGGTATAGAGCGCATCTTTATTGACATACGCTTCGCCGTGACGACCCGACTTGTAGAGCACGTGGGTATTGGTCAAGAGAGCACCGACGCGCTCTAGAACTTCTAAAACATTAATATCACTCATGGTGTTTATGATCCGTATTCCATTTCAGCAACGATTCGTTCGACCGCATCTACAGGGCTGCCGATCTCGGCGGGTGGGTTGGTGATCGGGCGTCCGATCACAAGGTAGTCGCTGCCAGCCGCGATGGCTTGGGCGGGCGTGACCGCGCGACGTTGATCGTTTGCAGCCGCCCAGAGCGGACGAATGCCAGGGGTAACTGTAATAAAATCTTGTCCGCAGGCCTCTTTGATAGCGGCAACCTCTTTGACCGAGCTAACCACACCGTTCAGGCCGGCCGATTTTGCCATACGGGCCAGCCTCACCACATAGTGCTCGACATCTTCCACAATGCCCAGGTCAGAATGCAGCTCGGTCGCGCCCAAGCTGGTCAGCACGGTCACGCCGATGATCAGCGGCGGGTTTTCGCTGACGCTGCGGGCTGCTTCAACGCTGGCGCGCATCATGGCGATGCCGCCGTCGCAGTGCAGGTTGAACATAAAGACGCCCGGCTTAGTGACAGCGCGGGTTGCACCGGCCACTGTGTTGGGGATATCTTTCAATTTGATGTCGAGAAAGACGTTGCCACCCGCCGCGCTGACCGCTTGAATAACTTGGTTGGTGCCTTCGCTATGGCAGAGTTCTAAACCGACTTTAAAGCCACCGACCCGGCCCTTGAGCTGATCAACGAGGGCGAGTGCCTCGCTTAAGGTTGGCACATCGAGAGCGACTAGAATTCGTTCTCGGGCAGAAATAGACATACTGTTCTCCTCGTACTTAGCCTAGCGCTGGAAACTGCGAATGGCGTTGTTAAGCCGACTGGGCAGCGATGGCCCTTCGTAAATAAAGCCGGTATAGACCTGAAGCAGTTGCGCACCAGCTTCTAACATATGCAAGGCATCGTTGGGCGTAAAGATGCCTCCTACACCGATAATCGGCAGCTTGCCGTTAGTCTGCTTGTGAATGAAGCGCACCACTTCGAGCGAACGTGGCGCGAGAGGTCGCCCGCTTAGACCGCCGGTCTCGTTGATATTGGTGCGCAGATTGGGTCGAGCGATAGTGGTATTGGTAGCGATGATGCCATCGAGCTTGTGTTGCGCACAAACATCGAGCACATCGTCGATGGCCGAATCGTCGAGATCTGGCGCGACCTTGATCAAAAGCGGTTTGAGCGGTTTGCCAGCCGAGAGCGAGCGCTGTTTGTCGCGTAGCGCGCCGACCAGCTCGTTGAGATGGCTCTTTTCTTGTAAACCGCGCAGACCGGGCGTGTTGGGAGAGCTGACGTTGATGGCGAAATAGTCGCCATAGCTATAGGTATAGCCCAGCGAAGTGCAATAGTCGTGGGCGGCGTTTTCGAGCGGCACAACCTTCGATTTGCCCAAACTGACCCCGATCGGAATGCCTAATTTGGGCGTTTTCGCCAAGCGTCCAGCCAGCGCCGCAGCGCCCTCGTTATTGAAACCCATACGGTTGATGATCGCCTGATCGGCGGGCAGGCGGAAGAGGCGAGGGCGTGGATTGCCGGGCTGGGCCAGAGCCGTCACCGTTCCGACCTCAACGAAGCCGAAGCCGAGCGCTTCCCAAGCAGGCAAGGCGATGCCGTTTTTATCCATACCAGCGGCCAAACCGATCGGGTTGGGGAAGGTAATATTCCAGAGCGTGCGGCTCAGAGAAGGATCTTGCAGGGCGAAACGTAAACGCATAAGTGCAAGAATCGGCTTTGTGATCCCTGCAAGCTGAAGCAATCGGAGGGTTGTTTCGTGAATGCTTTCTGGATCGCGCTTGGAGAGACGGAAGAGTAGTGGGCGCAATATGCTTGTATAGAACACAGTTGTATCCTACCTAACGAGCTTGAACGAGACTTGTGGGAACCCGTTTGTGAGTAAACCTACCTATTCTACCATAGCCTTTAGGCTAGGATCGCGTTTGCACACGCTGCTCGAAAGCGCGGATGATCACAAGTAACAAAGCACCACCGACCAATAAACCGCCCCAAACATCGCTGGGATAGTGTACTGCAAAAAAGACCCGTGAAAGGCAGATCATAGCGATCATGAACACGCTGACGATCCAGATCAGCACACGATAAGGCGCGAGTCTGGGAATGCGCCCTAACAGATAGGCCGCCATGCCGTAGCAGAGAATCGAACACATGGCATGGCCGCTCGGGAAGCTGCTCGATGTGACTTCAAATAGCCGCTCGTACATAGAAGGGCGTTCGCGGTTGTAGATGAATTTGAGCAGGTTGTTGCCGACAAAGCCGGTCAGGGCTGCTACAAAAAAGGCCATGGCTTCTAGACGACGGGCCGTGATCCAGAGCCCTCCAAAGATTACAGCCGCGAAGATCGGGAGGCCGATATTGCCGCCCATTTCGGTGAAAAAGCGCATAATCACAATGCTGGTTGGATTATGCCAAGCTCGCAGGGCTGTCAGAGCGCCCAGATCGATCTTGGTGACAAATGCGCTGTCAAAACTAAAGGGCGTTGCGATAAAGAGTAGCATCAGCACGATCACTTGCAAAATAGTGCTGCGCCACATGTGCAGATGGCTGATGCGGCTGCTTGTTGCGTGCTCGAGTTGTTGACTCGCTGGCTGGGATGTGGGCTTCGTCATAACTGTTTGTATGCTTTCGATTTTTGAGAATGGCGCTTGCCTAGAACAGATAGCAAAAGGTGCGAGAAAGCGAACTCTCTCGCACCCCGTCGCTCTGGCTGTGCGACTACATGCGTTCAACGACACGCACACCCAAGAGGGCCAGACCGTTCTTGAGGGCTTGGGCGGTAGCCGCTACCAAAGCCAAACGGGCGTTGCGTAGCTGATCGCTTTCGGCCTTCAAAACCGGGCAGTTGTTGTAGAAGCTGGCGAACTGGCGAGCGGTGTTATAGCTCCAGTCGGCGATCACGTGAGGTGTATAGCGCGCCCCAGCCTCGCGCACTGCCTCGGGCAGGCGAGCCAGATGCTTGATCAAAGACTGTTCGGAGTCGTGAACCAGCAGCGATGCATCGTAGTTCTCGAGCACATCCTGTCCGGCCTGCTCTTGGCCCTTGCGCAGAATCGAGCGGCAGCGAGCGTAGGAATACTGCAGATAGGTGGCGCTATTGCCCTCGGTAGCAAGCATACGATCCCAATCGAGCGTGATATTGCGCTTCATATCTTGGAAGAGATCGTTGTAGATCACCGCGCCGATACCGACCGCCTCGGCGACCTGATCCTTCTCTTCGTCAGACAGATCGGGGCTCTTCTCGTCTACAACCTTGCGCGCGCGTACGATCGCATCGGTCAGCAGATCTTCCAGATAGATCATATTGCCACGGCGGGTCGAAAGTGCCTGGCCCTTGGCGTCGAAGATCGTGCCGAAGTAGAGGTGGGTCAGCTCGATATCGGTGGCGTAGCCCAGCGCACGTGCCAGTGCGAAGAGCTGGCGGAAGTGCATCTCTTGGGGCTGGCCGACCACATAGATGATCTTGGTCGGGTTGTACTGCTCTTGGCGATAGACGATCGTTGCCAAGTCGCGGGTGTGGTAGAGCGAGCCGCCGTCGCTGCGCATCAGCAGGAAGTTCGGCATATTCGGTTCAAGCTCGGCGACGACCACAGCGCCATCTTCATCGCGGTAGGCGATGCCCTTCTCGAGCGCCTGCTCGACGTAGGGGCCCATCTTGTCGAGGTAGAAGGTCTCGCCGTGATTGGTATCGAACGAGACGCCCAAGCGGTCGTAGTTGCGCTGGTTGGCGCGCAAGGTCAGTTCGGTCGCTTTGTGCAGCAGTTCCATCGCGTGCGGCTCGTTTTGGTCGAGCTTGAGCGACCAAGCGCGGGCCTCGTCGCCGATCGAGGGATCTTCGGCTTCGGCTAGGCTGGCGCGTTGATAGAGCGCCTCTAGATCGGCCAACAACTGCTCACCTTCACTTGTCGGCCAGCCCCAGCGCTCAATGGCATAGAGCAGCTTGCCAAAGCCCGTGCCCGTATCGCCGAGGTGGTTATCGCCGATCGTGGTATAACCGAGCGCTTTAAGAATGTTGTTGATGCTCTGGCCGATGATCGTCGAGCGAATGTGGCCGACGTGCATACGCTTGGCTACGTTTGGCGAGCTATAGTCGATCACAACGGTCTGACCCTTGCCAAGATCATCGTGACCATATTTATCGCCTTTTTGGAGCACTTCTTGCACAACCGAGCGTGCCATGCGTTCGGGTTGAACGGTAAAGTTAAGGAAGGGTCCCGCTGCAGCGACCGAGCCTACCAAGCTATCTTTGGCAAACTTCAGTTCTTGGGCCAAGCTATTTGCAAGGGCTGGAGGGGCAAAGCCAGCCGCTTTTGCAGCGCGGAAACAGGGAAGCGCCAAGTCTGCTGGCACATTCGCCTTAGGCTCTTGCAGTTCGATCAGCTCAGCGGGCACTTTGCCCGTAGCCAAAATGGCTTTAGTGATCTCTGCGGTAAATCGATCAAACGTATACTCCATGAAAGCCTCATCAATAAGTGTTATGTGTGTTCCTGTTCTTTAGTATAGAGCTACTAGCTAGCAGACGCAAACAAGCTCCAAAAACGAGCCTGTAAGCGGCCGAGTATCAGCCTGCGCGCTTCATCTCTCAACAGGCATCATCTCTAAGACCGTACCTCAGCTGATCAAGCTTCAAACGCGTGCTAGTTGTCACCCTTTTGTAAGGAAAAACTCACCCAATATCTGGGATATTTTAGCCTAACAATCGTTCTTATTTGTACGAAAGTCTGAAACCTGATCAACTGGATTGGCCTGTCGGGAGGAAGAGCTGACGCCAGGATGTTGTATATGCCTTTGTCGATTCGCTCAAAAATAGTGCTCGTCAGTTTGGGCTTGGCCTTACCTGCGCTCGTGTTGATGGCATGGCTAGCCTTGGGGAGCTTTGAAACAGCGCGCAACGATCTACAAAATGAAAGCGCCAGCGCGCTTCGGCAGCAAGCTGAAGCGGCCCTTCAACAGAGTAGCAACGATAAAGCGCTTGGCTACGCGGCCCGTTTGCAAGCCATCGAGACACAACTCGAACAGCTCGCCAGTTACGTTCAGCATATCCCTTCTCAAAACGATCTACCCGCAGCGAATAGCGATCAGATCTGGATCGCGCCGAGCGGTTGGGATGCACAGATCGCCAGCGAACAAGCTGCAACTCTGGAACTCGCTCAAGCCACGCTGCCCTTTCTGATAGATCTTAAGCTCGATGAGACCCTGATCGCGCAAGCCTATGTCGCTTTCGAGTCGGGCGGCATCAGTGTTTTTCGTACATCTGCGGCCCGCGCTAACCTCGCCCAGCATCAGGGTTACGATGCGCGCGCTCAAGCCTGGTATCAACAGGCGCGCGACCAACGAACCACCGTCTGGCTCACAGCCGAGAACGACCCGATCAGCGCTGCAAACGTTGTACAGGTAGCGAGGCCGATCTACGATGCCCAAGCAAACCTGCTGGGTGTAGCGGGCTTCGATCTGACGCTCGATCGCCTGCAACAAAATTTGTTAGGAGCGCAGCTTGGTGAGCAATACACCGCCTTGCTCGTTGATCATAACAGGGCTATTGTAGCCCGCTTTGCGGGCCAGCATGCCGAAAGCCAATGGCTACAGCTATTTGAAGCTAACGATCTGCGTTCCTCACCCGAGCCCCAGATCCAGCAGCTAGGTGCCGATCTGGAGCTCCAATCAGCGGGTGTTCACCAACTTGAGCTTGCCAATAGTTCAGTCTACGTCGCCTTTGCCCCGATCGGCGAGCGCGACTGGCAACTAGTGCTGCTTGCGCCCAGCGAGCAGATCATGCCTATGGCGGCGCTCAGCGAGGATCGCTCGCTCTATGAGCAGCTTCGCACCAAATTTATTGGCTTGATTCTTGTAGTGAGCTGTTTGATCGCTCTGTTGAGCCTGCTCTTTGCCCACTCGCTCCTGAAGCCGATTATGGCCCTGCAGCAGACAGTGCGGCGCGTAACCAGCGGCGATTTCAGCGCGCGTTTGCGCCCTGCCAGCAACGATGAGATCGGCCAACTGGTGAATAGCTTCAATGGTATGGCCTTGGCGCTGCGCGAACAGGTCGAACAGCTTGAGCTGAATGCCAAACAATTCGCGATCTTGAACGAGATCTCGAACGAATTCAAAACCATTCTGGATCTGCGCGAGCTGTTGAGAGCTATCCCCGCTGTGCTCTGTGAGCGCTTCGGTTTCGACCGCGCCCTGCTCTATCTGGTGGAAGCCGGGCAGCTACGGGCGACGAGCCTCTCGCTTGGGACAGACAATCTGCAGGAGGCAGACGAACTGCTGGCCGAACTGCAGCAGTATCCCATTTCTGTGCAGAGCGCGACCATCGAGGCCGACATTGTGCGCAGCGGCAAAGCTGTGATCGTCGAAGATCCCGCTCGTCATCGACCGACCTATCAAGCGACCCAAAATCTGTTGCAGAGTCGTTCGTATGTACAGGTACCGATTATTGGCCGCAACGAGCGTGTGATCGGTTTGCTGTTCGCCGACCATCACCATACGCAGCGGCCCGTCTCGGCCAACGACGCCAGCCAACTGTTGATGTTTGCGACCATGGTGGGTATGACGATCGAGAACGTGCGCCTCTACGAAGACCTCGAACAGCGTGTTTTGCAGCGCACCAACGAGCTGACCAACGCTATGGAGCAAGCGCGCCAAGCCGATCAGCGCAAGAGCGAGTTTTTGGCTTCGGTATCGCACGAACTGCGCACGCCGCTCAATGCCATCATCGGTTTCTCGACCGTATTGCTCGACGAAATCGACGGGCCACTCAATTCGGTTCAACGCGAAGATCTCAACAGCATCAACTTGAACGGGCGCTATCTCTTGCACATGATCGACGAACTGCTCGACATGGCACGCATCGAGGCGGGCCATCTGGAACTTGAACCGGAGCCGCTCGATCTCAAGAAGCTGGTAGTCACCGTGTTTGATATGATCCAAGCGCTTGTGCGCGGCAAAAATATTCGTTTGCACCATGTGATCGCCGACGATCTGCCGCTGGCTTATGCCGACAAAGATCGTGTTCGGCAGATCTTGCTCAATCTTTTGGCCAATGCCTTTAAGTTCACCGAGCGTGGCAGCATTACCGTCAGCGCTCGCCTTTTAACCATACCTGAACGGGAAATAGCGCATGGGGATACCACTAAACAACCTAGCCTCCCAGAAAGCCAGATCCCGCCCGGAACCTGGGTTGTGATGAGTGTGATCGATACGGGAATCGGCATCAGCGCCGAGCAGATCCCGCATATTTTCGATGAATTTCATCAGGCTCATGGTCGACGCAGCCGCCGCAAAGGGAGCGGCTTAGGCTTAAGTATTACAAAGCGTCTGGTTGAAGCCCACAATGGACGGATTTGGGTCGAAAGTACGCCCAATCAAGGCAGTACCTTCACCTTCACTCTTCCGGTCTATCAAACAGAAGAACTTCTAGCTTCTGAAGCGCCCGCTTCACCAACCACGCTTTCTCAATAGTGCGGAAGTGATTACGCCCTATGGACGAACCCCATATTCTCTACATCGAAGACAATCTCGATAACCAGCGTTTGGTGCAGCGCGTCTTGCAGGCCAAAGGCTATACATTGATGTTGGCCGATGATGGCCCGTCGGGCCTAGCCCTTGCGCGCGAACACACCCCGCTCTTGATTTTGGTTGATCTTGGCATTGACGGCTTAGACGGCTACGAAGTAACGACTCGTCTGCGCGGCATGCCTCATCTGCGCAATACGCCGATCGTTGCGCTCACAGCCGATAACAGCCCTGGCTCGCGCGAACGGGCCTTGGCGGCTGGTTGCGACGGCTTTTTGGCCAAGCCGATCGATCCGCGCCAACTGCCCAACCAATTGAGTTCCTATATCGCTGGAGATCGCGAAGTGCTGCCCAAAGATCAGGAAGCTGCAGTTTTGCGCGACTACAACCAGCGGATCGTGCAACGTCTCGAACAGCGCGTCAACGAGCTTAGCCGCGCCAACGCCGAGCTGCAGGAGCTCGACCATATCAAGAGCCAGTTTTTAAGCTCGCTCTCGCACGAGCTACGCACCCCGCTCACCTCGCTCTTGGGCTTTCTAGAGCTGTTTATGAAGGGCACGCTTGGCCCGCTCAACGAGGCCCAGAACGAGGCCATCAACGTGATGGCGCGCAACGTCGAGTCGCTCAACCGCCAGATCGGCAACTTGCTCTATCTGCAAGAGGTGCGCACCGCCCAACTCAATCGCGCTCCGGTCGCGATCGATACTCTCTTGCAGCGCTTGATCAGCGAGCACACTCCCGCCGCTCAAGAGGCAGGCATCACCCTGATCGGGCGCGGCCTCGAAGCTGGCGTGCCGCCCTACATGGGCGATTTCGCCGCGCTCGACTTGGCCTTCGGCCATATGATCGAAAATGTGATTCGTTTTACGCCTGCGGGCGGGCGAGCCTTGATCGAGCTGCAGAGCGAGGTGTCGCGTTTGATCGTGCGCATCGCCGATACGGGCATCGGCATTCCCGAGCACGCCTTAGAGAAGATCTTTCTGCCCTTTTACCAAGTCGATACCTCCTTGCGCGGCACCAGTTCGGGCAACGGCCTCGGCTTAACGATCGCGCGCCATGTGATCGAAGCCCACAACGGCAAGATCTCGGTGCGCAGCGTGGTGGGCAAGGGCACCGTCTTTAGCGTTATCTTGCCGCGCTAAACCTTCTATCTGGCCTGCCAAGGCCAAGCGATACAGCTCAAGTCGCTAACAGGCCTCCTTTTCATGTATTGGCGGAACGGGCCTTCACCCCCAGCGAGGTTCCGACCGCGTCCGCCTCCGGCTATCAGATCGGCTGGCTGCCCTCATCCCCGACCCTTCTCCCGCCAGAGCGGGAGAAGGGCGTATACTTTCCCCTCATGCTTACTGTTCTAAACTGGCATCCATAGCACTAAGCTTCCCGCAGCTTCGCAGCGAGAAGCTTTCGGACGGCTTTAGACAGCGAAACGCAGCGTTGAGACCTTCTTGGTGCTTGCACCGGAAAGATAGTTCTTTGTATTGGCGGGTGGGGCCCTCTTTCACAAGGTCGCAGTGATACCAAATCCGATTGATTACTTTCTCTTTGGCCTTCGGCAGAGTGGAACGTGACCATTTTTGTTGTGAGAAATGTCGCGCTGCAGCGCGACATTTCTCACAACTCTTTTCCCGTCTTTGCGTTACAAGAACGCAACTCTGTAAGCGAATTTGATATTAGACAGCGAAACGCAGCGTTGAGACCTTCTTGGTGCTTGCACCGGAAAGGTCGCAGTGAAAACAGCGCAAGCAGCGAAAGGCTTGCTCGAATGGATGGACGGCGCTTTGGTAGCCGTAGGCGGACGCGCCAAGCGCCTGTTTTGGAGGAAGAGACCAAGCCGCTAGCGTTTTGAAGTGATGGCTCGCATGGGGGGATCGTTGAGCAAAAGAGCGCAGTATTACTCGGCTGAAGGCGAAAACAGTGCATGTAAAGAAGCGCCCCCGTCGCTTACAGGGGCGCCTCTTTCATGCCTTCAGAACGAAAAATCTTGTCCCCAGCCTATCCTTCATTAATTCTTCCCAGTCCTTTCGTGCGGCGAATCCGCCTCGACCGAAAGCATATAGCCCACACCGCGCACGCTGATCAACATTTGCGGATTGGCCGGATCGGCCTCTAGCTTGCGGCGCAAGGCCCAAATACGCGCTTTGATCAGGTCGCGCGCCTCGTGTGGATCGCAGCGGTAGCCCATCACCTCTTGAACGAGGTGCTGATGGCTAATGACCTGATGCGGTCGCTGCGCCAGATAGGTCAGAAGCGCGAACTCGCCCGGCGAAAGGTTGAGCGGTTTGCCGTTTAGCGTGGCGCTATGGCGCTGTTGATCGAGGCGCAGACCGCCAGCCTGAATGATGTAGGAAGCGTTTGGTGGCGGCGTGTTGATTTCGCTGCTCGGCCGCGAGCCAGCTAGTTGCAATAGACTCTCGCCCATACGCCGCAGATTATCGGTACGCTCCCGTCGCTCGCGTCCGCGCGAGAGGGCACGCGCCACGCTCGACTCGATCTCGCCCGGTTGGCCCGGCTTTAAGATGTAGTTAAACGAACCGTTACGTACTGCCGAAACCGCCGAGTCGAGGGTGGCATAGCCGGTTAACACGATCGTTTCGATATCGGGGTCGCGTTCGCGGGCCGCCGAGATCACTTGCATGCCGTCGACTTTGCGCAGTTTGAGGTCGGTCAAAAGCACATCGAATTGCTCTTTCTCAAGCTCTTCGAGCGCTTCTTCGCCGCTACCTACTGCAGTTACATTGTAGCCCGCCCGCACTAACATATCTCGTAGAACGCGCCGAGCAATAACCTCATCTTCAACAACTAGGATGCGTGCATCTGTCATACATAGCTCCATTTCTGCTGCTAAGTAACGAGTGGCCGAGCACCACAAGGAGGATTAGACGGTTAGGGCTTGCTTCACAGGCAGTTTTACGGTGAAGCAAGCGCCTCCTTCTGGTGTGTTTTCCGCTTCGATCAGACCACCATGGTCACGCACGATAGTGCGACATACTGCCAATCCAAGACCGTTTCCATCATCTTTAGTTGTAACAAAGGCATCGAACAGTCGTCCAAGCAGATGTTCGGGAATACCGCTACCGGTATCGTAAATTTTGACGACAGCCAAGTAGGTATCGGGGTGATCGGGATCGCTTGCGCGCGATGTTCTGATCAGTAAGCGACCTCCCGATTCCATCGCTTCGATCGCGTTCAGTACCAAATTGAGCAGGACCTGCTTGAGTTGATCGGGTGAGCCATGAATATCGGGTAGATGTGGGTCGAGCTCTTGAACTACATCGATATCGTTATGAAGGCATTCAGCGTGTAAGAGCTGAAGCACTTGGGTGACGAGCCCGTTGAGATTGGTGCCAACATGAACTTGGCCGACTGGACGATAGAAGTCGAGCAGACCTTGAATGATGGCAGCGGCTCGGTCGAGCTCTCCCTGGGCCAGCGTTAGGTATTCGTTGCGCAGCTCGCTGTCGTCGGCGTCGGCTGCGAGGCTGACACAACCGCGAATCGCCAGCAGGGGAGTATTGACTTCGTGGGCGACCGTAGCAGCTAATTTTCCCAAAGCGGCAAGTTGTTCGGTTTGCGCCACAACTTGCTCAAGAGAGAGCCGTTCGGTCACGTTGTCGAGATATTCGATCACTTGGGGCGCTTCGTCGGCGCTGTTGCTGGGCACTGGGAAGAGATAACAGTCGAGCATGATCGGCGAACGCCCGTTATGCTCGATGCGGGTGCGGCGATAGGTCGACTCGTTGTGGTTAAAGCAACGGTCGAGCATTTCGCAGCTTGCGCCGCCCCGACTGGCTGGCCAGATCTCTTGATACTTTGCCCCTACCAAGTCTTGCGGCCGCAACTGCAAGAGCTCGGCGCAAGCGAGGTTGGCGGCCAGCACCGTGCCTTCGTGATCGAGCAGTACAAGCCCGTTTGGAATGCCGTCGAAGATTTTGCGTAGCAGATCGCGGCTGCGTTGCAGCTCGCGGGTACGAACTGCGACTTGCTCTTCTAGATAGATGGCGGAATTGAGCAGCTCGCCGTACATACGGGCATTTGAAACGCCAACGCCTACGATATTACCGATCGAAAGCAGCAGATCGTGTTGCTCTTGCGTGATCTGTTGTTCGTGATTCGAGGTGAGCAGCACCACCCCACAGAGATTACCGTGCGCTTGAAGCGGCAGCAGTGCGACGATCGGAATGTCGTGCATCTCGTCGTAGATATTGGAGCTTTGCAGAGTCTTGTAGACCGCGTCTGCGCCGATCAGCACATGCGGGATATCGGTGATCTGGATGCACTTCGGCAGACCAAAGTCCTGATAGTTCATCGTGCCGTAGGTGCTATGCAGCGTAAAACAGCTGTCGTTTTCGCGCAGATACACGATCGCTCCGTTGACCCCCAAGACCTCCATGGTTGTGGGAATAGTCATGCTGAGCATTTGGGTCAGATCGAGCGTGCTGCTGCCCGCCGCCGAAATCGTGGTAAGGGCGGCAAGCTCGCGGTTTCGCTGGGCCAAGGTGAGGTTGGCGCGATGAGCCAAAATGCTCGATTCTGCTCGGCGCAGTGCAGCGGCGATATCTTCGATCTTGAAGGGCTTGATCAGGTAGTCGTAAGCTCCCAAGCGCAGCGCGGCGATGGCGCTTTCGATCATACCGTTACCGCTTGTCACAATCACTGGTTGAGCATACTGGTTGCTGCGCATCCACTTCAACAAGCCAAAGCCGTCGAGTAAGGGCATGCGAAGGTCGCTCAAGACGATATCGACCATGTTTGCTTGAATGATTCGGCAGGCCTCGATACCGTCGTTAGCCGTGATCACTTGATAGCCACAACCTTTAACGATGCGAGCAAGGTTATTGCGTTGTGGTGCTTCGTCTTCGACTATAAGAACGCTATAGGAGATCATAGGGTATCAAAATTCTCTCTATAGAATAAATAAATTTAAATAGAGTTAAAAGTCGGCTCAAAACAGTAAATTTTAACAAATGTTTTGTATAAATACTTGTATTGAAACGACTTTTAACCAAACCCTTACTCACGATTGATATCTTGATCTTAGCAAAGAGAATAATATTCTGCAATAGTACTTCGCTAACTTAGAAAAAATTATGGCTAGCGGAGCCATACTTTGTAAAGTATGTACCGTTTTAAAGCACAAAAGAGAACGCGCTTTTAACGAACAATTAACAAATAGAGACAGTAAGCATTGGGTTATAAGAGTGGAGAATTTATGTGTAGAATGGGGAAGCGAGGGCCTAGCAAGCAGTTCAGGTTTTCAGCGCGACGGCACGAAACCGCTCTCAATAAACATAGTCGCGTTTTATACAGACTTTGTGTGCAGCGACCGTTCGACGCCGAGCAGCGAGAAAACCTCAGTACTGTAAGACATTGCAAAGCAGCGTGGGCGAAGAAAGCTGGGAGGACGACCGATTTGATAGCCGTAGGCGGACGCGCTACGGATCTTCTTTGCGGAAGAGACCTAGCCGCCTTAGCTATGTTGTGTAGTCTGTCGAAAGTATAGGCTTGGCCAAGGGAAAAGTTCTGAGGAATCTCGCGCCTTGGCACGAAATCCCTCAGAACGACGGGCGTGATTAGACGGCGAAGCGGTCGTCGTTTTTGGCGCGCGACTCTTCGGCGATGCGCTCTTTGTAGGCGATCACCTGCTTCAAAAGGGCCGGATCAGAGCTGGCTAGAATCTGTACGGCCAGCAGGCCCGCGTTGCGAGCGCCGCCGATCGCCACAGTGGCAACCGGCACACCGGCTGGCATCTGCACGATCGAAAGCAGCGAATCGAAGCCGTTGAGGGCTTTGCTCTGAATCGGCACGCCGATCACCGGCAGCGGCGTGTAGGCCGCCACCATACCGGGCAGGTGAGCCGCGCCGCCCGCGCCTGCGATAATCACCTTCAGGCCGCGAGTGTGGGCTTCGCTGGCATACTGGGCCATATCGGCGGGGGTGCGGTGGGCCGAGACCACCCGCATCTCGTATTCGACCCCGAACTCCTGACAGACTTGAACAGCGGCTTGCATGGTTGGTAGGTCCGAATCGCTGCCCATAATGATTCCAACAACTGGCATAAACTCTCCTTGAGATACTACGATTTAAGCCCTGCCAAACCGCACGATTTGGCCTAGTGCGTTTTTTAGAGCGATGTCAGTTCAACCGCTTGGTTGGCACGCGCGATCGCCTCGTCGAGCGTGTCGGCCAACACAGTGATATGGCCCATTTTGCGGCCCACCCGCACTTCACGTTTGCCATAGAGATGAAGATGCGCGCCCGCCACGGCCAGCGCCCCAAAGGGAGCCTCGCCCTCACTGGCTCGCCCATTTCGTTCGCCCAACAGATTGACCATCACAGCGGCGGGCGCGCGCAGCGAGCAATCGCCCAACGGCAGGCCCATCACCGCCCGCAGATGGTTTTCAAACTGCGAGGTAACGCAGGCTTCTATCGTGTAGTGACCAGAGTTATGCGGTCTGGGAGCCAATTCATTCAACACGATCGGCTTATCGG
Source organism: uncultured Chloroflexales bacterium (assembly GCA_937902315.1). Lineage (GTDB taxonomy): Bacteria > Chloroflexota > Chloroflexia > Chloroflexales > Chloroflexaceae > CALGUG01. Next base: position 105,027 of record CALGUG010000005.1, read on the forward strand.
GATCGTCGAGTAAAAACAGCTCTATGCCAAAAATGCCCACGCCATCGATGGTCTCGATCGCGCGTTGGCCGATATCGCGCGCTAACTCGCTCAGCTCGGGGCTGATCGGCGCAGGTGCGAAGACGCGATGGCAGATATGGTTCTTCTGCTCGGTCTGCACCACTGGGTAACACTTCACTTCGCCCGTGCTGCTGCGTGCCACCATAATCGCTAGCTCGGCGATAAAGGGCACAAAGCGCTCGACATAGAGCGTGCGGCCACGGTCGCCGCCCAACTGCTTCCAAGCCTCGTCTGCTTCCTTTGCGCTGTGCACGGTCGCATTGCCGCGCCCATCGTAGCCGTTGCGGCGCGCCTTGAGCACAACAGGCCAGCCCCAAGCCTCGCCCCACTGGACCACTTGCTCGGGCGAATCGACCGCCTCGAAGTCGGGCACCGGAATGCCAACTGCGGCTAGACTCTGCTTTTGGATCAGCTTGTCTTGGATCAGCGAGAGGGTGTGCGACGAGGGGTAAACAGGGATATTCCAGCTTTCAAAGCGTTTCAGCACGCTTGGATCGACAAATTCATTTTCGAGCGTGATGAGTTGTGCCCGTCGTGCGAAGGCCGAGCAGGTCGCCTCATCATCCCACGGCCCAACCATACGGTCGCCGGTCAAACGGCTTGCGGGGCTATCGGCTTCGCGTTCGAAGATCACGCAGCTTAGCCCGAGGCTGATAGCCGCTTGGGCCAGCATTTGGGCCAATTGACCGCCGCCAAGGATTCCAATACGTTCGATCATGGTAGGTAAACTCTTCGTAAGTTCGTAACGGCCTCTTAGGCTAAACGGTTGCTAGCAAAGCTAACATCACGGCGGTGTGGTTTAGCAAAGAACCCGTTCGACTGCGCTAATCGGACTGTCGGACTAACGGCGGTATTGTACCACTAAGCCCGCTCCCTTCATACCGCTCACGCTGTACTCTGAGCCTGTCTAAGGGTAGAGTTAATTCCGTACCCTGAGCCGCTCGAAGGCTACGCTCACTTTGGCGGAAAAGTCTCGATCTCCCATTCGTTCCCAAGCGCGTCCGCCTTCGGCTATCAGATCGGCTGTCCGCTCAAAAGGGCTGTCTGTCTCGCAGCATTCGCTGCTTTTGCTTTGTGTTCCGAAGTAATCGTAGTCGCTGGATCCAGCAGAATTGCCATTTCGCTCATGGAACGAGCATGCTACAATGAAGCCAATAACAAGAAACACTTTAGGAGCATGGCTTGATACTGCGAAACCCTCAGGCACTAGCGCTCTTACTTTTATTGCCGGTGCTGTTTTTAATTTGGCGTTTTCGAGGGCAGCGCGTCCTGCCCTTTGCCCTTCTGATCCGCCTCGGCGTCGTTTTTATGCTGATCATCGGCCTGAGCGACCCCATCTTTGGCACTCAGCCCCAAGCTGAAGGCCCCTTGGTCATTTTGGCCGATCAGTCCGATAGCTTGACCGAAGCGGGCAAGCGCGCTATTCGTCAGCGTCTCGACGAACTGAGCGAAGCTCTCGATCAGCAAGCCAAAGTCTTGCTCTTCGGAGCCGATGTTGTCGCACCTCCCGCCGGACAGCTCAGCGCCAATCAACAATCCGCCACCCTGCCCGACCCGAGCGGCAGCGATCTGGCCAGCGCCCTGCGCGAGGCGCGCGCCCTGCTGCCCGGCGGCGGACGCATCATCCTGCTCTCCGACGGCGCTCAAACCACAGGCGACGCCCTGGCCGAAGCGCAGATCGCGGCCACCAGCGCCATCACCATCGATGTCGTGCCCATGCTGCCCGAAGCGGTGCCCGATGTGCGCATCTCGTCGATCAGCGTGCCCAGCCTGTTGCGAGTCGGCGAAGAGTTTCCTGTACAGATTCGGATCGAAAGCAGCGGCCCCAACGCCCCGACCACAGGCAATCTGCGTGTTTGGGCGGGCGATACGCTGGTGCGCGAAGAGACCGTCGATTGGTCGGCCTCTAGCCAGATCAGCCCGCTGCGTCTGACCGCCAGCGAGCCGGGTGTGATCCGACTGCGCGCCGAGATTAGCGCAGGCCCCGATACCTTCCCGCGCAACAACGTCGCCGCAGCCACCACCTTGGTGGCTCCCTCGCCGCGCGTGCTGCTAGTCGAAGGCCAGGCCAACAACGCCGCCGCGCTGCGCCTCGCTCTGCGTCGCGTCAACATCGAGACCGATCTGATCCCCGCCAGCGCTTTGCCCAACAAGCTCTCCGACCTCGCGCCTTACGAGGGCATTGTGCTGCTCGATGTCTCGGCCACCAACCTGACCCTCGAACAGATGACCACCGTGCGCGAGTTCGTGCGCAGCGACGGCAAAGGTCTTGTGGTAGCGGGCGGACGCAGCTCCTACAGCTTGGGCAGCTACAAAGGCACGCCGCTCGAACAAGTCTTGCCCGTCACCGCCGACCCCAAACCGCGCCCCCAGCGCCCCGATGTGGCTCTCTTGTTGATCATCGACCAATCGGCCAGTATGGGTTCCTCGGTCGGCATCTCGAAGTTCGATATGGCCAAAGAGGCTGCTATCCTTTCGAGCGAAGCCCTCGATAGCGAAGACCGCATCGGCATTCTGGCCTTCGATACCAGCCAAACCTGGGTCGTTCCCTTCCAGCAGATCGGTACAGGACTCTCGCTCGGCCAGATCCAAGACCGCATCAGCGCCATTCCCTTGGGCGGTGGCACCAATATTTACGATGCCCTTAACGTTGGCCTCGTGCAGTTGGTCGATCAGCCTTCCAGCGTGCGCCATGTGGTGCTGCTCACCGACGGACGCTCCTTCACCAACGATCGTTTCGCCTACCAAAACCTTGTCAGCCTCGGGCGTCAGCGTGATATCACTATCTCGACCATTGCGATCGGCGACGACTCCGATACCGAGCTGCTGCGCGATCTAGCGGGCTGGGGCGGCGGTCGCTACTACTTCGCCTCCGAGCCGGAAGATATTCCGCGCCTGACCCTGCTCGAAAGCTCGATCGCTCGTACTGATCCCGCCGTCGAGAGCATGTTCCACGCCCAGTTGGCTGCGCCTCATCCCATTCTGCGCGACTTCGCTCCTAGTGAAATGCCCCAGCTCGATGGCTATGTGGCGACCACCCTCAAGCCCGAAGCCGAACTGGTGCTCGAATCGCCCGATGCTGATCCCATCCTCGCCACCTGGCAATACGGCTTGGGCCGCTCGGTCGCATGGCTGCCCAGTGTCGATGCGCCCTGGGCCGATCTGTGGGATAACTGGGAAGATTTCGACCGCTTCTGGGGCCAGATGATCCGCTACACGCTGCCCGCGCCCGATAGCGGCTCGCTCCAAGTGCGGATCGAGCGCACAGGCGATCTCGCCACCGTCACGGTCGAATCGCGCGGCCCGGGCGGTCAGCCGCTCGATCTGGCCGATACCGAAGCCCAATTCACCCTGCCCGACGGCACACAGCGTATGCTCAGCCTGCCCCAAGTCGCGCCCGGACGCTACAGCCAGGTGCTGCGCCTGCCTAGCGAGGGCCCCTACGCCGTCACCGTCCAGCAGAGCAAAGACGGCCAAGCCCAGATCGTGCGCACTGGCTTTGTTCAGCCCGTGCCCGCTGAATACCAGCCCAACGACACCAATGGCCTCGCCCTGCTCGAAGAGATCGCGGCTACTACGGGCGGCCAAGTTCTGCGCGAGCAGAGCGTTGTACAACGCCAACAACGCGCCGTCGGCCAAGTCACCTCGCTCTGGCCTTGGTTCGTCGCAACCGCCTTGATCCTCTGGCTGATCGAGATCGCGATCCGGCGCGGTCGGCTCTTTCTTAGCGCCAGCCGTTAGGCTTTTTTACACAGTGACAAACAGCCACTTAATTGACGACTGACGAATTTTCTGGTATACTATTTGGCGCGTGGGGGTGTAGCTCAGCTGGGAGAGCGCGACAATCGCACTGTCGAGGCCAGGAGTTCGAGCCTCCTCACCTCCACCACCAAAGATGGGGCTGTAGCTCAGCTGGGAGAGCGCAACACTGGCAGTGTTGAGGTAAGGGGTTCGAGTCCCCTCAGCTCCACCAAACACCAACGCCACTCATCACACGAGTGGCGTTGATCTTGCAAAAAGACCGAGCCGAACGCGGTTTGCAAAAAATGGACTTTCTGGTATAATACAGCGGTGTGCGGGGCTGTAGCTCAGCTGGGAGAGCGCAACACTGGCAGTGTTGAGGTAAGGGGTTCGAGTCCCCTCAGCTCCACCAAACACAAACGCCACTCATAACGAGTGGCGTTTTTTCATGCCCAAATTCCATTCTTTTTTGTCTTCCCTAACCCCTAACATTCTGATTAACAGTCAGACGCTCTAGGTTCTCCTCTAGCGGCTAGATCTCAACCTCCCATTCGGCTTCTAGCGCGTCCGCCTGCGGCTATCAACAGCTTGCTCACTACATTCGGGCGGTCGGCCCTCACCCCCGACCCCCTCTCCCGCGAAGCTGTACATTAGCCACAAATCAACATACGGTCAGCGTTATCTGCCCTCACCCCCCGGCCCCCTCTCCCGCACTGCGGGCGAGGGGGTGAATGCTCCCCGTTCTGTGCTCTCAAGGATACTCCCGCGATGGTATGCGAACGATCGCCTTTTGCTGCCGACACGACTTTTGGCTAATGCATAGCCCGCGAAGCAGGAGAGAGGGAGCACAGCTCAGCGCGAACGCACCCTGAGCCTGTCGAAGGGTACGGCCATCCACGCTCGCAACACCAAAAAGCTGCACCCTGCCCAAAAGCTGTACCTTGAACTTGTCGAAGGGTACGGCTTTCCATTTGCAAAAAACCTCTGTGCCTCGTGTGCTGAAAATTGCTCGTACGACGAAAACGGTGCTCGCAGTGACAGACCAAGCGGTTCGAGGCCCGAGCGGGAAATACGAGCCGTTTGAGGCATAAAAAAGAGAGGGTTTCGCTTATGTTAAGCGCTACCCTCCAACGCGGATTTTTTACTGTTCGAACTTTAGATGCCGAGATCTATGTGTGGGATGATAAAACGTTTTAATCCGCAACGCGGATTTTTTACTGTTCGAAC
>CALGUG010000006.1 GCA_937902315.1 uncultured Chloroflexales bacterium
TGAATGTTGAGCTTGTATGCGATTTCGCTACGCGAAATCGCATACAAGCTCTCTGAGTTCTGTGCTCGCAGGGATAACCCCGCGATGGTATGCGAACGATCGCCTGTTGCTGCCGACACGACTTTTGGGTAATGCATAGCAGCAAAACGAGGGGCCAGTTGGCGGTGCATAGAAGCGATCGACGAATTGGAATCCACAAATAGTTTCCGTATCACCCAGCATAGTAGTTTCGGTTGATTCTTTTGAACGAAGAGTTTACGCTTCAGAAGCAATCGGCCTTCGTCAGGCTAGAAACCTCTGTGGATTGCGAATGTGTCACGCTAAGCTCCGACATGGAGCCTTCCTTTGGACGATTTATATTTCAGAAGTTGGGAAGAATGAGATCGTTTTGATTTAAGGAAGTATTCGAAAGCCTATCTGATACTTTTTAGCAGCTAGCTGTAAGGAAGGTGTCATCTAAGTATCACTAGTTACAGAACCATTTCGCGTTAAAGTTAGAAACAGGTTGGCTATAGAGTTGTAGTACAAACATAGAAAGACCCAAACCAACATCTGACTGTATGGTGGTTTTGTGCATAAGGGAGTGAAGCGTGTCTATGCAAACAGTACGTCTTTGGATCTGTAGCTTAGCTTGGATCGGCATCGTTTTATCAGCGTATCCCGTGGCGGCTCGCGAAGCAAACACAGCAAGCGCCCAAGTATCAGCAGATCAGGGTATTCCAAGTAAAACGACGCTCGCACCTAGTACAGCTTCAGATGGTGGTATCGGCCCTGCCAGCAACGACTATATCTCTCCGATCACAGAGGCCGAGAAACCTTTTACCCATATGCTCTTACGCTGGGAAGCCACTAGCTCGATCGAAGAGGGCATTATTCTCGAGCTGCGTGCCAGCCTCGATGGCAAAGACTGGACAGATTGGAGCGAAGTCGCCCACAACCACGACCTATGGCAAGAGAGCGACGGCCCAAATGTACATTGGAGCCAGACGATCTATGCTGGTGAGGGTGCACGCTTCTGGCAGGTGCGCTCGCGTTCGCAAGCCGGACCCGATAGCACTGTTCCAACGCTGATTTCAATCGATGTGCATGTCGTCGATGCCCGCTGGGGGCGCGAGGTCGAACAGCAGGCTTTGCGCAGCAACGCTTCCAACACAACGTCCAGCATCAGCAAGCCCGCAGTTGTAAGCCGCACCGGCTGGGGCAGCCCCGATGGGCAGGGAAGCCGAGTTAAAACAGTCTACTATCCCGTCAACCATATGGTTGTGCACCATACCGCCGATCCCAATACGCTGCGCAGCAACGAGAAAAACTGGGGCGATCGGGTGCGAGCCGAATGGTCGTTCCACACCTATTCGCGCGGCTGGGGCGATGTAGGCTATAACTATCTGATCGACCCCAATGGCGTGATCTATGAAGGGCGCGCGGGCGGTGATGACGCAGTGGCCTTTCACGATACCGCCAACTATGGCTCGATGGGCGTGGTGGTGATCGGCACCTATAGCAGCGTGACACCAACGGCGGCCTCACAAACGAGCTTGGTCGCATTGCTGGCTTGGAAAGCGCAGCAGAAGAAGATCGATCCACTTGGGCGCTCGTTCTATTACGGCTGTTCGATCTCGAAATATTGCAAGCCCTTTAACAGCGGATCGATCGTCGACAATATCGCAGGGCACCGCCAAGTGACTCCGGGCCACACAACCTGTCCGGGCGACGCCTTTATGAACATTATGCCGAGCATTCGCAGCCGCGTGGCCGAGCGTTTGGCCGGAGGCAGCGGCGATACACCCGTTACAGGCGATAACGGCGATCTGTTGATCGATGAACTGGAGTCGACCTTCGAGCCCTCGAACGCAACTTGGCATGACGCCTACTGTGGCTACGGCGGCCATAGCTTCTACACCTATGCCACCGATAAGGCAAGCGAGAGCAGCAATTGGGCAACTTGGAGGCCCAATATCCCTACCGCTGGGCGCTACACAATCTATGCGCATATCCCACAAGGCTGTGGGCTTGCTTCACCGCCCTACGCCACAACAAACGCCAAATACACCATTCAGTCAGCCGACGGCAGCACAAGCCGAACAGTCGACCACAACAGCTCGGAATCGTGGGTTGATCTGGGTACTTACAACTTTAATGCGGGCACAAGCGGCTTTGTGAGCTTGAGCGACCTAACCGGCGAGCCATTCAGCCAGAAGAAGGTGATCTTTTTCGACAGCGTTAAGTGGGTGCCCGTTTCGGAATATGACGCCGATGTGCAATTGGTGAAGGTGAGCTTCCCGCGCACCACGATCTCGGCAGGCGAACTGCTCAAAGTTCAGTTTACGGTCAAGAATGTAGGCGCGACAACGATCGCGGGGCAAGATCCGCAGACCGGAACCACAGGCGACGGCAGCTACGACGGCAATAACGGCTATGTGTACGACGAAAACGAGTGCTTCCTAGGCGATAGCGCGGGCAATTACCCGGCTTATCCCAAAGAGACGGGGCGCTTCCGAGTGACGCTGGGAGCGCAAGGCTTGCAGCAGACCTGCGCGGGCGAAACGGGCGGTTACCCATGGCGCTGGGGCATCAACGGTGAGCTACTGCCGGGCCAAACGCGCGAGATAACTGGCTACATTCGCTTCCGTACGCCCGGTAACTATACCTTGCAGGCTGGGCTTGTGCAAGAGTATGTGAAGTATCACGCCCAAGCGGTCGCGAGCACAACTATTACGGTGACGCCCGAGCAGTTCGCACCCATCCCGGTTGAATTTAACGACCGTTTGGAGCCGATCGCGCAAGTCTATGCGCTGGGAGATATTCCCGATAACTTTTTGGCGCGCACCTCTAACCCGCTTTCGATTCCGCGTGGCGAGAAGCTAGGCAGCTTCGCTTGGGATGGCCGTATGATCGATTGGGGCGAGGGCGGCCCGTTCGGCAGAAGCGATGCGTTTTTGGTCGAGCAGACACGGGTCTTCTATGCGCCGAGCACAGGCAGCTACACATTCTCGACGACGAGCGACGATGGCTCGTGGCTGTGGGTCGATGGCACGCTGGTGGTCAACAATGCAGGTCTGCACGAGGCCCAAGAGGTGACCGGCACGATCCAACTGACGAAGGGCGCCCATGTACTGTCGTTTAAATACTTCGAACGCAGTGGAAACGCCTCGATCGGCTATGCGGTTAAGATGCCGGGCCATAACGACTATGGGCAGGTAATCGACTATTTGGGCGGCAGTAGCCTGCACTTTAAAGAGGTCTTTACGGAGGCGCCCCAGATCTACTTGGCCGCGGCCGATAACGGTGGCACAGGGGTTAGTAAGATTCGCTATGCATTCGAAGGGCAGGATTTTCAAGAGAGTTCAGGCTCGCTCGTCAACGTTACGCTGCCAACGACGCTAGCGAATGGCACCTATACACTCTTGTATCAGGTCTTTGACCAAGCCGGAAACGCTAGCGATATCCATGCTATCCGCTTTACAATCAATAGGGACTTTCCTGTCTATCGGCTCCACTTGCCTTTAATACCTAATTAAGGATGTTGAGAATCGAGAAGCAGAGCGTTGCGGAACAGTGGGTGGGTCGTTATGATCCGCCCGCTGTTTTTATGAATACACTGCGACAGAGCAGAAGGGATCTTGTTTGTGGTACAAAACAGCGAGCGGTCTCGGCGCTGAGGGCGGCTAGCGACCTTATTTGGTGGGCGGGATGTTGGTAGCCGTAGGCGGACGCGCCAAGGACCGAATGGAAGGGAGAGAGCAAGCCGCCAAAGCGCCAAACAGAGCAAGCGGATGCTAGATTGCTGCTAAGGGTCGCACGCGTGACAGATGCAAGGGTTGAAGCTTGGCACACAGCACAAGGCATACGGGTTACAAGCAGAAAAAGGCGCAGACAAGCTGGCCTTTAACAAGAGCATTGGTTGCTTGGTGAGGGAGTGAAGAAAAGCGCACTAGGCTTGGTAGATCTGGCCACCTTCGACACGCATGCGCTTGGCAATGCTGAGGAAGTTGGCGTCGAAGTCTTCCATACCGGTGGCAGTTAAAATGGTCTGCTGATCGGGCCGCCCGATGGCACGCAGCAGGTGGGCGCGCCGAACCGCGTCTAACTCGGAGAGCATATCGTCGAGCAGCAGCACGGGCGCATCGAGGGTGCGAGCGCGCATCAGTTCGCCTTCGCCCAGCTTGAGGGCCAAGGTGACGCTGCGCTGTTGGCCGCGCGAACCAAAGACACCAAGGTTGACATCGTTGACGGTGAAGAGCAGATCGTCGCGGTGCGGGCCGATCAGGGTCTGACCGCGGGCCAGCTCTTCGCGGCGCATGGCTTTGAGCTGCTTGCGGAAGACAGCGCAGACTTCTAGCTCGCTGCTGGCGCCCTCTAGCTCGAACGAAGATTGATAACTGATCGCAAGAGGGTGCGATCCGGCTGTGATTTCGGGGAAGAGCGGGCCAGCCAGCTGATTGAGATCTTGAACCGCTCGCAGGCGCTCTGAAATCACGTAGCCGCCAGCGTTGGTCAGTTCCTCGTCCCAAAAGGCCAGCTCGTCGTCGACCGAACGGGGCGGACGGCGACGCTCGCGCCAGGCCCGCAAGAGGCTGTTGCGCTGTTGCAGGATTTTGCCGTAGTGCGAGAGGGTGCGCACATAGCGCCCATCGAGCTGGGAAAGGGTCACATCGAGGTAGCGGCGCCGCTCAGCAGGCGCTCCTTCGACCAGCGAGAGGTCGGCGGGCGTAAAGAGCACGACGCGCAACTGGCCCACCAAGTCGAGTGCGCGCATCTGCTTTTTGTTGATGCGCACGATCTTTTGAGAACCGTTGGTGAGCTGACCGTCTTCATCGGCGCGGCGCTGCACGATCACCTCAAGGCGGGTTTGGGCATCGCGGCGCTGAACTTCGCAGACCAAACGCGCAAACGGCGGTACGCCCGCTTCGCCGACCGCATCCCAGCGAACCAGCTCGCGATCGGCCCCCGCTCGGGTCGATTTGGTGGTTGCAAGGTAAAAAAGCGCTTCAAGCACGCTGGTTTTGCCCGCTGCATTGGGACCATACAGCAGGGTAGTGTGCGGCCCGATCTGGAGATCGAGCCGCTCGTAGTTACGAAAATCGCGCAGACTAAGCTTTGTGACGTGCATACGTAAGTTTCTGCTGGCTGCTGTTTCGAAAAATCACTGTGTTAAACGAAGGGCACGCAGAGCTGCAAGATCTCCACAGCCAGAGCAGAACATTGCAATCCGCAGTTCACGAATCAAAATCGACAGTCCTTCGCTAACCGCCTCGGCACCGCGTTCGCGCACCGCATCGAGCAGGGCCGGCCGGGCAGTACCACAAAGGTCGGCGCCCAAGGCCAGGGCGATCGCGATATCGATGCCGTTGCGAATGCCACCGCTGCCCAACAAGGTGATATTGGGCAGGGCCGCCCGCACCTCGCGGATACATTCGGTGGTGGGAATGCCCCAACCGGCAAAGGTTTGGGCAACCCGTGTGCCAGCGCTATTGGGTTGGCGGAAGCGCTCCACCTCACTCCAACTTGTTCCACCAGCACCAGCTACATCGATCGCCCAGACGCCGATATCAACAAGGCGCTGAGCGTCGGCAGCGCAGATCCCATTGCCTACTTCCTTCACAATGACCGGAACCGAGACAAAACGACAAACCTGTTCGATTCGCTTGAGCAGGCCTTTGAAATTAACGTCACCTTCAGGCTGAACCGCCTCTTGGAGAGGATTGAGGTGCAAGATCAAGGCATCAGCTTCGATCATGTCGACCGCTCGTTGGCAGTGCTCAACTCCATAGCCATAGTTGAGCTGAACCGCACCGATATTCGCAAAGAGCGGAATGGTGGGTGCAACTCGGCGCACTTGGTAGCTCGATTCAAGACGCGGGTCGCTTAAGGCAGCACGTTGCGAACCTACGCCCATCGCAAGATGAAGCGATTCTGCCGCCTCTGCGATCGCCAAATTAATTGCCTCTGCTTCGCGTGCTCCGCCTGTCATCGAACTCACAAACAGCGGGGCTGCCATCCTTTTGTTCAAGAATGTCGTGCTGGTGTCAACCTCATTGAGATCAAGTTCAGGAAGGGCGTGATGAGGAAGACGATAGGAGGCAAAGCCCGTTGCCACGCCTTTGGCTTGGACATCTTCGTTGAGGACTATACGAATATGGTCGATTTTACGGCTTTCGGTAAGTCCTGATTCTGACAAGTGAGTTCCCTCATGCTAATACAAAAGACAATGGGAAAAAATCATTTTTGTCTCTAGAGACACGATCTATTGTACCATGAATGGCTAGATTTACTTTTATTGGAAAAGGTATAAAGCGAACTTTTTCTCTATAAGAAGCGAATTATGCTTGAAATGAGTTAGGCGCTACATTCAGATTCCGACGCCTAACGAGCTAGCAGTGAGGCTTGGTTTCTGAAGTTATACCAAATCCGGTTGATTACGTTCTCTTTGGCCTTCGGCAGAGTGAAACTTGACCATTTTTATTGTGAGAAATGTCGTGCTGCAGCGCGAAATTTCTCACAACTCTTTTCCCGTTTTTGCGTTACAAGAACGCAACTCTGTAAGCGATTTTGATAGTAGGTCCGGAAAAGCGGATTCGGTATAACAGGAGCCTAAAGAGGTTAGCGGTTCAAACGAGTAACGTATACACATCACTGACACGTCTTCTTGACACATTAGGCCAGTCTATGGTAAACTCTGGCGCGTGGGGATGTGGCGAAATGGCAGACGCGCAAGTCTTAGGAACTTGTGTCGCAAGACGTGTGAGTTCGAGTCTCACCATCCCCACCATTCATTAGGTTGGTGATGAGATCAAACCTAACCTCTAAAGTCCGAATGGTCACTGACCTTTCGGCTTTTTTGTTATTTTCCCCAGCAGGCCTCGAGACGAAACTGTGCGAACAAAGCCACATTTATCACTTTGGAGCGATCTCGTTTTCTCTAAGCACCACTCGAGCGATCGGTCTTTGTCAGAGCGGAACAGTTGCTGAGCTATTTCGCACTGTCGCGCGAACATTCGCAACGCTTTAGATACGCAGTGTGTAGCCTTGTCTCTGTTGCAAGAGAGCGTCTGAAGACAAAAGCATATATGCGCGTTTCGCATGAAAGGAGCATGAACAATGATCGCCTTTCAGGATTTTGTGCCCCGCGTTCAGAGCAAGCGTTTGTTGGGCATAGTCAACGACTACGAAAATCTGCACGAGCTGGTCAGTCGCGTGAATATCTGGATCGAGCAGAATCAGATCGATGTGATCAATATCGAGACGCTACAGGTTACAGATCTTTCAAAGGGGACCGAAACAAGTTCGCAGGCCCAAATGACCTCACAGGCCAATGTCACTTCAACTTTTCAAATTGTACGGGTCTGGTATCGCGAGAAGTCTGAAAAGGAAACAGCATACACAGGCCAAACCACCCGGCTTAGGTAGATCGATCTTTAAAAAGGCTGGCCAAAAGCAGCAATTTTAGGCCAGCCTTTAGGAGGTTTTAAGATCTAAGAGTGATCTCCTTTGGCCAAGAAAGCATCCATGAACACTCAAGCACTTTTAGAGGCATTAAGCAATCAGTTTGGGCAAACGATCGTTGCGGCAGACTATCAGAGCAAGCAGTTGCACGTCGGATCTTTCAAGAATATCTCTTTTCCGCCGATCCTGAACAGAAGCGCGAACAGATCGCCAAGTTGCAGGCTATCTATGAACTAGGCCAGCTAGAGCGCTAAACAAGTGTTGATCGTGCGTCGCAGAGATTGTCACATCCACTTGACACGGTCAAAGTTCTGGCGGCGATGTCTCTCGCTTCCATTCGGCTTCTAGCGCGTCTGCCTACGGCTATCAAGTCACCTTCCATCCATTCAGGCTATCAAGCGTATCGCTTCGCTCGTTGCGACCTGCCGGGTGCAAGCACCCAGCAGGTTTAAAGGTTCGCTGGCCTCCGCCTATCAAACACGTATCAACGGCCTTATTGAGTTGATTGAAAACTAAAGGAGAGAATTGTGGCTCAATCTCAACATCAACCAGTGGAATGCCATCGCTGCGGCCATAACTGGGAGGTCGACCTTAGCAAGCTTGGCAAACCCAATAAAGTGATCTTCAAAAATGAAACGAACTTGCCCAAAGAGACCTTCAGCTTGAAATGCCCCAACTGCCATACCCTCAATATGCTCGATCTGCCGCTCAAGGAGAAGTAGCATGGCAGAGCAGGAGAAACAGCCAATACGCACGCGTCCGCCCACGCCCGAAGAGACAGCCCTGAACGAGTGGTTTGCCGAGCAAGAGAAAGACCCTAGCAAAACACTAGAGGAAGCTGCCAAACAGATTATTCACCTTGTATCGGCGCTCTATGCTGTGGTGTTTGGGATTCTGGCCTTTGCGGATAATCCGGCCTATCTGGGTTTGTTGATGGTGCGTTTATCAGGTACAGTGGTCGTGCTGACCTACCTTATTGCGCTGATTAGCGCCTTGTTTGTGGTCATGCCACGTCGTTACACTTATGCCAGTGCCAGCCAGAGCCAGCGCCAAGTCGTCTTCGACAAGATTATAGAGCGCAAGGCGAATCTACTGCGAATCGCGTGGATCAGCTTTGGGGTGGCGAGCATCGCCTTAGCAGTGCTATTGCTAAGCATTCTCTTTTACTTTTAAAGCCAACAATTCTACAAAAGCTGCCAAGGAGTAATAGTCCTAGCAGCTCCCTTCATTTGTTCGTTCTCGTCCCAAGGGTTGCTCGATCACTCGTGCGATGTCTAGGGGCGAGATCGGCTTAAACAATACCTCGATCCCCTCGTTGGCTTGCAGGCGCGCGCTGGCCGAACTAGTCGAATCGCCGGTTAGTAGCATCAAGCGCGACTTGATACCTCGCTGTTGAAGGTAATTCAACAATCGTTCGCCATCGATGCCGGGCATACGCAGATCGGAGATGATGCAGTCGTAGTTGTGGTGTGCCACCAACGAGAGCGCTTGGTGACCATCGTTGGCAGTTGCAACGCGATGGCCGCGCCCGCGCAAAAAGCGCGCCAAAACCTCGCGGATGGGTGGTTCATCATCGATCAAGAGAATATTTTGAGGCGTAGAAGCGAGCAGCTCATAGTTATTGGCGGGCGATTCTTGAGCTTCATAAGCGATTTGAAACTGAATGCGGAAGGTGGTGCCAATGCCGACCTGACTATCGACATGAATGACTCCGCCATGCTCCTGCACAATGCTATGTACCAGCGAGAGACCTAAACCAGTGCCATCACCGGGCGCTTTGGTGGTAAAGAAGGGATCAAACAAGCGATCGAGGTGACTCGGCTCGATACCCACTCCAGTATCGTGAACCTCTAACACCACACCATCCTCGCCCCACAGGGTGCAGACCAGCAGACGATGCTGCTTGCGCGGGATCTGCATAGCATGCTCGGCGTTGATCACCAAGTTCAAGAGCACTTGCTCGAGTTGCGAGGCATCGCCATAGACAGCAGGCAGATTATCGGCTAAGACCGTCTCTACGCTAATATTGCCTGTTTGCAGACGATAGGCCTGAAGCTTCAGAACATGCTCTACAACTGCATTAAGATTGACCGGTCCTTTAGGATGGTTCTGCTCTTGGGTATAGCGTGCGCTCAATCGCAGATCAGAGACGATGCGCGCCATACGCTTAGCCTCATGGCAGATGATCTTGAGATCGTCGCTCTCTTGCTGAGATCGCTGCTCCATTAACAGCAGCTCGCACGAACCGATAATGGTTGTGAGAGGGTTATTCAGCTCGTGAGCTACACCGCTGATCAGAGTGCCAAGGCTGGCAAGGCGCTCGGCCCGTCGCAACTGCTGCTCGCGCCGGATCACCTCGGAAGCATCTTGGAAGATTGTAAAGAAGAGCGGCTCGCCGTCGACGCCGATCGCCCGACCCTTCATCACATCGAAGAGCATCACTTGGCCGTCGCTTAAACGCCGCCGCCGTATCCTACCGCTCCACAAGCCAACCTCTTGCATGGTGGCCATAATCTCAGTAAGTTCCTGACGGGCTGCCTCATCGGGCAGGAAGTGTTCGACGGTCAGAGTCTCTTTGCAATCTGCTGGAATGCCAAGCAAGGCCTTAGCGGCCGGATTAGCGAAACGGAAGCAGAGGTTGTTATCCATCAGGGCCACACCCTGCTCGATCCGTTCGAGCACAAGGTTCAAGAGATGCATCTGCTCGTCGCGGGCGCGCTCGTCGGTGACATCTCTGGCGGTGCCTTGCAGACCCGAGATCTGACCATTGACGACGATTCTCGTGACGGAGAATTGCACAAGGCGGCGTTCTCCTGAAGGGCGCACAATCAAGAACTCTAGCTCGAGCGAATCGGCAAAACCAGCGTACAAGCCCGAGAGAGCTTCATAGGTCTGGAAAAAATCTTCCGGCGCAATAAAGTCGTGGATATAACGGCCTACAATATCTTGACTGCTCCGTCCAAGGATCTCCTCTGTGATCGCATTGACCTCTAAGACCAAGCCCTGCGGGTCGGCCAAGAAGATGCTTTGCGGCACAGCAGTAAGCAGATAGCGATAGCGTCGCTCTACCGCAGAACGCAGCTCTTGGGCTCGAATCTCGGCGGTCATATCGACCACATGCACAAGAATACCATAGACCGATCCGTTGGCCTCGAAAAGCGGCTGATAAGCGAAATTAACGATACTCTCTTCGAGAGGGGCGTCGGGGCGACGTTGAATATGCACGGAAACGCGCTGAGCAACAAAGCGCTTACCAGTACGATAAACTTCATCTAGGGGATCAATAACACCTTGATCGATAAGCTCGGGCACAGCTTCTCGAACCGGTCTCCCTAGCAGGTCACGTCTCCCAAGGATCTTATAGTAGCACTCATTAACCATATCGTAGATATGTTTCGGGCCTCGCAAGATCGCTACCGCCGCCGGCGACTCTTCAAAGAGGCTCATCAATTGCGAGTGAGAGAATTGCAGCATAGCAGCTGATCGCTTCTCGGGCGGAACCTGCCGCTCTAAGGCCTGCTTAATCTGAGGAGGAGCAATGGCTGGAGGAGCAACCGCCTGGGAAGCCTGATGCAGCTCAAGCCGGATCCCAACGATCTGGCCATCCTCACAAATTGGGGCCGCATTCAACATGATCGATAAGCGATGCCCATCTTTACGTCGCAAGACCACAGGGCACAAAGCCTGAGTAGGCTGAAGCGCTATCTCCATAAGATCTGCTACAAAGAATTGTTGAGCATCGCTCAGATAAGAAAGCTCAAGAATTGTACTGAGATGCCGAGCATGGATTTCGTCATTGTTATAGCCAATCAGCAGTTCTGCGGCTTGATTCAGAAAAAGACATCGCTGTCGATGATCGGTAATAATCAAAGGGAGCGACATGCTCTGAACGACCTTGTACATAAAAGAGCGCGAGAATAGGTCAGTCTGGCTAATTTTGTCTGTATTTTTGGTTGAAGGAGTCGTTGTCATAAGATCTCGCCATATTTAAATGGGTATGGTTAATAATTCCAACAGAGCGTCGCTGCAGAATACTGCACTATGTCTTAATACATAGACAAGATTTTAGAATTGGCAATTATTCATAATATCCTAATCTAGCTAAAGAGTCCATAGTTAGAAATCAAAGTTTTATATATATTTTACATTTATAACAAATAGGTACTTAATTTTATTACAAATTTTGACGATTTTTTCACAATAAGTATCTGCCAATTTCAATATGATGGAATCAACTAGTTAAAAAGTGGCTTTTTCTAGAAATAGTCGAATATATTTGAAGCAAAACTGGGGAGATCCAGCGTTTCATTTACTAGAGAGGTTTCTTAATATCTGTAAAGAAATATAACCATTATCAATTGTCCCTCGTCTTCTTTGCTTAACATCCTCCAACGGTTACCTCTCTTGTTATCGCAAAGGAGGCCACATTTCATAGACGGCATAGCAACCCATGTGTCTTCCAATTTCAGGATTGGAGGATAAAAATGAAGCTCTTCACGCTTGGCGACAGTATTTCCCAGGGTTTTATGTCGCTATCAGCTGCCCGAACCGACCTCGCTTATTCAACGCTTATCGCCCAAAAATTAGGTCTTACACCCCAAAGAGATTATCGTTTCGCCGACTGGCCCCACGGAGGGATCCCGGTCAATATCGAAGCGATTATGCGCAGCCTAAACCGGCGCTATGGGCCAGATATTCAGGGCTTGGAATGGCTTACGGTGCTTGAAACGATCAATAGGGTGGTCGATCAGGCCGAAGATTACTACGAGCGAGGAGAAGGAAGGCATACGATACCCTCTAACAACGGGCAGGTGGAGTACTTCCATAATGTCGCGGTTCGTGGCTTTAATGTTTCCGATGCTTGGCAAGTGACGCCTAAGCTATGCCGCGAGACAATCGAGCAAAACCGACCAATATTGTGGGGAGATGGCTACTTAAGTGGGGCAGACAATCCCTATTACCGCACCGCACTGAGAGTGCTTAATCCGAGTCTTGATCCGAAATACGACGATTACAGCCAGCTGAAATGGATGGAAAAACATGCCCAAGAAGAGGGCATTGAGAATTGTATTATCTGGTTGGGCGCAAACAATGCGCTGAGCACCGTCATCGACCTCAAGATCCGGCAGACACCGAACAATCCCGAAAAGCGACCTTATACGCTGTCCCACATCGAAAAGGCGAAAGAACGTAAGTGGAATCTCTGGCACCCCTATGATTTCGAGGCCGACTATAGAGAGTTTATGCGCCAAGTGAGCGCTATAATGGCCAAGAATCGGGCCAAAAAGTGGAATGTGTTTATCGCTACAGTTCCTCTGGTAACCATCGCTCCTTTGGCGAAAGGTGTGGGAGAAACAACCTACATAGAGGATAAAGGCATCTATTACAAGTACTACACCTTCTTCCCCTTTGAAGAAGATTTCGCCGTAAAAACGGGCAAGCATCTCACAATGCAAGATGCAATCTATATCGATGACTGTATTCGATACTATAACAAGACGATCGAAGCCTGTGTAAAAGAAGCTAACGAGCAATCTGGCTCAAAAGGGCGATACCATATCGTCGATATCGCTCAAGCCCTGAACCAGATCGCCTATAAGCGCAATGCGGGCCAGCCAACCTATGATTTTCCCGAATACTTCCGCTTCATCCATCCGCAAGTGAATACAAAGTATTACCATGCCGATAGCGAAGGAGAACTTAAACAGGGCGGGATATTTAGCCTCGACGGTGTCCACCCAACTGCGATCGGCCACGGCTTGATAGCCTACGAGTTTCTTACAAAGATGAAGGAGGCCGGGGTCGTCGCGGATACCGATCTGGATTGGGCCAAGATCTTTGCAAACGATACTCTCTACACCCAACCGATTACGCTTATGCAAGAGATATATGGCAAAGATAGTTTAGCCAAGCATATTGTGAATCTGATCCAACTGTTTAGCAACGACTTTCCCTTGACGACCCACGGCTAATCGTTTCGTCTCTCTTTTTAGGCTTCGACGGAGTGGAAGTTGTCTCTTTGGTTGTATGAGATTCCGCGCCGTAGCGCGACATCTCATACAACTTCTTTCCCCATTTTTCGTTTCCCCGTGTTACAAGAGCGTCAATCGTCAAGTGGATTCGCGATCAAACAGGAGGAGCGGTTGTGGAATCGCTTAGGTTTTGGAAGCGTTTTGGCTCTAGCACGAGCCTGCGCCCTTCTCCCGCCAGCTATGCATTACCCACAAATCGACATACGGTCAGCGTTATCTGCCCTCACCCCTCCCGGCCCCCTCTCCCACACTGCGGGCGAGGGGGTGAAAGCCGTTCTGTGCTCTTAAGGATACTTCCGCGATGGTATGCGAACGATCGTCTTTTGCTGCCGACACGACTTTTGGGTAATGTATAACTCCCGCATTGGCGGGAGAAGGGTTGGGGATGAGGACAGGCTAGCTCTGTTGGTAGCCGAAGGCGGACGCGCCAAGGATCGAATGGAAGGGAGAGACCTCGCCGCCCATGTGAGATAAGCTAGGCAGCTCAGGCCGAGAGATCGCACATAAACAGACTGGGTTTGCTTAGCGGTCTTCGGTATAACAACTGCATGCATTCACACATCGCCACCCAAAGGTTCGAAATAACAAGCTAGTTGTGAATCAGCTTGCCATACTTGCCACGCATGATCATTCCACAACAGCGCTTCGCCCGCTGTGATCATCACAATAGCATTACAAAAGCGTCACCTTCTCAAAGCTTTTTCTGCTTGCCACAAAGACTTTTCGAGTATAATAACTCGGCCCCACAGCCAGTCTTCAAGCGTGGCGGCGCGTTTTTATCTATTCGATATCTGTAGGAATTATAGAGGCCCCAATATCTTTTGAAGTGTAGCCCTCTCATCACCGTTCGAAGCTTTCCGAACGACTGCACGCTGTTTGTCCCCCAATCTATCTGTTATCAGCAATTCAATACGTATACGGTGAAACTTTGAGCATCGATCGCCAGACTACCGAGCGCAATATGCGCTATCTTGTGATTGAAATTTTCTGGGCAGCGATCTTCAACGGCTGTCTAGCTTTTAACCAAGCCTACATTATTCGCCTCGGAGGAAGTACCCTGCTTGTGAGTATGCTCACGGCCGGAGCCGCCTTAGTCAACGCCATCTTCGCTATGCCGTTCGCATCTTTCTTAGAACGGCGCACCAACCACCGTCCTTGGATGATCTGGAGCATCTGTATCGCTCGTCTGGGACACTTAGGCCTGATCTTTATTCCATGGCTGCTCAACGAAGCGTACCAAGCTGAAGCAGTCGTGCTTCTGTTGATTATTTTAAATGTACCGGTGGCGATGTTTAATGCAGGCTTCTTGCCCATGCATGCCACAGTTATTCCGCTCAATCGACGCGCTCGAATCTTCTCGGCCCGCAACATCACCTTGGGCGCGACGGTAGCGGTCTGTACCTTTTTGTTTGGGCAATTCCTCGACTCGGGCTGGCTTGAATTCCCGCACAACTACCAGGTGCTCTATGCGCTTGGCGTGGTCACAGCGACCTTAAGCACCATCTCGTTGGCCAAGATCGTTATGCCCGCCAACGTTGTGCCGCCCAAACGCGACAAGAGCGAATCGCTGCTTGACCCGCGCATGTTCAAAATGCTCTGGCGCGAACAGCGGCCATTTATGAACATGGTCATCAACACGTTGATCTTCAATATTCCGGCCTGGATGCTGATTCCGCTTCAGCCGATCTATTTTGTGCGTGTGCTCGACGCTAGCGACGCCTGGATCGGCTTGCTCACCACCTTGGTGAGCGCGGGCACGATCGGGGGCAACCTGCTGTGGGAGAGGGTCATTCGCCGCAAAGGCTTCATGTGGGCGCTGATTCGCGGCTGTATTATGAACGCCTTCTACTACATCTTGATCGCGCTCTTCCCGAACCTCACAGCGATTTTGATGTTTGGTTTGATCTCTGGTTTCGTCAACCCAGGCATCGACCTCAGCCACTTCAACATTCTGTTGGGCGTCTCGCCTGAAGATCGGCGTCCGAGCTACTTGGGTTATTACACAACGATCATGAATATCGGCTCGTTTGTAGCGCCGCTTTTGGTTGCACCTTTGGCGCTTGTGTTTGGCGAACAGTTGCTTGTACTGATTTTAGGGATTTTTCGCCTTCTGGGTGCAACGCTCTTCTACTTCAATCGTGTGCAATTCAGCGAAGAAGGGCATTAAGCCCATTTATAAGCAGATCAACAACAGAGGGCTTGCAGTATTTGCAAGCCCTCTTTGGCACTCTCTATGCTTTTACAATCTCTTAGCGACGTCCGCGTCGGCGACGGCGGCTGCTTCCTCCGCCCCACCAGGTCGAACGCCCTGGATTCGACGAATGTGCGGTGGGAGTAGGAGTTGGGTTCAGCGCAGGATTGGTGCCCGTAGTTGCCCGTGCGCTACGCCCACACGCCGATAAGACAGCAACCCCGATCAGACCAGCCCCGATTTGGAAGAAACGTCGTCGATTCATGGATGTAGATTACCTCTTCTTGGTCTTTTTATGCTCTGATCGCGATCATTCTTACACTCATCACATGTAGATGTACGCACAAACTGCCTTTTGGTTGCACAGCATAGCAAAATGGTTAAGATCGGCTATCATAGAGAGGCGAAGCTAGCCCGCGACGCTTTCTGACGCAACTTAACAAGCGTTACTAGCGTCATGCTTATGAAACAGATCAAGCAGCATAAGATTCATCGTGTTATACCAAGTTCGTTTAAAGACTTGCTCACTTGGAATGTAAGAAAACTAAACCGGG
>CALGUG010000007.1 GCA_937902315.1 uncultured Chloroflexales bacterium
TCGCATCAGCAACACTTAGAACAACCGGTTCACCCCCACGTGTGTGGGGACAACGCGCCGATCGCATCAGCAACACTTAGAACAACCGGTTCACCCCCACGTGTGTGGGGACAACGTGTGAAATTGGAAATGTATCCGCAAGGTCATCGGTTCACCCCCACGTGTGGGGACAACTGCCTCCAACATTTGCGCCAGATGCGCCTTCTCGGTTCACCCCCACGTGTGTGGGGACAACACGAGATTGAGCCTATGTCCGAATACGAAAGACGGTTCACCCCCACGTGTGTGGGGACAACGCCTGACCCCCCTTATTAGTTAGCCACTCTATCGGTTCACCCCCACGTGTGTGGGGACAACACGAGATTGAGCCTATGTCCGAATACGAAAGACGGTTCACCCCCACGTGTGTGGGGACAACTTGACGCCGATTTTTTGATATTGGTCGTAGCGCGGTTCACCCCCACGTGTGTGGGGACAACTCCAGCGGCGACCACACACCGCTGTTGGAAAACGGTTCACCCCCACGTGTGTGGGGACAACGGACGAGCGCCAGAACGTTAAAGCGTATCTGGCGGTTCACCCCCACGTGTGTGGGGACAACTCCAGCGGCGACCACACACCGCTGTTGGAAAACGGTTCACCCCCACGTGTGTGGGGACAACGTACACGCGCACCTTATCCCGCCCGATGACCCAGGTTCACCCCCATGTGTGTGGGGACAACGATTCTGCGTCCACCTCGGAGAACGTGCGAATCGGTTCACCCCCACGTGTGTGGGGACAACCTAGCATATCCCTCAGCACGGCAAACTCCTTTCGGTTCACCCCCACGTGTGTGGGGACAACTTGACCTTCTGAGCAGCAGACCACAATTCAAGCGGTTCACCCCCACGTGTGTGGGGACAACAGCTGGTCCGCAACTAGTCGGAACACGAGTCCGGGGTTCACCCCCACGTGTGTGGGGACAACAGAGTTCAATTTAGCCAAGAAAGGTCATCAAACGGTTCACCCCCACGTGTGTGGGGACAACTGCTGTCGACATTGTCGGTATGGACGCGACAGCGGTTCACCCCCACGTGTGTGGGGACAACGCCTTGATTGGCTAGTGCGAGTCGTTCGCGCGCGGTTCACCCCCACGTGTGTGGGGACAACGCGCGTGATCAGGTCTTCAAGGTCCTTCATCGCGGTTCACCCCCACGTGTGTGGGGACAACTGGCCCCGCCAGCGGTCACGATTTATAGCGTGCGGTTCACCCCCACGTGTGTGGGGACAACTGCCAAGTTGGTAGTCAGTGCTGCCCATGAGACGGTTCACCCCCACGTGTGTGGGGACAACGTGCGGGGGTACTACTATTTAAATACCACCTCCGGTTCACCCCCACGTGTGTGGGGACAACTTTGACATTAGCTTCAGCCGTTTCTACACCAGCGGTTCACCCCCACGTGTGTGGGGACAACCAGTAAGCGTCAACCAAAAGTACAACGAAGAGCGGTTCACCCCCACGTGTGTGGGGACAACTGAGTTTGATAGCTCTAAAGCTGCTGACCGTGCGGTTCACCCCCACGTGTGTGGGGACAACATAACAATCTTCTGACCGTGGATAGGTTCAAACGGTTCACCCCCACGTGTGTGGGGACAACGAGGGGGCGGCTGGGGCTTTGCCTTAGAAGGTCGGTTCACCCCCACGTGTGTGGGGACAACCTGGAGGTGCCGGGCCAGCGCTCCAATATGGTCGGTTCACCCCCACGTGTGTGGGGACAACGCTTTCGGCAAGATGCGACCGGTAACTATAGGGCGGTTCACCCCCACGTGTGTGGGGACAACGCGATCCGCCTAATTGAATTGTGGTATAGACGCGGTTCACCCCCACGTGTGTGGGGACAACGCGATCTTTGGGGGGCGCTATTGGGTTTCACACGGTTCACCCCCACGTGTGTGGGGACAACCCTACTACCGGGAATTGACTGGATAACGTGTACGGTTCACCCCCACGTGTGTGGGGACAACTAGTTCCGCCCCTCTTTGGCTGGCCTGATGAGCGGTTCACCCCCACGTGTGTGGGGACAACAAGAGTTGTTGGTACTCCACTGTTCGATCTGGCGGTTCACCCCCACGTGTGTGGGGACAACGCCCTACTTTCGGCGCATTGTTTCCACCGGGGCGGTTCACCCCCACGTGTGTGGGGACAACGAGCAATGGCCGCGAAAAACTGGAGCCGGATACGGTTCACCCCCACGTGTGTGGGGACAACCGGGCCTCGTCTCCCGTCCATGTAACTCTCACCGGTTCACCCCCACGTGTGTGGGGACAACAAAGCCCATGTCACTTCTGACATGGGCTTTTGCGGTTCACCCCCACGTGTGTGGGGACAACCACATTTTCTATCATTCGAGACAACGCGATGGCGGTTCACCCCCACGTGTGTGGGGACAACCTGGCGACAGGCGTAGTACACGCGATCCCTTTCGGTTCACCCCCACGTGTGTGGGGACAACGATATCAAGCTGCCGAGGGTAAGGGCGCACCGCGGTTCACCCCCACGTGTGTGGGGACAACCTCACCGCGCCGCCGATGCGTCGAGCATTGATCGGTTCACCCCCACGTGTGTGGGGACAACAAGATACTTCAGATATTCAGGCCAGGTCCGAACGGTTCACCCCCACGTGTGTGGGGACAACGTCCGGCGAGTTATGGGCTCGGAACAGCAACGCGGTTCACCCCCACGTGTGTGGGGACAACCATCAACAACAATCGTTTCGAGCGGTGGAAGGCGGTTCACCCCCACGTGTGTGGGGACAACGGCGACTTTGTGGCCAAAGATATAGCAAATATCGGTTCACCCCCACGTGTGTGGGGACAACGAGAATGATCATTCCCAGTATGGCAGGTAAAGCGGTTCACCCCCACGTGTGTGGGGACAACGCCTTGCTGTTTGTTGCCGATCTCATCAGCCGCGGTTCACCCCCACGTGTGTGGGGACAACGTACTTTTTAATGAGGTGCAGGTGCTCGGCGGCGGTTCACCCCCACGTGTGTGGGGACAACAAGATCAAATTGAATAATCATCTCTGCCGCCTCGGTTCACCCCCACGTGTGTGGGGACAACTCCGCAGGAAGAGCAGCAATCTCATCAAACAGCGGTTCACCCCCACGTGTGTGGGGACAACCTGCTGCTACTGGGCCAGCTGGCCCTAATCCCCGGTTCACCCCCACGTGTGTGGGGACAACGATTTGTTGCTGCGTTTCCACTGCTGTTACTCCGGTTCACCCCCACGTGTGTGGGGACAACCGCTATGATATTGAGGAAATTATAGTGCCTGACGGTTCACCCCCACGTGTGTGGGGACAACCGGACGCTGGAAGATGGACGCCGCCAATCGGTCGGTTCACCCCCACGTGTGTGGGGACAACTTCCGATTTACGCCAATATGTATCAAGTCACACGGTTCACCCCCACGTGTGTGGGGACAACCTGGTGCAATGTATTGGGATGCATTCAACCCGCTGGTTCACCCCCACGTGTGTGGGGACAACGTCGTACCAGCCATTCAAAGCTGCTGTTGCGACGGTTCACCCCCACGTGTGTGGGGACAACTTGATGACTCGCTCTCGCTCCTCATCAGACATCGGTTCACCCCCACGTGTGTGGGGACAACTATCTCAGAAGGCTTTCGGCTCAGCCCCGACACGGTTCACCCCCACGTGTGTGGGGACAACAAAAGCCCTTGATCCGTATCAAGGATCAAAGGCGGTTCACCCCCACGTGTGTGGGGACAACTTCTTGATATTCGCTCCCAACTGGCAGTGCGGCAATCAAAGGCGGTTCACCCCCACGTGTGTGGGGACAACCCCGAGCTGCAAGAGCGCCGCTGGGAAACGGCCGGTTCACCCCCACGTGTGTGGGGACAACCTGGCCTCTCGATCCGAGCAATTGCTTCGCGACGGTTCACCCCCACGTGTGTGGGGACAACGCTTCGTCTAGTCGTTGCATCGAGCTCAGCGACGGTTCACCCCCACGTGTGTGGGGACAACCTACGCACACACACCCTAGTTACGTACAGATACGGTTCACCCCCACGTGTGTGGGGACAACATCGCTCGAAGCCTCTTATATTCGCTGCCTTCCGGTTCACCCCCACGTGTGTGGGGACAACCACAAAAGGTCAAGGGGCGCTACGCTCAAGCCCGGTTCACCCCCACGTGTGTGGGGACAACGACCGCCGTATTGTAATCAACATACGCCCCTGCGGTTCACCCCCACGTGTGTGGGGACAACTGTTTGTGCTGTCCGGTATTCAGGCTGCTATTCGGTTCACCCCCACGTGTGTGGGGACAACAAACGCGACGTCGCCGACAGAATTTGGGCGGACGGTTCACCCCCACGTGTGTGGGGACAACGATCTTACTCAAGTAAGCCACTTGGAAGAAAGCGGTTCACCCCCACGTGTGTGGGGACAACAACCCACCAAGTTATTACGATACGCTTAACCGCGGTTCACCCCCACGTGTGTGGGGACAACGTACCATACCTGCCCGAAATAGTGGGATTAACCGGTTCACCCCCACGTGTGTGGGGACAACCGCGGAGGTGGCGGCTCAAACGGGCGGCCACACGGTTCACCCCCACGTGTGTGGGGACAACGCCTTGCTGTTTGTTGCCGATCTCATCAGCCGCGGTTCACCCCCACGTGTGTGGGGACAACCTGTTCAGGAGCGGGCGGGGTTTGGGGCGTTTCGGTTCACCCCCACGTGTGTGGGGACAACCCGACCAAGATCGAAGAATTCTATCGGTCTGACGGTTCACCCCCACGTGTGTGGGGACAACGGGGGAATGCAGCGACGAAAAAAAGAGATGTGCGGTTCACCCCCACGTGTGTGGGGACAACTCTAGCCCTTCCTGTTTTTCGTGAAAATCCTGCGGTTCACCCCCACGTGTGTGGGGACAACGAGTGCTATAACAGCTCCTCCCATAGAACCGGCGGTTCACCCCCACGTGTGTGGGGACAACAGAGTGAGAGTGACATCTACACGTTATATAGTCGGTTCACCCCCACGTGTGTGGGGACAACCTCCATATCGCCTATCCGGTCGTGGTCTTTCTCGGTTCACCCCCACGTGTGTGGGGACAACTCGGGAGGAAGGGCCACGACCAAAGCCGGAGACGGTTCACCCCCACGTGTGTGGGGACAACTTTTCGTAACGTTTCTTTTGACATGTAATCGACGGTTCACCCCCACGTGTGTGGGGACAACTCGGGAGGAAGGGCCACGACCAAAGCCGGAGACGGTTCACCCCCACGTGTGTGGGGACAACCTCGTCGTTGGCTGTATCACTCGTGCAGTAAGCGGTTCACCCCCACGTGTGTGGGGACAACTATCCGTACATCGCCGCAGGGTTACAGAGTCGCGGTTCACCCCCACGTGTGTGGGGACAACTGCTGCTGTTCGTAGCGCTTGTGTGTATTCCCCGGTTCACCCCCACGTGTGTGGGGACAACGTGACGGTCTCGCTCAAGGTCTGGATGTAGCCCGGTTCACCCCCACGTGTGTGGGGACAACCTGTGCTTGGGTGCGGGGAGGAGCGCGAGCGGCGGTTCACCCCCACGTGTGTGGGGACAACAGTAAGGGCCTCCAGGTTTGCAAGACCGGTTCCCGGTTCACCCCCACGTGTGTGGGGACAACCTGAGGGGAGATCTGATAAATTGGCTGCGGGACGGTTCACCCCCACGTGTGTGGGGACAACAAGCGCAAGCTTGCCGATCGGGTCTGGGGAGACGGTTCACCCCCACGTGTGTGGGGACAACTGCCGGAGCCACCGCAACGTCCGCTCGTTATCCGGTTCACCCCCACGTGTGTGGGGACAACTTGGCGGAGGTACGGGGCGGTTCAAATTGCCTCGGTTCACCCCCACGTGTGTGGGGACAACTCAAGCAAATAACGTGTATCGTCGCTCATCAACGGTTCACCCCCACGTGTGTGGGGACAACCACGCTAGCATCGCCGTGGCGGTCGGTGAGCGCGGTTCACCCCCACGTGTGTGGGGACAACGTCGAAGCTGCGCCCGCTTGGGTTGTAGCCTTCGGTTCACCCCCACGTGTGTGGGGACAACGATCCCCTCCCAGTTC
Organism: uncultured Chloroflexales bacterium; assembly: GCA_937902315.1. Classification (GTDB taxonomy): domain Bacteria; phylum Chloroflexota; class Chloroflexia; order Chloroflexales; family Chloroflexaceae; genus CALGUG01. The sequence continues at coordinate 6,122 of CALGUG010000007.1, forward strand.
GCACCGTCAAGGAGCGCGGTTCACCCCCACGTGTGTGGGGACAACTCGATCATTGAAGATCAGCCCGCAGCCCAGCGCGGTTCACCCCCACGTGTGTGGGGACAACCGCGGCGGCGCGATGGCGGGCGGCGGCTCGTTCGGTTCACCCCCACGTGTGTGGGGACAACGGCGGCACGTTTATGACCAACGGCCCGACGACCGGTTCACCCCCACGTGTGTGGGGACAACCTGCTCGTTGGCGGCAAGGACGCTGAACGCCGCGGTTCACCCCCACGTGTGTGGGGACAACTAGTCCGTTGCGGATGTGGGCCTCGATAGCTGCGGTTCACCCCCACGTGTGTGGGGACAACGCAACGCCTTCAACCCGAACGGGTACACGGGACGGTTCACCCCCACGTGTGTGGGGACAACTGGGTGGTGGGTATCCCGAACGCAAAGCCCTGCGGTTCACCCCCACGTGTGTGGGGACAACACTGATCGCCACGGGCGCGGGTTCGGTGTACTCGGTTCACCCCCACGTGTGTGGGGACAACGGTGAGCGCTTTGATCATTGCGTCAAGGGCTGCGGTTCACCCCCACGTGTGTGGGGACAACGCATCAAGCCAGATAACATGCTTTGGCATGTCCGGTTCACCCCCACGTGTGTGGGGACAACTGATCGTAGACAATCCCCCACGGCAAACCCAGCGGTTCACCCCCACGTGTGTGGGGACAACCGCCGTGAAGAGCAAGACGACGACGATCTGGACGGTTCACCCCCACGTGTGTGGGGACAACGCTCTCGCATACGGTCCGAATTTCGCGGAATACGGTTCACCCCCACGTGTGTGGGGACAACGGGTATGGAGGGTATGGAGCCACTTTGCAAAACGGTTCACCCCCACGTGTGTGGGGACAACTTCAGAGAGATCTTGCTGTGTTGGAGCATCTTCGGTTCACCCCCACGTGTGTGGGGACAACGGCCGGCCGGCCGGCGCTAGCCAGTTCCCGCGCGGTTCACCCCCACGTGTGTGGGGACAACCTCTTGTAGCATGGTCCTGAATTCTTTTTGCCCGGTTCACCCCCACGTGTGTGGGGACAACGTCTTGCGCATGACCCGCAGAACTTCCCTGCTCGGTTCACCCCCACGTGTGTGGGGACAACGTTTTAATTTTTATGATCCGCCGCATCCACGGCGGTTCACCCCCACGTGTGTGGGGACAACCTGGCATCTCGCCATATCAGTGCAGCGCGCAGCGGTTCACCCCCACGTGTGTGGGGACAACCTCCGCGAGCGAGATCGATAGCACGATCCAAACGGTTCACCCCCACGTGTGTGGGGACAACCTCCGCGAGCGAGATCGATAGCACGATCCAAACGGTTCACCCCCACGTGTGTGGGGACAACTATAGGCTAGTAGGGGATTGTGTCCGGATGAACGGTTCACCCCCACGTGTGTGGGGACAACAACAAGTAATACGGCTCGTCGTTTCGAAAGATCGGTTCACCCCCACGTGTGTGGGGACAACGCGTCGCGTCGCACACATGCCGATGCCGAACGCGGTTCACCCCCACGTGTGTGGGGACAACGCCGCGTTGGGCGACGATCACGTTCATTTTGACGGTTCACCCCCACGTGTGTGGGGACAACCCCACTGCTGTTGAAGATATGACAGATGATCGCGGTTCACCCCCACGTGTGTGGGGACAACTACACCGGCAGGTCACACCTGCGGTGGTTCGTCGGTTCACCCCCACGTGTGTGGGGACAACGCACTCTGCTATCGCGCAACTCTGACAAGCGCTGGTTCACCCCCACGTGTGTGGGGACAACTTCACAAGCAACACGAACAAGAAGCATGGCATCGGTTCACCCCCACGTGTGTGGGGACAACGTCACTGACTGCAACAGGCTCCACATCTCCCGCGGTTCACCCCCACGTGTGTGGGGACAACCTAGGCGTATTGTTCTTCGTGGGTTGCGATCTCGGTTCACCCCCACGTGTGTGGGGACAACGAAAACGTGCTCGTGTGATCGTGTTGGTCGGTCGGTTCACCCCCACGTGTGTGGGGACAACGTGTCGGCCAGCATTGTTCAATTCGTGGTGATCGGTTCACCCCCACGTGTGTGGGGACAACACGCTGTTTGTAGTTCCGCTGATCTACATTGGCGGTTCACCCCCACGTGTGTGGGGACAACCTCATTGAAGTCGATGTTCTCGCGTTGCAGCTCGGTTCACCCCCACGTGTGTGGGGACAACGCCGCAGTCGAAGCGGCAAGGCTGACCACCGCGGTTCACCCCCACGTGTGTGGGGACAACGACCTTATCACGACCGGAGAGGCCGGGGAGATCGGTTCACCCCCACGTGTGTGGGGACAACGTTACCAATTCCATACTGCACAGCAATCGTGTCGGTTCACCCCCACGTGTGTGGGGACAACGATCACCCGTGGGGAGCGGCAATGCGTGATTGCGGTTCACCCCCACGTGTGTGGGGACAACTGAGCCGACCGTGCTGCTGTAGCGGTCGGTTTCGGTTCACCCCCACGTGTGTGGGGACAACCGCTCTTGAGGGTGTTGGCCTCGTCTTGAAGGCGGTTCACCCCCACGTGTGTGGGGACAACGCCGCCCCATTCAATCAAGGAGCGAGGAATGAGCGGTTCACCCCCACGTGTGTGGGGACAACTGCCTCGTCCAAATCTTGGACGAATGACAATCCGGTTCACCCCCACGTGTGTGGGGACAACCGATGGAGCGCGTGAGCGAGAAGGCCAAAGAACGGTTCACCCCCACGTGTGTGGGGACAACATGTTCAGGCGCGGTCGGGGTTTGGGGCGTTTCGGTTCACCCCCACGTGTGTGGGGACAACACGCTCACTCTTGGCACAAAGATCGTCGGTGACGGTTCACCCCCACGTGTGTGGGGACAACTCAGTATGGACTGATTCTTGATAACACAACGGCGGTTCACCCCCACGTGTGTGGGGACAACAAGGAGGGGTTCGTGTTTACGTTAACCAAGGCCGGTTCACCCCCACGTGTGTGGGGACAACGGGAAACCGTACAATTGGGCAATCGCAGCCGCGGTTCACCCCCACGTGTGTGGGGACAACGTGTCGGCCAGCATTGTTCAATTCGTGGTGATCGGTTCACCCCCACGTGTGTGGGGACAACACGCTGTTTGTAGTTCCGCTGATCTACATTGGCGGTTCACCCCCACGTGTGTGGGGACAACTTCGCGGATCTGAGCACGCAGCTCGGCGATCTCGGTTCACCCCCACGTGTGTGGGGACAACGGCCATCATCAGCTATAAGAGCGTGATCGACGAGCGGTTCACCCCCACGTGTGTGGGGACAACTAGCTGCTGCCTAGGAAACATCGCTAGCCGGGCGGTTCACCCCCACGTGTGTGGGGACAACCCGTTCTGGCATTGCCACAACGGTCAGCCAGTCGGTTCACCCCCACGTGTGTGGGGACAACCGGCGGCCTGTTGACCTAGATCAGCCTGAACGCGGTTCACCCCCACGTGTGTGGGGACAACCCAATGGGCACCGCAAGCCCTCTGGCCTTTTTCGGTTCACCCCCACGTGTGTGGGGACAACGCTGGTCTTGGCCGGGGCCAATGCACAATCGTCGGTTCACCCCCACGTGTGTGGGGACAACCCATAAGCCGCGCGACAACGAGCGGGGTCAATCGGTTCACCCCCACGTGTGTGGGGACAACTATTAGTCAAGAGATCCAATCGTGCGGGTCATCGGTTCACCCCCACGTGTGTGGGGACAACAGCAGCTTCGCGTCGATAAGATCGGCAATGTGCGGTTCACCCCCACGTGTGTGGGGACAACTTGCCTTGCAGATAGTTGTTCAAATCAGACCGCGGTTCACCCCCACGTGTGTGGGGACAACATCACCCCTTATTTACAGTCGATACCGTAACGCGGTTCACCCCCACGTGTGTGGGGACAACGTGTCGATCTGGAACGTCAAATTCGCTACTGGCGGTTCACCCCCACGTGTGTGGGGACAACAACGGCAACGGCACGCCACCGCAGATCTTGGGCGGTTCACCCCCACGTGTGTGGGGACAACCGCGAGCCTTACGACGTTCACGAGCGGCAAGGCGGTTCACCCCCACGTGTGTGGGGACAACTCAGTATGGACTGATTCTTGATAACACAACGGCGGTTCACCCCCACGTGTGTGGGGACAACACGAGATGAGCGATGAGCAGCACATCTCATTACGGTTCACCCCCACGTGTGTGGGGACAACGTTGGCACGAAGCGGGCATCACGCTGCGCGAGCGGTTCACCCCCACGTGTGTGGGGACAACTATTTGATGACCCACTATTAGAAGGTGCTGTGCGGTTCACCCCCACGTGTGTGGGGACAACCATCGTGTGTCTCTCGCTCGTCAGCAGGTCCACGGTTCACCCCCACGTGTGTGGGGACAACAAAGAGCACCTGACGTCCATATGTCGTCATCGCGGTTCACCCCCACGTGTGTGGGGACAACAGCCGCTCTTCGATTCAGATGAAGTCATCGAGCGGTTCACCCCCACGTGTGTGGGGACAACAGCAGCAACGTGCTGAACATCTAGCGCGTGAGCGGTTCACCCCCACGTGTGTGGGGACAACTGCATCGATCGCACCGACTCGGTGACGAGGGGCGGTTCACCCCCACGTGTGTGGGGACAACGCTGGCAAGATGCCACGCAAGGCGGCGCGCATCGGTTCACCCCCACGTGTGTGGGGACAACGCTGTGCGCTCTTTCATACAATTCCCCTCCTACGGTTCACCCCCACGTGTGTGGGGACAACGATTTGTATCGAGCCACTCACCAACTGAGTGGCGGTTCACCCCCACGTGTGTGGGGACAACGGACATGCCTACAGTTTCGGGCCTCGGCCTAACGGTTCACCCCCACGTATGTGGGGACAACGACTATATGACGCTCTCAGAGATCGCCACGATCGGTTCACCCCCACGTGTGTGGGGACAACTGATCACCGTCAACAATAGCGCGGATATAGCGCGGTTCACCCCCACGTGTGTGGGGACAACTGCAGATGCTCCATTACAATTGCGGTTTTCACCGGTTCACCCCCACGTGTGTGGGGACAACACCCCGTGAGCATCACATAGCTATAGTCAAGGCGGTTCACCCCCACGTGTGTGGGGACAACTCGAACGGTGTTGGTGATCCAGTCATTGAAAACGGTTCACCCCCACGTGTGTGGGGACAACTTGAGCGATCGCGAAAACAGGATCGATGCCAACGGTTCACCCCCACGTGTGTGGGGACAACCCTGAAACGGTTACGACCATTCAGGAGGCCATCGGTTCACCCCCACGTGTGTGGGGACAACGTTGCTCTTCACTCATGCCTAATTCTCCCCTACGGTTCACCCCCACGTGTGTGGGGACAACCGGCAATAGGGAATATGCCGAGTCTTGCGCGGCGGTTCACCCCCACGTGTGTGGGGACAACGTTTTCCTCTTCGAGTGTCGATAGTCGGGCTACGGTTCACCCCCACGTGTGTGGGGACAACTCGACGATCCAAGCAACCAAGGCCAGTGACCACGGTTCACCCCCACGTGTGTGGGGACAACCTCGACCTGATCGCCAGCCAGCCGCATCAGATCGGTTCACCCCCACGTGTGTGGGGACAACTAACAGAAGCCGAGCGCAGCCAGTCGAACGCGCGGTTCACCCCCACGTGTGTGGGGACAACCACTATGCCAACGCGACGTGCTGATCAACCGGCGGTTCACCCCCACGTGTGTGGGGACAACGGCGCGATCGAGTTGTATAGCGAAGGTCGCTTCTGGTTCACCCCCACGTGTGTGGGGACAACTACACGCCCGCGTATCGAACAGGGCGCCGATGCGGTTCACCCCCACGTGTGTGGGGACAACAAGTGCATCGGCCTCCTCGATCAGGGACTGCTCGGTTCACCCCCACGTGTGTGGGGACAACGCTCAGTGGCGCGAACAGGGCTACACCGTAGCGGTTCACCCCCACGTGTGTGGGGACAACAACACTACTATTTAATGCCATTGATCGTCTCCCGGTTCACCCCCACGTGTGTGGGGACAACGACAACACGAAACGACGCATGTATGTCATACGCGGTTCACCCCCACGTGTGTGGGGACAACCACTACCACGCCGCTGGACTGCTCGTACATCACGGTTCACCCCCACGTGTGTGGGGACAACGGTTGTGACGGTTGTGGTCACCCAATCCCTCGCGGTTCACCCCCACGTGTGTGGGGACAACGCCGCCGAATATGTGACCGCGGCATTGAACGGCGGTTCACCCCCACGTGTGTGGGGACAACAGCTGATCGAACGCCTTAGACAAATCATCTTGCGGTTCACCCCCACGTGTGTGGGGACAACTCGTATTTTGATGACCATTGTCCGATGCGGGACGGTTCACCCCCACGTGTGTGGGGACAACGCTTTAGCCTGAAACTCGGTTGTGGCGATCATCGGTTCACCCCCACGTGTGTGGGGACAACAACTCTTTTGTGAATAATTCAAGAAAGAGTTGCGGTTCACCCCCACGTGTGTGGGGACAACTACATCAGCGACGATGTACTCTTTGCGAGAGTCGGTTCACCCCCACGTGTGTGGGGACAACTTCGGGCTGCGTCGATTGGGCGGGTGCAACAGCGGTTCACCCCCACGTGTGTGGGGACAACCGCGTATCTCGCGAGATGTTGACCGCGTGGGGCGGTTCACCCCCACGTGTGTGGGGACAACGAGCACGAGGCCGGCGGCACTCCACACGCCGTCGGTTCACCCCCACGTGTGTGGGGACAACGATCAATCACGCTGTTGATGATCGCGGTTGCACGGTTCACCCCCACGTGTGTGGGGACAACCATCTGCGCTTGCGAGGCTTTGGCGGCCACGGCGGTTCACCCCCACGTGTGTGGGGACAACTGCTTTTGCGCGAGCTATCAGCGGCCCAACGGCGGTTCACCCCCACGTGTGTGGGGACAACAACTCAGCAGCACGAGAATCGTAAGCGTACTGCGGTTCACCCCCACGTGTGTGGGGACAACTGCTTTTGCGCGAGCTATCAGCGGCCCAACGGCGGTTCACCCCCACGTGTGTGGGGACAACTGCTGGCGCTCCATGGCCTCATCTTTTTCAACCGGTTCACCCCCACGTGTGTGGGGACAACTTCCGTGATGCCGTGCTCAGCGTACAAATGCACGGTTCACCCCCACGTGTGTGGGGACAACGTACACAACCGGCGCAATGGCAAGTGCAGCGACGGTTCACCCCCACGTGTGTGGGGACAACAGCTTGAGTGCCCCGTTTGCAAGGTTGCGCACCGGTTCACCCCCACGTGTGTGGGGACAACTGTTCAGCTACAGACGTCATAAGCTCTACGATCGGTTCACCCCCACGTGTGTGGGGACAACGCCAATGCTCTCGGCGAAGTTACGTACATCGGCGGTTCACCCCCACGTGTGTGGGGACAACTTGCCGATGCGTTCCGTCAACAAAACCATGACCGGTTCACCCCCACGTGTGTGGGGACAACTTGCTCTTCTCCAAACAATCCCTGTTGCTCATCGGTTCACCCCCACGTGTGTGGGGACAACGCCAAACTAGACGAAGTGTTGGCCGTTATGAACGGTTCACCCCCACGTGTGTGGGGACAACTTCAATACCCATTTCAAGTAGGGCGCATCGTTCGGTTCACCCCCACGTGTGTGGGGACAACGAGGTGAGTAATGAGTGCGATCATCGTTAAGGCGGTTCACCCCCACGTGTGTGGGGACAACCAGAGCGCAGCGGCAGAGGCACGCCAAACGCGCGGTTCACCCCCACGTGTGTGGGGACAACACAACGTGATAAATCATCGCCTCAACATCTGGCGGTTCACCCCCACGTGTGTGGGGACAACCTGTTCGCCGGGTGTACTCCAAAATAGATATCCTGGTTCACCCCCACGTGTGTGGGGACAACACGTTCGGTCGTTCTCCGCTGGGCGCTTGAAACGGTTCACCCCCACGTGTGTGGGGACAACTAGGCGGGCGCTTCAATCGCCACACGATCCGGCGGTTCACCCCCACGTGTGTGGGGACAACTCTTCACCACGGGCACGATTCAGCTCATTAATCGGTTCACCCCCACGTGTGTGGGGACAACCCTTCCTAGCCTAGGCGGGGAATTCATTTTCGCGGTTCACCCCCACGTGTGTGGGGACAACATCGCAGAGCCGCTGCTCTCGGTCAAGCTGGACGGTTCACCCCCACGTGTGTGGGGACAACTCGGCTAAGGGGTCAATCACAACCAATGCGGGCGGTTCACCCCCACGTGTGTGGGGACAACGCTGTGCCGTTGTACTCAAAGCGGTGCACGCCCGGTTCACCCCCACGTGTGTGGGGACAACGAGAGCGCCCTCCTTATGATTATGGTTCGTGTCGGTTCACCCCCACGTGTGTGGGGACAACGCGGTGGCAAGGATTCGCTTGCAGTCTTGCACCGGTTCACCCCCACGTGTGTGGGGACAACTACCACAAACAGCAGCACGAGCGCATATTCCGCGGTTCACCCCCACGTGTGTGGGGACAACGTGCCCCAAGAGCCTATGCTCTGCCTATCGATCGGTTCACCCCCACGTGTGTGGGGACAACTCTTTGCGCATTGCTCTGCCCTCCATTTTCTTGGGTTCACCCCCACGTGTGTGGGGACAACTCGAGATAGTCGGCCGGATTATGGGGATTGTCCGGTTCACCCCCACGTGTGTGGGGACAACGCCGGAGGTCGCACGACAGTGGATTGATCAGTCGGTTCACCCCCACGTGTGTGGGGACAACGTTGGTGCTGGTGTCGATGGTCCACTCGCGAACGGTTCACCCCCACGTGTGTGGGGACAACCCGATTGTGCGCAACGCAGACGGGAGCGAGGTCGGTTCACCCCCACGTGTGTGGGGACAACGCCGTCCAGATCGATCAACTGGCCAAGAGCTACGGTTCACCCCCACGTGTGTGGGGACAACGATCACCGCACTCCTTTCGAGTGTCGGGTTTTCGGTTCACCCCCACGTGTGTGGGGACAACACCGTGCGTATCGGCAAACTCGCTGATCATCGCGGTTCACCCCCACGTGTGTGGGGACAACATTGTCAATCGTGATCGTTTTGCCGTGATGAGCGGTTCACCCCCACGTGTGTGGGGACAACGCACAGCAGCAGCTCGTCGAGCAAGCGCTCGCTGGTTCACCCCCACGTGTGTGGGGACAACGACGACATCAAACATTCAAGAGCTGTTCAACGCGGTTCACCCCCACGTGTGTGGGGACAACGCTCTGCATCCGATCATAGCGCTGTTCAACGACGGTTCACCCCCACGTGTGTGGGGACAACGATCAGCCCAACGCTCCTCGCCAACGGCACTACGGTTCACCCCCACGTGTGTGGGGACAACTACAGCAGCGCCGCGCAAAGCGCGGTCGATGGCGGTTCACCCCCACGTGTGTGGGGACAACAAGAAATATGATCCAATGCGCTTGGCAATATTCGGTTCACCCCCACGTGTGTGGGGACAACTCGCAGAGTCGGCAAGCCAAGCCGCTGGACCGCTGGTTCACCCCCACGTGTGTGGGGACAACGCACCGTCGTGGCGCTCAAGCTGACCGTATCACGGTTCACCCCCACGTGTGTGGGGACAACTTGCTCCTCCTTGTAGCTGTCGTCATTCAACTCGGTTCACCCCCACGTGTGTGGGGACAACTTCCGGCAAGCCAGTAATGCAAAGCATTCTCGCGGTTCACCCCCACGTGTGTGGGGACAACTTTCCTCCCACCTTCCATCGCAGGCACAGTCACGGTTCACCCCCACGTGTGTGGGGACAACCGCAGCCATAGGGCCTCCTGTCCTTTTTTTCTCGGTTCACCCCCACGTGTGTGGGGACAACTCGTTGTTGGATCGACTCAATCAACGCTTCGACGGTTCACCCCCACGTGTGTGGGGACAACTGGTCTGTTCGCTCCCGCCGCGCATTGTGACACGGTTCACCCCCACGTGTGTGGGGACAACCACATTTCATTTCGTATGATGCGATGCGCTGGCGGTTCACCCCCACGTGTGTGGGGACAACGACTGCGACGAATGATCATAGTGATCAAGTTTCGGTTCACCCCCACGTGTGTGGGGACAACATTTGTTATCCCGTTTGGAATGACCTTTCTGGCGGTTCACCCCCACGTGTGTGGGGACAACGGCAACAAGCTGTCTCAGCCGGAAACGCCAATCGGTTCACCCCCACGTGTGTGGGGACAACCAACATAATAAACATCAGGCCGATCCATGTTCAGGTTCACCCCCACGTGTGTGGGGACAACCTCCGCCTCTGCCTCCGTCTGCGTGCTATTGGCGGTTCACCCCCACGTGTGTGGGGACAACTACGGGCTGATCAGCTCTAAGATCTCAGAATACGGTTCACCCCCACGTGTGTGGGGACAACCTCCGCCTCTGCCTCCGTCTGCGTGCTATTGGCGGTTCACCCCCACGTGTGTGGGGACAACACTTGCTTAAAACGCATTCTTATGCGATTTGTATATTATTATAGCACAAGAAGTCATATTTGGCATTAGGAAGGGATCTGGACTAAAAAGAGGCCTTCATAGTTTATCAGACGTCTCTTTGTTTGCCCACAGGTCCGTAGTGCAAAGCCCTGCTCATTGTTAGTTTGGTAGGCCAAAAAACCGGCTCCTTCTCGGATCTGACTACAAATATACTTCCAGAGCGTATCACGCACAGCTGCCGAAAGTTTTCCTATAAACATACCTGCATGAAGCTCCAGCATCCAGCGGGTAAGTTCACCGCGCACACTCTCAGGAACCGACTCAAGCACAATAACTGTCATATTTCCTCCTCATCTGCATAATTGACACCACCTGGCACCTCACCCTCTTCAGGATCCCAAAGCCCGCCAGGTTTAGCATAATTTCGATCATAGAGGGCAGCCTGTTGAGGATCGAGGTTGGCAGTGTCGAAGAGGTGTTCTAGATCCTGCACAATCCGAGCAAGGATTCGTTGCTCTCGCAAGGTATCGCGCAACATATGTCGGACGCGGCTCTCAAGTTTCTGCTCACCATTCGCCGTGCAGCGAAAAGCAACTGGTATGGCAAGCTCGGCTTTATAGAGATCGGCTATATCGTACACAAACGACAGCATTTTGCCTGTATGAACAAAACCGAGCGCTGGTGAATAGCCTGCTGCGACAATTGCGGCGTGAACGATGCCGTAGATACAGCTGTTTGCGGCTGAGAGAGCTCGATTGATCGGCTCGGCTTTTCGCCAATCGTTTTGCTTATAAAAGCGTCCATTCCATTTCACACCAGTTACTTTGCTCCAGTGCGCATAGGTATCACGCACTCGCACACCCTCTTTGCCGCGTATTTGTTTCAAGCTCAACGAAGGATCAAGCTGTTCTCCGAAGCGAATTTCATACATGCGACGAACTACTAAGAGACGGAGCGCCTCATCGGCATGCATGGCAGCTTGGCGCAATAGATTGGCAGATGATCGGGTTTCGCCCAGACCTACCGCGTAAAAACGCACGCTCTCTTCCCCTGTCCAAGCCACTAAACAGCCCGATTCTGCTAATGTACGAATAGCCGCATGTGAAATTTTGGTACCTGGACCAAGCAGAAGCAGTGAAAGCGCAGCACAAGGAATCTGGGTTTTACCCTGCTGATCAAATACCGCAATCGCCTTTGAATCTTGTTCGATCACACTATGCTCGAGGTAGAGATAGCTCCAACTATCGCGCACTTTGGGTAGGATATGTAGGTCTTTCATAACATACTCTTCTGTACGTGGAGCACCTCAAAGGGTGCTCCACGTAGGGTTATAGCTCTATTGTTAAGGTACAGGTGGCTAAAGGCCAAGAACTTCCTTGCAATCGCGTTTAACCAACGCTTGCGATAGAAAGTAAGCCAAAACCAAAGGCTTTCCCCGAACCGATCCCTTGCTGCAAACTATGAATAAATGCAGCAAGATCGGTTATTTCCAAATATCCTTCGAAAAGGACTGCGCCAAAGCTTAAACCCATAGCAGCACGCCTGCCGCGTACTCCTTCTTGGGCTGTTATCCGTAGATCTAGCACATCTGGGTGGCTCTGCAAGGTAAGCAATCGAAACCCATGCAGTTCGCCTTTGCGCTGAAGCCAAGCCTGCTGCTCTTCCTCTTTAAGCAGCGCAATCCTTTTTCCCAGCAGCCTATCAGTACGTTGAGTATTACGGCTACTCAGACGCTTGGTAGGATTGGCTCGTAAACGAAAACGAAGCTGCTGACCCACAACAAGTTGCGCATAGTCTCCATCGATTCGGCGCACGGATGGGTTGGCTTGCGAGTGCATCGCATGGGCCAAATAGCCCCTTGGCAAGCGACTCCAATCGGGTTCATATACCGACTGTACCAAGACGCGTATCAGCGAGGGCTCGCTACTCAGCGCTTCTGGACGATAAAGCAGTCCGAAATGGTTGCGAGCTGCCTCCGTAGGAGCCTGAGGAAATGCAGATAGCAAGGTGCGATGCAATTGGTAACAATCACTCAGATCGCGACGTACCAAACGGTTATGGGTATCGAGCAATAAGCGTGATAGGTACATGCTTATCCCTCCAAGGTATTGATGCTTGGCTGGAGATTTGGCACCTGCCAAAAATATTCCCGAACAGCGCGCGGGTGAAAGACCCGTCGAGCGGCATTGCCAATCGCATCGTTTTGGTGGTTTCCTTGTCCTAGTTCCACTTCGATCAATAGACGAATCGGACCCCTGATCTGTTCAGCCCATCGCTGAGGTATTGGTTGTTGTTCGAGTGCGGTTTGAAGATCGGGATAGTCGCCACTTCCCGCAAGAATCGGCACAGAGGGAACGCAGGACTTTCGACCAAGAAAATAGGGCCAAACAGGGTCGGCTATAGCTTGTTCACAGCGTTCAAGCAGCGCGGCTGGCCCTTGCAAGGCAACCAAAAACGAGGCATCCGCCAGATAATAGCGGTTTGAAACATCCGTCTCTGGCAACTTGGTCGCTTCATTGACCTTCACGTAGATGCGCCCTTTGGGATTCACCTCGGCGGATAAGACGCCCCCAACATAGTTGTTATCGTGAAACAGCGCTTTCCCATCGTGCCTTCTTCCGCCAAAGGTGCCACCACCTGTTGTATGGTAGTCGCGCAGCAACACACCCGGGCTGTCGACACGCACGCCCATGTGCAGGGCTTGGCTGAGGTGCTGCAATTCGCTTGAATCGCGTCGCAGACCCAAACAACAGCCGAGCAGCCCAATCACCCCCGATTTGGTTGGTTCGCTCGCTGTATCGCGCTCGCCCCAACGTGCCCGCAGGCCCCAACTTTGGAGCGGCCCTTCAAGCCGCAAAAAGAGCGTATGCATAGCCTCATCTCTCCTAGAGCTGCGCTTGAAGCCAAGTCAACAAGTCGTTGAGCGTTGCAACCACTTCAACCCCCTCAGCGCCTGAGCGGTCAAGTGTGGAAAGGAGCGCTTGTTTAATCTCAAGCCCATAGGTTCGATTGATCGTAGCCGCATAGCGTTCCAAGACATCCGCCGAAACTTCTACGAGCGAGCGATCCCCCGTCGCTTTCACAGGTTTGACAAAAGCATTGGCATAACTAATGGGAATATTGCGCGGGCGCACCTCAAGTAATACAACATCCGGCGGATTATGGGCTGCAAAGCTATTCTGTTTTCCACTCGGATTGGTCAAGAGCGCGGCTCGGATCAGGGCTTGTACAGCCAACTGAGCGATCGCCTTATCTCCTTGTAGATTGTTAATCAGCGCTTCCCAATGGATATTGAAATATTTGTAGTAGGTTGCGCTATTGAAACTGGTCTCGCCTAAGAAACCCGCTCCCGCTTCGCCAGAGATATCATCGACTGCGGTATAGAAATCGAATTCCTGTTCAACTATATGGGTGGATATGGCAGGGGCAACCTGCACTGCCGCTTCGACATCTTTAAATGGACTCGACGTTGTCATTCGTCCAAACATGGCAATATCGATTGCATGGGCCTCATACTGACCTAAGGCTTTCAGCATCTTCGTCGAATCTAACGCTAAAAAGCCTTCTAGACCAAGCTTTTGAGCAAGAGCCACGAATTGCTCTGCTAATTGATCGACCTCTCGGGTTGTGAGGAACATCAACTGCGCTGTCTTCCGGCGGCTCTCTTCAGCATCATCTTCGCCTTTTTTACCTTTTTTGCCTTTTGATACACCTTCAGAATCGCCAGCACCATCTCCTTTGCCGAGCCGTTCGGCCTGCAACACAATGGCGTTTTTGATCTCATCGGAAAGTTCAAGCCCAGCGATCCGCTCGCGTATCTGTTCTGGTAGGAGTTGCGTGCGATAAGCAAGCAGTTCTGGTCGATCAGCAAATGAAGAGCGGAAGAGTTCAGACCAACGGATACTTCGTTTTATGGCTTGGCTGGAGATCCGTGCTCGGCGTTTACCTCCAAAGAGCGTATCTTTGGGGTCGCCATTATCGTCACGGTTCAGATTCGAAGGGGCGTGATTTTGCAAGACATGCAAAGCGATCAGTGTCATGAGTAGTTTCCTTTCAAGAACTTATGAGGCTTATTCTGAGTTGGCACCGAAGTAGTCGCGCATCCAACGGAGTTGTACCGGACGATTCTCATAGTCCCAAGCGAGCAGATCACTCAAGAGGCTTTCCCAATGTAGCGCCTCTTTTGAGGCGTTGATCAGTCGCACCATTTGGCGCAAACGGAAAGGCAACTGCTCGCGGTCACTATCAATAAGATTTTCAAAGCGGCGATCAAGGCTATTGTAGTTTTCACTCCTACTCCGCTCTTGGCGAACCCGCCGCATGGTTGCACCAAAGCTCTCAGGGCTGGTGCGCGCTTTACACAAGGGAAAAAGAGTGGCAATCAGGAAATAGTCCTCTTGCACGTTTGGGTACACCACGCCAGAGGGCAGTATTTGGAAAAAGACACGGTGTACGTTGCGTGCTTCCCCCAAGCTCCTGCCTGCATTACGCTTGAGGCGTGCCCGTCCGGCAGCATCAAGTTGATGCAGTTCGGCAATAAATGCAGCGATAGTGCGCTGACGAATACTCTGCGTGTCGGTCATCCGATCCAATCCTTTCGTTTGCTTGCAAGCCTTCTTGCACAATCCGCTTCTGCTTGAACGCGCTCACGTAAGGCCTCTGCATGCTCACCCACTTGAGCCACTGCTTCCTGAAATGTCTGTTGGGCAATTCCTAAGACCTGATCTACCCACTCTTCTTCGACATCCATTGGGTCATCAGCTACAGCGAAGGCAAAAACACTTTCTCGAAAGGGCAGGGCAAGACGTTGCCAATAGGTCGCCTCCATGCGCGCCCGAACAAGTTTCAAACGCGCTTGTTTGGCGTCTCCACTACGCTGTGGGCGGATATGCTGGGTAAATACTGAGCTCAGCACAACAGCGATCTCGCTTGCCCGCTGCAGAGCCATTTGCACGCTCATAACACGATCAGGGTCTTTGAGCAGCTCCGGGGGAACCTCTAACGCTTCATCAAACCATTCAAAAAACTTCGCTTTCCCATCAGTACGTACCCCTACACAGCGAAAACGGAGATCGCTGCTGACTATTGTTGGCCAATCATCCATCAGGCGCTTCAGTTGCTGAACGACCTTGGGACGCTTCTGGGTCTTATCCTCTTGCAAGAATAAGGCAGTATATTCACGCCAGAGGGCTTGACCTTCGCGTGGCCGAATGGGGCTGAGGGCTACATTCTCTTTCGCTTTTCCACCTGGCTGGCGGAACGCCACAAAAGGATCGCTCCAACCGCCAAAGCTTTTGCTTAATGAATAACCCTGTTCAAACACCATCTGTTGTGTCACTGTTGAAGTATGCTCCCCACAAACGGTGCAGTGCTGGGGCGCGTGCTTCGGAAAGAGGCGTACACGACGCGCTGGGAAGAGCAAACTCTCGATATAGCCGACTTCGGAGCTTACTGCATTTTTGGGAATGATCGTTGATCCATTCCAAGCGGCCACTGCTTTGCGAGTGCTACTCGCTTCAGGAGGCTGATACTCCGGTATAACAAGTGAAAGTGCGAGGCTCTCAAATAGCGTATCGCCAAGCGGAATCACATAGATCGGAGGCACACCGTTAATTGATGGGAAGTTCCCGCGCCCACCCGCAGAGACAAAGGGCGGTAGGGTCAATAACGCCCGAGCACAACAGGCTGGGCAGATCATATGATCTGCATCAGTTACATGGTGAAAGAGTGTTCGGTTAGTTGCCGCAGGTAATTCCACAAAGATCGATGCAATCGACTTTGGCTCAGCCCACTCTTGGTTGGCTGTCCCTTTAGTGGGCTTTTGCCAGCTATCAAGCGGGATATCACCGCTTTGCAAAAATGGCTGTGTCGGATGAAACAGATCGAAACGATCCTGATACTGCTCCGCAAACGCATCGAGCCGCGCACCATCAAAGGCACCAGTCGTAATCAGGTGATGCAGATCCGTTAAGGACTGCGGGTCGTAAATCGCTTGGGTAATCGCTGTCAATAAGCGATGGGTCCCTACGACCACTAAGGGAGATGGGTCATAGAGCGAGCGCAAGGTATGGGCCTCGCGTAAGCAGGTAGCCACACTGACCATCTTCAGTGTTCCTTCATGGTCTAGCACACGGATCCAAGGCATGTGCCAGAGATTAAACTCAATGGGCGGATCACTCATTAGTTCACCTTTTCGATAACTAAACCAAGCTCACGGTCAAGGGTTACTTTACGATCGCCAATGATGGCAGAGTGGTGTTCATCGAGATAGAGCGGGAATATGGAGCGAAGCATAACAGGCAGCTCACCCCATGAAGCGGGCCAACGCAACAGATCATGCTCTGCGCGATAAGCCGCCACAAGCGCGCGATCACTAACCGGAATAGCATGCTGTAATAGCTGCTCTATTCCAACAAGCGTTGTATCCTGTAAACGAGGTGGAATATCGAGAGAGAGTTGCCAGGTTCCATCACTGTCGAGCGCCAGACCACCATGAACTGTATAGATTGGCACAAGACTGATTCGCTCTCCAAGGCGGGTTTTCGCCAATTGTGCATGTATCTCGTGGCTCTCCTCGTCATAAAAAGCGGTACCACCATTGACGATGATCGGATCAGGCGAGGTGACATCCGGTATCAGTGGGCGACGTCCTTGTGCCTGCAACTCATGTTGATGGCGTTGAAAACGCTCCCAAGCCTTCTCGATCAACGCGGCTACTTGGGGCTCACTGGCTGAAGGATGTGATGCACCATAGACCGCTTCGATCAATGGGCGATAGTCCTGCGGTAAGGTGATGGTACGTTCGGTCTCTCCTCGATGGCCGCCGAGAGCTTCCCAAGTCTTCCAAAGAATGTACGGTTCGTAGATCGCTTCCCAGCGTTGCCAATTGGGAAGGCCATCTATGCCTTGAGGGAGGCAGACTTCTAGCACTGGTTGACTATAGTGAGCAGGGCGACGCTGATCATTAGGACGCTGGTGGCGATGTAACCGCCCTGCGCGCTGGAGAAGGAGATCGATCGGCGCAAAGTCGCTAATCATTAGATCGACATCGTAATCGAGAGATTGTTCTAGCACTTGTGTCCCAACGATAATGATCGGCATTGCAGCATGTCGTTCTGTTGCTTTCCCTACCCATTCCTCAACGCGCTGTTCATGCTGCTGTCGTTCGATTAAAGGGAAGCGGGCGTGTATAAGCACACGTTGGCCAGCAAAAAGGGTACACAGTTCCCGATAAATCTCTTGTGCTTCATCCACCCGATTACAGATTCGAGCAACAGCGCCTCCTGCACGCACACACTCGACCAAATAGCGCGCCTCAGTAGCAGCATCGGCCCGTACACGCGACCGCATTACGAAGCGCTGCTCACCTCGAAAGACTGCACAACTACGATAGTGGGCTTCGTGCTGGCGATAGAGTGCAAGCGATGGATAGGGAAGTTCTGGCAATTCAACAGGATCAACTTCTCCCAAGCCTTCCCGATAAGCTTGGGCAAGTGCCCGATGGCGATCCCATGGTAACGTTGCCGATAGGAGAATGACGGATGTACCCAAACTCGCAAGCCAACGCAAGGCCGCCTCAAGAATAGTGTTCATATAGGCGTCGTAGGCATGCACTTCGTCGATCACTACAACTTTACGGGCAAGGCCAAACAAGCGTAGTGCATAATGACGAACGTTCAGACTCGCTAATTCGATCTGATCAACCGTACCAACCCCAAAGGGCGCAAGCATGGCTTTCTTCGATCCAGTAAACCACTCAATGGCCTGAGTACTACTTGCACCTTCCTGATCGGCGGGGTCCGCATCCGCTGCCAAGGCGATGCGATGTCGCAACTGCTCTTCTACCACAAGTGACTGGCTATGGGTCAAGCGCACGACACCCATATCACCATACAACCGGCTATAGATCTCCTGAAGACGCAAGAACATTTGGTTACTGGTCGCCATGGTCGGTAGCGCGAAGAAGATCTCGTCGATTCCGAGAAGCGCACCTAAGCGCCGTGATAAGGCAATAGCAGCTTCGGTTTTTCCCTCTCCGGTAGGCCATTCCATTATGGCCAATATAGGCCCAGCAAGCTGATCGTTCGTCAGCATATCGATCAGCGACTGTAAAGGACGAGGTGTCGTTTGTGGAAAGAGTTCGCGAAAACTGGTATAGCTCGGTTGAGACCGCTGGATCGCTAAGTGAGCGTGTTCTACAGCATCTTGGGCGCGTCGTCGCGCTACAGCGATATAATCGGTCAGTAACAAGGTCGGCTCGGCTGGAAAATCAAGTTCATTTGAACCCATCCAGTCGCACCAAACAATAAAACCTGTAAGTGCTGCTGTCGCAGCTCGCACATTGTGTGGTGCACCAACGCTTGATAAGGAGACCTTCGGCGCAAAAAGCTGGCGCAACAAGAGATAAGCATCATCTCGCCATGCCGCCCAAGGAGAAGCACATCGCTCGGAACGCCGGATCTGTAGCTCAAGGTCTCGCAAGCTCTTTTGTGGAAAGCGCCCGTGATGGCCGCCCATAGCATCGCGAAGAGCCCAGATCAACCGAGTTTCTGTTCCTGGTTCAAGTTGTTGTAAGCGGGTATGGATCCAACTAGCGCTGATTTCGGCATGATACAAATCTGTTGCTGGGTGGCGTGGAAACTGGATCCCTTGCGCTTCTAGACGCTCTCGTTGAGCTTTGGTTGAGGCTTGTGTTGCTTGGCCCTGAAAAGCAGCCGAGATTTTGCCAAGATCATGAATTGCAATCAAGAGCGGGAGCCATTCCAGTAAGGCCTCTGCATTGCAACCACGCCAAGCATACAGAAGCGCATCGCGCAAACGAGGTGAGCCCATTTGGAGCAGCACCTCTGCAACGCATGCAACATCAAGCATATGGTAGAGTGCAGGGTGGTAGCGATCAACAGCTGCCCCAAAGGCCGGGGTCTTCCCCCAAAAGCATAATAGTTGCTCATGATCGATTGACATTGGCTCTCCTTCTCCACGCTTCGTCATAGACCATTCATATCAAATCCGCTCAAAGGCTTACATTCTCTCAATGCGGAAAGACAAAAAATCGGGAAAAATAGTCGAGTTCAGCTCTGCCGAAGACCAAAAAGTTAGTGATCTAGCAGATTTGTTATCACATAGTTGCTGTGATCGTTTAGGACAGGCCATAAATCGCGGATAACTTTCGTACCTCATCAATGAGCTCTTGGCGTAAGTCTGGGGGTGCAAGCACTTCAACAGCAGAACCCCATTGGCGTATCCACGGCTTCATTTCCAGCGTACTGCCCACCTGCACCGTAAAGAGGCAGTACCCATCGGGCAGATCTTCAATTCGCTGGCTAAAGTGCCAAACACTCTCTTTGAGACGACGGACTACGCTTGGGGCAAAACGTAAAACCACTTCTATGGTCCCTTCGTCGCGCCAAATCACACCCCAAGCAGCCGCTAACAATCGCTGTGCATCAAAAGGTTCAGGCACCTGAAAGTGTTCATCGCTGAGTTCTACCCGTGAGATACGCTCAATCTTGAAAGTACGAAGCTCTTGTCGCAGCTCATCAAAGCCAATCACATAACAGGCATAACCAATGCTTGAAGGCTCGATAAAATAGGGGGCGAAGGTTCGTTCCGTATACTCACCTTTTGACGAAAAGTAGTGCAGTTTTACTTTGCGTCCTTCAGCCCAAGCTTGAGTGATGATCTCAAGGGTTGCGACATATTCGGGCCGGATTCTGCGCTCCCGCACAGCGGCGGCTGCGCGGGCAATGTGCCCAGCGATAAGGGGTGATTTAGATTGAAGCGCATCGCTCAATTTGTCGAGGGCTTTCACCACGTGCGGATTATGTTCATCGCTATGGCGCGAGAGCAGACGTGCGGCAAGGTAGAGCGCTAATACTTCATCATTGGTCATTTTGATAGTGTGCAGCGCGCGACGATGATCAAGGATATAACGGCGCCCTTCTTTGATAAGCCCTGTCCCACGGCTCTCTAATAAGATGAGATCACGGTAAATCGTGCTTGGATCGACTTCCAATTCGCGAGCTAATTCACCCGTTGACATGCCTTCTGGGTGACGAACTAAACAGCGTTCAATCGCATCCAAACGCTCATATTTGCTTTCGGTGCTTGACATCACATTTCCCTTTCCAAGAAGCAGTATACAAAGCGAATCGTGCAGATCCTGCACGATTTTCAATGGATGTCCGGGCTTGGAAGATACCTATTGCGCGCCTGGCCGCGTATAATCGAATATAACTGGTGCAAGCTCCCATAGATGAAATAAGCAGTCTGGGATTAAAAATATCCCCCTTTATGCTATATGTACCAATTTAACAAAAATGTGCTTGTTTTTGTGAAGGAGGATTCATAAGAGGAAGTAGAGCAGCACAGAGGTGATAGCCGAAGGTATCGTAAAACGGTATACAGTTCCCAATGACACCAGAGGAATGAAGAAGCAAACGTATAGCGAAACCGCTTGAGAAGTTCAAAGCTCTAGCGGGCTCGTCTCTTGCTTCCATTTGGCCTCTAGCGCGTCCGCCTTCGGCTATAAACAGCCGTCCGCTAAAATACACTTCTATTTGTGAGCCGAAACTCCCCCGAACATGCGACGAGAGCGGATTTCGAGCTAGTAGCCTGATTCGGGTTGATAAGCTCGTAGATAGTCGATGCTAAAGGGCTGGGGATGATCTGGTGTGCTTGATTCAGGAAAGCGATAGAGCGTGAGCATCCACTGCATGGGATAACGCGGAGATTGCCGGATGCGGCGTATGTGCTGGTTATCGACATAAAAATCGATATGGCTGGGCGTCCACTCAAGCGCATAGATATGAAAATCACTTGCGACGATCTTCAGATTATCCTTGTAGAATTCGTCGCGAAGATTAGGGTCTTGCCAAGGGTGTACGCCGTATCCGATTGTGCTGTTGCTTTCACTAATATGCTTCCCAAAGACCTCAAACATACAAATTTCAGCGCTCTCTTCTGCTACTTCTTCAAAGCCGATCAGCCAAAGCGCTGACATAAAGCCTGGCGTTGCAGCCGCTTTGGCGCGGCACTCAAAGTAGCCGTATTGAGGAGTGTAACAGCGCTGTGGAGGCTGCTCTTCACGCACCACAAGTTCCGGTCTGAAGCGGTGTTGGCCAAGGCTGCTTCCCAATGGGCCGGAAAAAACTCCCGTTTGCAGGCCTGAAACTCGCAACTCACCATCGAATTCTGGGCACCAAGCTTGTTGTTCAGTCTGGATCTCTAAGTGGAGTAGTGAGCCATCGAGACGGTAGGTGGGCTTTGAGCGTTGGCGCGAGCTCCATTGTGGTAAGTAAGCAGGGATCCATTTATTCGGGTCTAGTTCTGCTTGGTCGAATTCATCATGCCACTCAAGCCGATAACCAGGCTTTTCCAGCGGATTTGCAGGGTAATCGCTCATAAATACGGTCTCTCTTTCTCTATGGCTCAAGCGAACAACCGGAGACGATTGTCAAGATTGGCGTGAACAAATGCATGTTAGCACACTGATCAGCAAGAGGAAGGTCAAATCAGATTACTGTAGCTCTTTTTGGCTTTCGGCAAAGTGGAACGCGGCTATGTTTCTTGGTCGTTCGTTGTTCTCGCATTGCGAGCAGACACGACGTTAAGCGGATGTGCTGGGGATAGATTGTTTTATAATGAAGCGGCATAAACCCATTTCACAGGCACTTGAAGCGACAGCACTATTCTTTACAGGCTGCATGCTCTAACGATTCAGCCTGTAAACTCTTCCATGACAGAAAGGTTGAGCCTTCTCTTGCGCTGGCTTAAGAGCGGGCTGCTACCTTCTGTCTGCAATAGTTGACCTTCAAGTGCGGGTGAAAGCAAGAGAGCAAAGGAGCTTACAAGTCATGGAAAATCCGCGAGTCGTTTTGACCTCAGGTATTATCGAAGGAACGATCAATCCAGAGACCGGGGTGCGCAGCTTTAAGGGCATTCCCTTTGCAGCGCCGCCCGTCGGTGAGCTTCGCTGGCGCGAGCCGCAGCCTGTGCCTGCTTGGGAAGGCGTGCGTTTGGCCCATTCCTTTGGCCCGCGCGCGATGCAGTTGCCGGTGTTCGGCGATATGAACTTTCGCTCGAACGGCCTGAGCGAAGACTGCCTCTACCTCAATGTGTGGGCGCCTGCGGTTGAGGGCGATCAGAAGCTGCCGGTGCTGCTCTATTTTTATGGCGGCGGTAATGTGGCTGGCGATGGCTCTGAGCCGCGTTACGATGGCGAACGGCTCGCTCAGCGCGGCATCATCACGCTGACGGCCAACTATCGTCTGAATGTGTTCGGCTTTTTTGCGCACCCCGAACTGTCCAAAGAATCGCCCAACGGCGCATCGGGCAACTATGGCTACCTCGATCAAGCGGCGGCTCTGCAGTGGGTGCGCAACAACATCGCGGCCTTCGGCGGCGACCCCAACCGCGTCTACATCGCGGGCGAATCGGCTGGCTCGATCTCGGTCAGCGCTCAGATGGTCTCGCCCTTGGCCAAGCATCTGATCGCGGGCGCGATCGGTTCGAGCGGCTCGCTGATGGGCGCGCTCTCGCCGATCAGCCGGGCCGAGGCCGAGCGCCATGGTCTAGAGATAGCCGAGAGCTTGGGCGCCAAGTCACTGGCCGAATTGCGTGCCATTCCCGCTCAGGAGCTGCTGGAGAAGGTGGGCAAGCTGCCGCCCCAAGCCTTTACGGGCGTGATCGATGGCTACTTCCTCGATCGTTCGCCGAAAGAGATCTTTGCCGCGGGCGAGCAGTCGCGCGTGCCGCTCTTGGTCGGCTGGAACTCCGAGGAGGCGTCCTACGCCTTCTTGCTGCAAGGCCAAGCGCCCACGGTTGAGAATTACCAAGCGGCGGTGCGCGAGCGCTTTGGAGAGCGGGCCGAGCGCCTGCTTGAGCTCTACCCGGCCTCAAGCGATGAAGAGGTGCTCGTCGTCGCTTCGGAGCTGGCGGGCGATCTGTTTATCGGCTATAGCACGTGGAAGTGGGCCGATCTGCACGGCCAGACCAGTGGCCAACCGGTCTACCGCTACCTCTACGCCCACCCGCGCCCAGCTATGCGCCCCGAGATGGGCGACGCTGTGCCCGGCCTCGCTGGCGGTGTGATTCGCGGCGAAGAGGCCAAGGCCAATCGCCAACCCCCCGCTCGTGGCGCGGTTCACTCGGCCGATATCGAGTACTTTATGGGCAACCTTGCAACCAACACGGTCTATGCTTGGACGGAAGAGGACGAGCAGCTCTCCGATATTATGCAGCAGTACTACGTCCAATTCGTCAAGCAAAACGATCCTAACGGCGAAGGCCTGCCCGAGTGGAAGCCCGCTACCGACGAGCCGAAGGGCCAATACCTCTATCTCGATGTCGCATCGAGGATGGAACAAGAGCGCCATCGCGAGCGCTACCTCTTCCTCGACGAGCTGATCGGGAGCACATTAGCCTAGGCAGCTCAAGGCTAGCCGCTTATGCTACAAACCTGTCTAAGCTGCCGATTGTGGGCTTAGACAGGTTTGTATTGCTCTCACCCTGTTTCGTTACCAGCTCATGTCAAATCCGCTTGTTCACTTCAGGTGGTTTATTAGGTTGGCGGAGAGGTCTCAACCTTCCATTCGGCTTCTAGCGCGTCCGCCTTCGGCTATCAACAGGTTGCTCACTACATTCGGCTTCTCATCTGCCTGCGCCCAAGCGCTACCTGATAGCAAATTTGCTAAAAGCCTTGTACTCTTTCAGCGCAAGAAGTCTCACACAACAAAAATAGTCAAGTTCCACTCTGCCGAAGGCCAAATAAAAAGCAATCAAGCGGATTTCGTATCATCCACGATCTACAAGCGTGGTGTTAGCCTTTACTAAGCCCAAACCAAGCAACAACCTGCTGATAGTTCTCCTCTAAGCTTTGGCTGCCATCAACGAGGCGTGTGTGATAGCCAAGGGCTTGAGCTTGTTCCAAAACCTTACGCCCGAAGAGCTGATCGCGTTGCATCCAGCGTTCGAAAGCCGCATCAGGATCAGCGCAGTCCTGCAAAATATGCTTGATCCAGGGGCGTTGGCTATAGTATCGGTATTGAAAATGCGCTTCAGGAACCAGATAGGCTACTTGAGAACTCGCTCCTAGCCATTCCCAAACCAGCTCTGGCAAAGCGCTGGCTCCTTCGACTAAGAGCGGCGACTCGAGCGAGCGCAGGTCTTCGCGAACCATAGGCCAGCGTTCACGCGCGATGGCGAACTCCTCTTCGACTTGCAGCTCGACCGGGCGCATCCAGCGCTCGTTCCACGATAATTGGAGATAGCGGAACAAGACTGGCTGCTGTTTGGCCGTGCAACGCTGGCAGTGGGCTTGTTCGTAGTCGTCGATTTTGTAATAGTTCAGGCTATATTCGGCCGCCAGCCGTTCGGCGATGCTGCTCTTTCCACTACAGGGCGAGCCGTCTAACACATAGATCTGCATAGAACTCTTCCATTGAACAGGCGCTGAAGCGCAAAGAGACTCGGCAGCGCTTCAATGCTATCTGTGCCGTACCTGTAGGATAGGCGATACTGCACGATCTAGCAACGCTGCCGATTCTGCGGCCTGCGCTCGGTAGCCTAAAACTGTTTTAGGCTTTCAGTAGGATCGCTCCGTTGAGTTCAACTTCGAGCCGATTGAGCAGCTCCATTCTGCTGACGGGGATGCCTGTACCGGAACGACTAAGTGTGATATAGAATTCGCTGCCCGTGGTTGGGAAGAAGTCAAGCTCTTGGACAGGGATAAGGCCTAACTGAAAGAGGTCGTGGATCAAGAGGCGGAACGAGCTTGGGGTGAAGCACCAAGCGTGAGCATCCCTGTAGTCACTGCTTTCAATGGCTTGTTGCATAGCGTCGCGGGCCATTTCGAGCGAGTGAATAAAGCTGAAGTTGCCGACCGAATTATGATCCCAGATGATATTTCCGTTTTGGGCGACAACGTTGAGGTAGTATTCTGCTAGGCTTCCGGGCGAATGGCGCTTGTAGCGATAAAAGTGAGCGTCGATGACGCGCCCAAGGCTTGAGATCGGGCGAAAACGATCGAAGCAGTAGCGTTTGTCGGGCACAATCAGCGATATCACGCCGCTGGGCTTTAGAATCGAGTCGCAGTCGCAGATAAAACCGATCAGGTCAGGCATATGCTCGATCACATGTGAAGCGATAACCCAGTCGTAGGCGTGACTTTTGCCGGTAAGCTCTTGATATGACTCTCCTCGCCAGATAAAATCGACCTCTTCGATCAAATCGATATTATGTCCCTCCGGCCCATATTTGTTGCATAATCCCTCGCGATCGGTGTGATCGATCACATGTGTTTTGAAGCCCGCACGTTTTGGCAAAATAGGATTAAAAACCGGCCCTATTTCGACGCCACAGCCTTGGAGATCAACATGAGCTAAGATTTTATCGTTGCGACTTCTCATGCTCAATCCTTTGGATTATCTTCAGATCTCGCGCAATCTTGCCGATTTTAGAGACTAGCGATGGGCTGAAGCGAAACTGTTTGTAGCAAAGCAAAATGCGGGGCATATGCGCTATGCATAGCGAAGTGAGAGATATAGTGGTCTAGCGTTATGGTACAACCGATTATATGAAAGCACAATGATATATAGCTTATAAAAAGAAAGTTGTAGCAATTGTATGGCAAGCTCACTTCTGCTTGAAAAAGCGCACTGTTGATTGAAAACAGATCTCTTTTTTAGTCGTTATTCGAAATCCGTTTCAAACGTCACGTTTTCGGGCGGCTTCGCTCACAGATAGCAGCCTATTTCGGAGGGCGGGATGTTGATAGCCGAAGGCGGACGCGCTGAGGACTGGATGGGAGGAACAGCCCTCTACCGCCAAAGTAATTTGAGCCAGCAGAGCCACTTTGGCATAAGAGCGCGGAATCGCCCATAAGCTTTTGGCAGCGATTTGCTAATAGCGGATTGACGTTTTTGCCAGCCTGACCTATAATCAGATCAATTGAGAGGCAACGGGTGACTGGCGAGAGAACGTGGTTAGAACCACGGGGAAGCCCGTTCGCAGATTGTTTGATACAGCCGCTCGCCTGGGCTGGGGCCAACCGCTTGGTTGATGCCCTTTTTTTATTGCCTAAGGAGCAGTTATGTCGCTCGAAACAACAACGATACCGGGACAGTACCTCAAGCGCTATTTGGAGCAACACCAAGGCCAAAATCTTAGCTCTGCGGCTATCGCGTTTTACGCTTCGCTCGACCAAGTGAGCAGTGTGTCGCCCAGCATCGCCAACTCGATCTTGCAAGAGCTGCGCGACCAACGCAGCAACCTGAAGCTGATCGCCAGCGAAAACTACAGCTCCTTGTCGACCCAGTTGGCGCACGGCAACCTCTTGACCGACAAATACGCCGAAGGTTATGCCCAGCATCGCTTCTACGCTGGCTGCGATAATGTCGATGCCATCGAGAGCGAGGCGACTCAGCTGGCTTGCGAGCTGTTCGGGGCCGAACACGCCTATGTGCAGCCCCACTCGGGCGCCGACGCTAACCTTGTGGCTTTCTTGGCCATCCTCTCGGCCAAGGTGCAAGCGCCCATGCTGGCTGAGTTAGGCATCGATAACCCTTCGAACGCCACCCGCGAGCAGTGGAACAAAGTGCGCGAGGCCTTTGGCAATCAGCGCCTTTTGGCGCTCGACTACTACTCGGGCGGCCACCTGACCCACGGTTATCGCCACAATATTTCGAGCCAGCTTTTCGATGTCTATTCCTACACTGTCGATAAAGAGAGTGGCCTCATCGATCTCGATCAGCTACGCGCTACGGTGCACGAGGTCAAGCCGCTGATTCTGCTGGCTGGCTACAGCGCCTATCCGCGCAAGCTCAACTTCGCCAAGATGCGCGAGATCGCCGACGAGGTCGGTGCGGTCTTTATGGTCGACATGGCCCACTTTGCTGGTCTGGTGGCTGGTAAAGTCTTTACGGGCGATTACAACCCCGTCGCCCACGCCCACGTGGTCACGACCACAACCCACAAGACCCTGCGCGGCCCGCGCGGCGGTATGGTGCTCTGCACCAAAGAGTTCGCCGAATGGGTCGATAAGGGCTGTCCGGCGATTTTGGGCGGCCCGCTGCCCCACGCTATGGCGGCCAAGGCGATCGCCTTGCGCGAGGCCAATACGCCCGCCTTCCAAGATTACGCCCGACGGATCGTTGAAAACTCAGCGGCTCTGGCTCAAGCCTGTGTCGATGAGGGCCTCGATGTCTTGACGGGCGGCACCGATAACCACTTGATGCTGATCAATGTCTCTAGCTCGTTCGGCCTAACTGGCCGCCAGGCCGAGGGCGCGCTACGCGAATGCGGCTTCACCTTGAACCGCAACTCGCTGCCCTTCGATGCCAACGGCCCGTGGTACACCAGCGGTCTGCGCATCGGCACGCCGGCGACTACAACGCTCGGCATGGGCCCCGACGAGATGCGCGAGATCGCTGCGATTATGAAGCTGGTGCTGGCCAATACCAAGCCCGCTGCGGTGAAGAGCGGCGGCCTAAGTCGTGCCAAATACCAGCTCGATCCGGCTATCGCCAGCGAGGCGCGCGCCCGTGTGCAAGCCCTACTCAAGCGCTTCCCGCTCTACCCCGAGCTCGACGTCGAATAACTCCACGCGATGCAACAAGGTCTTGTGGTGCCTAACCGCAAGACCTTGGGTCTATTTCATGGTGCCTATTTTTCACCTCAGGCGGAGAGGTCTCAAGCATCCATTCGGCTTCTAGCGCGTCCGCCTTCGGCTATCAAATGGGCTAGCCTGCCCTCATCCCCAGCCCTTTTCCCGCCAACTATGCATTACCCAAAAGTCGTGTCGGCAGCAAAAAGGCGATAGTTCGCATACCATCGCGGAATTATTCTTGAGAGCACAGAACGGGGAGAGGTTGTATGCGATTTCGCTACGCGAAATCGCATACAACATCAACATTTACCCCCTCGCCCGCAGTGCGGGAGAGGGGGCCGGGGGGTGAGAGCAGATAACGCTGACCGTATGTCGATTTGTGAGTAATGTACAGCTCCCGCCAATGCGGGAGAAGGGAGCTCTGCTCTACGCTCTCCAAACGCTTTACTACCAGATCAAAACACTTCGTCTTTTTTGGCCTTCGGCTATGGGTCGAGATTCGACTACAATGCAAGCGAATTGTCCTTGTATGCAAAGGGGTGAGCGATGCATTCAGACGACCGTTTTCAGCTCGATCTGCTCTTGCAGCGAGCGACGCTTCCGGCGGCCCAACAGCTAGAGCCGATTGTCGGGCGCGGCTTTGAAAACCGCATCTACCGAGTCGAGCTTGTGGATGGGCAGAGCTGCATTTTGCGCTGTTATCCGCAGGCGCGCCCGCTCGAGACAAATCGGGCTGCGTTTTTAGCGCAGTTCGATCTGCCCGCTCCCAGACTGCTGGCTTGTAGCGAGTGGGCGGCGCTCTGGAGCTATATCCCGGGCCGCTTGCTGGGCGACCTGATCGAGGCGGGCCAAGCCGATGAGCGGATCTGGCGAGCGCTCGGTCACGCCTTTCGGCGCGTTCATAAGGTTCGCTTTCCGCATGGCCTGACCGGAACTGTTACTGCCGAGGGCCTAAACTTGGAGTTTTGCGATCCGGTCGAGCAGCTGCATAGCTGGATCGAGCAGGCGCGAGCGGGGCTTGAAAGGTGTCTGCCCGAGATCGTTGAGCTCTTGCCTGAGCTGCAGCGTTGTGTCGATCGGGCGGCTCAAGCGTTGCGCCAAGACAGCGTGAGTTTAGGCCACGGCGACATCCATATGTGGAACACCATGGTCAATGCAGAGGGCGTCTATCTGATCGACTGGGATCTTCCGGTTGTCACGTGGACGACCAGCGAGATCGCTCTGCTCGACAAGCATACGGCGCTCTTCAATGGCCTAGGACTGCCTGAAGCCTTCTTCCAAGCCTACGATTCTGAGCTCAACCGCGATCTGCTGCTGCTCTATCGGGTTGTGCACAGCTTGACATGGCTTGCCAGCGATGATTGGGAAGAGTTTGAGCAGAGCGGCCTGCCCAGTGAGCAGATTCAACGTACTCGCAACTGGTATGCCTATTTGCTCGCCTATGCAAAAAGACTTGAAGAGCAGCTTCAGACCCTTTCAAAAGCATCGTTTGAGCATAGATCGACATAAGATCGAGCTATTGATACGAAATCTGTTTCTGGGGAGATATTGGGATGCGGAGAGATAGCCCATCTTTTGGAGGGCGGGATGTTGATAGCCGTAGGCGGACGCGCCAAAGACTGCATAGAAGGAAAAGACCTCACCGCCAAAGCGATGCCCTTTTGCAAACAGGCGAAGTTAGGCCACATGATCAAGCAGATTTATTCGGATAGTCTAAATTGCCGCTCTAAGGCTGCTAAATTGAGGCGTTTATAAGCGCGGGTTTTATATTTGCCTGTATTGGGCAGAACGTCCCAGATCTCTAACAAACGCTCTACTTTAGGATCAAGGCTATGTGGAACAAAGAGATGTGCCTCGAAACTATCTGTTATTTGGTTAATAACAATTTTGAGTGGCCCTTCTTCTTTAGCGACAAAACTTGTTAGGCTCTCTTTTATGGAATGCATGTCGAGAGGAGAAGGGAGATTATCGCCGGATTCAAAGCCATAGAGCGTGATTGATCGCCTATAATCACTCTCGTTTTCTTCGAGCAAGTCATTGTGGAGATCATGTTTGGTTTGGGAACTGAGCACAGTTAGGTCGCGAAACTCGGGCAAGCTCAAATGTTGCCATTCCTCGGTCGCAGCTCCATGGCGCGTACTGTGCCAATACCAAAGCAAGCCGCTGGTTTGCAAATCTTGAATCAATTCGCTGAATTCTCTTTCCCAAAGCTCAAATTCATAACAGACCACTCCATGATCACGCATAAAACGCTGGAGTTGCCTTTCGCTGTTTTGCGTTTTTTTGATAGCATAAACGAGCCAAAAGGTGATAGTGACAAGAAAGAGGCTTATTAGGAAGAAAATGACCGTGGTTGGCATAGGTTGGCCTTCTTTCAAAAGCGCTGATGCTATAATGCCAAGAGCAGTCGTTCAGCAATAAAAAGGTGAATAAATATGGCTCGCTTCCCCGCCAATGTTGTAAGAATGGTACGAGAAGGCATTGATGTATTGATTAACCGCCAGCCTCGCATTTTTTATGCCTATAGCTCGCGCGCTTCCGATAGCGATTCCTTGACCTATATCGCCACGGTAGCGATCCTTATGCTCTTGGTCGATATGTTACTGAGCGGCTTCGGTGGCGGTGCGGTTAACTTTTTATCGCGCTTTGTGAATGAGCTCTTCGGCTTTTATATCTTCGCGATTCTGAGCTTTTATATCGCTAAGCAGCGTGGTGGCATAGGCGATCAAGAGCAGTTGGTCTACACCTTCGCGCTATTTTATATCCCGATCAGAGTACTGTTTTGGTTGATCAGTTGGCTGTTTGTGATTAGGCCCTTCGCTGTTGGTCTGCCGCTAGGTTTGATTATGACCGTTTTAGAAGCGGTTTTACTGATCTACTACGGCCAGCTCGCGATCCAAGGAGTGATGGCTATTCGTGATCGGCGCGAGGGCTGGGTGGTGGTCGGGGCCGCCTTGATGACGATTTTTGTGATTCGTGCGCTCTTTAGCGGTGGCGCATTTATGTAGGCCACCTCGCTGCTTTAGAGCACCTTTGTGGTGCATGTCGAATCCATTCGCTTACTTTAAACGAAACTTTCGCTCGTTTTAAAACGATAAGCTGTCATACTACATGCGCTGAAAGACGTTTCGCTTGAGCAACACAGGAAAACGAGGGAAGGACTTGTGGGAAGTTTCGTGCGACAGCGCAAAAAACTCTCAGCAGAGGGGAAATTGACAGCCTTGAAGGTGAGGGATGTTGCATACCGACGCAACATCCCTCTTCTGCTTTTTAGGCGACAACGCCAGCGGCTCGGGCGGCCAACATGGCTTCGGCGTGGGCGATATGGCGTCGATCTCGCTCGCTATTGATCTCGGCGATCGCACGTTGACGGTGCTGCTCGGCAGCTTCTAGATCGCCTTCGAGCAGCTTCCACATCCACCAGTAGGTGTGCATGCCGTTGACACGATGCTCGATCTCGGAGCGACTCCAAGCGTTTTGAAAGTCGCTGAGGGCTTTGGCATCTTCGCCGCGCGCCATATGGATGTAGCCGCGCGTCGCCCAAGCGACGTGGCAGAATGGCCCGAGCAGAACGGCGCGGTTGGCCAGTTCAAGCGCTTCATCGAGTTTATTGTCGTAGCCTAACAACTGAGCCAACTTCTCGTAGGCGTTGTGTTCGTCGGGATGGGTCTGGCGCAGCTGTTCATAGGCGGCGATGCCGGCTTCGTCGCCTTCCAGATCGTGCAGACTCGAAGCCCGCACAAAGAGACCTGGGAACGATTCGGGGTCGAGCTCGAGGGCGGCGTTCGCCATATCGAGGGCGAAGCGCATCTCTTCGGCGTGGGACGCCTCCCAAGCGGCGCGACCGTAGAAGAGCGCATCGCGTTCCTGCTGCTGAACTTGTGTGTAGGCCTCATCGCTGCGTTCCAGCTCAAGCAACTGGCGAATACGCTTGATCTCCCAATCGTTGATCTGGCTTTGGCGTCGCTCTTCGAAATCCTCGTCGCTCTCTTCGCTCTCGGCGGGTTTGCTCAGATTGTTGAAGAAAGCCAGTGCCCGCTCGCAGACCTCAAGCGCCGCGAGGTAGTCTTGTTGGGTCCAGACCAGATGATATTCCGCAAGCAAGAGCAAGCCCTCATCGATCTGATCGGCGCGGGCCTGATCGATAGTGGCTTGGGCAGCGGCGTAATCGCCGTGATCGCTTTGAGTTTGCGCCAGCAAGATGCCCAGATAGTTCCAGTCTGGGAAGTTAGCGATCGCAATCTGCAGGGTTTCGATCGCTCGTTCAAACAGGCCAAAGCGGCTTTCGGCCAGCCACTTGTAGTAGTAGTCGCGGCCGCCTAAGCCCTCAGCCTGCTCAAGCAGCTCCTGATAAGCTTTACAGGCTTGATCGGAATGACCTGTATGCAACAGGGCTTCGGCGTGCAAGCGTAAGAGAAAAAGATCGTTATCGGTATAGCCCGAGGTTAACTCGAGCACTTCGTCGTGGCGATTCTGATCGTTGAGCAGATCGGCCAACAAGAAGCGGGCGTAGCTCCAGTTGGGCGCGAGCATCAAGGTTTTGCGCGCCAAGGCCTCTTTTTGCTCGTCATCTTGGCTCAACTGCGCCAAGCGATGGGTCACCAGCGGATTGTCCGGTTGGGCAGCGTGGGCCTCTTCGAGCAAGGCCGCAGCGCGCTCAAGGTCGAGCTGCTTATCGACCAACACGACGCCGAGCGCCATTTTGCGCTGAATATCGTCGCTGAAGTGATAGGGCGTTGTGAAGACCACCTCGCTGACCCGATCGACCGTATCCTCTTGCAGTGCGATGACCAGCATGCGGAAGATCTGATCGTCTTCGCTAAGCGGTTCGGGTTGCTGGAAAGCTTCGATGATGGCCTCGGCCGCCTCTTGGCGTTGGCCTGCCTCGTTCAAGAGAACACCGCGCTGCCAAGCGAAGGAACGCTCGGGGTGTGCGCTCTGTAGGCGATCGAGATAGGCAAGCGCCTGCTCAAGATCGCGACTATGCCTGATGATGCGCAGGTGATTGATGATCTCCCAAGGGCTGCAGCGCTTCTGTTCGAGCAAAGTCTCGAAGATCTGTTGCTGCTGCTCGAGCTCTTCGTCGCTGATCGGCTCGTCGTTGGAGAGCTTGCGGAAGAGCAACTGCGTGCGCCACTCGAAGAGCGATTTCAGCATGGGCGGATAGTTGGGATTATCTTGCAGCGCCAGTTGGGTCAGCTCGCAGGCTTGTTCCAGCTCGCCAAGCCGGATGTACAGACAAGCGAGATCGTAACGCGTCAGATAGCGCTGGTAGGGCGTGAGCTGCTCGATCTGTTCGAGTGCCTGCTCAAAGACATAACTTGCGCTGCTCGACTCGCCGCAGTAGATCTGGATATCGGCGTGGGCGAGGCGAGTCGGCCAGCCGGTTGGGTAGAGCGATTCGGCGTAGGCCAAGGCGGCTTGGGCTTTTGCGATGTTGCGAACGGCCAGATAGGCTTCGCCGAGCGCCAGCTGTGTCATCCACCAAGCAGGGCGGCGTTCGACAGCACATTCGGCGTAGTGCAAAGCTTCCGGCTTTTCAAGCGCCGCCAAAACGCGCGCCATCCACAGGTCGGTGTAGGTGTCGCTTGGATCAGCCTCGACAGCCTTTTCGGCCGCTTCTAGCGCGGCTTGGAATTCGCAACGATCGAAGTGAACACCAGCCAGCATCGCTTGGACAAGCGCACTTTGTGGCTCCTGCTGAGCTGCATGTTGCAATTCGTTTAAGGCCCAATCGAGGTCGCCGCTCAGTTGGGCGAAGTGTCCGATCCGCGTGCGAACCTTGGCCGCATCCGGCAAGCGCTCCTGAGCCTCAAGTAGGATGGCGCGATATTCCGCCGTGGCGCCTTCAAGCTCGTCGCGTTGCGGGCTGAGGCGAGCCGCCAGCGAGTCTTTGGGCCAGTTGCCACTGCTATAGATGCGATCCCAGCGCTGGAACGAGGCATTGATGTAGATCAGCCAAGCCAGCTCGAAGTCGGGATAACGACTGATGGCCTGCTGCAACAGCTCGCAGCCTTCTTGAAGCTGTCCTTCATCGACGGCGATACAGGCTTGATCGTACCAGAGAAAGGCTTGTTCGTTGTAGATATCGAGCAGGGCGAGGCTGCGCTCGTGGCCCTGTTTGGCAGGGAAGGCGACCACGCTGCCGTTCAGGGCTGAAGCTCGCAACTTTTCGAAGCTCTCGATCGGCAACTCGGTGATGATATGGCTGCTCGGATCTTGCAGAATCATCGTCTCTTCATCGTCGTCGTAGCCGATCACAACGGTGACATGGAAGGAGTTGGGAAAGGCTTGCTCAATGATGACCGGGAATTTGGCGTCGATCAGGCGCTTGATCTGGTTGGTGCTCAGGCGACAACGCAGCGTATCGAAGCCGACCAGATGGAAGAATTCGCGTAAGCGATAGATCGGCGTGCCGCTTTCGGGCTGCTTCACCACGGCGGCGATTTGGTCGTTGGTCAGGTCGAGACCGCCCTTCCAGTAGCGCAACACCAGCTCGATCGTACACGGCCCGCAGTAGCTACGGCGCTGAATCGTGCTGGGAAACTCCTCTAAGATCACGCGCTTGCTATCGCTTTTGGCTTGGCGACGCCGCATGTTCTCGACATCTTCACGCAGCGCTTCGAGCATTTCGCAACCTGGGCTGCGCTTTTCGATCTCCTTGCCGCAAGTTTCGAGCAGGTCGGGATCGTTGGCGCGCAGAGCGTTGACGGCTCGCAGTTGCCATGGGTCGATAAACTCGTCTGAGCTCGCCAATGCCGCCGCCAGTTGGGCCTCGGCTTCGTCGAACTCTGCCAGAAGGTAGGCGACTGATGCCAGTTGATAGTGGGCGAAGGCTGGGAAGCGTTCGAGCATACTTTCGTAGATCGCGCGCGCTTCCAGCCGCTGGTCGAGCATCAAGGCCACCCGCGCTCGCGCGGTTAGGCTGGGGAAGCTCTGGGGTGCGGCGCGCTCGGCCAAGTCGAGCTGGGCCTGGGCCAAGTCGGGGCAACCCTTGCTGGCGTAACAGCGCGCTAGACAGCCGTGGGCGAAGGCGCGGTAGTACGGGCTGACATCGGCGCTGAGACTCTCTTTGACCTGCAGCATCCCTTGGTCGATCTTGCCTGAACCGATCACGAGATAGGCGCGCAACACCTGTGCATAGAGCTGCATATCAGCTTCGAGCGGCTCGGTAATGCTATCGAGACAGGCTTGGGCTTCTTCGGGCAGCGCAAGGTCGAGCAGGGCTTCGGCTTTAAAAGGCAGCAGTTCTCTCGGGGTTTCTTCAGAATCAAAGGTGCGTAGGACGCTTAGGGGCCGCTGTTGTTCGATCAGGTCTCGGAGTTGGGCGGGTGTGATTGTTTGCATAGATTTTGAGGTAGTAAAGAGGCTTCATAGGTTACCACCGACGAAACCAAACGGCTTCTGTTCTCAAACGAGCTTGCGTTACGAGCTTTTCTTCATCCTACAGCCACGTTGTGACATCGACCGCCACATCGATCGCACGCTGGCATATTGTTGTTGCATTGCTGCGCCAAATAAAAAGCGATACCGGACCTAGGTGTTCAGTATCGCACATTTTGTGAGCCTAATCAATGATTTTTAGGCTCTGTTCGTTTTTGTAATCTTAGCGTCCCCTACACAGAAGGGCAGCAGACGAGCGACTTTTCTCTGGCTGGTAGCGTCTTTTGATTACAGCATGTCGCCTCAAGATCAACTACAAGATAGTGCTTCGCCGTCATGTAATGTATTTCCATATGACCAATAACGCTAAAAAGGTCATTATCTATTCAAAATCACTTCACAAGGGTTAATTGCTCGCTTGGCAGCCCCAGCCTAGGGCGCGACCAGCTTTGTGCCGCTTGAATCCCAGAAGCCAAGGTTTTGGCAGCCATAACAACCGTGCCCAGGGCGAAGATAGCGCGGGACACATGCATAGCCTTGAAGGGGATCTCTTCGCTGAGAAGCAGGGGCAGCAGATTGAGACTCTCGAAGAGGTTCGGCGCACCTTGGGCGACCAGCCATTGATCATGCTGGATCAGTACGATCAGAAGCACAATCGCACCAACAAGGTTGAGGGCACATTCAGCTAAGCGCGTCTGCCATTTCCATTCTTGCTGCCACATAACGAAGATGTTGAAGACAATGTTCGCCAGCGTTAGGCTTATCCACAGAGGCAGAAACGGCATAAGCAGCGGATCGCGCACAAGGCTGCCGTCGATCCACGCCAAGCCGCCAGCTTGCAAAATACGCCCCAAGACCAGCAATACGACTAGATCGCTCACGATCGCCCCGATTTGGCCCGCATAGCTGACCTTCTCTGCTTCGGGTGCTAGCTCTGGAAGCCGAAAAGGATCGAACTCCTCGACTTTGGGCCTAACTTCAAGCCGCTGCATGGCCCAAAAGATGGCGACCAAGAAGCCTAGGCCAAAGGCCATCGTCATAGCCGTCTCGATCAGAGCGCTGAAGAGCTTTGTGAGCGAGAAGGAGTCGATCAGGCTGATGCTGTTGAGGATGATCTGGACGACACACGTAGCGATTAAGGCGATGCGAGCCACCATGCGGAAGAGCGGGTAAAGCTGTGGCCCGATCAGATATTGCCCTGCCGGATAGTAGGCGGCTGCGACCTCTTGGGGCGAACCAGTGCGCTTGAGCAAGGCCGCCACATCGTTTTCACTGACAGGCTGATCGTACTCGTTTTCGAGTGTATCGTAGAGCGATGAACGTAGTTCAGAGAGAATATCGGCCCGTTGACCTATAGGTAACAACTTGCCAACCGCTTGAAGATACCGTTCTACTAGATCCATATGGCCCTCCCTAGAGCGAAAGGAGACGTGCCATCACTTCGGTTAGGCTCTGCCAGTCTTTGCTGAGTGCTTGAAGCACTGTGCGCCCTGTTGGGCTCAGCTGATAATAGCGGCGCGGTCGCGAACCGTCCGTATTCCATTGGCTTTCAAGCAATCCTTGGCCTTCAAGTCGTCGTAAGAGAGGATAGAGGGTGCCTTGGTCTATCGTCAGGCCATGCTCAGCAAGCCTGCTCAACAAGGCATAACCGTGGCTGGCTTCGTGGAGCTGGCTGAGCACTGCAAGCACCAGTATGCCGCGCCGCAGCTCTTGATTGATCTTTTCGTATGTCTCTTCTGGCAATGCTTCAGATACCATATGACAAACTATACTGTGTGGCACACAGTATATCAAGCTTTTTCTCTCGTTCGGAAGTCTTATTTTTATAGCTTGTGCAGTGGCCCAAATTGGATATCTCGTTCTTCTGCGTCGCTCGCCAGCCAGGCCAACAAGGCCTCTCCTTCGGCGATCAGCTCGCTCTGGCTGGCCGCGTCGATCGGCTCTATCAGCTCGATTTGTAGAACGGCACGTTTGCGCAAATGTTGGATCACCCATTGGCCCGCGAAAAAGCCATCGACTAGCAGATTGCGCGGCAGTAGTCCTTGGGGAATGCTCAGCAGACGTTGGCGATGCGCTTCATCGATGATGCGGCTGCGGTCGGCGTGGCCTAACAAGATATTGTCGTAATCGGGCAGAAAGCGCACTGGCGCGGGCGTTTCGGAGTCGGGGCGCGGCGCATCGGGCAGGTCGAACAGCTCAAGGCCGTCTTCGTTTCGGAAACTGCGCAAACAGGGACGCAAGCGCTCGAAGACCTCGCGCAGCTTGCTCAGGCCCGACCAGTTTTGCATGTCGCGCACGCTTGCCGGGCCGAAAGCGGCCAGATAACGAAGCACAAGCTTCTCGATCGAGGGCGCATGCTCGAGCGGGCGACCCAACCAGTTTTCAATCGGAGTATGGAGTGCTTGGCCGCTCTGGCCCCAAATTGCGCGGGGTGGCGGCTGAATCAGGGCGAGGTAAGCCCGAGCCGCTTGGGCCAGAGCGCTAGCATCGCGTTCGGGCCAGAAGGCTTGCAGACGACGCCCAAGCTCGTTGAGCATTAATGGTTCTTGCTCCAAGAGGGCGCGGCTACGCTCTGCCAGCGCTTGGAAATCGAAGTCGACTAAGTATTTGCCGTGTGAGCCGCGCAAACTGCGCTCGAGCACAGGCTGCACCAAGGGCCGCAGCGAGAGCGCATCGTCGGCGCTGACCAGATGCACGGTCGAGCGCATCAATGCCATACGCACCGCCTTGCGTTCGATCAGCAGCGCCGAAAGCTCTTGGGGATCGAAATGGCTTTGGCGCGACCACAGGCTGATGTAAGGCGAGTGCGGTTCTTGGGCTTGCAGACCCACCAAATGCTCGATCAGCTCATAGGCCGAGATCGGAGCGCGTACAAGCAGAAATTGGCGCGCCAACAGAGCTCGATTGAGCGCCCGTTTGCTTAGGGTCTGCGATCCAAGCGATGTTTGAGGCATAGTGCATTCTCCTCTTGGCTGTAGCGAATCAACCTGCATGCTTTTGCTCTGGGTGGCTGCTTCTCGCAAGCGGCTAGCGCTTCGCTGGGGGGTAGGAAAGCTGTTTGTAGCCGTAGGCGGACGCGCTAGAAGCCGAATGGGAGCTAGAAGCCAAGCCGCCAGATTCATACAAAGCGTCCAAGCCGATTCGTGACCTCTCAAGGCTCGTTCATAGTTTGATTCTACAGCCAGAAGCGGATGAAATTATTCCGCTATTGTTGAGCGATCTGCTGCTGTTTGCTGCGGCGTCGAATGATCACCCAAGCAGTTAGGAGCAGTCCGCCGCTGATGCCTCCAAGATAGGTGCCGAAGTGAGCGCAGGCCACGATGAAGAAATTGCGTTGTCGTTCCGCTGCGATCCACGAGGCCCACGGCTCGCCGACCGCGATGTCGACCACGCCTGCGTTGTACCACGCGCTAAGCCCAGCGATCAGGCTGGCAAGGGCAACACCCCCCACCAAGCAGCCTAAAGGACGAGTCAGTTCGTGGCCTTCTAGATGCGGCCAAGGCCCGAGCGTAGCAGCCAGTGTGACCGGGATGCCGAGCACGATTCCGCCCGGAAAGCCGCCTAAAAATCCCCAAGCTAAACCGAGCAGGCTCGGATTATCTAGCCCTTCGATTGGAGCGTGGCCTAGGGTGAAATACTCTTTGCTGAGGCGGACGCTGACTTGATCTTGGAGCATGGCATAAGCGATCACTGCCAGACAACAGCGCAGCAGAATCGCTAAAAGCGGACGTTGTGGCGAGCGGCCTAAACCGAGCAAAACGAGAAAGACGAGGATTGGTGCGGCGATGCGCCAGAGGGGTAAAGGTTCGGGTGGCATAGTTTTTCGGCTTTCGCTGGACGATTTTGCTCTTCAAAGTATCTTCTATTTGCTTTCAGTCAGTCAAACACCTCTATAGTTGACATACATGATTGAATAAGTTATTATTTGAAAACCGAAACGTTTATTC
Organism: uncultured Chloroflexales bacterium; assembly: GCA_937902315.1. Classification (GTDB taxonomy): domain Bacteria; phylum Chloroflexota; class Chloroflexia; order Chloroflexales; family Chloroflexaceae; genus CALGUG01. The sequence goes on from CALGUG010000007.1 coordinate 45,597, forward strand.
CAAGAAGGAGTAGCGGCCATGACGGGCACCTATGAGCGCTTACCAGTGCTAGATCTGCGTCGTTTGGAGCAAGGTGAAGCCGAGCGACAAGCATTTTTAGCAGAGATTCGCCAGACAGCCTACGATTTAGGTTTCTTCTATGTGGTTGGGCACGGTATTTCGCAAGAATTGATCGACGAAGTGCTTGGACTCGCACAGCGCTTCTTTGCTCTGCCGGAAGAAGAGAAGCTCGCGATCGAAATGGTGAATTCGCCCCATTTCCGCGGCTATAACCGCAAAGGTCAGGAATTTACTCGCGGTCAACGCGATTGGCGCGAACAGCTCGATATCGGCGCCGAACGCGAGGCGCTGCCCTATTTTCCTCAAGATCCAGCCTGGAAGCGTTTGCGCGGGCCTAACCAGTGGCCTGCTGCTCTGCCCGAGCTGCGCGAGACGATTTTGCGCTATCAGAGCGAAGTAAGCGGCCTCGCTATCCGTCTGATCAAAACCTTTGCCGAGGTCTTGGGCCAAGATCCCAACGTCTTTGAGGAGATCTACACGCCCGAGCCGCACTATCTGCTAAAACTGGTGCGCTACCCAGGGCGCGACGCTACCGAGAGCGATCAAGGTGTGGGCGCGCATAAGGACGGCGGTTTTGTGACCGTGCTGCTACAAGACGAGCACGAAGGTTTGCAGGTCGAAGTGAACGGTACGTGGATCGATGCGCCGCCTCTGGCTGGCAGCTTCGTGGTCAATATCGGCGAGGTGCTCGAGCTGGCTTCGAACGGCTATCTGCGCGCCAATGTACACCGCGTGATCACGCCGCCCGCTGGTGTCGCGCGTATCTCAGTGCCGTTCTTTTTCGGCGCTCGCCTCGACGCGACCGTGCCCGTGCTGCAACTACCGCCCGAGCTGGCCGAGCGTGTGCGCGGCGTGACGGTCGATCCGCTCAACCCGCTCTTCCGCGAAGTGGGCAAAAATCACCTCAAGAGCCGCGTGCGCTCGCATCCCGATGTGGCTCAGCGCCACCATCCCGACCTGCTTGAGGAGTTTGGCGTGGTGGTTCCGGCCTAGGCACGAACTGTCTAGCTAAAAAGCGAATTTGATAGCGTAGAGACTTCAAACACGAGTCACCCATGTTGCGTGGGTGACTCTAATCTTTTTCTGCCAGTAGATTGTTTTTCTCGAGCTTTGGACGAAAAGAATGCGAAATTGAGCTGATACAAGCTTTATTCTTATACAATTCGCCTCGTTTTCATACTTTCGAATAAGCGAGGATTTCTTGCCAAACGGTTTTATTCGGGCACAAAAGTGGAGATATTGGTGTTTTCTCATCAAAAAACGCGTATTTACAGGGCAAATTGCGCATATAATAGAGCTCTTGTCTCTTTAAACGACCCGTTAAGCATCAAGCGGGAGACACAACCGATGAATGGAGAAGAAGCTCACACATGTTTACCAAACTCGCATCGTTGCCGAAAGCATGGATCTACACCTGTATCGTGCTGTTGCTTGGCATACTGACCGCACTTTTGCCGGAAACAAATTCCGCTCTCTATATGCTCACCCCGACGATCGCCGTCTTGATTATGCTGTTTGTCGTCACCCGCGATGGCTATAACAAAGCTGGTCTCAAGCAGTTGGGTTTGCACAAATTGGGCTTGAAGACCTGGGGATACGCGCTTCTTGTTCCACTCATCGTTCAAGCGATCGGTTATGGCGTCCTCTGGTTGAGCGGCATCGGAAGCATCACCTATGCCAATCTCGACGGTTTTAGCCCGCTTATTGTGCTGATCGCAACCATTCCCACCTTGATTGTGCATACCCTCACCACAGCCCTGACCGAGGAGCTAGGCTGGCGTGGTTATCTGCTTCCTCAGCTGATGCAGCTTGGGCCTAAGCGCGCATCGTTGCTCAGCGGCTTTATCCATGCGGCTTGGCATCTGCCCTTCATCTTCTTCACCACTCAGTATCACGCCGAAGGCCCGCGCTGGCTTGTGATCCCGCTCTTTCTGCTGACGCTGACCGTGGTAGGAGTGGTATTCGGCTATACACGGCTTGCGAGCGCTAGCGTATGGCCCGCCGCCCTGATCCACGCCGCTCACAATACGTTTTGGGGCCGTTTCGCGCTGTTTACCCACAGCGATACGTCTTGGTCAGAGCTCTTGACCGGCGATGCCGGCATCATTCAACTGCTGTTGTACAGCTTGGTTGCAGCTTATCTCTTGAAGAATACGCCTCAATTTGCTGACACCAAACAAGGAGCGGCGACGCATGCTTAAAAGGGGATTGATCATCGCGATCATTCTGCTAACATTCTACCTACCCAACGCCGTATCGGCCCAAGCGCCGACCCTCGACCAACAGCTTTTCGATCGGGTCGATGAGTATGTGGCGCGCCAGTTCCGCCAAAATGCGCTCACAGGCGGCTCGTACGCTATCGTCCATCAGGGCACGATCGTGGCTGCCAAGGGCTTCGGCGTTGCCGACGACCACACCCAAGCGCCGGTCGGCCCCGAGACCATCTACTCGACCGCGTCGGTCACCAAAGCCTTTACGGCGGCCGCCATTTTGCGCCTCTACGAGCAAGGTTTGATCGACCTCGACGCCCCGGTACAGCGTTACATCCCGTGGTTCAGCTACCGCGACCCGAACGCCTCGGCCAAGGTGACCATTCGTCATCTGCTTACCCACTCGGCGGGCGTCGATCGTTTCGCGGCCGATGGCTCGATCTTCCAAAACGAGCGCCAGAACCGCAACTCGCTCGAGAACGGCGTGCGGGCCTTACGCACTGTCGACGTTGTTGCCGAGCCCGGCACGCAAGGCGCTTACTGCAACACCTGCTACAACACGCTCGGCTTGCTGATCGAGAAGGTGACCGGCATCGATTACGAACAGTACCTTCAAGAGACGCTCTTCCAAGCCTTGGATCTGGAACGAACCAGCTTCGACCCCGCGAACGCGGCCAGCGAGTACAACTGGCTGTTCGGCCAGAAGCACAAATCGGCCCCCAATAACCAGGTGTTTGGAGAGAGCCAAAACCCCGAGGGCGGCATTTACTCCACCGTGCTCGACCTCTCGAAGTTTCTTGCGGCTATGCAGGAGCAGGGACTGCAGACCTATCTCAGCCGTAAGACGCTGGCTATGGCGCATAAGGGCGAGGTCAACACGGGCAGCGAGGGCGTTTTCTACACCCTGAGCGGCTTCGAGGAGCGGACGCTTTATGGGCAGCGCTTGCTCTACAAATCGGGCGATGGCATCGGCTCGTCGGCGATGATTGTCATGCTGCCAGAGCAGCAAATCGGCATCTCGATTCTGGTTGGCGATTCTGTCCCCGAGTTCGCCGAGCCTTTGGTCGAGGGCATCGTGGCGATCTTGCTCGGCGAGACGCCCCAAGAGGTTCAGATCAGTATCACCTTCTGGAAGCTGGCCGGATACATCGCTCTGGGCTTCACCATCGTTGGCCTGATTCTGCTGGTGCTGCTGCTGAGATCGCTCTTTAGCCTCCGCAACAGTCCCAAACTCGCGCCGACCTGGTGGCTGATCTGTCGCAGTCTGCTCTGCGCCATCGTCGGGCTGCCGCTGGCCTATCTGATGATCGCGGTGCGTCCCACCCAGATCGCCTTCTACGGCTATCCCTACGATCTGGCCATCGGCCTACTCGCTTTGAGCGTGCCCAGCTTGTTGTGGCTGATCTACAGCTTGCTGCTGCTGTTTGGGAGTAAACGGCTTTTCGCCCGCTGATCTGAGGATTGCCAGATCCGCGTAGAGCCTTTAACGTTCTTTCTGGCGGAGAGGCTGCTAGCTCTCATTCGGCTTCTAGCGCGTCCGCCTTCGGCTATCAGATTCCTTTCCACCCATTCGGTCCATTAAGCCTTGCGCTGCCTTCATTGCGACCTGCTCGCTGCCCACACCGAGCAGGTTCGCTGCCTTTCGCTGCGCTATCCTCGCAGAGCAGCGATAACCCACTGTGGATCGATCGCCTCTTGTTCAAGCTTCTGATCGCTCTCGAGCAGGTGATCGATCAGCTCGAAGCAGTCGCTCAACAGCTCTTCTTGGCGTAGCTCCGTCAAGCGTTTACGGTCGCTCTGCTTGAGCGCTTGGGCCAAGCTTTGATGGGCCGTAAAGCTCGCCGCATCCATAGCCAAGGTTTGAACGAGGCCCAAGCGCTTGCGCAGATGCAGCAGAATCGCTAGGCCGCCCGCATCAAGATCGCCCCAGTGGTAGTGCGCCATCTGCGGCTGGGCCTGCCGAATGCGACTCAGCAGCTCAATCAAGCTCGGGCTGGCGAAACCGCCCGTATAGACCAGCAGCCAGTTTGCGGGCCGCTGCAGCAGCAGTTCGTTGAAGCTGGTGGCGTTTTCGACGCTGATAAGGCGCTCGGCTTGGCTCTCGAGCGCTTTGATCTTGGGCAGGCTCGCAGCCGAGAGGGCGATGCTCGGCTCGATCGCTCCGAGCGCGATCCGTTCGCCCGTCTGTAGTTCGAGGTTAAGCGGCCCTGCCAGCGCGAGGTACTCAGGGGCGCGGTCGAGCTTATGGCTGCGCAACAGTGCCCAATCGTCGTCGCCGAATTCGGGGGCGGCTGGGTCGTGGCGACGCAACACGCTGAGCAGCGCGCTGCGCAGGTTCTCAAGGCGCTTGCTGTCGCCGAACAGCCGTGTGCTCAGGCTGCGCTCGAGGGTCGGCGTTGTCAGCTCGGCGAGCGCGCTGAGCGCTTTGAGCAGATCGGCGTTGTGCTGCGCATCATCGAGTTTGAGCGGGGCGATCGAGCGTTGGGCCGCCAGCTGAGAGCGCACCCATCCCACAAACGAGCCTAACCAGTCGCTCTGGCTCTGAAGGGCGGCTAACTGTTCTTCGAGCAGCGCTTGCTGCTGGGCGCGCGGCGAGCGCTTCAGAAGCTGATAGAGCTGCTGAAGTCCTTCCGGTTGAAGGTCGACCGCTGCGAGCCAGTTGCCTTCCTCCCATTTTTGCCAATGCAGCCTAATCAAGCCTTGCGCCGCTAATTCGCCTAACTCGCGGTGGCAGTTGAAACGGGCTGAGTGATCGTCGCTGGCGTAGTAGGCAGGGTGCTGGCGTTGGTCGAGGCGCACGCGTACCACCGTGCGTCTGTCGGGCTGCTCGGCCCGATCGAGCAGACTATTGAGTAGATCGCGCGAAAGTGCTGAAAGCTTCATGACTCTGTTTCAACTGGCTCGGCAAAACGCTCCAAACGGGCCGCATAGTTGCGGTATGGCTCGATCCAAACGCCGTCTCCCACCGCCGACAGCACAAGGCTGGTACACATTTTTGGCACCAGATATTCGCAGCGTTCCAAGGGTGTGGCGGTGATAATCTGCAGCCCAAACTGCTGGAAGAGTTCGAGCGTGGCACCGATTCGATCTTGGTCCATCTTGGAAAAAGCCTCATCGAAAGCAACTAAACGAATGGTCGGTCGGCTGTGGCGCTCGTTGATGTGGTAGAGCTGCACAAACGAGGCGGCGATGGTCAGATAGAAGGGCGTTTGGGTTTCGCCGCCCGAAGTCTGCCCCATAATCCGGCTCAGGCGCGAGGTTTGGCCGTTAGCATGGATCACTTCGATGTCGTAGCTGAGGTAGCGGCGGTAATCGATCAGGCGCTCCTGTTCGCGGCGCTCTTCCTCAGACTGCGGTTCGCGCACCAATTGCTGATAAAAAGCATCGAAGCTGGCCTGATGCTGCATGTAGAAGTCGCTCTCAAACAAAGAGCCTTTTCCGATCGCTTGTGAGCCTTCGATCAGCTCGAAGAAGTGTTGTACATCTTCGGCGGGCTGGCTGCGGAAGCGGTAGCTTTCGCCGTGGAAGCTCAGCTTCTTGAGGGCGTCGTTGATCATATTGAGCTTGCCGCGCGCTTGCAAAATCTGCTCGTGCAGACGGTGCAAGACGTGCTCGCGCAGCTCCTCTTCGGCCTCGCGCTGGGCTACGGCGATGCGATCTTTGTAGCGCGGCAACTCGCTCGATTCGAGGCGATCGAGCTCATTGGCATAACGATCATCATCGATATTACTGGGCTGTCCGGCAAACTGGTGTTTGGTATTGTAGCTGCCAGCTAGTATGCCCAGCTCAGTTAGGGCGTTGTTGGCGCGGGTTTCGAAGTTGCGAGCGCTGTTATCTGCGTTACGAATCGCTTCGACTAGATCGTTGCTGGTGGGTCCAGCACTCTGTAGGCGCTCTTGCAGCAGCTCTTCGGCGCGCGGCAGGCTATCGGGCTTAGCTTGGCGTTCTTGGGCGGCGATCTGTTGCTGTTCGATCAGCCTGTTGTGGGCCTGTTGAAGCTCGTTGTTCACTTGCTCTAAGCTTATTTGAAACCTAGTGAGCTGTTCATTCGCACGATTCATCGCGCGCTGATTTGAGTGGTACTCGTCTTTCAGGCGTTCGACTTCGCGGCGCAGCGCTTCGACCCCGCTGAGATCGAGGGCATCTAGCTCGCGTTGTAGCTCGGCGATCTGGGCGCGTAGCTCGCGGTCGTCGAGCGGGTGGTCAAGGTGTTGGGCCAGATTCGAGAGCGCACGCCCGTGGTTGAGCTGTTGCTCTTGGCGCTGCAGCTGGCTGATCTGGGTCTGAAGCTGGTCGATCTGCAGATCGAGCTCAGCGATCTGCTTTTCGAGCGCTTCGATCTGCGAGCGTTGGGCGCGCTTGCCGATAAACCAAGGCTGGTAGCGTCTGGGCGGAATAGCGCGCGCCGTCCACTCGCTGTAGACCATCACCTCGGCTGTGATGGCGCGCCGATACTGACGCATCTCGTGGGGCGTCTCGCAGGTGATGATATCGCCCAAAATGGTATCGATATAGCCGCGAATCAAAGGCGTCTTGGTGCTGACTTGCAGTGCCAGCGAGTTCGGCTGGGCCGGCTTGGCCTCGTTCGTAGCTTTAGCTAGATCGATCAGACCGACATCGTAGATCTGTTGCTGGGCGCGCGCCTCATCGAGCAAACTGAGCGCTTGGCTGAATTTTTCGGGCGGCACGATGATGTTGAAGCGGCGTTGGCCCAGCATTGCTTCAACAGCGTTTTGCCAGCGCTCGTCGGGGATCTCGAGCAGCTCGCAGAGCAGGGCAGGTTGGATGCCTAACGCGCTACTTAACAGATCGCGCATTCGCTCGATGTTGGGATCGTAGTTGGCGCGCTGGCCCCTCCGCAACCGAGCTAGCTCTTGCTGGGCTTGGTTGCGCTGGCTGCTGCGTTCGTCAAGCTGCTGCTTCAGGGCGATGCGCTGTTCGGTGATCTGCTCGCGGGCCGCGTCAAGCTCTTGTTCGCTATTCGCCAACAAGTCTTTCAAACTTGGGTCGGGCGGCGCCGCAAGGCTCAGGCTTGCGATGGCGTCGAGCAAGGGCGCGATGCTGCTCAGATTCGGATCAGAGCGTAGTGGCTCTAGCAGCGTCGCTTGGCGCTGTAAATCGTTGAGCAGAGTCGCATAAACGCTGCGAATCCGGTCGGCCTCTAGGCTGATGCGCGCGATCTCCTGTTGTAATCGCTGCTGGCGCTGCACCACATCCGATTGGCGCAGGCGCGTTTCGGCATCGACCAAGGCCTCGTGCGAGCCGTCGAGCAGAGCTTTGGCGTCGCTGTGTTGGCGCTGGGCTTGCTGCAAGGCTTGCACGGTCTGCTCGCGTTGGCGTTGTAGCTCTTGATGCTGGCGCTGAGCTTGTTCGAGGCGCAGCAGGCAAGTCAAGAGCGTGTACTCTTCGTGGTTGCGCCGCCAAGTGCGCACCTCTTGCTGCTGCTTAACGATCGCTTGCAGCTCACCGATGCGTTGCTCGACATTGTTGGCCGTCGCTTCAAGCGAGCGCAGATTATCGACGACCCGTTTCAGATCGCTGACCTGCAAGGGCTGCGCTTCGAGCAGCCACTGCTCGACAAAGCTGTTGATATCGCGAATGGGCTGGAAGGTTAAGGCCCGCAGAAAGAGATCGAAGAAGCGCTGATTGAGGCCGCCCAAACGGTTGAGCATATCATCTTGGTATTCGCTCACTTGGTCGTAGAAACGGGCGCCTTTGCGCTGACGCAGGCTTTGGCGCAGTTCGCGTCGCGTGAGTGGACGGTCGTTGACAATGAACAGGTCTTGGTCGAACGGCTCGTTCAAGATGAAAAAGCTGCGCTCGGGCGACTGATGTTCGCCAGCCTCGACACAGACGCCGATACAGACCTGACTGCTGGCCGAGCGAAATTCGAGCGCGACATAGGCTACCGTATTGCCCGGGCGCAGATAGCGATTCTCGCCGATTTTGCCGCGCACATAGCTGTTGAGGTTGCGGGCCGAGCGCTCTTGGGCCGAGCTGTTGTAGCGAATGCGGGTCTGGTCGGCGATCAAGACCAGTTGAATGGCATCGAGCACCGAAGACTTGCCAGAGCCGTTATGCCCCGCGAGATAGAGGCTATCTTGCACGTCGATCACATGGTGTTTGAAGCGATGCCAGTTGTGCAAGAAAATGCGCGTCAAAGAGAGATAATCGTTAGACTTCATCGCTGCTCTCGCTTTCCTCACTATCCTCACCCTCGGCGCGTTTGCGATCGTAGCTTTGCAGACGCTTGGCCAGTTCGTTGATCGAGCTGGCGGGCACGATCACTTCGAGGCTGGGCAGCAGCTCGATCTGCTGGTCGCCGCTGTTGGCGCGAATCGTGCCTCCGCCTGCGGCTCGAATCAGCTTGAGGCTTTGGAAGCTGCGCAGCGCTTCGTTGAGGCTGCTGCGTTTGCGCACCGCTTGGCCGGGGAAAAACGCGGTATAGCGCTGAATAATCTCGCTCTGCTCGACCACTGGGTTGCGGGTGAGGCTGACGCTCAGTTGCTCGCGCTGCTCGGCGTAGATGAGCCGCAGCAAGAGCAGCCAGATGGTTGTGTCGCGGTTGAGGCGGCGGCGATGCGCGCCTTCGCGATGCACAACGTGAAAGAGGGCGAGGCGCTGATCGTAGCGAAGCTCCCAGCCTGCCACGGCCAGATAGTCGGCGACCAACTCGCGTCGACGCAGCACAAAACTAAAGATCGGACGATCGTTCTCGTCTTCGCGCCAGATCAAGCCATCGCTCAGCAGGCGTCGAATCGCGTTGCTGAATTGGTTCTGTTCGCCGGGCCCTAGTTCCGAATACTCTTGGGCAAAATGTAAAAGGCTCATGCTGTGTCTACTCTGCTAATCGAAAAGTCGTAGAGGCCGATGCCGTCTATTTCGATCCAAGCCTTCTCAGGATCTTCTTGGACTTGGTAGCCTAACGAACCATCGCCATATTGGCGCAGATAGATCAATAGCGGCAGCGTATCTTCTTGGGCCTTGATCACTGTGCTGATGCGCACTTCGTCCCGATCTGCCAGCAGTTGAGCCGCAAAACGGCGTACCCGCTCGCGACTGACGCTGCGGTTGAGCTGGGCTAGCGTTTGAGCTTGCGCCGCGGCGATCTCCTCTTCGGAAAGCTCGAAACCCGCTTCCTCCACCACTTCAAAGGGCTTGCTCGCGCTGCTTGGTGCGCTGAGCGATTGCTCGTCGAGCAAGCTCAAGGCATAGAGCTCGATGCTCTGGTTGACCTCTTCCAAGAGCTGATCGTCGCCCGCCAGCAGAGCGCGCAGAATCGTGTCGAGTTGGCCGCTGGTGGTGGTGTTGGCGTTCAAACGCAGTTCGATCGTGCGCACCGCCGAGTCGACGAAGAGGCTGTGGCGGTGGTCGATCGTTTCGAGCAGATAGTCGAGTGTATCGAACTGCTCGCGAATATCGCGGATCTGATTGAGTAGCTGTTGGCTGGCCTCTTCGATGCTGCTGGTTTGGCCGAGCGCGTAGGTATGTTGGGCGATGGCGGCGATCTCTTGCGGATCTGAAAAATGCTTGAGCGCCTCAAGAATGCCGGGCCGGAAGCGCGAGACGTGGTCGCTTGTGCGCAGTTGGTGATAGGCTTTATCGAGGATCTGGTCGCGATAGTGCAGAAAGACCTGTTCGAGAATGGCGCGCGCCTCAAGCTGGTGCAAGACCTGTTCGATATGCTGGCCGATGTTGTGCTGCAGCTCTTTCAGCCCGTTCATCAGCATATTGGTTTGGCGGTACGCCTCGGGAATCGAGATATGGGCGTTGCCTTCGCTGACGGAGTTGTGCAGCATACTGTAGATGGCGAAGATCAAGCCTTGGAGCGGTAGAGGCTCGTTACGCGCCAGCTCGCTCAAGAGGTTCAACAGACGGAAAGCATAGTCTGGTAGCGTAAAACTACGGCTAAAGTCGCTTTGGTTTTCGCCTCGCAGCCAGCCGCACTGTTGCAGATAGCGCACGATCGCGCCGGCTCGCTGCACAATCGGCTCCTCTTCGGGATCCTGCTCGAGCTCTAATTCGTTGTCCTCGAGCGCCAGTTCGTTGTGCTCTTCAAGCAGGCGACACACGATATCGATCACCAGCTCGCGTGAGAGCGGTTGATGATGCTGGCGCGTTTCGGCGAAGATCTCGAGCAAAATGGTGCTGTAGAGAGGTGCATAGGGGGAGGCAAGTGGCCTGAACAGCTGCTTTGGTAGGACCGTAAAAAGCGACATAGGCTATCGAAGAGATTGTGAGATTGTACCAATGTGTTCATTATAGCCTATGTCGCAAACGACCAAGTAGGGTGGCTATAAACAAGTCGTTTCGCTTCTGGGCGGCTTCGCTTCAGGGAGGGAAAAGGACCTCGTTTGTTGGGCGGGATGTTGATAGCCGTAGGCGGACGCGCTAAGGACCGCATGGAGGCTAGAAGCCTCTCCGCCAAAATGTGGTTATGCTCAATAGGATGCGCATTGAGTCTTCGCTCGGACGTTTTCGCAAGCTCTTAGACCTGACTCAAAGCTTGTTGGGCTTGGGCGATGGCGCGCTTCGCTTGGCCGATATGGTGCTCGTTGTGCATAATCGTGATGCGGAACGAGTCGATGACGCTGTAGGTGGCGACGGGGACGAGGGGCGACTGGATGATGGTCTTGAGCTGGGCGGGCTGGTTGGTCTGCTCCATCAGGGCCAGATATTCGCGCTGAGTCTGGATGAAGGCATCGATGCTCTCTTTGCCCTGCAGCGACTGCGTGGGGCGGATCGAGGAGGGTGAGTTCATGGCCATGCCTTTGTAGGAAGGGTCGAGGGCCCACATAATGACCCAGGCGAAGAACGACGGCAAGCCCGGAATGCGTTCGAGCAAACCTGCTTTGTAGCTGCCCTGTTGCACGGCTGGAAGGATCGGGAAATAGAGGCGCATAGTTAGGTTCAGGTGCTCGAAGCACTCGGCGGCGCTCCACTCTCGGGGCGCTGGCTTGGCGCTGATCAAGGTTCCATCGAGCGATCCGAAGGTCTGTATGACATCTTGTTCAAGCTGCTGAGCGCGCTCGCGGAGCTGTTTGAGATCTGCCTTTTGGTAGAACGCTAACACAGGTTTCTCCTTTATTTGCTTCAGCTATCGAGGGCGAGATGCACTATGCTTTGTTGCATCCTAACATAGCAGATGGCAGTATGGAGGCTGTGAAATATACATATTTCGACTGATTGTGGCTTTTTGCCTGCTGTTTTGAAGATTATTTAAAGACTTGGTGAAATCACTATCCACCAAGCCTTTTAGTGTTTATACAAGAGCTTGCTTAGTTAATGCGTAGAATCTCTCTTGAAAAGCTTGTTAGTTATCCGAGCGACGTTGTTTCACACTGATGCCACCGCCGATGGCTGCGCCGATTGCGGTGCCGATGGGGATGCCTAACGCAAAGTTGTTAAATGCCACCCCAATCGCGATACCGAGAGCTACGCCCACCCCCAAGCCCATGCCCAGAGGAGATTCGATTCGACTCGACTTAACCGGTTGAGCATCTTCTGAGTGCTGAGATTGCGTTACTTGCGACATAAAATCCTCCCTCATTGAATCACGAGAAAACGTGCAATTACGGCACGGTCCAGTGATCAGAGCTCATGCTGGGGATGTAGTGCGCAGTGAATGAAGATGCGAGATTGAGGTGAAGATACCGAGGCTGCTCTGCCAAGAACCGAGTTATACTAGTATTAACGGTCTCAGTATGCCATATTCTGAGACGAATTGCATCAGTCTTTTGAAATACCGCCGATCGTCTGTCAGACGATTCCCCATCGAGATCGCGCACTAAGCCTCACGATCTCCCATTACATTCGTTTCACCGTTAAACCTGCAGTTCTCAGCTCCATTGGCGGCCATTTTGTGGCGGCTCTGTTCGTTCGCTCATCCAGCCATTTGCATGCAAGAGGAGGGTTTATGTGCTTTGTACGCTCATTTTTATGCCTACTTGTTCTGTTGGCTCTAAGCGCTTGCGGAGGGGCTTCGAGCACGGCAAGCCCGACGCTCGCAGTTACTTCGTCGCCGCTTCCAAGCGCAACGATCGCCGCAACGATCACCATCGAGCCGAGCTCGACCATCGCTCCTACGCTTACGAGCGAGCCGAGCGCCACCTTAGCCCCGACGCTCACAAGCGAGCCGAGCGCCACCCCAGAGCCGACTGCGACCGAAGTGCTGATTGTTGCTGCAACGCTCACCCCTCAGCCTGAAGCGCCCGCGGGCGGGAGCTCGAGCGGGCGAATCGAAGCTCTGATCGCGCAGCTGGCGGCCGATGGCGTTGAAGTAAGCAGCGACCAGATCGTTGTGGAGGGTGATATCGCACGCGTCACCCGTGAAGCAAACGGCGATACCATCTTTGTTTTCTATAGGTGGGAGGCTGATGTTTGGAATTGGCTGTCTGCCGGAAGCATGTTCGATCCCGAGAGCGCAGCGCGTTTGGGCATACCCGAGAGCCTGCTGCCTTAGCTCTCTTTTTAGGCGGCGAGATCTCTTGCTCCCATTCGGTCCTTGGCGCGTCCGCCTACGGCTATCAGATGGGAGCTCCTGCCATTCGGGCCATCGGCCCTCACCCCCCGTCCCCCTCTCCCGCACTGCGGGCGAGGGGGACGGGGGGTGATGTTGTATGCGATTTCGCGTAGCGAAATCGCATACAAGCTCTCTCCGACCACAACAACAAAAGCTGTATCTTGAGCCTGCCGAAGGGTACGGTTAGTGACACTGTGCCTCAGCGCCTCGGGTGGTGAAATGAAATTCTAGCGCAGGCTCTGCCTTGGCAGATCGATCACCTCTTTGGCTAAGGTGGCGAGCGCATCCCAAGCGACCTGCACTTCGGCGGGGTCTGGCGCTTGCCCGTTGTAGCAATCGAGCAGCACATAGTGGGCGCCTAACTCGGCCAGCTGCTCGAGGTCGCGCCGAATCTGAGCCAGCGAGCCGTGGCCGGCGATCCGATTGGTCTCGGGCAGATCGGTTTCGCTTATTTTGAGGCTGATGCGAGGTGCAAATCCGGGCATAGGTTTGTGGGCGGCCTCGGCGATCGCGCGCAGGCGTGCGAGACCAACATCGCGCATCCACGCCACCGATTGATGAATAGGATGCCAGACCGCCGAAAAGCGCACCGTTCGCTGGTAGGCGGCTTCGCTATGTCCAGCGACCCAGATCGGTGGGTGCGGCTGTTGCAATGGCCTTGGCGCGGTTGCCACATCTTTGAATTGGAAGTGTTTGCCTTGGTAGCTGATTTGGTTTTCGCTCCAAAAGTGCAGCATAATTTCGAGCGCTTCATCGCTGAGCGCGCCGCGCTTGTTGAAGGGCACGTCGAGCGCCTTGAACTCTTGCTGGGCCCAGCCCACGCCGATGCCAACGATCAGCTTGCCGTTGCTCAGCTGGTCGATATTGGCAAACATGCGCGCCATCAGCAGCGGATGGCGGTAAGGTAACACGACCACGGTGGTGCCTAGTTCGAGGTTGGGGTTGCGGGCCGCCAGCCAGCTCATGGTCACAAACGGGTCGTAGAAGGGCGGCGGGTAAGGCCCAGACACATCGGGCGTGTGGGCGACGTGGTCGGAGATCATCAAAAAGTGGTAGCCTAACTGGCTGGCAAGGTCAGCCCAAGCGCCCAGGCGCTCTGGGGTGGCCCCCGGCCCGGCGTTAGGCAGATTGATGCCAAATTTCATTGCTTCCTCTTTGTTTCAAAGTAGATTCATCGCTTCGAGCGCTTCGTCTTCTAAGAGTGGACCGACAATCTCGATCGGGCGCTGGCTGCGGGCGAAGAGTTCGCGGCAACTAAGGCGCAGATGTTCGGGCGAGTCGCCAAAGATCTCGAAAAGGCGCGCTTGGGATGCTGCAAAGACCAAGCGCCCGATGTTGGCCCAGTGAATGGCGGCGGCGCACATGGCGCATGGCTCGGCGCTGCTGTAGAGCGTTGCCCCAGCGAGCACCTCGGGGCTGAAACGTCGCGATGCTTCGCGCACTAAGTTGGTCTCGGCGTGGCCAGTGCAGTCGCGTTCGCTCACTATGGTATTTTCGGCCTCGAGCAGAATCTGCTGGTCGGCGCTGACTAAAATCGCCCCATACGGCTCGTTGCCATTGGCACGGGCCGAGCGGGCACGCGCGATCGCGCGCCGCAGAAAGTCGGCATCTAGCTGCTGCATACTTCTCTCCTAATTGGGCGCTACAGGTACAGAAACGCTGCTTAGATAGCCCCAATTATTTCAAAAGAGATGCTACACTACAATAACGTTTCGAAGGAAAATCTTGCCTTTCGCTGGCGTTTGGAAGGAAGTCTATCGATGATGAAACATACTGCACAGCCCGTGCTCGATGAGACCGATTGGAAGCTGATCGAGGCGCTTCAGCGTGATGCGCGCCAATCCTATACAGCCCTGGGCCAGCAGGTCGGCTTGTCGCGCCCGGCGGTGGTTGAGCGGATTCGTCGTTTAGAGGATTCTGGCGTTATTACGGGCTATCGGGCCGTGATCGATCCGAGTAAGCTCGGTTTAGATATCACCGCTTTTGTACGGATCAGCACACAAACTGTGGAGGAATCTCAAGAGCTGAGCAGGTTGATCCGCGAGTCGCCCGAGGTGCAGGAGTGTTATTGCGGCACCGGTAGCGACTGTTTCACTATGCGGGTCTTGGTCGCTTCGCTCGAACAGCTCGACGCCTTCTTGGAACGCATTCGAGTCTATGGCAACCCTATTAGCTCGGTGATGCTCTCTTCTGTCGTGACCCAGCGCGATTTCCGCCTGAGCGACATGTGGCATAGTTAGATGCTTATTCACCACGCGGCCCATTTCTTATCTCACCACGCGAGGCAGCGCAAAGTGTTGAGGAGGCCCTCACCCCCCGGCCCCCTCTCCCGCGAAGCAGGAGAGGGGGAGAAAAGGGCGGCTGAAGTGCGCGGAACCCCTCGCTCGTAAAGGTGTGGAGACGTGCAGAACCTCTGGCCCGTAAAGGTGTGGAGACACGCAGAACCCCTCGCTCGTTTACGGGAGAGGGGTAGGGGAGAGGGCGGCAGGATTGGGAAGGCCCTCACCCCCCGACCCCCTCTCCCGCGAAGCAGGAGAGGGGGAGACAGGGAGCATGCCTGTGTGGATGTGTGCGCGCAGAACCCCTCGCCCGTTTACGGGAGAGGGGCAGGGGAGAGGGCAATAGCCGTTTACGGGAGAGGGGTAGGGGAGAGGGCGGCAGGATTGGGAAGGCCCTCACCCCCCGACCCCCTCTCCCGCGAAGCAGGAGAGGGGGAGACAGGGAGCATGCCTGTGTGGATGTGTGCGCGCAGAACCCCTCGCCCGTTTACGGGAGAGGGGCAGGGGAGAGGGCAATAGCCGTTTACGGGAGAGGGGTAGGGGAGAGGACATGCATAGGAGAGCCGATGAAACGCCGTCGTTCATCTGCGTCTATTCAAGAACGGGCGCAGCAGCTACGTCAAGAGCAGACGCCCAGCGAGGCTTTGTTATGGCAGCACCTTCGCGCACATCGCTTTGGTGGGTATAAATTTCGGCGCCAGCATCCGATCGGGCGCTTTATTGTCGATTTTTATTGTGCCGAGCGACGGCTGATTATCGAGCTTGACGGCCCGATCCATGAACGGCAACGAGAGTACGATCGCATTCGTGATGAAAGGTTGCGCCAACAGGGCTATACCATCTTTCGAGTTACAAACGAAGAGCTCGTTACCGATATGAATGGAGTGCTAGAGCGTTTATCAGGCTTGCTGCATACTTTGCCGCGGGCTTTTGCAGAATGAATGTGTGAACTTTTCTTCCCTCAACGTTTCAGTTGCTACTCAAAACAAAACCCTAGACAAACCAAAAACGGATGGAGACACCCATCCGTTTTTAGTGTGCGAAGGTGGAATGTTTTTATGCGATCAACCCATTACGTAGCCTAGTTTAACATGGTATTGTGACATGTAGTGTCACAAATTGGTCGAGTTTTGAGGATATTTGCTAACTAAGGGCGCTTGCTTGGGCGAGCTGGGTGGGTTTGCAGCCGATCAGTTGGGGGTGGTTTTGTTTTTGGGGGCGGCTTCATTGGGGGGCGGATAACAGCCTGTATGGGAGGATAGGATGTTGGTAGCCGGAGGCGGACGCGCTAGAAGTCGAATGGGAGCTAGCAGCCTCGCCGCCAGAGCGATGAAATGGTGATGCTGTAGCGCCTCGCTAGTAGGAGGGAAGGAGCTTTGGCCTTCGTCTTAGATGTAAGAAGTGAACACGCCACCAAGCGGCGGCGTGTTCGTAGGGGGAAGGGAGGAAATTATTGTGTGGCGAGCGATAAAATCAGTTCTTTTTCGTCGGGATTGACGGGTGAGGCGACCATCATAACCGTGAGATTCTGCTTACTCTTCTGCCAGTTGGCGGTTCGGAACCGATCATTGCTCTGATTAGCCTGCTCCATAATTCCGCTTACTAGATTGTTGGTGCCCCAACCATCGGCCTTGAGTTTTTCATCGTAGAAGGCTTTAACATCGTCCCAGCTTGTATCGGCGGGCAGACTGAAGCCCTTTTGCTCGACCGAGCCACCAAGACCCAATTGACCTCGGAAGGCGGCATCGGTCTGATTGTTGTCGGCGAGGGTATCGGCGATCACGCTTTCGCCCTCTTTCAACTCGACAGCGTCGGGATAAACCGGTAGATCGTTAAGGCTTACTTTGGAACTTCCACCACAGGCAGCCAGTACAAAGAGAGATACTAACGCTAAGAGTGCCATTCAGCGCTCAATCGGCGAGCCGCGCCTGTTTGAGGCGGCTTGGAGGCGCGGTTATCACTGCCCGAGCGAGCAGTTTGTCGAGCAAACCTTGGCTAAGCTCCCGCTCTTGAGCAGCGATCTGTTGTTCGCTGCGCGGCCGTTCCTGGCACAGTCGCTCGAGCTCGCTGCTCCACCTCAACAAGATCTGATCTTGAGTTACTGATGCCGAAGCAGCTTGATCGCTGCTGTGTTGTCGCCTGATACGCCTTTTACCTTATTGGCGGCGAGCTTCCAAGCTCCCATTCGGCTTCTAGCGCGTCCGCCTTCGGCTATCAACATCCCCTCCTCGCAAGTGAAGTGCTTATGCTGCCTTCGGCAGATGGATTTCGCGCTACTGCGCGAAATCTCACATAACACTTTCCCCTTTTGCGTTTTCTCACGTTGTGAGAGCATTAAGCGAATTTGCTATCGCTAGGGCGCGTTTTTGATAAAACCGATAATTCCTTGGAAAAAGTTAAGTGATTTTACAAGCTCGATCGTCTCCCTTACTTTTTTGCGTATACTTTCGCTTCATAAGCTTATTGCCCTTTCCTTGCTTGTAAGAACACTCTTTGACCTCTATCGCGGGATCTACTAAGGTATGTACTATTAAATGAGGCTTAAGATTAATAATTGTTTTATTCTAACCAGTTATGCTATATAATCTGTTTCAAACGTTATTTTAAAAGCGAGATATCCGAAATTCATTTGTATCGCAGCATTTTGGGGTGGCCTTTCGGCGCAGATAGAAGCGCGTTGCGGCGGGCAAGATGTTTGTAGCCGTAGGCGGACGCGCTTAGGATCTTCGTTGGGCTAGAGACCTTAACGCCAGCGCGCAGAATGTATCAAAAGAATTTGCCATACATGGACCTGTTTCGTTTGTAATAGTTCGGAGATTTGACGACTATGTGAGCTTAATACCTGAGAGAGCCGGTCGCTTTGCGGGTGGTTTTATCCCAATTGAGCAGGTTCTTCCTATCCAACTATTGAGAAAGCAATACATGACGCATTTACGTCCCTACTAAGGAGGACCCATGTCTTTTTCTTCTCTGGTTTGTCTGCCAAGGAAAAACGCTATAACTCGAGCATCGCTTTTATTTGGATTGATGCTTGTTGTTGGATTATGCCTGGCTCCCTCTCAGGTATCTGCAGCTGGCATTGTCGTGACAACCACTGCTGATACGATCGATGCAGCAGCTAGCTGTTCTGGTGTTACGCTTGCCTCTCTGCCCGGCCCCGATGGCAAGGTGAGCTTGCGCGAGGCGATCTGTGCAGCCAACAGTAATCCTGGCTCTGATACGATCCTATTCAGTGTAAATGGCACCTTTTTCATTACTGGTACTGCAGGTGAGGAGGCGGGAGGTACAGGCGACTTTGATATTAAAGATAGCCTAACCATTCAGGGCAATGGAACCAACAATACGATCATCGACGGAAACGAAATCGAGCGCATCTTCGATGTGTTCCCTACATCTGCTATCAGTTTTGAGCTCAGAGACCTGACACTTCAAAACGGGGATACTCGTTCAGCATCGCTTAAAGAGGGCGGCGCTCTCTATTTACATAATAACGTCACCACTACCCTCACAAATTGTCGGATTATCAACAATTATTCGGGCGCTAACGGAGCAGTGGAGAATCGTGGAACTCTGACAATCAATAATTGTTATTTTGCGAATAATAAAACCATTCCAGATTCAGGAACTGTTGTTGGTGGAGCGCTGCGCAATGCTGGCCAATTAACGATCAGCGATTCGACCTTTGAGAACAATACGGTTCATGGCGAAGGTGGAGCCATCGCTATCACAACCGCCTCAGGAGTGGAGGTACGTATCGAGAATACAACCTTCGCCAATAATCGAGCGCTTGTTACGGGCGGTGGCTTGGGCAATGGTGGAGCGATCGCTACGACCGGCAATGAGGGTAGCATCATTATTACAAATAGCACGCTTTCGGGTAATTATGCCGATAATAATGGCGGTGCTATTTACCATGTTACTCCGGCTGGTACTCCTACAGGTAATCTTACCCTAACCAACGTTACGATCGCCAATAATTATGCAGATCAGGACAATAACAGTAGCGGCGTAGGTGGAGGTATTTATCAATCGCTTGCGAATACAATCTTATACAACAGCCTTGTAGCTGTGAATCTGCGCTCGACGAGCAGTTTTCGCGATGATATCAATGGTCTTGTGAACGCAAGCAGTTCGCATAACTTGGTGAGTGTCAATACTGGTTTAAGTGGAATCAGCAATGGTATCAACAATAATCTGATCGGCACATCAGCCAGCCCTGTCATTGCATTGCTCGGCCTCTTAGCAGACAATGGTGGTTCTACGCAGACCCATGCGATCTTGCAGAGTAGTCCTGCAGTTAATGCGGGTAATGATGCTACGTGTCCGCCTACCGATCAGCGTGGGGTGCTTCGCGTTGCTATCTGTGATATTGGCGCTTTCGAATATGTGCCCGATACTACTCCGCCTGATACAGACATTACCAGTGGTCCGCCTAACCCGTCGACGGCTTCAACTGCAACATTCAGCTTTACTGGCACTGATAATGTTGGCGTGGTTAGCTACGAGTGCCGAATCGATAGCGCCTCTTTTGCAGCTTGTAGCAGCCCGTATAGCCATCCGACGGCCTTAGCCGACGGCTCGCATACCTTCGAAGTCCGTGCTGTCGATGGCGCAGGAAATCTTGATCCGACACCAGCTTCGTATACATGGCTCATCGACACAACTCCACCGAATACAAACATTGATAGCGCTCCGAGCAGCCTAACGACGAACCCAAACGCAAGCTTTAGCTTTAGTGGCGACGACGGCAGCGGAACAGGTGTGGCGGGCTACCAGTGTCAGCTCGATGGTGCTGGATATACCGCTTGTACTAGCCCACAAAGCTATACGGGCTTGAGCGAAGGATCACATACCTTCGAGGTGCGCGCGCTCGATGCTGCGGGAAATGGTGATCCGACGCCAGCCTCGTATACATGGCTGATCGATACAACAGCGCCCGATACCACAATTGGCTCCAACCCAAGCGACCCGTCGGCCAGCCCTGATGCCAGCTTTAGTTTCACTGGCGACGATGGCGCTGGCAGCGGTGTGGCCAGCTTCGAGTGCCAACTCGATGGCGAAAGTTATGCGGCTTGTAGCAGCCCTCAGAGCTACACAGGTCTAAGCGATGGAACGCATACCTTCAGTGTGCGCGCGATCGATGCGCTAGGAAACGTCGATGCGACACCTGCCAGTTATACTTGGCTGGTCGACACAACAAGCCCAACGCTGCTTGTGAGTTCAGTTGTGAGCGGTGCAGTGAATGTCTCTCCGATCCCAGTACAGATCAGCTTTAGCGAAGCGGTTACTGGCTTTAGCGCTGCTGATGTCACTGTTACCAATGGCACGCTCGGCAACTTCACAGGCAGTGGCAGCGTTTACACCTTTGATGTGACGCCTACAACTCAAGGCAGCATTACGGTCGATGTCGGCGCTGGGGTCGCGAGCGATAATGCTGGAAACCCCAATCTGGCTGCAGCGCAGTGGTCGATCATCTACGACACAACTGCTCCGAGCGTGACGGTCGAGCAAGCGGCTAGCCAAAGCGATCCCACCAATCTCTCGCCGATCAGCTTTACGGTGACCTTTAGTGAAGATGTTATCGGGTTTGATGACCCAAGCAGCGATCTGCTGATCAGTGGAAGCGCTGGCGCGACCACAGCCAGTATCACGGGGAGCGGCAGCAGCTACACGGTACAAGTAAGCGGAATGACCAGCGTAGGCGATGTTGTGCTCAGCGTTCCGGCGGGCGCGGCCAGCGATCTGGCGGGCAACCCGAACACAGCTTCAACCAGCGTCGATAATACGGTTAGCTTCGATAGCGTTGCACCAGTCGCAACTGGCATCGCGCGAGTCGATGCGAATCCGACCAATGCTGCTAGCGTTGCCTTTGAAGTGACCTTCAGCAAAGCGGTCTTCAATGTTGATGCCAGCGATTTCTCCATTGTAAGCACAGGTATCACCGGGGCAAGCATTACCTCAGTGAGTGGCAGCGCAACAACCTGGACTGTCAGCGTCGACACGGGGACGGGCAGTGGTACGCTGCGGCTCGATCTGCTTAACGACGGCAGTATTGTTGATGGCACCAACAATCCCTTAACGGCTGGCTTTACAAGCGGTCAGAGCTATACCATCGATAGAGCTGCGCCTGTGGTGAGCAATCTCGTGGTGCCAAGCGTGATCGCCGATACTAGCAGTCTGAGCTTTACAGTACGTATCAGCGATACAACGGCAGTATTGCGTAGCAGTATCGTTGATGGTCTCTTCAATGTTACTGGCCCGAACGGCTACGATCAAATAGTCAGCGTTGTTGAAGTAACGCCTAACAGCGATGGATCGCCTTTGAGCGTTCTCCTAAGCATTCCCGCTCCGGGCAGTAGCTGGGATGCTGCCGATGATGGAAGCTATAGCATTCAACTGCTGGGCGATCAGCTCCAAGATACCCTTGGCAATAGGACGCAAGCCGCGCTTGTTGGCAGCTTTACAGTGAGTTTGACCAAACCTACCTATACGGTTTACTTGCCGCTGGTTAGCAACAAGGATGTGCCTAAAGCAGATCTGGTTGGCAAGCTGGAATTGCGGCCTAACAAGCGGCAATTCAGCGCTGGCGAGCAGCTCGATTTCGCGATTACGATCAGCAACCAAGGTGATGCACCAGCTAGCGGCTTCTGGGTCGATCTGATGATCAATCCAAAGACCCAAGCGGGCCAGCCCAAAGGTGCTTGGAACGATAACTGTTCGCTCCAGCCCTGTTACGGTTTGGCCTGGTTTGTTGAAGAGCCGCTCGCTCCGGGCCAGCAGATCGTTTTGTCGGCCAGCACACGTAGAGCAGACTATTCGAACTGGCCCGGCTTCTTTGCAGCAGGCACGACCGATCTCTACCTTGTGATCGATAGTTGGGGCCCACAGGGTGCTACCAGCCTGATTGATGAGAAGGACGAGAGCAATAACATTGCGCATCTGGGTGGGCTGCAAGTGCTGGCGAATCCCAGTTTTGTAGCGCCTAGCTCAACTTCAATTGCTCAAATCCCAGCTTCATCGGCTCAGATCTGTGTGCCGAGCGGCTGCCGTCCTTTGCCAGCTAACCTTCGCCGATAGCACATGCGATTGTTTCGGCTGACTAGCAGCTAACTCTTGAGAGAGATTTCACATCATAACGCGAAATCTCTCTCAACGCTTTTGCAGACTGTTTGTGGCTATGCCAAATCTGTTTACTTTCTTCAGATTGCTGCGGCAGGGAGCCGATCGCCGGAGCATGAGCCTGATGAGCGGGATGTGCTTGAGGGTGAGGATTACAAAGGCTGGCTTAGAGAGCATCCTCTAGCCAGCCTTTTGGGTTGCAAGCGCTTTAGCGAGCGCGCTCTTTGGCGACCAGTTCGCGCGTGGCGGGGGCGATCTGGCTGGCGAACAGCTCGATCATGTAGGGATCGTCGGCTGCCAAAATAAAGGCGCTGATGCCGTGGTTGATTGTCAGATCGGCCAGATCTTCGACCCACTGCTCGGGCGGGCCGATCAGCAATCCGCCGCGCTGCTGGCTCAACTGACCGCCGATATTGAGCAGGCGCCGGATCTCGCGCGGGTCGCGCCCGACTTTGGCCGCGCCCTCGTCGATGTACTCGTTCATAGTGTCGATCTCGGCCGTTCCGCCCTTGAGATAGGCCAGCGAAGGCAGCGAGCCGTCGGCCAGCCGCCCGACCATGCGTAGGATACGCGGCTTATAGGCGCCGACCCAGATATTGATCTTGTGGGCAGGTTCGGGGCCGCGCTTGATCCCTTTGACGCTGTAAAAGTCGCCCTCGAACCTGACTCGATCGGGCTTATCGGTGTCCCAGATCTCTTTGATGATCTTGATGCCCTCTTCGAGCGCTTGAATCGATTCGCCCGGGGTGCGGCGCGGCCCGCCCATGGCTGCGATCGCATCCCAAAATCCTCCGGCGCCGATGCCGAGTTCGAAGCGTCCGCCGCTCAGTCGGTCGAGCGAGGCCGCAGCGCGTGCAACCACTGCAGGTTGGCGCAGGGGCAGGTTGAGTACGTTGCTGCTGATATGGGCGTGCTGGGTGCGCGCCGCAACATACGACATCAGTGTCCATGTGTCGTGGAAGCTCGCTTGATAGGGATGGTCTTGGAAGGAGATCAAGTCGAGCCCAGCTTTATCGGCGAGCATGGCAAGGTTGACCGCTTGCTGCTCGGGCTTGGCGATCGGCGTAATAAATGCGCCGAATAATAGATCGTGACCATAATCGCTCATTATCGTGCTCCCTTCAACTCTGCAACCTCCTCGCTGGCGACATTGAAGTTGTCGCGGAAGAGATTTTCAGGGTCATATTGCTGTTTGAGCGCTCGTAAGCGTTCTAGGGTCGCGGGCGGGAAGGCATCGTGAATGCGTTCCGGGCTCGTGTCGCTGTCGAAATTGGTGTACAAACCTGTAAAGTACGGGTAGAGCTTGGCCCACTGCTGGTTCAGATAGTCGCGCCTGCCGCCCATAGCAGAGACGGCGAAGTTGGCCGAGCGGTGGGGGTAGGCGGTCGCATCGGGGCTGACATCGCTGACCGCGCCGCCGACCGCGCGGATCTGGAAGAAGTAGGTCGCTCCGCTCTTAAAGAACCTCTCGGCCTCTTGGGCGAAGGCGGGCGTGATATGTTCGAGCAGGCCCGAACGTGAGCTTGGCTCGCCTTGGCCGTTGTGATCGGTGTCTTGGGCGTTTTCGATGATGTTGGCGTATGAGCTGATATAGACGTCGTGCTGATAGAGCGGCGCGATCTCGGCCATGGGCTGCAAGAGGCGCAGGATGGTCTGCTCATCCTCGCTATCGATCATGGTCATAGCCATGGCGATCGCTGGCTGTCTGATGCGAGCCGGAGCCATGGTCAAGAAGCTGGTCAGCTCGCGCGGTGACTCCTCGACGAGCTTGCCCCAGCGCTCCATCAACTGGGCGGTGTTGCTAGCATCGAAGATAAACTGTGCCCAGGCTACGTTGCGCACCGGATCGGCCTGGAACTCGAACGATGTAACAATGCCCAAGTTGGCACCCGCGCCGCGCACACCCCAGAACAGCTCGGGGTTCTCTGTTTCGCTGGCGCGCATCACCGAACCGTCGGCCAGCACGATCTCGACCGCGCGAATATGGTCGATCGTCAGGCCGTATTTGCGCGACATAAAGCCGATGCCGCCCGCCGTGGCCAGACCTCCCACACCGACGCCGCCGTAGTCGCCCGAGGTGATCGCCCAGCCGTAGGGTTCGAGCGCACGCGCGACCTGCATCCAACGCGCGCCCGGGCCGACCCGAACGCGGCGCGTTGCGATGTCGAGCACTTCGATGCTGTTCATCGCTCCAAGGTCGATCACGAGGCCGCCGTCGTTGGTCGAGCGTCCGCTGATGCCGTGGCCGCCGCTGCGCACCGAGAGCGGTAGATCACGATGGCGACGTGCATAGTTAACCGCCTCGACCACTTCGGCCGTGTTGCGCGGTCGCAAAACCAGACCCGGTGCGCCGCCGCGCATATAGGTCGACTTCACGCGGGCATAGTTCACATCGCCCGGCTCGACAGCGCTGCCCACCAAAGAGGCAGGGATGCCGTCGTAGTCGATTCCGGGCCGTCGCTTGGCGCGAATCGCAGCAGGACGCATGACCGTGCCACTAAAGGCCTGTGGATCGTGCAGCAGCACCGCCTCGCGCAAGGCCGGAATCACCTCGCGGGCGAAGGTTGCCAGATCGCTCTGCTTGTCGCTCACCAGCAGCAGACCGCTGATGCCCTGTAGCACAAAGGGTACCAGATCCTCGACCCACTGCTGGGGCGAGCCGCTCAGCAAGCCGTTTTTGCCATCGCCGAAGCTGCCGCGCAGCATCAGAAAGCGCCGGATCTCGCGCGGGTCGCGGCCCACCTGTTGGGCGGCGTTGTCGATCTGGCTCTGTGCCCAAAGCAAGGCATCGAGCGACAACTGCTCGTCGTAGATCCAACCTTCGGCCTTCTGACCCACGAGGCGCAAGATCTCTGGGCTGCTGCCACTCAGCCAAAAGGGAATCTCGTGGCGAGGGTAGGGGCCGCGCTGCAGGCCGTTGGTGCGATAGTGTTTGCCGTTGAAGCGTACTGCGCCGTTCTTGCTGCCATCCCACATCTCACGAATCAGATCGATCGTCTCGTTCAGTTGCTCGAACAGCTCCTGTTGCGAGCGCAGCTCTTGGCCCAGTTCGACCAGACCATCGTACTCGCCTTCAATGCTGCGGAAGGCCAGCGCGAGTCGTCCGTTCGAGAGCAGATCGAGGCTGGCCGCTGCGTGTGTCAGCACGCTAGGCAGTTGCACGCTCGGCATCAGCGTGACGCTCAGCCCGATCCGTTCGGTTTGGGCCGCGATCCAAGTCAAGAGGCTCCAACTTTCGAGCTGGTCCTCGTAAGGGCGATCGTTGATATGTATCAGGTCAAAACCAAGTTCTTCGCTTTTACGCGCTAGATCGACCAATTCCTGCTCGTTGCCGCTCTGAGCTGGCAGGCTGGTACCAAATAGTATTGGATGTCCATAGTTTGCCATGGTATAATCCTTTTTAGTTGATTTATCAACCAATTAGGTTGATGCATCAACCATTATAGCACAAGAATTACAAATTGCTAGAGTGTTCAAATGAAATCAGAGCAACTTTCTCAGACGAATCTTGAGATTTGGACCGCATACCAAAGAATGGGCCTACGATTGGATGCGATTTTGGCTCAAGAATTGGCTCGCACAGGCCTTTCTCAGGCCGACTACGAGATCCTCTCGGCCCTGCTCGAGTCGCCGAACGATTCGATGCGCGCTATCTCGCTACGCTGTGGCATCGAGTGGGAGAAAAGCCGCCTCTCGCATCAGCTGCGGCGTATGGAGCAGCGCGGCCTGATACGGCGCGAGGCCTGTGAGGAGGATAACCGAGGTGCGGTGGTGCGGATCACTGAACGTGGTCGCGAACTTGCTATAGAAGCTAAAGCATGTTATGAACATGCTATACAACGCTATTTTGTCCAGGCTCTTAGCGAAGGAGAATTGCAACAACTGAAACAGATCTCTCAAACGCTTCTCGGCCACCTCGATAATCTACTTCCTTTAAAACATTAATTGCCAGTAGTACGTGCGCGCACGAATTAATGTTAGCTTCAGAAGGGAAAAATATATGGTAAGTCCTCATCTCGAGACCTATCTGAACGACCATTTGGCAGGCTCCGAAGGCGCGCTCGAACTCCTTGAACATCTTATTGGCGAACAGAGCGATTCTGAGCTCCGCCAAGAGCTCGAACGCTTGTACAACGAGATCAGCCTCGAGCGGCAACAGCTTGAGGCTTTGATGGGACAGCTTGGAATCGAAATCGACCATCCGCGCAAGTTTGTCGGCTGGATCGGCGAAAAGCTCGCTTGGCTTAAACTTCAGTTCGAGTCATCAGAAGATGGCAGCATGCGCCTCTTCGAAGGCCTCGAAGCTCTCTCGCTTGGTTTAACCGGACAGCAAGCCCTTTGGCGTGCGCTCTCTCATATCGCCCCCAACATCCCCGTACTCCAATCATACGATTACGAGAGCCTGATCGCCCAAACTGAGGATCAATACCGACGAGTCGAGGCTATGCGCCTAGCACTAGCATCGTCTGCATTGGTTCATACCGGCTCTTCCTAACCACTGGTAGGCCCTTTGCACTACGTCTTCTCTGCCTACTGTCGCTCAAGATAACGCTTGCTATCGATGTCGCTTGTGCAATCCAGACTGCATTGCAAGACAGGAGCAGGTCTATGGCTGAGATTCAGATTAGTTGGCTTTGGGTGGTTTTTATGGTCGTGGCGATTCTGCTCGAATTCGCCGCACCTTTGGCTTTATCGGTAGAGTTGGCGCGGCGCTTTGATCTTTCCTGGCGCTTCTTTGGCATCGGCATCTTCATCTTCCTCGTTTCGCAGGGTATGATGCGTATTCCGCTTGAAAACGAGGCGCGCAGTCAGCTCTTCCCCGAAGATATGTCCTCGCTTGGCGTCCAGTTGTCGTGGATCTTCTTCTCGGCTCTGCTTACGGCCTTCTTTTGCCAGTTTGGGCATTTCGCCGCTCTGCGCTGGCTCTTCAAAGAGCCCGAGCGCGATGCCAAAAATACGATGATGTACGCGTTGGGCTTCGGAGGGATTCAGCTCTTTGCGATCGCCTGTCTGACGCTATTCGGGCTGCTGGCGGCCTTTATTTTGCCTTTTGTCATCAATCGCGCCTCCTACGACGCCCAACTCACCGCGCGCGAGCATCTGGCCAACCTCGCCTCGCAGGCGACCTGGTACCCCTTGGTCAGCGCCTGGGATCGGCTGCTCAAGCTGATCGTCCATATCGCCCTAGCCCTGCTGGTCTTGCAAGTCTTTAAAGGCGGTGGTATGCGCTGGCTGTGGTATGCCATGGCCGCCCATTGGGCCGTGATCTTTGTCTCGCTGGGCCTGCCCGCCGTCTTCCGCCTAGAGGGTGGCGCATCCTTGTTGGCGAGCGCCGGGATCATGACCTTGATCGCTGCAGGCGGCTGCTGGCTGATCTGGCGCTATCGCGATCCCGACCTGTTTGTATTCCAGCGCGAACCGCAAATCGCGCCTCGCGTCAAAACCAGTTAAACCGAATCCACTTGATACATCTTTGGCGGTGAGGTCCTTAGCTTCCATTCGGTCCTCACCGCGTCCGCCTTCGGCTATCAACATCCCATCCAACAAATAAGGTCGTATCTGCCGTGTGCTGAGGCCGCCCCCACACTTGATGCCCCATCCGCTGAACAATTGCGTTTTTGGCCTTCTGCAGAGGGAACTTGACCATTTTTGTTGTATACAACTTGGAACGATACAAGCTGATCGTGTATGGGCTTTGGGAGCGGGATAAACGAAAGGATGGCACTGTTTATGGCACCATCCTTATTTTTGTTGCCTTGCTGCTTGTTAGTGTCGGATCAGCGGTAGATCGATCTTGAAATCACCATCTTGAACTGGCTGCTCACCATTGTCGGGCGGATTCTCACCTTCGTCAGGCGGGTTTTCGCCCTCATCAGGTGGGTTCTCACCCTCATTTGGCGGGTTCTCACCAGTATCAGGAGGGGTGCCACCATTGTTGGGCGGATCCTTCCCTTCATCAGGAGGACTGTTCTCTTCGATCACAAAGGTATAGACTGCACCTGAGGCAGGAGCGCTATTGTCGGTTTGATCTCCATTGATGCCTGTTGCGCCACTGGCTTCATGTATGGCACTGATTGCTATCATTTCTCCGGAGAGCACAGCCATATAGCCAAAATAGTCTCGGGTATCTGGATTAGGCGCGACGATCTTCATTGCATCTTGCCATCCATCGGCGGTTTTTACAAACAAATGAGCGGCACCTTGATAGTTCCAATTGCTATTGCTATGGAAGGATACACCAACCAACACCTTATTCCCTTCAATCACAACTGTATGTCCAAATGCTGCATTTGGAGAGTAACTATTCGCTTTGAGATAGGTTATCTTTGACCAATCGCCTGGGCTGGCTTGCTCAAAGATATAGGCCGCACCTAGTTGAGGACTGGTTCCAACTGACGAAGTGATTTCGGGGTTGACACCGAATAGCTCATTTTCATCTGTAGGAGCACCAACCACAATAGTTTCATTATCGATATCGAGTGAATAACCGAAACTATCGAAGGTCGGGCTATCGGCCATATGGGAATAGAGCGTACTCTCAAGCTGCCACGTTGACCCACTTCGGCGGTAGACCTCAACATAGCTGTTTTTTTGCTGGGAAGTCATATGCTGATGGCCTAGGACATGACCGAAATAAGGTGCCCCAAGGAATTCTCCATCTTGCAAATTGGAAATCGCTATCAGATCTTGATCGATAGCTACATCGAAAGCATACATTACATTTGCTTCTGGCGCTTCTTTATGGAACTCTTGGATCCATTGGCCTTCTTGATTGCGCCGAAAAATGGTGAATGCGCCTGGATGCTCAGTTGTACCCATACTTGAAACAATAGCTGTGTCGCCCGAAAGATCAAGGGCGAAACCGAATGCCCCAAAAGC
The DNA here is from genome assembly GCA_937902315.1 of uncultured Chloroflexales bacterium. Classification (GTDB taxonomy): domain Bacteria; phylum Chloroflexota; class Chloroflexia; order Chloroflexales; family Chloroflexaceae; genus CALGUG01. The sequence goes on from CALGUG010000007.1 coordinate 74,666, forward strand.
CCACGAGCTTGGTGCAAAAAGTTGACCTTGTAGTTGCCAAGAATTGTTATTATCTCTTTCGTAAATATAAACCGTTCCTGCTCTGAAGATGTCATTGTCACCTTGTTGCAGAGTGTAGTCAGGATCGCCTATTAGTAGACGATCGCCTTCAAGCGCTATACTACTGGGGAATTCATATATATGAAGAGGGTTTGGGATTGTGATTTGAGCTTCCTTCTGCCAGGTTCCTTGGGCTGTACGTCTAAAAATACTGAGATCGTTGAATTGTGCAACCGCTAAGGTGTCGCCAGACATAGCCATAGGATAGCCAAAAGAGTAGCTGTGGCTAGTAGGTGTGTTGTTTTTGATATAGGCATCAAAAACGACGTTAACGGATGGCTGTTGACTTTGAGCGAAGATATCCGGAGTCAGCCGAAGAAGTTTGCTCGATTGATGATGAACAGCGACAAATCCTATCAGCAGAAAGAGAGCTGCAAAGCGAACCGTTTTGATAAGAGCAGATCGTGTGGGCTGCATTGGATACCTTTTAAGCCGTTTTCAATGTTCTTAAACCTTTGAGGGCGAAAAGCATTGTTCTATTCTAACAGAAACCATTAACAAAGGGTTGGCTTCAGTAGCCAACCCTTTGCTTTTGAGCGGAGGAGGAATTACTTGCGGACAAAGGGCAGAGCGATAAAGTATTGGTTGTTAGGTTGTTCTTGCTTCTCGCTGGTGCCCATACCTTGGATGACAAAGCTAAAGCTCGGAATGGTAGGATCCTCGCTCTCGATAGTGACGATTGCGCTGCGCAGACCGCTGGCCTTGGGTGTGAAGCGGATCTGGAAGCCGCTAGCCGAACTAGGAGCGATAGTGCTGTTTGGCAATTGGCTAATGCTAAAGTCGCTAGCATGTGTCCCGCTGATGCGTAGCTTGCTAGCGCTTAGGTTGAGTGGCTTGTTGCCGTAGTTGGTGATGATAAAGGTGTGGCTGAGCGATTGATTTACTGGCACGCTGCCAAAGTCAGTCTTGTTTTCGCTACTAGCCTTTGTTTGACCATTCTTAATCATCACTCCGCCGCCAAGTACAGTAAACAGTTGCTCCTTTGCTTCCTCTGAACCAGCAGCGCTTGCAGCATACCCTTGGATCTTGAAACGGAATTCAGGATAGACGAGATCGCTGCTGCGAATGGTTACAAATGCCTCATGCAAGCCAGGGTTGGTAGGGTTAAAGCGAATAGTGAGCGTTGCCGTAGTGATCTCGCCCATCGGTGTGTTTATAACGCTAAAGCTGTTGGCTTGAGGACCAGTGATCGTGATCGGCTGAGAAGGATGCATAGAGAGCGTGCCAGTGCCAACTTTTTGAATGACGAAGCTATGATCCTTCTGGCTATTTACGGTGATTGCGCCGAAGTCGGTATTGTTGGTAGGCCAGATCAGCCCTTCGTTATGCTGAATGCTATGCCCATTACCGGTGATCTGGATGTTAGTCGAAGCTGGATTGGGCTGAGTGGGCGAGAGATAACTCGAGGCTTGAACAATAAATTGGTGTTCTGTGACTACCGGTAATTGAGCTTTGATTGTAACGGTTGCTGTATGGACTCCTGTTGATGGAGCGGTGAATTTGACGTTGAAAGGAGCGCTAAATCCTACTGGAAGCGAGTTCGGCACTATATATTGGTTACTAGAGAAACCTTTACCGGAGATGTGTATGGTAAGGTTCTTCAGGTCGCTCGTTCCATTGTTCACTATGTAGAATTGGTGAGTAGCAGTCGAGCCTACTTGAACATTGCCAAAATCGGTCTGGTTATTGATGTTAGGCGTGCTAGAACCATTAGGAATGTCGATGCCGTTTCCGGTCACATTCAAGACGATAGAGGAAGCGAAACCCTTGATTGGGAAGCTGTAGACAGGCTCATTGACGGCAGTCGAAGTGATTGTGACGGTGGCCTCTTTGGGACCTAAGCTTGTAGGTTCAAAAACGATATCTAGGTCTTTAGGCTGGGCAACGTAGACACGATGTGTTATTGGCGAAGTGATTCGGAACTCGCTTGCGTCTTTGCCACTGATGCTGATATCACTGATATCGTAGAAGTCAGTATTGCTATTCATCAGTTTGAAGGTGCGAGTGGGAGTTGTGCGTCCGAGATAAGCTGTGCCGAAGTCGGCAGGCTGTTCTGGAGTACCTGCGTCTTCAACCTTAATGAAAGGTCCACTCCCAGTTCCTTTGACTAGGAAGACTTGACGATTTTGATAAAACGCACCGTTGGTCTCGATCAGAACAGTTATAGCCTGTTCCCCAGCAATCGTCGGGTTGAAGCGAATGCTGAAGGTGGTCGACGATTGTGGTGGGATGACCGGTTCAGCTTGTTGTACGATTGTAAATTGATTAGGATTCTTTTCCCAACTAATCTTGATAGGCTCTTGTTCATCAAGAATAAGCGGATAATTACCTCGATTCTCGATTGTAAAGGTATGAACTCTTGTGGAACCTAAAGCGGTTGCATAGAACTGACAGTAACCTGATACTCCAACAACACAGCCGATATCTTCAGTTATTGTCCAGCTTCTTATCTCTCGTAACCAAAAGACAGGCACTTGGCCATTACCTGTTACATCGAATTCATAGACAGGTGTGTCGGGGTCATTGCTCCGAATCGAAATCGCTGCTCTGTTTTCATTGGGCGTTTCAGGTGTAAAAGCGATTTGAAGAAAAAATGATTCACCCGGGTTTAAACTTGTAGGAAAGTCGTTGAGAGGACGAAATGCTGCGATAGAGGAGATATGAGAATAGTTGTTGAATGTAAGGACGCCGGTACCTTGATTCTTGATCTCAAAGGTATGGACGACCTCTTGACGTGTTACAACGGTGCCGAAGTCTGTACCATTAGTAACACTAGGGCTCACATTAGGATCAACGCTTTTAGGAACGATAGGTTGGTCGTCTGTACCAAAGATAACGATATCCGGTGTCCCAGTTTGGGCTAGAACAACATCTGAGTTTTGAAACGAGCTATCGATTGAATGGGTTGCGTAGGCGAAAGATGGCAGTAAGAGAAAAACAGTGAGACCGAGCAGAAGGAACCGCCGAATTTTAGACGCCATCTTTTCACTCCTTTGCTACAACGGATCGGCGAAGAAACTCTTCATTATTTGATAACTTTACCCCATGAATTTATCCTTACTAATTTATTGTACGGTAGAGAGAGTAAAAAGTTTCAAATAGTAGTTAGTATTTTTCAATTGGGTTACAAGCCAAGCTATCAGGAGCGGTTGTGATCTGTCAATAATGAATAAGCCTTCCGAGAGTTAGATAGTCTATATCTGGTTCCGGTTGATTGCTTTCTATCTGGTCTTTGGCAGAGTAGAACTTGATTTTTTTTGTGAGAGATTTCGTGCTGCCGCGCGAAGTCTCTCACAACCCTTTTCCAGCTTTTCATTGTTCTGTGCTAAGAGAGTAGGTGCCTTTAAATTAAAAGGATTTGATATGACCTAGTGTAAGGTTAGTTATATCCTAAAATAATGGATTGTTGCTAATTATTTGCTGAACATTAGATGACAGTTATCAAAGATAGCGTTGAGCCAAGCGGCATAGGCTTCTTTGATCGGCAGTTCGAGTTCGCGCCGAATTCGGCGGCGTAAGCTAACGGTCGGCTGCTTGCTGCGCGGGTCGAAGCCCGGCTTCTCGTACTCTCCCAGACGAGGCCGCTGCCGCGTTTCTGCCAAGCGGGTAGATCGAGGCGCGCCACCATCCAGATGCCGGGCAACACACAATGGTCGTGGGCCGTTTCAAAGACCCGCATACGTTTGTCGAAACTATCAAAGTCCATCCTTCCACTCCTCAACCACAAAGCCTGTCTCGTCGAGCTTGACATAAAAGAGCTGATCGAAACCGTCGCTGAGCTGGGGCCGTTCGAGCCGACCGAGCGTGCCATAGATGGCTTTGTCGGGCACGACGCCGTAGCCGCGCTGGGCGTTGCGCCGCAGGCAGGCTTCAACATCGGCTTGAAAGTAGTAGCCGATCGTGCGGAACTTAGCCGCTTGCGCCGCTTTCAAGAAGGGCGCTCGTTCGCTGTGGCTAGTGTTGGTGTTGTCGATCACGCAGGGCTGGCGCAGAGCGAGGCAGGTTTGAAAGAGCGTGCGCTCGCGATGGCGCGTTTTGAGCATATCGAGGTTGATGCGCACATGGCTGTGAAAAAAGCGCTCTTTGTAGAAGCTCGATTTGCCCGAGGCCTGCAAACCTATAAACAAAATCAGTTCCATGCTAGAGTTTGTGCTACTTTCGTTTGATCACTTTGTCTTTTTGGCCTTCGGAAGAGTGGAACTTGATTATTTTTCCGGCTTTTTGTTTTCCCGCATTGAGAGAATTCTCTCCTTTCTTTTTGGCCTTCGGGTGGGCGAAACGTTTTGATTTGCTTGCTGGCTGACGGGACGCCGATTCAACCAGCCGAATGGATGGAAAGGATGTTGATAGCCGGAGGCGGACGCGCTAGAAGCCGAATGGGTGTTAGAAGCCTCGCCGCCAGATGACTCAACCGCTGGATAGGCTGAAGCTTCGCTGGAAGGATGGGCTAGCCCACGAAAGCCGGCCCATCGCGAGCATTCACCTATTCCTCGTCGGCCTCTGCGGCGCTTTCGGGCGGGAAGATGAAGTGAGCCGGGCCTGCGACCTGCGGATCGGGATCGGCACGGTAGTGCTGCAAGCGCTTCAACAAGCTCGGCTGCCAGCCGTGTTGGCGGGCCTCTTCTTGCAAGAGCGTCAGCGCCAAACGGCGGAAGCGACCGTCGCTGTGGCTGGCAAGGCGCGTCTCAAGCTGCTGGTAGGCCTGGTTGAACTGGCTTATAAAGCGCAGGCCCTGCTCGAAGCTCTGCAGCAGATCGCTATAGAGCAGCTCGCGGCTGCGAAACTCTTCGAGCAGATTGTAAACCTGATCCCAGTCTTGCAGGGCGACCGCGAGTCTGATCGCCAGAGGCGCGCAGTAGGGGTCGGTTTTGAGCCGCTCGACGAGCTTGAGGAGCGCGCTGGTGTCGGTTTTGCGTGCTCCGATGAGGAAATGCCGGATCTGCTCGCTGATCAATTGCAGCCAGCGGTAGTCGCCATGCTCGAGCAGGCGCTCAACAACGGCGAGCATCAGCTCCGGATCGCTGGCTCCATGCGGCGAAAAGATGTGGGAGATGGCCGCGCGGCGCTCGTTGGGCAGCTCAGAGATACTCGCTTGTAGCAGCGCTTGATTCAGCTCGTTGTGTTTGGCGATGAGCTGGCGTTGGCTCAGCGAATCGATGGCCGCGATGCGCACTGCGGGGTCGGAGTGCTGCATCAGCCTGAGCGTCAGCTGGAGCAGGCGCTCTTGGGTTCGGGCGCTGGCATTGGCGCTTGGGATAGTGCAGAGCGTTTTGACTAAAACAGCGTCTTCCGAACCGGCGGTGGCTTCAAAAACCTCCCAAGTCTGATCGTATTCGAGATAGTTCCAGAGCGCCTGCAACAGCGCGATGCGTAGATCACGGTGCAGCTCTTGGCTGTGTGTTGCGATCAGATAGGCGTAGGCTTCGGGTGTGCCCAACTCGCCGATCAGTCGCAGGGCCTCTTTGGCGATGCTGACGCGCTCGATCGGCACCCGCTTCAAAATTTCAAGCGCTTCGGAGGAAGGCAATTGCAAGAGCGTGCTGCGCAAGGCATAGATCGCGAAGCGGGCGCGCTCGTCGCCGAGCGCTTTGATCAGGGGTGCGATAGCGGCTCGCGGGTTGTCGAGGCGGCCGAGGGCGCGCAGCGCTCTCTCGCGCACGAAGGCACGCTTTTCGCTCAAGCTCGCCAGCTTGATCAACAGATCGGGCCGGATCGAAGGCAGCTCGCTGAGTTGTTCGAGCGCCTTCACGATTTGGCTCACGTTGGCATTGCGGGCCGAGATGATGCGTTTGAGATAGTCGGCTAGGCGCTCTTGTTGGGACGCGCTCCAACGCATAAAGCCTTTGCCGAGCGGCAGAAAGATCAGCCAAGCTTCGGGATTGAAGCGGCCTTGCGGCGCGGGTCGGGCTAGCGCTTGGGCCAGCGGCTCTTGCTGGTAGCGGTGCAGCGGCTCGTAGACGGCGGAGATAGTGATAAAGCTGGCATCGCGCCGCACAAGCTTGGGCAAACCTGCGAGCAGACGCCTTGGTGCTATGCGCGCTAGCAAGAAGAGAGACGATCGTACGATCTGATCGTCTTTCACCGCGAGCAATTCCTCAAGCAGGACGATCAGCGGGCTATCCTCTTCTAAACGGCTCTCGAGCTGGTAAGCGATATTCAACACGTGATCGTAGTCGCGGGCCCGTTTGGCCTTTTGCGCCAACGGCAGAAACGCTTGCTCTAGCAGCGCAAATTGGGCCCGATTCAAACGTGTTTTGAGATCGACCTGAAGCGCGTGGCGGCGCTCCTCCCAGAGCTTGATCAGCCAGGCGATGCTCCACTGTGGATGGAAGGGCAGTAGGTGCAGTAGCAGCCCTTGGATCTGTTCGAGCGATTGCAGCGAGAGATCGCCCGCATCGAGGGCGGCGCGCAGCAGTTTGTCGAGCCCGGCGAGCTGCTCGCTCTTCCAGCGGCTGGGCGGCAGCTCGTTTAGGCTGCGCAGCATAGCGAGGCGCACAGGATCTTGCTCGTTGCGGTGCCGTTCTAGCAAGCTCAACAGATCGGCGTAGCGATCTTCGTAGCGGGCGCTTTCGATGAGCGCTGCCAGAGCCGCAGAGCGATAGCTCGCTTCGTTGTGCTGAATGCTGCTTTGCAGCTCTTGCTTGGCTTCCTCCCAAGGCAGAAGCGCCGCGTAGGCGATGCGAGCGTAGTGATCGCCGCCTAGCTCGGGCAGCTTCAGATTGCGGCGCGCCTCTGCCATGCGCTCTGCGCTCGGTAGGAGCTTGATGACCCCGACCGCTAGGCGGCCCTCTTTGTCGCGCCAAGCGTGGCGACGTTCGTGATAAAGCTTCGCACGCCAAGCGGGCGGAATACGTTGGAGATAATACTCAGCTCCATAGAGAGCGCCCCTCTGCTCAAGCTGCTCGACCTGTTTGTAGCTCAGCTTGGCGATAACAGGGCTAAAGTCGGGCGTTTGCTTCTCTTCTTGCTGCAAGGCAAGCCCGGCTAGGGCTTGCGGTTTGGCAACGATCAGCTTGTCGAGCCGAAGTTGGTGCAGCGCGAACGAAGCGGTGGCGACCTTGACCAGCTCCAAGGCGGCATCGGCGGCTTCGCTGGGGCAGACAGCGAGCAGGCTGTTGATCGCGGCGAGCCACTGTTCGGCCTGCGATACATCCTGACGAAGTTGGCTTTGCAGCCAGCGACAGGCGAGTTTGGGCTGATAACGTCCTAGCTTGGTCCATTCTGGCGCGCTAAAGCGTGGAAAGTGCGAATCGGCCAGCTCTGCGAGCAGCTTTTCCGAAGCGAGTGGCACGAGTTTGATCTGGCGATCTTCCGGAAGGCTTTGAATAAAGCGGTCGATCGCTGCGAAGCGCTTAAAGCGGTGCAGTTGGAGCAACATGAGGCTTTGCAGCTTGGGCCCTAAACGCGCCAAGCAGGTCTCGATCGCTTGATCGTCGCCGAAACGCGCCAAGAGCTTGAGGGCCTGCCGCTGCACCGCGCGCGATGGATCTTGGCAGAGACGCAGGATCAGAGCTTGATCGCGGCTTCCAAAGCAGCTTTTCAGCGCCAGCCAACGCTCATCAGCTGTGCCATCGGCCAAGGCAGCGATCGTTTGGGCAGCCTGTTTATCGTGCCGCGCACGAAGGCCTAAGGTTACCACTTCTCGTACACGTTGGTCATATTCCAATTCTTGAAATCTCTTTGGAAGCGCGCTTGTTCGCATAAACCACCTATTCTAGAGCGGCTCGGCCGTAAGCTAGCCGCGTTCGTACTACAAAGTCGTTGAGCGCCTCGTAGCCGGGCGGCATCTCGGGCGGGTGACTGGCCTTGCGGGCCGCATGCAGTTTGTCTGATAGACGCTCGAATTCTGCTCTGTAAAGCTCAAAACCGTGATCTGGCAGAGTTTCTTGTTGGCTGCCTTGGGCTTTGCGGGCAACTAACTCTTCGATGTAGGGCAGTTTAAAGTGCTGGTTCAAATCGAGAAGGTTTACGATAAGCTGGCCCGTCTGCATCAGATAGATACCGCTCATTAAGCTACGAAAGACATAGAGCAGCGGTTTCACGCGCGGCGTCGCTTCGCGCTGCACCAGCTTCCACTGGGTAGTGGCTAGGCCGAGGTAGTGCTGGGCGTGGTGACAGGTGAATAGATCGGGCACGAGGGCCACCAGCTCTTCAAAGGCTGGGCTGCGTACAAAACGATCGGCGAGAGCAACTGTTCGAGCAGAACGCAGTTCTTTCTCAGCAAAATCTGGCAGAATTTCAGCAGATCGTGGCTCTCGAAGTCGAGCTCGACCTCATCACTCGTGACGCTATGGTGACGCGTCTCGTGGTTGACCTGTAAGCCGAGTACATCTTCGAGCGGCAGAACGTGCAGATTGTAGTCGGAATCGGGCGACGGAAAGCCATAAATGTGCGCTCCGCTCAGACTACAAAAGACTAAGGGAAAGGTTGCGCTTCGATCGACTGTTGGATTTGGGATGCTGCGGCAGGTTCCATGATTTGTCCTTGTTGTTGTTATGCGTCGACCATACTGCGTCGGGCCTTCAGCAAAAATTGATTGATCCGCTCGAAGTCGGGCCGCTCGGGAAGCTGGCATGTTGTGAAAGCTTGATCGAACTCGCGATGGAGCTGCAAGCGCCATGCGTTGATCTCTTCCCATTCCATCTGGCCATGTTTGATGGCCAATAAGCGCTCGCGTTGCTCGATCACGCGCACAAGCAGCTCGCCCTCGCGCAAGACGTGAATGCCCGCCAAAAGCAAACGAATCAGGTGCATGGCGTGTTTGAGCTTGATCGCGCCTTTGGTACGCAGATCTTGCTCGAGCCGTTTGAACTGCGAGAGCACATAGCCGTTGTAGGTTTGGTAGATTGCGCGAGATAGAAAACAGGCGCGCAACGAGAGCAGCTCTTCAGCCAATGGCGTTGCATATTCGACCAGCGGCGTCGAAAGGCATTCCAGCGCGTTCGGGTTGGCCTTCAAAGCCAGAATGAGGAACTTCTGCAACTCCCAATAGGTGTCACGAGTCTGCTCGTCTTCGATCTGCTCGGGCAGGCCGCCCAAGGCCCAGTGAAAGCGCGCCGGCGGCAGATAGATCCCGCGTCGATCCGAGTCGGAGCTCTCGTCGTCGAGCCCATAGGCGCGCGAACCTACCACGCAGCGATAGATAATGTAAGGCGCTAGTTCAGCGGCGTTATGGCTTGGCAAGAGCCCTTCGCGTTGGCGCTGCTTGTGGATCTGCAATTCGTGGCGAGCGAGCAGTAACGACGAGCCATCGGCTAGCTCAACCCGATAGCGCTTCTCTGTTTGATCGGGCAGCGCCGCGATGCGCCCCAGACTGCCCGCCACATGGCTTCGCCCCGCTTGGTCGGGCGCTTCCACGAGTGTGACAACTTGAGTTCCTATTGGTAGTTGAAGTTCAATCGCCATATCTCTCTTTCTGCTTCGTTATATTGTAGTATACCGGCTTTGGCTTGACCCTTAAAGAACCATTCTGGCAATCAACGGCCTAAGGCTTGTGGGTTCGGGGGCGAGTCAATTCAGTGTGCTGACGCAACCGAAGACCAGCTTGGCGGTTGGCGAAAGCACAACCTTTGAGATCGCCTTTACACCGAGCGCTGTGGGAGTCTATTCGGCTAGCGTCATTGTGGAGAGCGACGATCCAGTGACGCCCAGCTAGAGCTTTACGATTGGAGTCGAGGCCATCGCTCAGGCGATGAGCAACTATCAGATCTATCTGCCGCTCGTTCTAGCGAGCTAGGTTTACATAAAAAGGGCTAGGAGTACTTCAGCAGTACTCCTAGCCCTTTTACAGTTTGAATAGCTCTACTTGTTGGCCACTTCGTTCTGTAGGAAGGCTGTTTCCCAGGTGCTGCCAAAGGCGATCTGCGAGAGGTCGAGGCGGGTGCGCGGCTGATGATCGCGCTCACGCAAGCTCTCGTCGGCCTGGTCGTAATCACCCTGCTTGCCCACCACCGTAATGGTGATCGGCTCGTAACCTTCAGGGATGTTGAACAGCTCGCGGATCTTCTCGCGCGAGAAGCCACCCATCTGGTGAACATGCAGACCGCGCGCATGGGCCTGCACGCTTAGATGCGCGACAGCCTGGCCAAGGTCGTAGAGCGCGGTCGGGTTGGGAGCGCCGTTGTCGCGCAGATGTTTGACGATATTGATGATGAAAACCGGTGCCTCACCGGCCCACGCCACATTGCCCGGATTGAGGGCGCTGACCACCTTGGCGTGGCCTTCGCTGTCGCTGCGCGGAATGACCATGAAGCGCCAAGGCTGACCATTGCCTGCCGAGGGCGCCCAGCGTGCAGCTTCCAAGAGGCTGGCGAGATCTTCCAAGCTGACCTCGTTTTGAGCAAAAACGCGCGGGCTCCAGCGATTGGCAAGCAGTTCGTGGATGGGGGTATCAGTGGTGGCGGGTTTCGTTAACATTCAAGCCTCCAAGTAAGATGTATCGTCAATACCCAGACCTTTTCGAGCTGGGCGGATTGGCAATCTGTTCGTTTAAGCGAATCGAAAACATAAAAAACACCTCTGCTGTCGAGGTGCAACTGCGTTGTTTTCTAGATCTAACTGTAACTATTATGATTACAGAATAGCTCAATTGCTAGCTTCTGTCAAATTGAGCGCTTGCTTATAGGTGGTCCGAGAGTATTGTTGGCTTTTGGGGCGCTTCATGGCACAGATCGATAGGCCTTTTTTGGTGGGCAGTATGTTGATAGCCGTAGGCGGACGCGGTTAGGACTGAATGGAGGCTGGAGATTTTACCGCCAGAGCGCTGAAATAATATGCGGATTTGCTATTTGCTGCTGATCTATAAACTCTCCACACGCGCTCTAAACATCTTCTGAAAATCTGCTTGATATGCTACTTCCATACGACGATGACTGAAGTCCGAGACGAGGGATGGAGGTAGTTTTAATGGCAGCTTCAATTCCCCTGCCAAAGTCCAAAGGCAGAATGAAATTCCCTACTAAGCGCTGGCAACGCTGGTTGCTTGGTTTACTTATTTTGGCACTTATTGGAGGCGGGGCAGCATGGTTCCTTTTAGCGCGCCGACCTGTTGCTCCTGCATTTTCGACCGTACAAGTCACGCAAGGCCCGATCGCGTTGGTTGTAAGTGGCGCTGGCTCGGTGCAGGCGGCCCGTACTAGCGAGCTATCTTTTCAGCAGAGCGCTAGCGTGACCGAGGTCGCTGTTGTGATCGGCGATGAGGTTAAGGCTGGTCAAGTCTTGGCCAAGATGGACGTTTCGGCGCTTGAGCTGGCTGTAAAACAGGCTCAGGCCAATCTCGAGTCGGCTCAGGCCAACCTCTTGCAGGTGCAGAACGGCTCGGCGACCGAGCAAGATATCGCGAGCGCAACGGCCCAACTCAACAGCGCTAAAGCTCAGTTGGAAGAGACGCGCAGCGGTGGAGTGACCGTCGCCGATATCGCCAACGCTCAAGCCGCGCTCGATGCGGCCCAGGCCAAGCTCGACGCTTTGTTGAACCCGACCGCTGCTCAGTTGAGTGCAGCTCAGATTACGCTGACACAGGCTCAGAAGAATTTGGAATCGCAGCGCGATAGCCTGTCGCAAGCCAAAACCTCGGCCTACAACGCCATGATGCAGGCCGTTGAAGCGCTTAAGCAGGCCCAGACCAACTATGGCACGGCTAAAAACAATTGGGATACGGTGCAGAGCACAGGTAGCGATCCCAATCAGACTTCGACCGATGGCGCAAAGGTCGATTTGAGTGATAGCAAGCGCCAAGAGTATTACAACAGCTATATTCAGGCCGAAGCCTCGCTGCGCAGCGCAGAGATCGCTGTGGAGCAGGCTCAGCTCAACTACGACGCTGCTCGCCAAAACGAAGCGACCCAGATCCCGCTGCTTGAGGCCCAAGTCGCCAATGCTCAAACTCAGCTCGAAGCCTTGCAGAACCCGAGCGAGAGCGATATTCGCCAAGCCAAGGCGGCTGTGACCCAAGCCCAAGCCAACTTGACCAAGCTGCGCCAAGGCGGCACCGCTGCTCAGATCGCTCAATCGCAGGCATCGGTGATCCAAGCGCAAGCCAATCTCGAAAGCTTGACCGCCCCTGCCACGGAGGTTGAGCTGGCCAGCGCGCGCGCTCAGGTGACCCAAGCCGAGGTCGCGCTCGCCCAAGCTCAGACCGAACTCGAGCAAGCCACCTTGCGCGCGCCGTTCGATGGTGTTGTCGCGGCTGTTTCGGTAGTCGAGGGCGGCAATAGCAATGCAGGTACAGCGGCGGTAACGGTAATTGATATTTCGAGTTACTACATCGATGTCAACTTGAGCGAAACCGATGCGGCTCAAGTCAAAGCGGGTCAGAACGTAGATTTGAGCTTTGATGCTCTGCCAGATGATAAGTTAGAAGGCACGGTTGCGAGTGTTTCGCCGATCGCTAATTCCGAATCGAATGTGGTGACCTACAAAGTGCGTGTGAACTTTGTGCCGGGCGATCTTGAGATCAAAGTTGGCATGAGCTCGACTGCCGCGATTCAAGTGCAGACTGTCGAAGATGCCCTGATTGTGCCGAGCCGTGCCATCACCACTTCGGGCGGCAGCAAGAGCGTGATGGTGATGCGCGAAGGCGCAGGCCCACAGCGTGTGCCGGTGGTGACAGGCTTGGTGAGCGAAGGTCAAACCCAAATCGTGAGCAGCGGCAACGACAAAGTTGCGGCTTTGGCGGTGGGCGACATGCTTATGGTGGAAAGCATTGCCACGGGCACAAGCACCAACAATCGCAATACTGGTGGCCCCGGCGGCCCTGGCGGTATGATGCCCGGCGGAATGATGGGAGGCCCTCCCGGACGCTAGCGCAGGAAGAAAGGGAGGAGAATGATTATGAACGATGCAATGATTCAGGTTCGCAATCTGCGCAAAACCTACCATATGGGCGAGATCGAAGTCAAGGCGCTGCGCGGGGTGAGCTTCGATATCCAACGGGGCGAGTTTGTAGCGATTATGGGCCCATCGGGTTCAGGTAAATCGACTTTGATGAATATGCTCGGCTGTCTCGATACGCCGGACGAAGGTCAATATCTGATCGATGGTCTGGCGGTAGAGAAGCTTGACCGAGATATGTTGGCAGCGGTGCGCAATCGCAAAATCGGCTTCGTCTTTCAGCAGTTTAACTTGCTGGCGCGCCAAACCGCGCTCGAAAATGTCGCGCTGCCCTTAGTCTATCAGGGCGGCATCCCGCTCAAAGAGCGCATGGAGCGCGCCCAACGTATGCTCGAACTCGTCGGTCTTGGCGAACGCCTCGACCATCGTCCTAAACAGCTTTCCGGCGGTCAACAGCAACGTGTGGCGATCGCTCGTGCCCTTGTGACAGAGCCAGCCCTGTTGCTGGCCGACGAGCCGACGGGTAACCTCGACTCGCGCGCAAGTGAAGATGCCATGGCGCTCTTCAAAGAGCTAAACAAGCGGGGTATAACGATCGTGCTGGTGACCCACGAGCCGGATATCGCAGAACACGCTCAACGTGTCCTCACGGTACGTGATGGCATGATCGCTAGCGATAAGCTCAACCAACCGCAGGCGCCAAGTCGCGTCGCTCAAGCAGCTGGAGCCACGTCTGCTCCAGCGCTGGGAGGTATTTTATGAGCGCAGCAGAACAAGCATTGCTTTCGCACGAGCAGCCGAGCATCCTGCCAGAGTTGGCCCCGATTGACGAATCCTCGATCGATCCTCAGCGCATGGCCGCCAAGCTCGCGGCTTTGCAAGAGGGCGGCATCAGTTTTATCGAAACCTTGAGCATCGCGCTTAAGAGCCTGACCGCCAACAAGCTGCGCAGCTTGTTGACCGCGCTCGGTATCATTATTGGTGTGGCGGCCGTGGTGGCTCTGATGGCGATCGGCCAAGGCTCACAGTCCTCGATCACTGCATCGATCGCTGCTAACGGTGCAAATCGCCTGACTATTCGCTCCGGTGCGAGCAACTCGGGCGGTATTCGGGGCGCGATCGGTGGCTCGCAGACCTTGACGATCAAAGATGCTGAGGCCTTGAAGAAGCCCAATAACGCGCCCAGTATTTCGGCGGTATCGCCCGAATACAACGGCAACGCCCAGTTGGTGGCGGGCAGCCAAAACACCAACGCCAGCGTGATCGGCGTCGAGCCTGCCTACACCATTGTCAATAATGTGAGCGTCGCCCAAGGCTCGTTTATCAGCGACGATGACAACACCTATACCAACAGTGTGGTCGTCTTGGGTGCCAATGTGGCCAAGACTCTCTTCCCAACCGGCGATCCGATCGGCCAGAAGGTGCGGATCGCTGGCCAGCAGTTCGAGGTGGTGGGTGTGCTAACGGCTAAGGGTGGCAGCGGTTTCGGCTCGACCGACGACGCGGTGATGATCCCCTTGACAACCGCACAGCGCAAGCTGTTTGGCGGCAAGGCCTTGAACGGTGCCAAATTGGTGTCGTCGATCGCGGTGCAGGCCAAAGACGAAAACAGCATCGACCAAGCGATCAGTGAGGCCACCTTGACTCTGCGCGAAAGCCACAAACTGCCCATGGACGGCAGCGCCGACGATTTCAGCATCATCAATCAGCAGGATATCCTCGAGAGCATCAACGAGACGACCCAGACCCTTACGATCTTTTTGGGCGCCATCGCGGGTATCTCGCTTTTCGTAGGCGGCATCGGCATTATGAACATTATGCTGGTTTCGGTGCGCGAGCGCACCCGTGAGATCGGTTTGCGTAAAGCGGTCGGCGCGCGCGAAGGCGATATTCTGCTTCAGTTTATGCTCGAAGCCCTGATTATTAGCATCGCGGGCGCTCTGATCGGCCTACTGATCGGCTTGGCTATCGCCTACGGCGTGAGCGCGGCTGGTCTGATCCAAGCTCAACCAAGCGCCGGATCGGCGGTGCTTGCTATGGGTTTCGCGATGGCGATCGGGCTCTTCTTCGGCATTATGCCCGCTCGTAGTGCGGCCCGTCTCGACCCGATCGAATCTTTGCGCTACGACTAAAGCTTCTGTCGTTTACTGTAACACCTTGGCGGAGGCAGCTCTCTCGCCTAAAGAAGGCGTGAACCGCGTCCGCCTTCGGCTATCAGAGGCCAATCCAGCAAAGAGGCGGCTATCTGCTGCGCGCAGGCCGCCCTCCAAAACACTGAATCCGGTAGATTACTTACTTTTTGGCCTTCGGCAGAGTGGAACGTGACTATTTTTGTTGTGAGACATTTCGCGCGATCGCGCGAAATGTCTCACAACGCTTTCCCCGTTTTTGCTTTCCTGCGCTACAAAAACGCACGTCTTTAAACTGATTTGCTATCAAAATTCCGTCTAGCTGGCTGGCCAGACGGGGTTTGTTGTACGCGCTTAGAGCTCGACGGTCTGGCCGACCGTCACAATCGCCTCGCGCCCCGCGAAGCTGACCGTGATCGGCTGCGGCCCATCGAGATGCTCGATTTCGAGGCGATTGGCGCCGATGCGCAATGAGAGCATGTGCTGGCCGACCAGCAGGCCGCGAATTCGCACTTCGTCCCAATCGGCTGGCAGGTGCGGCTCGACGCTTAGGGCATGTTTGTGGGCTTGGGGCTGAATGCCTAGCACTCCTTCGACCACGCCTTGCAAGAAGAGACCCGCGCTCCAGAGCTGAATAAAACACAGCCCTTCTGGAATCAGCTCTTTGAAGGTGCCGAGCGTACCCGTTTCGGTTGTGATGGCGATGCTCTTGAGCAGCTTCAGGCCCAAGTCGTTTTCGCCCAGTTGCAGGGCGGCCAGAGCCAGCAAACCGGTTGGCAGCGTCCAGACTAGCGGCTCGACCTCGCGCGTGTGCACAAGGCCCCACTCGTTGACCCAGCCGCCCTCCATAATGCGCTTCAACATCAGCTCGGAACGCTCGCGGTCGCTGAGACCGAGCTGAAGCGGCACAACCACGGTCCAGTGGCCGTCGAAGCGCAGGCTGCCGTCGAGTTGACGCGAGTCGGCGAAGAGTTGCTCGTCTTCGTACCACCACTCGCGGTTGAAGCGCTCTTTGAGCTGGGCCGCTCGCTGCAGATAGTGTTCGGCCCGATCTTTGCCAAGCGCGGCGCTTAGTTCGGCCATGGCTTGTAGAGCGGCGTAGTGGTAGGCAGTGCTATCGAGCTTAAAAAGCCCCATGCCCAAGCGTTCGACCATGCCGTCGCCCGCCGGGTAGAACTCGGTTCCGGCGCACCACATTGGCAAAAAGATGTCGATCGCCTCTTGGCAGAGCGGGTAGATCTGTTCGGCGAACTCGAAATCTCCCGTCCAGCGCACAAAGTCCCAACAGGCGATCACAAACTGGGGCGTCTCTTGAATATTGCCCGGGTGGAAGACCCGCCCGTTGGTGATCAGCTCGTGCGGCACTCGTCCGCAGGCCCGCGCCGCATAGCTGCCCAACTGTTGCAGCGCGCTTCTGGTTGTCTTGACATAACCAGCGGCGAGCGCGCCCGGTACGCTGTAGGTGGTGTCACAGCCGAACAGTTGGGGGTATTCTGGCAGGCCAGCCAAGAAGTACGAACCTAGATCGGGGTAGGTCGCTTCCAGCAGGCGCAGATTGGCTTGGGCTAGGTCGATTCCACGGTTGAGATCGTGGTCGGGCGTTTCGATCAAGATGCCGTCGGGGAACATCGTTGAGGCTTGGCGCTCTAAGAGCGAAGCATCGTCCTCGAAGAGCGAGCTACAGGCTCGCTGGGCCTCTTCGGCGCCGTGTTGGCTCTCGGCCGCCAGCGCGAAGAGCAGTTCGTACTCCTCGCCCGCCTCGAGCTGCCACTGGTAGCTGAGAGTCGCTTCGCAGCCCGCATCGCGCTCGAGCAGACGATAGCTGCTGAGGCTCTTGTTTGCGCCACAGGCTACGCCCCAGCTATCGGGGTAGGCGCGGTCGCGCCCGAGCAGCCAGCCGTTGTCGAGGCTGTATTGGCCGCCGCCCGACTCGAGGCCCGACATCCAAGCGGGCACAAACTTCAGCCAGACTCGAATATGGATCTCGCCGCTTTGGCTGGTATCGCTGGTATTGCGCAACGAGATCTGCGAACAGATGCTTGGGCTGATCGAAGGTACCACAGCGTCGCGGCGTTCAAAAGCGATGGTCTCGTTTTGCCAGCGCCAGACCACATGGCTGAGATGTTCTTCGAATACGATTTCGTTCGGCTCGAAGAGAATGGCCTGTTCATTGCTGACCTCAACCACAAAGCCTTCAGCGACTTTGAGCGGATGGGCCCAGATGCCGCCCATCTCGCCTTTGATATGTTCGGCACCGATATCGCCGAGCCGACCCGATGGGCGGCTGATCACATACATATTTGGACCAGCGATCAGGTAAGGTGCTTCGTCGCTTTCGTCGCGCGGCGCGCCTTTGAGCCGATGAGACCCTACAACAAGTTGCCGGTTGATGATCTGCATGGTGCTGACACTCCTCAATTTGCAGTTCGTTCTGCAAGCCCTATCGACATCGACGATGTTTGCTGAATGTGACGCTCAATGCGGATCACACGGCGTACACAACTCAACTTATCGCTGATAGGCTTAAGATGATCTGGCTGTTAACTCTTGTAACTTTTTATTTTTTGGCCTTCGGCAAGGTGGAACGTTGCTATTTTTTCCCCGTGTTTGTTCTCTTACGTCTCAAAAGCGCAAGTCTTTCAAGCGATTTGCTACGATCTTGCTTTAGGCAGCAAAATCGACATCATATTTTGGCGGAAAAGGTTCTAACCTTGCATGCGCTTCTCACCGCGTCCGCCTACGGCTACAAAGTCGGCTAAGTATCCATTCGGTCTATCGCCTCGCAGCTTGCGCTGCGAACTACTTGGTGCGCGCACCAAGCAGCTGCAAACGCCGCTTTGCCTTGCTTGCGCTGATCTGCTCTGCCGCAGGCGACCCGCCCGATGTAGCGAGCAGGATGTTGATAGCCGTAGGCGGACGCGCTAGAAGCCGAATGGGGCCTAGCAGCCTTGCCGCCAGAGTTTGAAGCGACTTTGCGATACGCTACCACAAGCTTGGCTCGCTCTTGAGTTGCTAGTTGGATGCGGTTTAGAGCGCTTTTTCAAAATGAGTAGGTTCGCTGAGCCGTGCGTAGAGATAGTTGAAGATGTCGCGGGCGACCGCCGAAACGGGGGCAGCCAGAATCGCGCCCAGCAGGCCGAAGACGGTCGAACAGGCGATCAAAAGCACCATCAAAATCGCAGGGTGAATGCCGACGCTTTCGCCGACGATGCGCGGCACCAGCAGTTGGTTTTCGAGCTGTTGCACCAAAATGTAGAGCGCGGCCACCGCGAGCAGGGCGGTGGCAACCGAGCCTTCGGTAAAGAGGGCCAAGATCAGGGCGGGGACAGCGCCGATAATGGGGCCGATCACCGGAATTAGCTCGGTAACGCCTGCGAAGATGGCTAACAGCAAGATATAGGGGATTTTGATACCGAAGAATTGTAAGACCAGCAGGCCGATACCGACACAGGCTCCGACCGCGAAGCCGAGCACGATTTGACCGCCGATGTACTTGGTGAAGGTATCGTCGATAATGTGCATAATCGCCCAGAAATCGCGCCGTATAAAGCGCGGGAGCAGATTATCGATGCCCTGGATGGCGGATTCGTGGTCCATTAGCAGGTAGAAGAGCCAGAAGGGAATGACTAAGAAGCCGAACAAAAAGGTGACGGTGTTGAACAAGCTGAGCAAGCTGTTGATCGCGAAGGTGCCGATATTTTGCAGATAGCGCGTGAGGTTCTCTTGCAGGGTGTTGGCACCTTGGCGAATGGCGTCGTCGATTGGCTCGCGCACGTAGTTGGGAACGTGGCTCAAAAAGTCGTTCAGCAGCTTGTTGGTCTGATTGATGATGGTGTTGATATCGGGAAAGCTGGCTATCAGCTCTTGTGCTTGCGCGATAATCGGCGGAATGATGAAGGCGAAGCCGCCCACGATGATGATCAGCGCCACAATGTAGACCACTAAAATAGCGGCCCAGCGCGGCATAAAGTTATTGAGCCGATTGACCACCGGCAGCAAGAGGTAGCCCAGCACGCTGCCGATCACAAAGGGCATGAGAGCCGAGCCGCTCTGCCAGAACAGCCAGCCGATGCCTGCGATCGCTACGATGACTAAGAGCGCGCGGGCGAACAGGCGCAGAAAGCGCGCATCTGTCGACGACAACAAGGGCTTCGAGGTTTCGCTTGGATCGATGATGCTTGTGTCGCTAGAAGGTGGTAGCGGTGGATTGCTCTCCTCTAGAGCAGATAAAACTCCCTTCTCTGGCTCGATATTTGGCCTAATCGATGGCGAGTCAAGCTCATTAGGAGGCGTGATAAAAGCGCTCTTTTGGGAAGCAGGAATTGGTTTTTTCGGTTTGTTGCTCATACACCTATCTTCTTATCTTGAACTGGTACGGCAGAGACCTCTAGGCTTCACGCTCGGTGAGCGCTTCATTCTTGTGTTTCTCTGCAAGCTGCGCACCAAGACTTATCGCTTGATTAGACGTTGCGATCGTTGCGTTTGAGCAGCAAAGCTGTGATTCCCATACAGATCAGGCCATAGAGCGCGAGAATGCTCCAAGTGCTGAGCAGATGAGTTACGGTATGATCGTAACGCGAGTCGGGTGTTGTGCTACCAAAAGCCTCTGCAAAGGCGGGTAGACGGTTCATATTGACGATCGAGCCATAAGCATCCATAGCCCAGCGGCTGATGGTCAACCACGACAGCGGCTCGGCGGCCCCCTTGAGTTCGAAGATCAGGCCAGCGAATACGATCTGTGGAATAAGCGCTAAGGGCACGATACTGATCGAGCGGTCGGGCGTTTTGGCGAAGGCGCTGATCACAAGGCCGAGCGCGAGGCCTGCCAGTGAAGTCAGGAAGGTCGTGATAAACAGCTCTAGCCAGATCGGTAAGAAGATCCCTTCGCTGGGGAAGTCGACTTTTAGCCCGACAAATGCAAGCAAGATCAGACCTTGAATCAACACAAGGAGCGTGAGAATAATAACCTTTGAGAGCACATAAGGCACGATACTCAAGTTTGCGAGGCGCTCGCGTTGATAGATCGGTGTCTCTTTGGTGATCTCGCGGGCCGAGTTGATGATGCCAAACCAAACCGCAACCGTCGCCAACATAAAGAGCACTTTGCTGGCTTGGTTTTGGGCCGCTCCATTGCCCACAATCGAGTCGGCTTTTGCCACGATCCAGAGCAGCAGGCCGATGATGGGGGCTTGTAGAAGCAGAATGCTCAGATTACGCCGATCTTGCAGAATCAGGTCGGCGTAGCGTTTGGTCAAAATGGAGAGCTGGCGCAGGGGTGACGGGCGTTTCTGCTGCTGCTCGTTGTGTTTGCCGACGACCGGAACTTGGGGCGCCTGTTGCAAACGGGCCACAACATAGGCCTGATATTGCGGGCTGAGACGGAACTTCATCTCCCAAAGCTCGCCCAAATGGGGCGGCGGCTGATTGGGGTTGGTCCGCTGCCACTGTTCGTACTCGGCTTTGAGGTCGCGCTGCACGATCTCGCCCTGTGGGTCGGCCATGCCCTCGATTTTGGTGTAGATATCGGCAAAATCGCCGCTCGTGACGCCGAAGAAGTCCAGTGCTTCGTTGGGCGGCCCGAAGAAGACCATGCGTCCGTCGGCCATAAAGATGACGTGGTCGCATTGGGCGATATTGGCCGTGGCGTGGGTAACCAAAACGATGGTGCGTCCGCTGTCGGCCAAGCGCCGCAGGGTATACATCATCTTCTTTTCGAGGCCCGGGTCGAGGCCGCTGGTCGGCTCGTCGAGGAAGAAGAGGCTAGGATCGGCCAAGAGTTCGGCGCCGATGCTGACGCGTTTGCGTTGACCACCCGAGAGGTTCGCGACCAGTGTATCGCCGTGGCGCACCATATCGACGGCTTCGAGCACGCTGATGATGCGCTGGTTGATCTCGCTGGGCGCGGTGTCGGCTGGCAGGCGTAGTTGGGCGGCATAGGTGAGGGCGCGTCGTACGGGCAACTCGCGATGGATGATGTCGTCTTGGGGCACATAGCCCAGCACAGTGCGGTAGGCGTCGAAGTTTTGGTAAAAATCGTCGCCGTTGACCATGACCGTGCCGCTGCTTGCGCGTACCACGCCGCTTAGGGCTTTCATCAAGGTCGATTTGCCTGTACCACTGCCTCCTACCAGCGCTACAAATTCGCGCGGTGCGATCGAGAGCGAGACATCTTTCAAAATCAGTCGCTTAACGCCGTTACGTGAGACTTCTCGGCTCAGATTGCGTACATCTATACGGAGAGCGCCGCGCTGGTCGTACTGGTCGAGGCTTGTGAGGTTGTAGACCAGTTTGAATGCGCCGATCTGAATCAGGTCGCCTGGTTTGAGCTGATAGGGGCTTGTGATGCGTTGGCCGTTGACGAAGGTGCCGTTGCTCGAACCCACATCGCGCAGCCAAGCTTGCCCGTCGGGTGTGCGATCGATCTGGGCGTGAAAGCGCGAGACCTGCGGGTTGTCGAGCGTGATATCGCAGCCTAAGCGACCGATTGTGATCTGGGTATCGGTCGGATCGAGTTTGTAGCTTTGGGGCGCAGGAACTTGCCGTGCAGCTTGAACGAGCGGGTTATAGTAGGTGAGTGTAACAAAATTACCCGTTGTTGGGTCGCCAATACGCAACACATCGCCGTCTGCCAACGTATGAGCATGGTGAGGGTTTAAACGCTGGCCCTCGTAGAGCAGACCATTGGTACTGCCGATGTCGATAATCCGGTGACCGTGGCCCTCTGGTTCGATACGAGCATGGCGGGCCGAAACGAAACGCGAGGTCACTACGATATCGTTATCTGGGGCGCGTCCAAGGCTATAGACTTGTTGCCCCAGTTGGATAACTTGGTTTTGGATGCCATCTTGGAGCAGGAGAATCGGGCCGCTATTGTTCTGTTGACCAAGAAGCATGGTGCTTTTATGCACCTTCTGCGCTGGCAACGTTGCAGGGGCTGCAGCCTGTTGATTGGCTTGCAGGGCCGACCCAGGAGTAGGAACAGGTTGTTCTTTGCCACATGTAGCGCAAAAGCGAGCGCCAGGACGAGTTAAGGTTGAGCCACAATAAAAACAAATTGTCGCTTGCACCACTCTCAACCTTTCTGCTAAAGCGAGAACAGGGAACTATAACGCTTCGTTATGCTGCATATATGTTCATTGATAACATAGGATATATCATATTGCAACTTCTGGATAGGGAAACATCGTCTCTAGGCCCTATTTTTTGGCTCCATTGTTCCACATCAGGCAGGTCAAGCTCGATCGCCAGACCAATACAATCGCTTGGGCCGCTTCTTGCACCTGTTTGTCAAGGATGCTAAGATGAACTATAGCTATCTAACACCGTTTTTCTGCATCCTCACTAGGAAGTCGATCGTCAAAGCGAATGAGATGGATATGGCTTGCCACCGACGAATTTGGCAGGAGAGGGCCTGAGCTGCCACTTGGAAGGATCTTTATTTAATGAAGACTACAACATGCCGAAAGTGTGGTACAGCTCTTAGTCCAAAGGCTCGTTTCTGTCCCCATTGTGGTTTAGCAGTTGGGCCAGCGCAACTCAGTGCTGATGAGGTGATTGTGCCGGGCAGCAAGCGTCTGCATGTTGGTGGGGGTATGTTAAGTATCCCCGAGCTTCAGGCGGTTGTGGAAGCGAGTTTGAAACTGTGGCAGAGCAAACTCGCCAGCGCCGATAAGTACTCGCGCGAGCAGGCTGCTTCGGCCATTAAAGAGCTTTCCAATGTGCTTAATAGCCTTTCGGAGCAGTTAGCCCAGGGGCGCCAAACGGTTCGTATCACCAGTCGCTTGCCGACACCACGCTTGTATCCGCTGGGCTGTCCGAACTGTGGTTCGGGCAATCGGGCCAAAGCACGTTTTTGTCATCGCTGTGGTTCGCCGCTTCAAGCTAGCAGCAGCGAGCCTACCAAAAAGCTTGCTACGCCCCTGCCCGCCTTCAAAATCACCACTGCCTATAGTACGAATGTCGGCCAAGTTCGTGAACAGAATGAAGACCGCGTGTTTGTTGGCATGCTTGGTTCACCCGATGCACCACGACTACTTTGTTTGGTGGCCGATGGCATGGGTGGAGCGCAGGCGGGCGATGTGGCAAGCAGCTTGGTGTGCGATACGATTCGCGTCAGCATTCAGGCCGCCCTACTACAGAACCAAGTTCGGTCCGAGGAAGCATGGCGAAATCTTTTACAAACAAGTATCATAGAAGCAAACGCACAAGTCTATGCCGCGGCCCAAAGTCGGCCTGATCGGCATGGCATGGGATCAACAATTACAGCGGCTTTGTTTGTCGATACGCAGGTTCATATCGGCCACGTTGGCGATACCCGCGCGTTTATCATCAATCCGAAAGGCGCCAGCGAGGAAGGTGCCCTTTGGATGCCGCTTACCACCGATCATACCCTCGTCGCGCGTTTGGTCGATATCGGACAGATCACCGCCGACGAGGCGCGCACCCATCCCCAGCGTAATGTGTTATATCGGGCAGTCGGAACGGATCCGCAAGTCGAGGTGGATACAGCCAGTTTCACGATCGAAGCGGGTGACTACCTTTTAATTTGTTCAGACGGCCTTACCACCTACTTGAGCGACGAAGAGATCGCACAGGGCGTTTTGCAGGCAGAGAGCCCTGCTGCTGCCTGCGATAACTTGATCGCTCTTGCGAATAGGCGTGGTGGACGGGATAATATCAGCGTTGTTCTTGCCAGAGTTGAGGGATAACATGGCACGGTTATGCTCACGCTGCGGTACTAAAAATCGCACAGAAGCACTTTTTTGTTTTCGTTGTGGTGAAAAGTTTGTCCACCCACGGTCGTCCCCAGCCTCTTTTCAACCATCGGATGATGATCATCGTTGGCTTGAGTCGAGTCTGACATCGGCAGAAGAACAAGATGTATTACCTCGGGAAGCGGATATATCGACGGCACCACTTGTGCTCGAAGCCGCTGGAATACCAGTGAAGGAGAAAACGATGGAGCAAGACTCCCCACCCAAAGAGCCTTTGTTCGCCGGTCGTTATGAGCTACGATCTATCACCGGAGAGGACCTTGATAGCTCGCTTCCTCAACATGTCAATGCACTCGATAACCAACCATGGCAGCGTTGCTGGAGCTGTGGTTCGACAGCCAACGAAGAGCCGGAACCGGATGCCAAAGCTCTCTACTGTAACGATTGTGGTGCGAGCTTGATCGGTAAAGAGTATCACGGTTGGCTCTCTAACAGCAACGAACCAGTCGGTTCGGCTCTAATCAATACAGTCTATTCGGATAGCGCGCGCGCGATCTTACCCGAAGTATGGGATCAAGTCAGCGATGGCGAGCGCACTTTGGTATTGCTGCGCGATGAAGGACGGCCATCGTTGAGCTTGCCGCTCGACGAAATGAGCGCTTTGCGGGTCGGTATTGGCCTTGCGACTCTGCTAAGCGAACTGCACAAAGAAGGTTTGCTCTTGGGTTCGGTCAGCCCTAGCGATCTTGAGATCGGCCCCGATGGCGCACCTCATCTGCGCGATGTGCCTAAAATGGCCCGTCTAGATGAGGCGGAAGGCCCAGCGCGTGACAAAGCCCTGCGCGAAGATCTGCGCAAGTTGGCCGTCTTACTGGAGGCCTGTACCGAAACCCCGCGCACAACCCAGCGCCTTCAGGAGGATGAGGCTGACGCCGTGATCGAGGCTGGCGACCAAGAGCCGCTCTTTAGCACGATTCTGCGCGAAGTGCGCACCGGTAAGATCGACGATCCTCAGAGCTTGGCTCAGACCTTGCAGAACTTGCTCGACGATCGCACCAAGCCCGTCCCGCTGCGAGCCGTGATCGGCGCCGCTACCCATACCGGTATGATCCGCGACCATAACGAAGATAGCTACCTAGCCTTCGAGATCGGCATGAACAACAGCTCGACCGATCGCACTTGGGGCCTGTACATCGTGGCCGATGGTATGGGTGGGCACGCTGCTGGTGAAGTGGCGAGCGGTTTGGCCATTCGCGGCGCTGCCAACGTCGTTTTAGACGAATATATCGCGCCGACCCTCGATGCTAACAGCGAGTTTGATGAGGAAGCCGCCAAAGAGATTGTGCGACGCGCCATTCTGCGTGCCAACGAATATGTGATCAAAGAGGGCCAAGCGCGCGGCAACGATATGGGTACCACCATCACAATGGCACTTGTTATCGGAAATCGTGCGATTATCGGCAACATTGGCGACAGCCGAACGTATATTTATAAGGGGAATGAATTACGGCGCATAAGCAAGGATCATTCACTGGTGATGCGCTTGGTTGAATTAGGGCAGATCAGCGAGGATGATATCTACACCCATCCTCAGCGCAATGCGGTACTTCGCTCGTTAGGCGATAAAGCCAATATCGAGATCGATATCTTTAGCGAACGCCTTGAAGCCAACGATGTGCTCTTTTTGTGTAGCGACGGCCAGTGGGAGATGACCCGTAATCACGAGATGGCAGCCATTCTACAATCGGCAGCTTCACCCCAAGCTGCTTGTGACGAACTGATACGTGCTGCTAATGCCGCCGGTGGAGAAGATAATATCACATCAATTGTCGTTAAGTTTGAGGCAATGACGTGATTTGAAGCGATCATCGCTCGATAAGGAGTTATCAATGGCCGATAGCGTAAGCTTAACCTGTACGTGGGGGCGCTCGCCAATGCCAGCATCTGCGAATGCTCAAGTTGGCTACTTGTTGGTAGAAGCGAACCCAACTACGCCGCCTAGCGCTGCGGTGCCACTCAATTTTTGTTTGGTGCTCGACCGGTCCGGCTCGATGCAGGGTGCGAAGCTTGCCGCGATGAAAGCGGCGACTCAATTGCTTATCGATCAATTGACGCCCGAAGATATCGTTTCATTAGTGATTTTCGACGATACGGTTCAGGTTGTGGTTCCTGCCACTCCTGCTTCCGATAAAGAAGCCCTCAAAGCCCAGGTCGCTACCATTCAAGAGGCGGGCGGAACAGCTATGTCGCTCGGCCTGCAAGCAGGTCAAGCCGAGCTGCAAAAGCATCTCAACCCGAACTACCTTTCGCGTATGCTGGTGCTGACCGATGGTCAGACCTGGGGCGACGAAGAGCTCTGCCGCCAAATCTCCAAGAGCTTGGGCGCTAGCGGCGTGAGCATTACGGCCCTAGGTTTGGGCGCCGAATGGAACGAGAAGCTGCTCGACGATATGGCAGACGCCTCGGGCGGTAGCTCAGACTATATCGCTGATCCGAACGAGATCGGGAAGTATTTCAAACGAGCCGTCAAAGAGGCTCAGGGCACTGCTATTCACGAGGCGCGCCTCTTGCTGCGCCTTGCCCGCGACGTGACCCCTCGCGCTGTGCATCGCGTTACGCCTGCGATCGCAAACCTTGGTTATCAGCCGATCGGCGAGAACGAAGTGGCCGTTAAGTTGGGTGATTTAGCGTATGGAAGCGGCGGCAGTATTGTGCTCGATCTGCTCCTACCCGCTCGTTCCAATGGCACCTTCCGTATCGCTCAGGCCGAATTGCACTACACTCCGGTCGGCCAAACGAGCGAGCAGATCCTCAAGAAGGATGTCTTGTTGGAATTTACGAGCGATCCTAATGCGCCAGCTCACGACCCTCGTGTGATGAACTTAGTTGAAAAGGTAACTGCCTTCAAACTGCAAACACGCGCATTGTCGGATGCTGAAGCTGGAAACGTAGCTGGTGCAACTCAGAAGCTGCGTGCTGCTGCAACCCGTTTGCTCGAATTGGGCGAATTGGAATTGGCCGAAAAGACCCAAAAGCAGGCCGAAGAGCTGGAGAAAGGTGGTCAGATGAGCGCCGAATCCCAGAAAGAGTTGCGTTACGCTACCCGTCGTTTAACCCAGAAGCTGGAAGAGTAAAACCGCCGCGTGCAGTTTGTTATAGAGGAGATTTGAATGAACACGTGTCCAAATTGTGGTGCGCAAAACGACCCTTCGAACCATTTTTGTGATCAATGTGGCTTCCGCCTTGAGGCGACCAGCGCTGCGGCTCCTGTCGCCACACCTGCTGCTACACCTGCTGCAGCACCCGCTGCCGCGCCCGCTGATGCCTCGGCTGGTGCAACCCTAACCTGTTCTTTCTGCGGTGCTGCGGTGGTGCCGGGCGAAGCGTTCTGCGATACCTGTGGTGCTCCCCTGCCGCCGGCGCCGGTCAGCGCTGATGCTCCGGTTGCGCCCGATGCTCCGACCGTTATCGCGCTGCCCACCAATGGCGCAGACACAACCCAGCAGCCGACCGACGATATACCAACCATCGCTGCGCCGAGTGTTCCCGCCGAGCCGGCTGAGAGCCCCGCTGAAGCGCCAGTCGCTACTCCGATCGAGAACGAGCCGGTTACTCCTGTAGCTCCGGCAGCAGAAGAAGCGGCACCTGTAGCTCCTGTAGCAGAAGAAGCGGCACCCGTAGCGCCTGCGGCCGAAGAAGCGGCACCCGTAGCTCCGGTGGCACCCGCCGAAGAGCCTGAGGCCGCTGCGGTGGCGCCCGCTGTTCCGGCTACGCCAGCAGTCGATGTTGCGGCCGAGCGCGCACGTTTGGAAGAGGAGATCGCGACCCAAGACAAACTGATCGCTCAAATGGAGCAGATGCAGGCGACCTTTGGTGCTGCGACGCCGCAAGCGATCTTGGACGGATTGCAGCAGGCGCGCGATACCAAGGCGAAGGCCGAGGCCGAGCTGCAAGCGCTCCCGACCGTGCCGAGCGTCGATCCAGCCGAGATCGCACGTTTGGAAGAGGAGATCGCGACCCAAGACAAACTGATCGCTCAAATGGAGCAGATGCAGGCGACCTTTGGTGCTGCGACGCCGCAAGCGATCTTGGACGGATTGCAGCAGGCGCGCGATACCAAGGCAAAGGCCGAGGCCGAGCTGCAAGCCTTGACGGGCGGCGCTGCTCCGGCTGCTGCACCCGCTGCAACTCCGGCCGCTGCTCCTGCTCCCGAGGCCGCGCCCGCCGCTGCCCAAGTTCCGGTGGCACCGCCTGTGCCCGCGCCCGATGCGATTCCGCCTTTTGTGCCGAGCTCGCGCCCGCGTTTGGTGCTGGTCGATGGCGGCCAAGAGCTGCCCTTGCCGGAAGGCAAAACTGAATTCATCGTTGGCCGCGAAGATCCGATCAGCGCGATCTTCCCCGAGATCGATCTGACCTCGTTCGGTGGCGAGGCCGGTGGTGTGAGCCGCCAGCATGCTCGCATCGTTAACCAAAACGGCCAGTGGAGCGTGATCGACCTCGACAGCACTAACTACACCCGTGTCGACGGCGTCAAGATCGATCCGCAGGTGCCGGTCGCTATCAAAGATGGCTCGCGCTTGCAGTTCGGTCGGGTTGTGGTTGAGTTCCACATCTAGTTTTGAATCGAGCAGGCATCCCCATATGTGTGGGGATGCCTGTTTTTTATGTACTCAAAGCAGTACTCTGCCGCCTATACACCTTGTACAATATCTCTTTCAGCATTTTGGCGGTTAGGGTTTTGGCTCCAAACCGGCTTTAACCGCGTCCGCCTACGGCTACCAACATCCCGCCCACCCATACGACGCGTCGTGTCGCAGCTTGCTCTGCGAGCTGCTTAGCGCTGGCGTTGTTTCAAACGCTGTCTTGCGCTGCCGAACGCTTGTCGAGCAGCTCGATCAATCGCTGATATCAAATTTGCTTACAGAGTTGTGTTCTTGTAACGCAAAAATGGTCACGTTCCACTCTGCCGAAGGCCAAATAGGAAGCAATTAACCAGATAGTAGTGCAACCGCTGACCTCAAAGAATCTCAAAGCGGCTGGAAATGCTCTTCCAGCCGCTTTTTCTAACGATACGAAATCTGCTTACATCGTTGTATGTTGAGGCGCTCTTTCGGCACGCAGTTACCACCCCCTGCTTACGGCTGATACCAAATCCGTTTACATACTTGCGCTTTTGTAACGCAAAAAAACGGGGAAAGAGTTGTGTGACATTTCGCGCGTTAGCGCGAAATGTCACACAACAAAAATAGTTAAGTTCCACTCTGCCGAAGGCCAAGAAGGAAAGTGATCTACCGAATTTGCTATGAGCTGTTGGTAGCCGAAGGCGGACGCGCTAGCAAGCCTCTTTGGGGGAGAGACTAAGCCGCCAGAGTGTTGAAGTAATCAAGCGGGGTTGGTATTGTTGCGTTTTGATGGTCTGCATAACAAATGTGAGGCAGGCTAGCCTAAGGCCCAACATGCCTCACATCAAACCTAGTTAAGTTTTATTCTGCCTCTATTTAGGCAGCGACAGAGCGATCAAGTCAAAGAGCTATTACCTGATCGGTACGATCTCGACTTGGCGAGCGGGTGGATTGTGGAAGTAGATGATCATCAGGCGCGGACGATTGGGCAGGTAGGCCAGCTCCGGATCGAGCCTTACAGCGAAGCGATTCTGATCGATCGCGCGATAGATCGGCATATAACCCAGCTCGAAGTTCGGGTTGACTGTATCGACCGGCAGCCTAGCGAGATCAACCTCGATCCAAGGTGTGCTATCGAGGATGTGCTTAAAGTTGTGGTAGTCGATATGGCGCGTCTCTACTCGGTAACGGAAGCTAGTCTTGCCAGCCGATAGATTGAGATGCTCTGTATTGACTAGCATAAAGAGCGTATTTCGATCGTAGGGCACGAAGTTTGGCGTGCTTGAGCCGCCCGGCCCAAAGCCATTCAAATAACTGACTTGGTTGAGCTCAAAGCGTCTTGAACCGTTCGGAAGACGCTCGATCGTATACATGCTGGCCACAAAGGTATCGCTAGCTTGTCCATCTTGCAGATAGCCCAAACTGCTGTTGACCAGCACCCGATCCGAGATATTATCGTTGTTCAGATCGAAATAAACTTGGAAATTGACCTCGTTGGGCGTCGCCCAGTTAGCTTGAGTCGCGATCGCTACAAAAAAGCTATCTGGCAGAGTCGGGCTGCGCGCGATATTGATGTTCGATGCGATCCCCAGATACTTGATACGAGCGGAGTCGAGGTTCTGGCCTATGCTTGGACTCGTGCCTTCGTAGCTGAGCTGGAATGCTCCCAGATACGGTTGCACCGCTGCGGGGATATTGGCAGTGCGGGTGAATGGATTGCGGACGGTGGCCTCAAGGGTTGTTGGGTTGCCAGGCGGTAGGGCAGGCAGCGAGACGCTGGCCTCTTGTGCCGGGCGCGGCCCAAGCGTGTAGGGCACCCGCAAGGTGCGACGCGGCTGGCTCACGATCTGGGTATAGCTGCTTTTGTTGTGCAAGGGCGCTAGCGAGATCGTACTGACGCTACCCGCTTGCAGATCGAGCATAAAGCTCATTTGGGTTTGCAACTCAGGCGTGACGATTCCGCTCGCCACCACTTTGACCTCGTGTTGGCCCGCTTGCAGCGCCACAAAGTTTCCATAGCTGCGGCTGTCGAGCCCTTGAACCACGCGTTCTCCATCGATGTAGATATCCAGCATGCGTTCTGAGGCGAGCGCATCGGGCGGGTTATTGTTGGCGAAACGCAGGCGCGCGCTCGAATCGCTGGCTTGAACCGCAGCTTCGTTGAGCGTCCAGGTCGTGATACGCGGCTCTTTTGTGATTTTCTGCTTGCTGTTGGCGATCATGGTGACATCGGTGCCAGCACCGATGTTAAGGTTGCGCTCGCCTAAAACCGAACCATTCGAGCCACTGCCCGCCGCACGATAGACCAGTTTGTAGCTGCCAGCTGGCTTTTCAACATAGTTGCTGACTTGGCCGTAGCCGAGGTTCGCTGCGATCAATGTGCCATTGAGGTAGACATCGATCGCTCGTTCGCGGCTATCATTGGCGATCCGGATACGGGCATAGGCTTGATCGACCAGATAGATCGAGCCAGCGTGTTCGGCGATCGCAAAACGTTGAAAATCGTTTTGTGTGGCTGCTACGCTCGGGTCGATGCTTAGTTCAAGCGCGTTATCTAAGATCTGGCTGCGAATACGAACCGTCTGGCTACTGTTGGGCGCGATCGATAGATCGACCTTGGCGGGGCGAATGGCGACATTTGGTTCGCTGTTGGCTGGGTAGCTGCCGAGGCTCAAGTTCTGAGTTTGGTTGCTTAGATTCTCGATTCGCAAGGGGTTGTACGCTTTGTAGTTGTCTCCCTCCCAGCGCAAGCCATAATCGAAACCGATGCCAGCAGTGCCATCGTCAGCATAGGCGATCAGCGTGGTTGCTGCCGCAGCAGCTAGGTCGATCCGTCCTAAGCCAGCGTGAGTCGGCGCATAGATCGAACCTTTCTGGTCTTGGAGCGGTGTGCTGGTGTTCAGCAAAGCGGCTTTGATCTGTAAGGGGCTCCAATTGGGGTGCAACTCTCGCAGTAGCGCTACTGCACCGCCCACATAGGCGCTGGCGATCGCGCTACCGCTTATACTCGCGACTTGGTTGCCACTGCCATAGGCCGCACCGCCGACTTGATAGCCTACGGCTCCTAGATCGGGCTTTGTGCTGTGCCCATTGCGCAATGGGCCGCGTGCGCTGTTGGGCAGCAAACTATCGACAGCGCTGTTCTCTTTGCCATACACGGGCACAACCGCGATAGCGGCTGGTGCGCTGGCTGGCGAGTGAATGCTATAGAAGGTACTGCCCTCGCTCTCTCCTGCCGCTGCGACCACTACCACTCCTGCATCAAATGCGCGTTGCACGGCGCGTGCTTCGGGGTCGTTGGCGCTGCCGAAAGGCGAACCCATAGCGATCACGATCACATCGAGATGGTCGGAGCTATCGCCGTCGCCGTTGGGGTCGATCGCCCATTCGATCGCTGGAATGACCAAGTGGGTTTGACGGCTGCTACAGCCGGTCACTTTCAGGGCATAGAGGCTCGCTTCGGGCGCGACACCCGGTAGCAGCCGGAAGTCGCTGCCCTGCAGATCGCGGTCGTAAGGCCCAGCGTAGCGCTTGCCCGTCTGGTCTACTCCGTAGCCCGCTACAACGCTTGCGACCGCTGTTCCGTGTCCGTTGCAATCGAGTGGATCGCGATCGGGCTGCGGAAGCGGCGCGTTGGTCGGATCGTAGAGATCGCCAGCGAAATCATGGCCTCCGGCGACCTTTGTTGTTGGGAAGCTATTTGGCTCGATGATCGTGCGGTTGTTGCTGCTGTAATCGAGCGGGTTGCCTGAGCCACCTAAAGTGGCGTGCGTGTAGTCGATCCCGCTATCGATGATGGCGATCTTCAAACCTTTTCCGGTCGCACCGTACGCCTTCCAAAGCTGTTGTGTTACAGCTTGATCGAGCGCAGGCGCGGGTCCGAGCTGCTTGGCTTGCAGGGGCTGAATACTTTTGATATCGGGCAATGCTTGTAGCTCGGCGAGGCGTTCTTTGGGAAGGTAGAGCGCCATCGCGTTGAAAAGAAACTGGGTCGTGTAGAGTTCTTTGGCCTGCAAACTTGGCAAGGCGCTGCGTAAGCGAGCTTGGCTCTTCGTGATCTGTTCGATCTGTACTTGGCGTGCTGTTATATCGCCCGTCGTGGGGCTGCTTGATAGGGGATCGGGCTGTAACTCAACCAAAACAGCCACGTATCCATTGTGGGCTGCAAGGCCAACAGGCAAAAAGTCTGTTAACTCTTGCTCAATGATATCTGTGATAGATGGCTCTTCCTGTGCGTAGAGTGATGCAGACGAGTGGCAAAGGAGGCTAGCTATACAGATGAGTGCAATTAGGACTGTAAGCTTACTAGGCCTCATACATCATCTCTTCAATCGCTTCTGCTGCTAGGCGGATGGCTGTCGAATCTGCTGGGAAGTCGGAGCCTAGAATGGCACCACGTTTCACCCGAGCAAGGATCGAAGCTTGGATCTTGCTGCTTAGTCTTTAACCTTACTTACTATCTACATCAAGATTAGGACCGAAAAATAAGTTTCGGCGTCAACACAGAGAGGGAATATATTGTTTGAGCATAATAACATACTATGTTTGGCAATATATGACGTTTTGTTTATGCAGGTTTAAAGCCACCAGATTAGCTTGATATTTTTTTTACAGCGTGGTAATCAGCTATTCTATTACGAAATTCGCTTGAAAATGGAAAGCTTTATTCATTTTGCGGCGAGCTGCAACGTATCATAATATTCAGAACCAAAAAAGCCACGATTCTTGCTGTACTAATGGTTTGATCTGCCTTTCTCCTCTTTTTGTTATATCCTCAATTTTACAAATATTTGTTTATATCATTGTTTGCTGAAAGATGCTTTTGGGTGATACTTTCGCTCTATTTCTTGGCGCTCCTACGTTTTCCTCGCTATTCATTGTAGTTCATTGTGCTTGCATAATGCCATCAGCGGGTAGCCTTATGGTGTCGAGCAAATGTTTCCATTGGGGGCGGCGAATAGACCGCATGGATGGGCGATCTGTTGGTAGCCGTAGGCGGACGCGCTTGGAGTCTTTTTTTGGCTAGAACTGTGACCGTAAGCGCAATATGTTTGTTGGTTATTGAGGAAAGAAAAGCGCCCCTACTGAAGTAGTAGGGACGCTTGGGAGAAGCTGTTTGCTGAAGGATTATTGTTGAAGATCGCTGATGGCTCGATCGGCTTTGTAGCTGCTGGCGCGCTCGCCTTTGGCGAGATCCCAGATCCACAGCTCGCTGCTGCTGCTGGGAACGATCGTGAGCGGCCCGCGCTCGCCGGGTGCCGGTTGTTGAGCGATCACATAGGCGATTTGGTCGCCATGAACGGCGGCGGCATTGATTGCTATCAAGCTCGTGCCAGAGGCCAACAGCTCTATCTTGCCGCTGTTGATCACTCCGAGACTATAGCTTTGCACCAAGGTGCTGATGCAGTCGTTGCTCAAGAAGAGCAGCCCGCCATCGTCACGCCAGCCCAGTGCGCGCGTCCAGTAGCCATCGCTCATAATCTCGATCTCTTCGCCTTCTGAGTCGAGAATGAGCAGATCGCTGCCCGGGTTGCGTCCGCGTTGGGCCTCAACTGCGAACTGCTTGCCCTTCTTGTCGGCCAAAGGTCGCCCAAGAGTGATATAGCGGTCGCTGATCGTGAAGGCGGCTCCGATGTCGTTCTCGGTGCCATCGTCGAGCAAGAAGAGCGTGCTGCGACCATCTTGGGTATCGGCGCTATAGACCAGCTTGTCGCCTTCGAGCCACTGGGGCGCGAAACGGTTCCACTCGTCTGTGCCGCCAGCCACGCGGGTCGGTGCGCCACCAGTAGCGGCGACCTTCCAAATGCTGCGCTGAGTGGGGCGAATGCCGCTTTCATCGACGCTCCAAGCGATCTGTTTGCCATCGACGCTCCAGGCCGGATCGGCGCAATCGAAGCCCGCTCGACCGATCTCTTTGACATTGCTGCCGTCAGCGTTCATCACAAACAGGCTGCTTGGGCCCGCCGCATCGCCATAGCTGGCGTCGGCTGTTGTGGCGCGACAGAAGGCGATTTTTGAACCATCTGGGCTGACAGCGAAGGCGATCTCTTCTTGAACTGTTTCGGTGAGATTGGACGTTTTGCCTTCTTTGTGTTGCCAGATGTCGCCCTCTTGCAAGAAGAAGAGCGGCGCAGCGAATTCGGGCGCTTTGTTGCTGAGCGGAGCGGTCAGAGGATCGCTCGATTCAACCAACTCGGTTGCCTTGGCTGTCTCTAAGATCAAGCGCTCGGGATCGTGCATCAAGGTCAGGTGGAAGCGCAGCGGTTCGCTGATTGGAATGCTGAAGGTCAGGCCGGCATCGCTGGCTGCATCGTAGCGGGTCTCGACGTGGGTCAGCACGCGGGTGCCGCTCAGCTCGAAGGTATTGGTGATGATCGAGTTGTTGAACTGTTCGTCGTGCAGCCAGTCTGGCAGATGTACTTCGAGCACGTAAGGACGTGTCGCAGCAGGCTGGCCTGTCAAGGCGACGAAATCGCGTTCGCTTAGACAATCGGCTATGGCGCTGAGCGGAGCCACCCCAACCGTGTTGGTAAAGGTGAAGGTGATGCGTTCGAAGGCCGGGAAGCTATTGGCAGTAACATCCGTCAACTGTGCAGAATAGCGCCCGCCATCTGGGTCTCCCACTTGCTGTCGACAGTAGCTGAAACCTTGCAGTGCTGGATTGCTGGTTGGCGTCGGGGGCAGCGGAGTTGCGGTTGCTGTTGCCGACGCGGTTGGTGTTGCCGATGGCCCAATGGTTGGCGAAGAGGTTGCCGTCGCCGATGGCGTAAACGTAGTTGTCACCGTGGGCGTTGCCGACGGTGTCAGTGCTAACACTGTTTCGCGTTGCGCGATCTGCTCCTGTTCGATTACGGTGGTTTGCTCGCAGCCTGCTAACAGCAGAAGCAACACCGCAAGAGCAGCAAAGAGGCGTGGATGTATCATGCAATGTGTACCGAACTAGTCGCCGGGCAGAACCACTTTGATCCAGCCGCGGCGCATGGCGTAAACCACCGCCTGGGTCCGGTCATTGACCGCCAGCTTGCGTAAGATGGAAGAAACGTGATTTTTGACCGTTTGGTTACTGATGTCGAGCTGCGAAGCGATCTCTTTGTTGGTTCGTCCAGCCGCCACCAGTTCCAGAACTTGTAGCTCACGGGGCGAGAGCGGCGAATAGATGCTCTGGGTATCTTCGTCGACCGCCATCTGCCTGAAGGTCGCCAAGACCTGTGAGGCTACATCTGGTAATGATAACACAAGGTCGTTAATTGGGTAATCCCCTCGACGTACTTCGTTGATGGTACGTAGCAGCTGTTCCCAAGAGGTATTGCGCGGCACATACGCCGCTACACCGGCGCGGATGGCCTTGACGACGTGAGGACCATCCATATCGGCGCTGAGCAAAATGACGCCAACGTGAGGATGGGTGCGTTTAATGGCGTGAGCGACCTCAAGACCATTAACACCAGGTAAATCCACCTCCATCAACACGAGATCTGGATCAGTATAATCGACGAGTTGAATCGCCTGTTGTCCGTTACTTGCTTCGCCAGCGATCTTGAAGTCGGGGAGCATGCTCAGGTGATGGCGAATCCCCTCGCGGAATAATGCATGTGCATGGACTAAAATGATGGAGGTAACACTCACGGGAAAACCCTCCCCTAATGAATGCCGCCCTGCGCACTTGTGGGAGCGTAGGGTGAAAGAGCAATCTGAATAAACACACCTACCGCGCAAGAGTGCCGCACGGCAGTGGGCGGGTGCCTACACGGCGAATAAATCCTTTACACAAGGATAGGAGCATTATAGCTTATATCAAACAGTATTACAAGCTATTTGCTCCGCTAATTCTGTGCTGCTGTTCAGATTCGCGGGAACAGCCGTTCGAAGCAAAACGTTTGATTTGTTTGCTAGGAGCGGCTGTTCTCTTGCTCTTAAACGTAAATCAAATGGTAGATTTACGCATCTTGGAGGAGTTGGCGTAGGACAGTATTGAGGATGCCTCCGTTGCGATAGTACTCGACTTCAACGGGCGTATCGATGCGGAGAATGGCTTCAAAGCTGATGCGCTTCCCGTTTGGAGTGGTTCCTACTAATGTAACCGTTTGACCGGGCTGAAGGTCATTGCCTAAACCTTCAATATTCCAAAATTCCTCGCCTGTGATGCCGAGACTCTGCCAGCTATCGCCCGCTTTGAACTGGATGGGCAGTACACCCATGCCCACCAAATTTGATCGGTGAATGCGCTCGAAGCTTTGGGCCACCACCGCGCGCACGCCCAAGAGATAGGTACCTTTAGCGGCCCAGTCGCGCGAGCTGCCCGTGCCGTACTCTGCGCCAGCGAAGACGATCAAGGGCGTGCCATCTTGCTGGTAGCGCATAGCTGCGTCGTAGATCGACATCTGCTCGTTGGTAGGTAGATAGCGGGTCACGCCGCCTTCGCTGCCGGGCAACAACTGGTTGCGCAAGCGAATGTTGGCGAAGGTGCCGCGCATCATCACTTCGTGGTTGCCACGCCGCGAACCGTAGCTGTTGAACTCGCTGGACTCGACACCGTGGGCGCGCAGATATTCGGCGGCCGGGCTGGTTTTCGCGATCGAGCCGGCTGGCGAGATATGGTCGGTTGTGATCGAGTCGCCCAACAGGGCCAGAGCGCGGGCCTGCACGATCGGCTTGAGTGCTTCGGGCTCGCGGCTGATCTGGCGGAAAAAGGGCGGCTCTTGGATGTAAGTCGAGCTGCTGTTCCACTGGTAGAGATCGCCCTCGGGCACCTTGATGGCCTGCCACTGCTGGTCGCCGTCGAAGATATGGGCGTATTCGCTCTGGAACATCTCGGCCTTCAAGCTGTTGTCGATGGTGGCCTTGATCTGCTCTTGGCTGGGCCAGATATCGCTCAGATAGACCGGGTTGCCCACAGGATCGTAGCCGATCGGCTCGCGTTTGAAGTCGATATCGACCGTGCCCGCCAGCGCGTAGGCGATCACCAGCGGCGGCGAGGCGAGGTAGTTGGCGCGCACCAAGGGATTAACGCGACCCTCGAAGTTGCGGTTGCCGCTCAGCATGGCCGCCACCACAAGATCGTTCTCTTGCACCGCTTGGGCCACAGGCTCGGGCAGCGGGCCGCTGTTGCCGATACAGGTGGTACAGCCATAGCCGACCGTGTGGAAGCGCAGCGCTTCGAGGTAGGGCCTCAGGCCCGCTGCCTCAAGGTAGCGTGTCACCACACGCGAGCCGGGCGCAAGGCTGGTTTTAACGTGTGCCTTCACCCGTAGGCCGCGCTCAACAGCGTTCTTGGCGATCAAACCGGCCGCCAGCATGACCGCTGGGTTGGAAGTGTTGGTGCAGCTTGTGATAGCGGCGATCGCGACCGAGCCATGGCTTAGGGTGCTGCTCTCGCCATTGATTGTGATCGGCACTTGCTGGCCGAACAGCTCTTGGCGATAGTTGCGCTGGGCCAGCACTTCACAATCCTCGACCTGCTCGCCCTTCAGCCAGTTGAGGGTTGCCTCGGAAAGCTCGGGATTGGGCTGCAGATCGGGCTTGATGCTTTGCATGCTCTGCCAGAACGAGCGCTTGACCTCGCTGAGGGCCACGCGGTCTTGTGGACGGCGCGGGCCAGCCACGCTCGGTTCGATCGTGCTCATATCGAGGTAGAGCGTATCGCTGAACTCGGGGTGAGGCGTGTCGGCGCTGTGGAAGAGACCTTGGGCTTTGCAGTAGAGCTCGACACGCTCGATCACTTCGGCGGGTCGGCCCGTCAGGCGCAGATAGGCCAGCGTCTCTTCGTCGACCGGGAAGAAGCCGACCGTCGCGCCGTACTCGGGGGCCATATTGGCGATGGTGGCGCGGTCGGGCAGGCTGAGCTTGCTGATTCCGCTGCCGTAGAATTCGACGAATTTGCCGACCACGCCCTTTTTGCGCAACATTTGGGTAATGGTCAGCACCAAGTCGGTCGCGGTCGCGCCTTCGGGCAAGCTGCCTTCGAGCTGGAAGCCGACCACCTCGGGGCTGAGCATATAGATCGGCTGGCCTAACATTACGGCTTCGGCTTCGATACCGCCGACGCCCCAGCCCACCACACCGAGGCCATTGACCATCGTGGTGTGCGAGTCGGTGCCGACCAGCGAATCGGGGAAGAGCACGGTTTCGCCATCGATGTTGCGGCTGGTAACCACATCAGCCAGATATTCCAAGTTGACTTGGTGCACAATGCCGCTCGCAGGAGGCACCACTCGGAAGGCGTTGAAGGCCTTCTGGCCCCAGCGCAGGAACTCGTAGCGCTCGCGGTTGCGCTCGAACTCGCGCTCGGCGTTGAAGAAGATCGCAAATTTGCTGCCGAAAGCGTCGACTTGCACCGAGTGGTCGATCACCAGATCGACGGGCACAAGCGGATTGATCTTTTTGGGGTCGCCGCCCAAGCGCTGCATGGCCGCTCGCAGAGCTGCTAGATCGACTACGGCTGGTACGCCCGTGAAGTCTTGCAGCAACACACGGGCGGGCTTGAAGGGGATCTCGACCGGATTCGGATTGCTGGCGCTCCACTGGGCCAACGCCACAATATCTTGCTCGCGCACCGCGAAGCCATCGAAGTTACGCAGCAGCGACTCAAGCATAATCCTGATCGAAAAGGGCAGTTTGGCTAGTTTGGTCAGGCCCGCTTCTTCGAGCGCAGCTAGGCGATAGTAGCTGAAGCTCCCCTGGGAGCTTGTGAGGCTCGCCTTGGCATTGAATAGATCGTTTTTCGACATGCTCTTCTCTCTCTCTTCAAGCAAACGAAGCACAGCCAGTCAATATGGCTTCCACAAGCCATGTTTCGGCAGTCGTCCGTTTCTGTATTACCAGATCTAGTCTTAGTATATCCTCGTATGATCTATCTGTCATTATCTATCTATAAATCGATTCCATAGATATTTTCTATGGATACACTGGCGTTGAAGTCCCTTGCATCCATTCGATCCTTGGCGCGTCCGCCTACGGCTATCAGATCGCCGCCCTCCCATTCGGGCCATCGCTCAGCTTGCAGCGATGCGCTTTGTTATCGCAGATATGGCAATGGTACGCTGAGGCACAATGCTCGCCGTCGGCTCAGCCGACGGCGAGATAGAAACCCCGTTTTGAGGGTATGGGATGTTGGTAGCCGTAGGCGGACGCGCTTGAGACTGTATGGAAGGGAGAGAACAGGCCGCCAAAGGCTTGAAGGAAATGCGAGAGCATGGCTATATGAACATGAAAAAGACCTGCCAAGCCTAGGCGCTTAGCAGGTCTGTAAGGCTCGTTTAAAGGGCGAGGTTCACTTTAGACGATGCCTTGGGTGACTTGCATAAAGATATCTTCCAGATTGCTGACCTGTCCGGCGAAGTGGGTGATCTGTGCGCCGCCTTGGATCAAGCGCGTCAGAACGTCGCTGATGCCTTGTTCGTCGCCGTTGTAGTCGAAGTAGATCGTGTTGGACTCTTGGGGGTCATCCGAGACGCGCGTATCGAGCACACCCGGCATGCCACGAATCAGCTCGATAGCCGCCGCCGGCTCGCTGAGTAGACGAACCTCGTAGCTGCGGTGAGGCTGAAGCGAGCGCATAATCGTATCGACATCGCCCGAGGCCAGCAGGCGCCCGCGCTCGATGATCCCGATATGGGTACACATCTCGGCCAGTTCGCTCAAGATGTGCGAGCTGATCATAATCGTTTTGCCCAGTAGGCGCAGCTCTTTGAGCAGCTCGCGTAGCTCGATGCGGGCGCGCGGGTCGAGACCGCTGGCCGGCTCGTCTAAAATCAGCAGGGCGGGGTCGTGTACCATGGTGCGCGCCAAGCTCAGGCGCTGCTTCATACCGCGCGAGAGGCCCATCACATAATCGTCGCGTTTATGGCTGAGGTCGACCAGTTCGAGCAGTTCATCGATCAAGCTGTTGCGTCGTTCGGCAGGGATATCGTAGGCAGCGGCGAAGAAGTCGAGATATTCCCACGACTTCATGTTGTCGTAGACGCCGAAGAAGTCGGGCATAAAGCCCACAACTTTGCGCACCGCCCGTTTGTCGCCCAACACCGAATGGCCCGCGATCCACGCTTCGCCGCTAGTGGGTTTGAGCAGTGTGGTTAGAATGCGCATGGTGGTTGTTTTGCCAGCCCCATTCGGCCCAATGAAGCCATACACAGCCCCTTGTGGGATCTTGAGGTTGAGGCTGTCGAGCGCGAGATTCGAGCCATAACTGCGGGTCAGGTTGACGGTTTCGACAAGAGTTGACATAAGCGTATCACTGCCCATTTAAACGAATGACATACAAGCTGGTGGCAGCTTGATTGGCTGTGCTGCCATTGATCTGAATATCAAGGGTGGGTTCATCGACCCAAGCGATCAAGAAGGCGCTGGTGGGGTCCGAGATGCCCTCGCGCGTGAGCTGATTGATATTGACAGCCGACCAATTTCTTCCGAAGACGTTTCTTATGATCTCTGCGCGGTCGAAGGTATCGGTATCTCCCGCGTTTGTTTGATAGGGGAAGTTATGCTGTTTGAGCGAACAGTCGATCGATTGGGTTTGGCCGGGGGCCAGATCGCCGAGCAAACAGGAGCTGTCGCCTGCAACAACCATGCTATCTTTGAGCGTAATCGAACTGGTGTTGGTGACTTCTCCTCGAATGACACCGTCGATGATGGCATCGGTGTCGTATTCCAGATTATCGATTCTTACATCAGAGCGTACTTGGGCTACCGAAGGCAAAAACTTCTCGATACGATAGCTGCTGATCGAGGAGACATCGACCAAAACATCGTTGATGCGAGTCGCGCTTTCGTCCCAGTCGAGCGTAAATTTCGTTTCTGAAAAGTCGAAATAATACTCAGCTCTCACTAGGCTTTGGCTGGGGAAGGCCAAGTCGAATTGGCGTCGTTGGGGCGAGAAGAGCCCGACCGCTGATTGAACATAGGCGTTCTCTCCGCCCTCTACGCCCTGCAATACACTGATCTGGAAGACGATCGGCTTGGTGCCACGGAGCAGAATTCCGTAGCCGTAGGTTCCGGCAGCGAATAGGAAGGTGATCGCAGGGATGGTGATCCATGCTAGGTTCGGGCGACGGATTTTGCGCAAGATCAGATAGTTGAGTGGGCCGATCACAAAGATGTACAAGCTGATGAAGCAGAAGAGTGGAAAGAAGCCGGGTAGTTCCAGCTCTGGGAGCGAGATCGCTCTATCTACATCGCTCATCGAGAGTTGTGTATTGCGGAAGGGGCGTAAAAAGGGCTGATTGTAAGAGA
Organism: uncultured Chloroflexales bacterium; assembly: GCA_937902315.1. Classification (GTDB taxonomy): domain Bacteria; phylum Chloroflexota; class Chloroflexia; order Chloroflexales; family Chloroflexaceae; genus CALGUG01. The sequence continues at coordinate 116,288 of CALGUG010000007.1, forward strand.
GCAGGTTCAGCCAAAAGTCGATCTCGGCCTCCCAGCCTTGCAGCGCCGCAACATCGAAGGCCACAAAGATCACATCGCCCATACCGACGCGCTGCTCGACCACCAGTCGATCGGAGGTCAGCGCTGTGGCTCGCTCGGCTAAGCTAACTTGATTGCTGGTTGTAGCCGAAGGTGGATCGATATCGGGGCGTTGGCTGAACTGGCTCAGCGATGCAAGCGGTGTATTGGGCTGCAATGCTCCGATTTGGGCTGGAAGCAGCTCTTCTAGGCCTAATATGTTGTGGCTGGCTGCTGCACCACCGCTTACAACCAGTTGACCGCCTTGCTCGACCCAATCGCGCAGGGCGTTGCGTTGCTCTTGCGACCACTCGCTCATATTCAGATCGTGCACAACGATTGTGTCTAGCCCAAACAAGAGCGAGGCGTCATTGGGGAAGCTGGCTGGATCTAGAGCGATCGTCGTGATCGAGCGCGGATCGTTGCCCCCAATCGCTTGGTTTTGCAAGCGCCCGAGCAGACCGCTATCGCTGCTCAAGAGCCCGAGCATAAACTGGTAATCGTCGTTGTGGCGCAGGCTCACGACCTGCTCTAGCAAGACCTTCTGATTCTTGGCGTCGATCACACGCAGTTGACCGTTTCGAGCAAAACCCTGGGTTATGGCAGCGAAACTAACCTGCTTACTCGATCCGCGCGGGAGGTCGATCGTTTGGCGAAAGACATCTCTATTGTTCTGGTTGGTGAAAGACCATTCGAGAATAGCAGGAGAGATATCTTGACCGCTGTTGGTGACCGTGACCACAATCGGGAACCAGTCACCAGAGCGGTAGGCGTTGTCGTAACCAGCAGTAATGTCAACGGAAATAAGCGGAGGGTTTTGGGCGCTACTGGTACTAGGTAGTAACAACATACCCAATACCAGTATTACGATCAACCACGAACGTCGGAGCATAAAAATTATCCTGAATCTGTGCGTTTGAAGATTAAGGCGAGTTCGATTTTTTGGGTTGCGCTTGCGAATCATCTTGCGCTTGAGAGGGAGCCTGTTTTGCTTGAGCTGCCTCTTGTGCTTGAGAGGAAGCCTGTTGTGTTTGGGCTGCCTCTGGAGGATTCGGCTTGGCTTGCTGAACCGCTTCCATTTGAACCGTTGTCGCATCTGGCGATGTCGACGGCACATGACTTACTGGGGTTGATGGTGATACTTTCGTCGTTGCATCGGGCGACGCGCTGTCGGCGGAAACCGCAGGCACGACCAAGGTCTCGGCATCGGGCGGGGCGGTTGGGCCGTTAGCGACCGCGGGAGCTGCAGGAGCCGCTGGTGGATTGGCGGCGGCCTCGCGAATCTCGCGGCGACGTTTTTGGGCTTCGTGATAATGTTGTAAGAGCGTTAAGGTATCGTTTAGGCTGCGCTCTTTTTCGCCCTTTTTGTATTCAGCGAGATAGTCGTTGATGGTGGCGGCTACATCGGGCGCATTCGGCACATGGGGGAAGGTGAATGCACCGCCCGAGCCGGCCGTCTCGGCGAGCACGTTGCCAAAGCCAAAGATGCCGCTCCAGAAGGTTACTTTGAAGTTAACGTTCTGTACCGAACCCAAGGCAGCAGTGCGTCGATCTTCAGGGCCGAAGGGCTTCTTCTGCACATCAATCAGTTTATCTGGCTCGAGAATATAGGCGTCGTTGCGATAGTCCTCGACCTCCCAGACCATCCAAAAGACACAGATGCCCACGATCAGAATCGAGACAAGCACGAACCAGCCGCCGGTTAAGATGCCGAGGCGTGACGACAGAATCAGCAGGAAAAGCGCTAGGAAGAGCGTGCCGATCGGCTGTGCCAGCTTTTGAACCAAGAAGATCCAGTGAGGGCGCCAAGTAATCGTACCCTTCTCGGAAGAGATTTTTGGATTGGCATCGAGCACCCAGCGCAACAGCAAGGGCATGGGCTTTTCGACCACGCGCGGCGCGGGGCGGGTGGACGGCGGCTTTACGTTATAGACTTTTTGCTCGACCATCGAACGGAAGCTATCGGCGCTCTGTTGGCCGCGCAACTTCCGTACTTCGGCGTTGATCTTGGCTTGGGTTTCGAGCGGTTGATTGGCTCCTGCAAAGACCATTTTGCGATCGGCGTTGGCTGAGCGGATCACAATCGTGCCATATTTGAGCCAGTGTTGAGGATAGGTATTGGTACTTGCGGTCACATTTTGAATATCGTCGATAAAGAGTTGTTCTTGTACATGGCGAACCAACAAAACTTCATCGTCGATGATGACGCGCAAATTGGTGATCACCAATTGGTCATTGGTCCAGTCGAAAAAGACATAGACGCAGAGCAGCAGGAAGATGATGACCAAGCTGAACAGCACGATATTGAGCCCATCGAAGGGTGTGGCATAGAAGCGGTTGACTTCAAACAGGCGGCCGCCCTGATAGCGGAACCAGAACAAGGTCGCGATGACGCCAGCCGAAAGCAGCATAATCAATTGGCGGCTGAGGTTGAGTTTAATACGACGGCGCCCCAAGACCCAGGTCAGTAGAATCGCACCGAAGGCGAGCGCCAACAGCGTATTGACGAGGTCGATCTCGCCGGAGATATCGGCGTTATCAAGCAAAAATACGCCGCCGATCGCGCGATAACCTGCGATCGCGCCACAGATGGCCGCGCAGATCAAAGGGATCATAATCCGTTGGATGAGGACGATCCAGTGACGGCTGGTAACAAACAGGATCTTCTCGCCCGGTGCAAGGTCGATATCTCCAATCGCATTTCGTTCTGAAATCGTCCGACCGATACGTGCTGTTGAGGCCATAGCTTCATCCTTACACTGCTCGAAGACGTGTCTTAATCGATCGATTCAAACCGTTTGAGAATCAGCTCAACCTCATCTTCAACGCTCAGATTATCGGCGTCGATGATAAAGGCATCGGGGGCGGCAGCCATAACGCCGTGGTCGAGCGCATCGCGGCGAGCCACATCGGCGCGCACTTGGTCGAGGGTGATATCGCTCTGCTGCTTTTGGAGGTCGGCGAAGCGGCGTTGTGCCCGTGCTTCGAGCGATGGGTTGAGATAGATCTTTAAAGGGGCATCTGGCATCACAATCGTGCCGATGTCGCGTCCTACCATCACAACCTTGCCTTGATGACCGATAGAACGCTGTTGGTGAATGAGTTCGCTGCGCACGCTCGGTGGGGTCGAAACGAGCGAAACATTGCGGTCAACCTCGGGGCTGCGTAGATCCCAAGTGACGTCTTCTCCATCGAGATAAACGGTATATTGACGGCCATCGCTGACCGTGGGAGGTTGAAGATCGACGTAAAGTTGTCGTGCAAGGTCTGTCAGCGCCTCAACATCCTGAAGGTCGACTTGGCGTCTAAGAGCGACAAGGGTGAGCGCTCGATACAAGATGCCAGTATCGAAGTAGACGTAACCAAGGCGTTCAGCGAGACGGGCTCCGAGAGTGCTTTTGCCAGCGCCCGCTGGCCCATCGATAGTAATGGTTGAAGGTACTGACATTTCCCACTATCTCTTGTAATAAAAACGCTCCATAGTCATTCTGTAGCCCATTGTAGCATGAGGCAGACCGAGCGGCAAGAATGGAAGCCGCTTTATTGACCTCTGGCCCAGAGCTGCTGATAGTCTGCGCCCAAGACCAATACCAGATCGACGCCTTCGCCCACGGGTGGCACATTGTCGTCGCTGGCGCTTCTAATCGCTTCTTCGGGCAGGCCGAGGGTTGCGCGTAGGCGGGCCAGCGTCTCGGGCTTATTGCTGTAGTCGATCAAAATGGTCTGTTCGTAATAGCCGGGTGCGTCGCCCGGAGGCAGGGTTAAAAAGCCCTCTTGCTCTAGGCGTGAAGTCATGCGACCAGCCAAACCGCTCACATCGGTGCCGTTCTGCACCTGAATACGGGCCACTTCGAGCTTGGCATCGGGACCTGCGATCAGACGTTGGGCTAGCATACGCACTTCAGTCGGCTCCCAATAGAGGTCGGAGCCGTTTTCGGCGAGCAGGGTCACATCGTTGGGGTTGATGCTGAGCTGTTCGATCTTGCTGAGATCGAGCTTGAGCGCCAGATTAGCTAAACTAGTCAGCGTGTCTAGGTCGCTGAGGGGCAGAGTCGTCTGGACATTTTGCTGTAGATCGTTGGCGAGCTGGGGCAGCAGACTGACTTGGTTCAGCAACTCGCGCCGTCGCACCTCGTCTAAAATCGCTCGTAAAATCTGCTGTTGGCGTTGCGAGCGATCGAAATCGCTGCCGCTGTGGCGCGAGCGTGCGTATTTAAGCGCGGTCGCACCATCGAGCACTTGCAGGCCAGCCGGAATGTAGATCCGCTCGACGCCGTAGTTCTCGGTCGGATACTCGGAATCGAGCAGCGGCTGAGGCACATCGACTAAGATGCCGCCCAAAGTATCGATGATCTGTTCAAAGCCTCCGAAGTCGACTTGGGCGATATAGTCGATCTGAATGCCTAAAAAGCGCTCGACCGTTTCGGCGGCCAGCGCGCCACCGCCAGCTAGCGCTGTGGTGCCCTCGCCATAGAGTGCGACCGCGTTGTTGTAGCCGTAGCCATAGGCGCTGTTGATCTTCTGTGTGCCAACGTGGGGGATCTCGACCAGCGAGTCGCGCGGTATCGAGAGCATGCTAGCGCGCTGCTCGGCCGGATTTACCGCCACTACAATCAAGGTGTCGCCGCGCACGCCTTCGTTGGGGTCATCGCGTCGGTCGACGCCGATCAACAAGATCGTGAAAGGCGCTTCAAAAGGGTTTGAACTGGCAGCTTGCGGTTGGGCCGTCTCGCTGCGCGCTTGGCGAGGATCGGCCTGCTCGAAGCCCTGTAAGGTTTCGCGAGCGCGTAAGCTCAGAATAAAAAGTGCGCTGACTATACTTAAAACGATTAAGATCGCTAGTCCACTAAGTTTGTAGACCAACTGTCCTGATCGACGCTGTTTTGAGAGACGACGAAGTGCACGCCGCTGCTCCACCCGTTCTCGTGCAGAACGTGGCGCACGTGGGGGTCGTACAGTGCTCATCCCTGCTCCTTTAGGCTGGTATCTTGCGTTGCAAATCCTCGACACTCATGGCACGCAAGTTGGGGTGGTGTGTGCTCTCGGCACTGCGAGCGCTCTGCCACGCTGAGTTGTGGCTGCGAGATTATAGCATAATCGCTCGCAAAAAAGCCCGTCTTTAGAAAAAACGTCCTTCGTCTCATTTCTGAGCGGGTCGTTAGGCGTGCCGTTTATTTTGGCGAGCTTGTTCCAGAGCGCTAAAATCTGCTTGTTAACCGCTAGCGGATTTGCGATGTCTGCTCTGTTCGACTATACTCGTCGCGATCAAGCGAATCGCAATAGATATCGAACTTACGATCTCATTCATCTTTTATTCGTCTTCTATTTCTTAAGGATACAACGATGTCTCAAGTGACAATTGGTGTAATCGGAGGAAGCGGCTTGTACGCTATGGAGGGTCTGGAGGATGTTGAAGAGCTGCGCCTCGAAACACCTTATGGCACTCCTAGCGACGCCTATATTATCGGTAGCATCGCTGGTCAGCGGGTGGCCTTCCTACCCCGCCACGGGCGCGGCCACCGTTTGACTCCTAGCGAAGTTCCCAGCCGTGCCAATATCTATGGTTTTAAACAGCTCGGCGTAAAATATTTGATCTCGGTCAGCGCGGTGGGTAGCCTGCAGGCTGAATTGGCTCCGGGCCATATCGTGATCCCCGATCAGCTTTTCGACCGCACCAAGGGCATTCGCCCGTCCACCTTCTATGGCGATGGTATCGTGGTGCATGTCGGTTTCGACAAGCCTTTCGATGCCAAACTTGGCGAACTGCTGGCCCAAGCGGCGCGCTCCAACGGTGCGACCGTGCATCAGGGTGGCACCTACGTCTGTATGGAAGGCCCCCAGTTCTCGACCTTGGCCGAGAGCGTGGAGAACCGCCGCCGTGGCCACAGCTTGATCGGCATGACCGCTCTGCCCGAGGCCAAGCTGGCCCGCGAGGCTGAGATCGCCTATGCGATTATGGCCATGGTGACCGACTACGACGCTTGGCACCCCGATCACGACAGCGTCACTGTCGATATGGTGGTGAAGGTCTTGCAGGCCAACTCGCGTCTGGCCCAAGAGACCATTCGCACGGTGGTGCCTTTGATCGGCGATGGCTTCGAGAGCCCTGCCCACAGCGCGCTTGCCAACGCGATCATGACCGATCGCAGCCTTATCCCCGAGGAAACCCGCAAGCGCGTCGAGCTCTTGGCTGGTAAGTATCTGTAGCACAAGATCCGCTCCTTTATTCCATTTACGGAAACAAAGTTAGCATCGACGCCTTGAGAGAGGTGGAGTGTTGTGTGGACGCGCAACATTCCACCTTGTTGCATGTGTTGGCGTTAAGGTCGCCTCTCTCAAAGAGACTCTTAGCGCGTCCGCCTACGGCTATCAACAGGGCTGGCTCGCCCTCATCCCCGACCCTTCTCCCGCATTGCGGGAGAAGGGAGTATGACAGCGTGTAAGCAAAGAAGCCATACCCTTCGACAGGCTCAGGGACCGCTTGCCGAAGGGTATGGCACGGCTAATGACATTGTGACTGTACGGTTGATCCTTAACCAGAGTAAGCGTAAGCGTTTTAATGGATCTTTGGCGAAATGTTCGTTTTGGTAGTGCGTTTGCTTTCCATGAAATACATACAAACTCTTGTCAATTCTCAGAGTCTCTGTGCCTTGTGTGGTGAATAAATCAAAGGTTGCAGCGAAGACAGCGAAAGCGGTGAAGGCGATGATCTTTTGTGGGTGGGCGATTTTGTAGCCGTAGGCGGACGCGTCAGGAACCGAATGGAAGGGAAAGACCTCGCCGCCTGAGTCGTGAAGGCAACAAACGATCGTGCGCACGAACGATGGAAGAGCGCAAGGATCGCGTGTGGAATCGAAAAGGCAGCCTCATTTTTGTGAGAAATGGGGCTGCCTGTGTGGTTGGCACGAACATGCTTGGCTAGCGCACGATCGTCGCTATGCCAAAGGCGGCCAAAACGCCGAAGATGATCACCAGCACGGGCACGGCCGGGCCAAAACGCTCGAGCGGATTAGCCGACACGCCCTGCTCGTCGCCCTCTTCCTCGCTGTCGATCGAGATCGAAGTCGAGATTAGCATTGTAAAGATGATGACAATGAAGGCGATCAAGGCCAAAAACGGCACATTGATAAAGCCGAACCAGTTGATCCAACCGTTTTCGCACGGGATATTCGAAACACAGGGCGGCGATGGCACCAAGCGTTTGGTCACGCCATAGTGATAGAGACTGATGAACGCGCCGATCACCGCCAGCGGCAGCACATAGAGATGCAGTTTGCGGTCGCGTCGTGCAAGGCCGATCGGAATGATGAAGGCCAAGGGATACATCATGATCCGTTGGTACCAACACAAGATACAGGGCGGCCAGCCTAGCACTTCGCTCATAAACAAACTGCCGACGGTTGCGATGGTGGCGGCCAACTGAGCGATATAGCGGCTAGAAGCGCTGAGCCAAAAGAGCAGTTGATCGCTGAAGCTGCTTTCAACCAGCGCCTCATCTTGTTGGCTCGATAGGGTTTGTGACTCTGGCATAGCTCTCGTTTCCTTTTTGTATTGCGGTATATTCACGAACCTGCAACACTATACCTAGAGGCGACATGCGGTGTCAATGCTTTTTTTGTTTCCGAGCTGCTTGGGCGAGTTGCTGGTTTAAATCGCCTCTTTAAGCTCTTCGGCGGCGCGCCTGGTCATACCCGGCACCGCAGCGAGCTCTTCGATGCTGGCATTGCGAATGCCTTCGAGCGAGCCAAAGCGCTTGAGCAGTTCGCGTTTGCGGCGCGGCCCGATGCCCGGCACATCTTCGAGCGGCGACTTAAATGTGCTTTTGCTGCGCACTTTGCGGTGATAGGTGATCGCGAAGCGGTGCGCCTCTTCATCAACGCGCTGAATCAGCATTAGGGCTTTGCTCTCGCGGCCTAACACCAGCGGCTCTTCGTATTCGGGCCGAACCAGATCGAAGCGGTTGCGGTCTACACCTTTGGCCACGCCGATCGTTTTGATCTGTTCGAAGCCCAGCTCTTTGAGTACAGCCAGCGCCCCGTTGAGTTGAGCGCGCCCACCGTCGACCAGCAGCAGATCGGGCAATTCGGCCCAAGTTGCTGCCTTCTCGTCACTGTTTTCCGTACTCTGCTTCTCGTTCTGCTCGTCGCTTTCATCGTCGGGCTGGCTGGTTTCGCTTAGGGCTGCGGCGGCGCGACTGAAACGGCGGCGTAGCACCTCTTGAATCGATGCAACGTCGTTGGCACCTTCGACCGTCTTAATTTTGAAGCGACGGTAGGCGTTGGTTTTGGGTTCGCCGTATTCGAATACCACCATACTGGCGACCGAATCCTTGCCTTGAATGTTGGAAATGTCGTAACATTCAATACGTTTGGGCAGATCGGGTAGCTCTAGCAGATCGCGCAGCTCGCTCAAACCAGCAATGGCGCGCTGTTCGCGGTTGAGCCACTGGATGCGCATCTCGTCGAGCTTCTGCTTGGCGTTGCGAGCTGCCATCTCGATTAGCTCGCGTTTTTCGCCTCGGCGCGGCACCTTCAGCTCGACTTTGTGACCGCCTTTTTGGGCCAGCCAGCTCTCGATGATCATCGGCTCTTCGGGGTGCTCGGCCAACAAGACGCTCGGTGGTACCATCGGCGCGTTATCATAGAACTGCGTTAAGAACGAGCTGATCAGGTCGGCGTCGCTCTCGCCTTGGGTGTTTTGCAAACTAAAGGGTTCTGCGCCGATCAGCTTGCCGCCGCGAATGTAGAGCACCTGTACCACGGCGCTGCCATCTTCGCGCGCGAAGGCGATCACATCTTGGTCGGTATCGACGGTGCGCAGCACTTGCTGGCGCTCCATGACCTTCTCGATATCGCGGATCTTATCGCGCAGGTAGGCCGCTCGCTCAAAGTTGAGCTCTTCGGCGGCTTCCTCCATCTGTTTGCGAATATCGCGCACGATCGATTCGCTCTTGCCTTCCAAAAAGTGACAGACCGAGTCGATGGCCTTGCGGTACTCTTCGCGGCTGACCATAGGCACACACGGCCCGAGGCAGCGCTTCATATCGTAATACAGACAGGGCTTGCCCAGTTTGCGATAGCGATTGAACTTGTCGTCTTTGCAGTCTTTGAGCGGTCGGAAGGCGAACAGACGGTTGAGCAGATCGAGGGTGCGATAGACCGAGCCAGCGCTGGCGTAGGGCCCGAAGTAGCGCGCGCCATCGTCGAGCGTTTTGCGCGTGGTGAGCACTTTCGGCCACTCTTCGTTGACCGTGATTTTGATAAAGGGATAGGACTTATCATCCATCAAGCGAATGTTATACTTCGGCTTGTGGTGTTTGATAAGATTCATCTCCAGAAGCAAAGCTTCTAGCTCGCTCTGGGTGATGATAATCTCGAAGTCGGCGATTTGACTCACCAGACTACGCGTTTTGCCCGTCAGTGTGTGCGGCGATGCGAAGTAAGAGCGCATGCGGTCGCGTAAGCTCTTACTTTTACCAACATATAGAATATTGCCCTGAGCATCTTTCCATTGATAGACGCCCGGCAAGAGGGGGACGTTTTTTAGTCGCTCTTCAAAGGCTTCTGGATCGGCGACTGAAGTATGTGCGAAGCGTGATGACATACGCAATTTCCTTCTCTTTGAAACTTCTTCTATTGTAGCCTTCCAAAAGCGTGGCGTCAAAACATATGCGCTACTCTGATCTCGATAGTTCTCGTTGCTGGCAGCTTTTTGCTACAAGCCAGTACGTTTGTAAACGATAAGAACATGACTAATCCAACTATGCACGATACCTTACCGCGAGCGACTGTGATTCCTACAAAGAAACCGAAACGCGAAGGTTTTGACCCCTTAGCGGTTCATTTTTCGCGTTCTTGGGTCTATGCTGGTGCGTTTGGCAGCGCCACAACGGCTTATTTGTTGCGACGCTTCGGTTGGCGTGCGGCGCTCGTGCTCGCTGCTGGGGCTGGTCTAGCTGGTCTCTATGCCACCCTCGTTGAGCCGACTCGACCGCGCTTGACCCGCCATACTCTGCGCTTTGCCCACTTGCCGCCCGAGCTCGACGGCTTGCGGATCGGCCAGATCAGCGATTTTCACTTGGGCGCGCGCTACAGCGAAGCCAATACGCGCTGGGCGGTCAAGCAGATGCTGCGCGAACGCCCCGATCTGCTTGTGCTTACTGGCGATTTCGTCACTCACGACTACGCTATTCCCGAGATCCAACGCCTGCTTGCGCCGCTGCATGCTCCGCTGGGCATCTATGCTGTGCCGGGCAACCACGACTACTGGGAGGGCATCGACGAGGTCTGCGAGGCCGTTGAGGCGCTCGGCATCACGATGATGATCAACAAAGTTCAGCGCTTAGAGTGGAAGGGCGCAGCTTTCTGGCTGCTGGGCGTCGATGATGCTTGGCGCGGCAAGGCCGATCTTAGCACGCCTTTCAATCAAGTGCCGCGTGACGCCTTCGCGATTCTGCTCTCGCATGTGCCAGATTTCGTTGAAGAGGCCGCGCGCTACAAGATCCCGCTTCAGTTTTCGGGTCATACCCACGGAGGCCATATCCGCTTTCCTTTGTTGGGCCCCTTCAGTTTGCCGCTCTATGGCACGCGCCACGACTGTGGTTTAGAACAAATTGGTCCGACGACTCTCTATACGTCGCGGGGGATCGGCGGCATGCCGATTCGTTTTTATTGCCCCCCTGAGGCAAGCATTTTTACGCTAAAACGGGCTTAAGAAGGCGCTTTTTTAGAACAAAACTCTTTCCACTTCGAGAGTCGTTTTAGCTCATCCTAATGCTGAAAAATGGCTTGTGTGATGCTTGACATAGAACGCTTGTTCTGATACAATACGACTGTGATTGAACGTCTGTTCTAAATTTCTGAAACACGCATCATCACTTGCCAACAGTCTTGTTTGTTGAAGAGGTATTCCTACCTAGAGCCTGAGTTCGTTGAGGCTGGTGATTGGGCGTGTTTGTATTGTATCTTAATCTGCCACCATGGGGGAAAGCAATGGCGGTAACAAGCAAAGAAATACGTACACCACGTCAGTCAGTACGTCGCCAAGCCGAACACGAAGCATGGCCTCACACTTTGATGCCGGTTGGCTACGCCATTACGTTACTGCTTGCCGTGATGGCTATCTACTTTTTAGTTGGCGCACTTATCGATTGGGGGCGCGTGCGCTACGATGATCTGCGTTACGGTTTTCCGCGCACCACCCATCTCGAAGGAATGGTCGGCCATGAGGCAGGCAGTGGCATCCCTTCGCACTTCACAGCCATGAACCTCAATGGCCAAGTTGTGATTATCCAATTGGTCGGCGGCAACCCCGCCGAAGTGCGTAGCTTCCCTGGCCCATACCTCTTCGGCGAGGGCAGCGATCTTACACCGATCGGCCTCGCCCTCCACGATGTCGATAACGACGGCGCACCCGACTTAGTTGTCGATGTTAAGCGCGAACAGATCATCTACCTCAATCGCGACGGCAGCTTCCGCCTGCCCAATGCCGAAGAACAACAGCAACTTATTGGCGCGCGCTAACGTCAAATCTATTGCTTTGAGACAGTCTGTTACGCTGAGAGCTCTGCTTTTCCATTAATCTTTAAGATTGTGCCTCTCATGCCTACGCTACTTTTGCATCCGGTATAACACTTGAGGCTCGCCCTCAGGTGTTATACTACTCTCTGTGACCTGTTTGCCCTTGGCTTGAGTCCGGGTCACTGCAAGACAACAACTTTACAACCAGAGCAGAGTTTTTTTGCGTTTTATTAACAGAAACTCTGCCACCAACTTGCTTGAGTCAACGTATTAGTAGTGTAGTTCGTGTTTGAATGCTACAATTTGGGCGAACAGTGCTGGTGTGCGCTTTCGTACAAATCTTACATCGTTGATTGCCAAGCCTGCCGCTGCATAAAGATTGGAAATAGCGAATCTATGGTATAATCATGTGCAGTGGAAAACCTTAACTATGCCGAACCCAACTAATCCTCAAAAACAACATACGCTGGGTCGCACTCAAGCAGCAACGAGCCCGGAACAAACGGTGTCGAGTGCGCGTAGTTCGTATACCCGCACAAAGCCTCAGACAGGCACTCCGCTTGAACCATATCAACCTTCCGAGCCAACAACCCAACAAGCGCGTTTGACGGCTCGTCCTTATAACGCCCGCCCTCAGGTGCGCCAAACAGGCTCGCTTCGCGCCGATGCGCCGCAAACGAGGCGCAATACCGCGCAGCTACGCGAAAGTGTAGCGAGCTATCGAGCCGATGAGCCGCCTATGCAATCGCGCTCTGCTGAAACGCGACCTTTAGCTCGCCCATATCAAGAACCGAAACGCGCCAACAACGAGGTTTTACGTCGTTTTGTTGATGATAGCCCCGTCGGTTGGTTGCATTTTTTTGCGCAACGAATCGCCTTTGTGATTCATCCGTTTTTTGCGGTTGTGATCTTTATTGCCAACCTTGTGCTTCAGTTTTTTTGGGCCGTAGTGCAATTTGTCTCACCGCTGGTGGTTTCGCCCGCATCGCAACGCCGTATTCAGCGTATGCCCGGGCCGATGCTGCACGAAAATAGCCCTTGGGCGGTCACGCTTTTTGTGACTGTCTTAATTGCGTTGAGCGCTTCGATCTCGCAGCCCTTTCTCTTTCCTGAACCGGCCGAGCCGCGCGCCTTTTCGTATAGCACCCGTCCAGCTTGGCAACGCATCGCTAACCCGCAGCATATTCTAAACTCGGCTTGGGGAGCGATGAGCGCCCTCTCGAATGTCGTCTCGAGTGTAACCTCGGGCAGCGAGGAGGACACTTCGATTCCAGTGGCGCTGCAACCGCTCGGTCAACGCGCGCCCGGCGACCACCATATTCAAGGTGCGCCCAGTATTTCGCCCGATCAGATCGACCGAATTTTGCAGTCGTATGGCTCGCCAGCCACGGGCACCGGTCAGATCTGGTACGACCTCGGTCTGAAGTACAACATCGATCCAGCCTATGCGATCGCCTTCTTTATTCACGAAAGCTCTGCTGGCACCAACCCAGCTTGGGCAGGTTGGAAGGATTACGGCAGCGGCGCCAATACCCACAATGTTGGTAACATCATCTGTGCTGGTTATGCGACCTGTTTCGGCCGTTTTCGCGACTATCCCAACTGGGAGGCGGGCATCGAAGACTGGTATCGCCTGATCGCGGTAGAATATATCGAAGGGCGGGGCACAGTAACGGTTGAGCAGATCATTCCGATCTATGCGCCATCCTTTGAAAACGATGTGCAAGCCTATGTCAATGCTGTCGAACGCTTGGTAGATACTTGGCGTCTGGAAGGGGTGCCCTGATGTACCATTCCAACGATGGCTTCCCAATGCCGCGCATTCTGATCCTTGTCTGTCTGATAATCGGCGCTTGGTTTGTGATCGGCTCCTTGCAGCCATCTGAAACCAAAGTAAGCGCTTGGTCGGGCCAGAATCCTTGGAGCGCCTTCACGTCGGGCAATGATCAAGCTTCCTCGAATGGCTTTGTGGGCGCTGCGGTTCAGTTGACCGGGCGCAGCTTTAGCAGCGATGAGATGATTCCCTCGGGCAACCCGCTCCGCTCTGATCGCACGGTGATGACTCAGGGCTACGGCGTCGGTTCGCACGCGCCTGCGGCCACCTGGGGCGCGATCGACTTGGCGATCGATGGCGATGGCGATGGTGTCGCCGATCCCAAAGGCTCGTTTGGGCAACCGATCTATGCCACTCACTCCGGAGTAGTCAAGGTAACGCCCAACAGCTTTCCAGCAGGCAACCACGTTTGGGTCATCAACGACGCCTACAAAACGGGTTATTCTCACCTTGAGTCGTTTGCGGTCGAGAGCGGTCAAGTAGTACGGGCTGGCGACCTGATTGGCTATATGGGGTCGACCGGCCAATCGAGCGGTCCTCATCTCGATTATCAGCTGTGGAAGTGGGAAAATGGAACGTGGGTGAACCAGAATCCGCTCGACTATAATGTCTTTCAGAAATAAACCGAGCGAAATAGTTGCTTGATTTTGTGCTAAACAGCTTGTAGATCTGAGCTACAAAAAAGGCCTGTCGGGAATGCTCCCGACAGGTCCTCTTTCTGTTTAGGCGACGTTAGGCTTGGGCTTCGGTTTCTGTTACTTCTTCTTTGTGTTGCTCTATAGTAGGCCGTATCATAAGGACTGGAACAGAGACGCCGCGCAGAACTCGTTCTGCAACGCTTCCCATAACAAGATGGCTAAGACCGCTGCGACCATGGGTTGCCATTGCGATCATATCGACGTCCTCGCGCTCTGCGAAAGCGATAATACAATCGGCGGGCACACCAAACTCGACGGCGGCGCGAACTTCGTAGCCGGCTTCTTGCATCTGCTTGATAGACTCGTTGAGTTCGCGAATAAGCATCGCACGGATCTGCTGACTCTCTTCTGTTTCGTAGACAGGATGCTTAGCCCAATCGGTGTCGTCGTCGCCGCGCAAGCCGCTTTCAAAAGGCTCGTAGGGCAACGGGTAGAGCCAATAGAGTGATGCGAGAGCGGAGGGCTTAGCTCCAATCGTCATCGGCCAATCGGTTATGCGCAGAAGGATGAGTTCAGCGTCTTCTGGTTTTATAAGGGTCTTGATATGAGGCAGAATTGCGTTGCTGAAATCCGAACCGTCAAGCGGTAGAAGCACTTTTTTCTTTGTCATGGTTGTCCTCTTTCCACTCCCTTGTGGATATCTTTTATGGCTTTATGATAGCGTGTTTCGGGGCTTTGAGAAAAAAGAAATCGCTATTGTTGGTAGTGGTCCCTAAACAGAACGTTCACCACAAGCGCCCAACCTTACTACCAAACCAGCCCTAGCAATTGCGGCGAGTCGTAACGACGAGATTACTCTAGCGGCGACGGCTGTACCCTCCATTCGTTGCTTGGCGCGTCCGCCTACGGCTATCAACCTCCCGCCCTGCGCAAGAGTGGGCTAGTTGGCGGTGTAGCGAAGCCGCCCAGAACAGAGCGAGGCGAGCGAACGAGCGATCATTCCCAACCGTTTAACAACCTGCGCTTCCCACAACAAAAAGAGACACCTTCCACTCTGCCAAAGGCCAAAATAGAACATGATCAACCGCGTTTGGCATGAGCTATCGTTTCGAATCGCTGAGAAAGCTGCGCACTCGCAGCGTGGAAAAACGAAGAAATAGCCGAGTTCTACGAAGACAAAGAAAGCTGCCTTTTGATGGGTACCCGCTTTGATAGCCGTAGGCGGACGCGCTAGCCGCCTTTTTGAAGCTAGAGAGCTCTTCGCCATCGAGCTTATGGCCTTCGAGCAAGGAGTAATATTCGACGCCCGGCTCGGCGCTGCTAGCGGGCCAAGTGTAGCTTGCGCCTTATATCTATGGTTCCAGGCGCGAGGTGCATGTCGTTTACTTAGATTCGCGCTATATGACTGAATATTTAAACCAAGAATGATATTTATTTATCAATTCGGATCGAATACGTAATGATGATTATTTTGACATTTTATCGGCTTGCTAAGCGGGAAAAATGACCCTAGACGATTGTATCAGCTATATACCATACTATTTTGCAATAGTATTATCGTTGGGCTAAACGAGAGATAGTTTGTTAAATCTGCGATTGTTAAACTTATCTGCTGTTAAGTGTATGTTATACATTAAACGCTGATCTTTATTCTTCATCCTGTTTCCAGCTAGCTAGGGATATAGATCGCACCGTTAATAGAGCAGGAACTATGCACGAATGATGTTCTCTATTTCGGGCAGCTAGGGCTTTCTTATGCTGTCTGCAGGTGCTTGCAAGTTCTGATAGCTCAAGGGTCTAAACCTGATAGAGCAGGCTTCTTTATAACTTTATGAGTATTTTATAATTTTTGACTATTTTTGTAAAACATTATTTGGTAAATAGGATATCACTTATCTTTTCTTTACGTATATATTGCAAACTTAACTTTCGTTCAAACTAGTTGTGATATACTACATCTGCATAGAAATGTAATAAATACACACTATTATTAGCTGATATAGCAGATAATAGACGCTTTTCTATACGTCTGCCTTACATATTTATGTTTGTTTTTTGAGGTTGCGTGTGATTGCACGAATTTTAGTAGTAGATGACGACCCTGCGATCCGAGCACTTTTGGCGCGTTTCGTAGCGCTTGAAGGATATACACCGCAGGTTGCTGCTAATGGCTACGACGCCTTAGCTTCGATAGAACAAGATCCGCCCGATTTAGTGCTGCTCGATGTTCATATGCCCGGCCTAGATGGGTTTGAAGTGTGTCGACGCTTAAAAGCCAATCCTCAGACAGCTCTTATTCCTGTAACAATGTTGACCGCTGTCTACGATGGCGAGCATCGGCGTTTGGGCCTTGAAGCGGGGGCAGATGACTTCCTCTTCAAACCGATCGACCAAGCTTTATTGCGAGCGCGTATTCGCTCTCAGCTCAATATTAAGCAGTTAACCGATCAGCTCGAACACACCGAAAATGTGATCTTTATGCTGGCGACCGCTGTTGAGCTGAAAGACGCCTATACTCAAGGCCATCTCTTGCGTATGGAGCAGTTTAGTGAGCAGCTAGCGCGCCAGATCGGCCTATCGGAAGAGGAAGTACGCTGGGTTCGTTACGGTGGCGTGCTACACGATATCGGCAAGATCGGCGTACCCGAGGCGATTTTGACCAAACCTGGCCCGCTCTCGGAGGCCGAATATGGTGTTATGCGCGAACACCCCACCTATGGCGCGCGTTTGGTTAGCCCATTGCGCTTCTCGTCGCAGGTCGCACCGATTATTCTGGCCCACCACGAGTGGTGGAACGGTGGAGGTTATCCCTTCGGCCTGCGCGGCCAAGAGATCCCCATCGGCGCACGGATTATCGCCGTGGTCGATGCCTTTGACGCAATGACGACCGATCGCTGTTATCGCGCCGCCCTGCCAGTTGAAGAAGCGCTCGAACGCTTGTATAACGGCAGGGGTTCACAGTGGGATCCCGAGCTTGTAGACGCTTTTGCGGATCTGATCCATACAGGTCAGATCCGCACTCCGTTTAGGGTCCGCATGGTGAACCAAAACGGCCATAACCTTTTTGGATGACGAACGATCCTTTTCCGTTACCACTCCTTCCCCGTTTCGCTATCAACGTTTATTTACTCGGCATCCTCTACTAGATCTTGGCTTAAACTTGTTCATTAGAACAGGCTATACTCTTGTGCGCTCGTTTTTTCGAGCCAGCATGTTGTAAGGCCATATTTCATAGTTGAGCGCTTTGCTGTACAATAGAATGACAGTACCATTTTGACAATCCGTAGAAGATCTCGATGAAGGCGATTGTACACAGGTGAGACTGGCAGCTTTCTACGACTAAGCACGCTCTTAGACCAGTATGACCCAGCCCTTGAGGCGGATAGTATGTCGATTGGCGCTATTCAGTAGGTATGTGGCTGTTCTGGCTGTTGTAAATATCGCTCAAGCCTTGGTGTGCCCAGTACAGCCCACGGGCGCACTCGGTGGTGCTGGTTTATGCTCCTCCCCTTTTTCATGTTGTAGATCACTCAAAGGTCGACATAAACGCATCTGTGAACCTAGTTATAGAGAGGCGATGTATGGCGAAAACAGGCATTGTCTTTGTTGGAGGCGACCAAGGCCTCGTTTTGCTTAGTGATCCGGCCAATATCGGTCGTTGGCGTAAGATCGGCCATGAACTTGTAGATAAAAAGGTAGCTGCGATTTTGGCCCGTACTCCGATCGAGCTTGATCTTGCGCTTGGGAGCGACGGCATCTGGTCGAGTCGCGACGGAGGCCAGTCTTGGCAGCCACGTAGCGCTGTTTCAACCTGCTTTTTGCTAGCCCACCCTGCCACGCCTACTACCCTGTTCGCTGCTTCGGCGATCGGTATTCGGAGGAGCGATGATGCAGGCCAGAGCTGGAATACGCTCGATATGATAGATCTGCCAAAACAAGCGATCCAGTCTTTTCTGATCGATCCGCACAACGCTGGACGGATGTTGATAGGCTTAGCTCAGGCGGGGATCTATGCGAGCAACGATGCTGGCAAGCGCTGGTTCGCAGTAGGCGCTGGCCTGCCCAGCGGATTACGCAGCATGGCGGTTTCGCCCAATCGCCCCAATCGCCTGTTCGCCCTTGCGGGGAATGGCCTCTGGACGAGCGGCGAGAGCGGTTTGTGGGTCGGCAGCGCACCTCTGGCGCTGAGCACAAGCACCGGCTTGGCGATTTTGGGTGGAGCCAATGAAGCCGTTTTGGTGGCCTACGGCGATCAGAGCACTGGCTATGGCATCGCTCGTAGCATCGACGATGGCGCGCACTGGGAGCTGAGCCAGATCGATGAGCCTTTGCAAGCGCCGGTCGGTGTGATTCACGCGGCCAGCTATCATATCGATACGGCTTGGGCGGGCACTCACGATGGGCGACTCTTGTTGTCGAGCGATCGTGGGCGCACTTGGAAGACAATCGCTCGCGATTTGGGGCATATTCGTGCTATCGAGGCCACGCGCTTGGCCTAACCCTACCCTGTCAGAACAGAATTTTAATAGGAGCAATGGAGCAATGAAGGATGCAGTCTTAGCGGCGAAGCCGATTATGGAGCGACTGGCCTTACATGGGCGGGTCGCTTTGGTGACAGGCGCTGGCCAGGGGATCGGTCGCGCCTATGCACACGCCTTGGGCGAAGCGGGTGCGGCCGTGGCGGTTGTCGATATCGTTAAAGAGCGCGCCGATACGGTGGTCGCTGAGTTAGAGGCCAAAGGCATCGATGCCCTGAGCATTGAGTGCGATGTGACCAATGCCCAAGCGGTGCAGGCCATGCTCGATGCCGTGCTTGCCAAATGGGGCAAGCTGACGATCGCCGTCAACAATGCGGGCGTTGGTGGTTGGTCGAACGCTGAAGATACCAGCGAAGCAGAGTGGGATCGTGTCTTAAATCTCAATCTCAAGGCTGTATTCTTGTGTTGCCAAGCTGAAGCGCGGGTGATGTTGGCAGCGGGCTATGGCAAGATCATCAACACGGCTTCGATGTCGGGCCATATCGTCAACTATCCCCAAAACCAAGTGCCCTACAATACCTCCAAGGCCGGGGTGATTCACCTGACCCGCTCGTGTGCAGCCGAATGGGCCGCGCGCGGCGTGCGTGTCAACTCGATCAGCCCGGGCTATATGCGCACGCCCTTGATCGAAGCGCCTGCGATTCGGGATATGGTGCCGCAGTGGGAGGCTTTGACTCCAGCTAAGCGCTTGGGCGAAGTGAGCGATTTGCAGGGTGCAGTGGTCTTTTTGGCTTCAGAAGCTTCGGATTTTATGACGGGCCATGATCTGGTGATCGATGGCGGCTACTGTTTATGGTAGCCTTGGTGCTCGCTTGCGCGGCTTTTTAGCTGGTTTAATCACGCCCGTGTTTTGACCTTTGGCAGCGTAGAGCGCATTGTAGTTCGATGCGTCTCTTGGCTTGTTCATCGTTGTTCGATGTGGCTCTGCGCTGGCGAACGAGCTCTTTTGAGGGTGGGATGTTGGTAGCCGTAGGCGGACGCGGTTAGGAGCGCATGGAGGGGAAGGAGCAAGCCGCCAACAAGGCGTAAATTTGCATAACTCTTTCCCCAAAAAGAAGGCTCCGTATCCGTAGCGGATGCGGAGCCTGAGAATCTGCGAGAGAAGCGCTTAGTTGCTCGCTTTAAGATCTTCGCGAATCGTGCGAACCATATCGACGAGTGCGTTAGCTTCGTCGCGATGCGCATCGCTGGCGTGGGCGAAGATGATCGAGTTCGCGATCAGCCTTAAATAGGTGTAGAGAACACCCATCGGTGTGCGAATATCGTGGATGAGCCTGCGGAGCGCCAGATGTGCTTCTTGGCGACTGTCTTCAGTGAGTGCTTCCTGATAGCGTGCCTGCGCTTCTGGTAAACGATCCATCAGACGACGCATTTCGTGCATACAGGCCAACATTGCTGCTGCCGCGTCGTGCTCATCGGCACTACGTTGGAGAGGGAGTATCGCTTCTAGAGCAGATAAACGCTGCTCTAGGTCGTCTAGGATGGTGGGAACAAATATCATAGCGAAGTGCCTTTTCCTCTGTGTACATGCCGAGTGTTCGCTGGTTTCCTCAGATCATGCTCTGCTACGACGGTTGGGCTAGATCGACAGAGTGAAAATCTCCTCAATGTTTTGTTCGTCTTCGTCGAAGACTTCGCCCCATTTCTTGAAACCAAGTTTGTGGGCGATACGTTGGGAGGCTGTATTTTCGGGCAAAATCGATAGTACAACTGTGGAGATGCCTGCTTGCTGCTTCAACCAAGCTATGAGGGCTTGTATCGCTTCAAGGGCGTAACCACGTCGGCGGTAGTCCGGAAAGATGTGATAACCGAACTCGATCGCATCTGCTGCGATCGTTTGCAGGTAATCGGGGTTGGGTGGCGTATGGAAGTTGAGATGCCCAACCATTGTGTCGCTCTCTCGTTCGTAGATCGCTAGAGGGAGCCAAGCGATCATTGCCTCGTCTTCAAGCGCCTGATCGTAACGTAGGCGGGCCAGCCAGAGTTCATCGTGCCAAGCCTGTGAGAGCTTGAGGCCGCTCTGTTCTTCAGCTGTTTCGAACGAACCCTTCAGACATGCTTGCAGAAACGGCATGGTCATGGACTTGAGCCCAAGACGAGGTGTTGTTATGTGAATATGTTCCATAGCCGACTCGATTACCTTTATTTCTAAGAATCTTACCACTGTAGTATTACCTTAGCATTGCCGAAGAGTGGAGAAATCGTCGCACTTTTGTGGGGGCTTCAGCGCGCACCATGGGCCAGATGCTCGATTCGAGATTCGCAGGGCATTTCGAGCCGAGCAGAAACGCGGTACAATAGAGACATCCATCTCGAGCGGCATGATATTTTGATCTGTCGGTCGGTTTTAACTATCTACAAAGGATTGGTATGCGCGATATCGCTGTTTTTAGTGGGACTGCTCACCCATCTCTGGCTCAAGAGATCTGTTCGCATCTTGACACCTCGCTCAGTGAGGCGACCATTACTCGCTTTAGCAACGACTGTTTGCATGTGCAGCTTTTGGCGAACTGTCGCGAACGCGATGTCTTTATCGTTCAACCGCTGGTGCCGCCGGTTCAAGAACATCTGATGGAGCTCTTGTTGATGATGGATGCGGCTCGAGGCGCTTCGGCGGCTCGCATTACCGCTGTGATCCCCTACTATTCCTATGCTCGCTCGGATAAAAAAGATGCGCCTCGTATCTCGATCGCAGGGCGACTGGTGGCCGATCTCTTAACGACGGCGGGCGCCAATCGGGTCTTGACGATGACCTTGCACGCCGCTCAAGTACACGGCTTCTTTAGCGTTCCAGTCGACCACTTGAATGCGCTGAACGTTTTGGCCCGCCACTTCCGCGCCAGCGATCTTTCGAATAGCGTGGTTGTTTCGCCCGACCTAGGTAATGCCAAGACCGCGACCCTGTTCGCGCGCCTTTTGAAGCTGCCCGTTGCGGCCGGTAGCAAGCAGCGACTAGCCGACGATAAGGTTGTGATCGACGCGATTGTGGGCAATGTTGAGGGCAAAGACGTGATCGTGATCGACGATGAGATCGCCAATGGCGGCACGATTATCGAGATTGTCGAGCGACTGAAAGAGCATCACGTTCGAAAGATCTCGGTCTGCTGTACCCACGGCCTCTTTACGGGCGCGGCGATCGAGCGCTTGCGCTCCCACCCCGAGATCAGCGAGATTGTCACCACCAATACGGTGCCGCTTAGCGACGAGAAGCGCCTGCCCCATATGCATACCCTCTCGATTGCACCGCTTTTGAGCGAAGCGATCCGACGCATTCACAACGGCGAATCGATCACGAGTCTGTTTGAAGAAGCCTAATTGCGCGGCTCTGTTATACTCATTGCATGAACGAAATAGCTTCATCTCAACAGTCACGAAAAAGCCTGTTGCATGCTCTGCTCAACATTCGCATCGAGCATGTCTGGGCTTTATTCGCGTTGACGATTGTTGGTGGCTTCGTGGCTTTGGTGCCGACCTTGCCCAACGACTTTTGGTGGCATCTAGCAGCGGGCCGCATCATCGCACAAGAAGGCATTCCTTCCACCAACCTGTTTGCCTGGAGCCTGCCCGCCGATACACCCTACATCTACCAGAGTTGGTTGGGCGAATGGCTGTTTTATGTGCTCTACAGCATTGGTGGCTTTCCGCTGACAGTGTTCGCTCGTAATCTGCTCTTTACGCTGACCTTTGGCTTGATGGGCTACGACGCCTATCGGCGCAGCGGCTCGTGGCGTTTAGCGGCGCTTGCGATTCTTGCGGCGGGTCTGATGGCGATGAACAACCTGACGACGCGCACGCAAAACTGGTCGCTGTTGCCTTTCATTCTAACATCGTTGTTGTTGGGCAGCTATATCGACGGACGCTTGAATCAGCGCTGGTTGTGGGCTATTCCGCTTCTGATGGTCTTTTGGGTCAACGCCCACGGCGCTTTTATGACCGGGCTGTTGTTGATCGGGGCCTACACCTTCGCCGAAACCCTGCGACGGCTCTTGCGCCATTCGCGCGCGCTCACATGGGAGCGCCTGCGTTGGCTCTACATTGTGGCTGGCGCTTCTCTGTTGGCGGTCATGGTCAATCCGTTGGGGCCGCGCATCTTTGGCTATGTGCGTCTGCTGTTGAGCGATCCATCGAGCCAGACCTTGATCAACGAGTGGCAGCCGCCTAGCACGCGCACCTACGCTGGCACGGCCTTCTATCTGGCCTTTTTGGGCTTGCTGGCGGCCTTCGGTTTGGCGCGCCGTCGCCCGACCATCACCGATGTGCTGTTGGTGTGTGGCTTCGGCTGGATGGCGATCAGCGGCCAGCGCTATGTGCTCTGGTTTGGGCTGGTGGCGATGCCGATCTTGGCCCAATCGCTGGCGGCGGCCCGTTCGCCCTTGGCGGCATCGGCGCGGCGAGCGGTCTTCCCGTTAGCTAATTTGGTCAGCACAGTGGCCTTGCTGCTCTTTCTGCTGAGCTTGCAGCCTTGGACGAAACATCTCTATCCGTGGCCACAACCCTACCGCGATCTGTTTGTCGATATGCCGGGTGCGCCCCAGATCTTTAGCGCCGATACGCCTTACGCGGCCAGCGAGCATCTGCGCGCGCAGCCATGCCAAGGCAAGCTGTTCAACGAGATGGGCCAAGGCTCCTACTTGGCTTGGGCGCTCTATCCAGAAGGGCAGAGCTTTATCGATACACGTGTCGAGCTCTTTCCCTTCGAGCAGTGGCAAGATTACATCGCCCTGAGCCAAGGGCGCCAGCTTGAACTGCTCGACCAGAAATACCAGATCGCGTGTGTGATGTTGGATAGCGTGTTGCAGCCTAACTTAGCTACCGCTTTAGAGAGCAGCCCCGAGTGGAAGCTGAGCTTTGAGGCTGGGCGAGCGCAAATCTGGCGTCGCTAGCGAAACCTGTATAAGCCGTTTGATTGAGGGATGTAGCCCAGCGCTGCATCCCTTTTTTATGTCTTGTGCAAGCAGATGCATTCAATGGCGGCTGGGCCTCTCGCTCTCAGGCGTTCCTTAGCGCGTCCGCCTACGGCTACCAACATCCGGCCCGCAACCACGAGGTGCTAGCTCCTGTGCCGAAAGCGCCCTAAAATCCCGATTGGGAACGAATTTCATAGCGAATCCGCTGAAAAACGTGCCTTCTCGCAACGCGGGAGAACAAAACCCAGGAAAGAGTTGAGTGAAATTGTGCGTGACATAACCATTTCAGTCCCAAGGCTTGCCTGCTAGGCTCCATTCCTCAACAATTTTGTTGTCTGCAAGCCGAAAGATCGAAATAACGGTCCATGGTTCCTTAACCCCTTGGGCTGCGACTCGCGCCACGACTTTATCTCCTTCAGCGAAGATGTCCTCTATATAGGCGGAGCAACTAGGGTGTTCATCATAGACCTGTGCAATCATCTGTTTGGCTGCTTCGAGCGTATCGGTTCTTTCAAAGTCTGAGCCATGAGCTAGGTAATCAGCCACGGCAAGCTCATCGGCAACTGCCAACTTCCCTTGGCCCCAGAACTCTTCGATAAAGCGGCGGACAATAGCCTTGTTTTCTTCAGTGGACATGACATAGCCTCCTTAATGAGGGCGACATACCAACAAAAGAGAAGGAGAGGAATGGATGAGTTTCAGTATACACGTATGGTCAATACTATGAGAAATTAAAATACAATTCGCTTATTTGTCGATCAGACTAGCAATGTATATTTCCATCTCATGTCTAGAAAATGCTAGAGAGAGCGCGCGATCGCATGGGCAAATCAGTTCAGCCTATCTAGAAGCAGAAAAAGAGTTCTTTACTGCATGTTTTTGAAGATCTGTTGAAAAGAAGCGGGAAGCACATGTACTGAAGCCTAGCATGGCTGCTTGCGAACGAGCTGCACAAAATTGCTCTGGTTTTGTAAAAACAATCTCGCTATACTGAATGCAAGAAGCATTTCATATTGGTTAAAGCTTATGTATCGATCTTATCTTTTGATCGCTGTATTGATAACAAGCGCTCTCTTTGCTTCGTTTGAGCCAGCTCAAGCGCAGCAGCGTAGCGCGCGCGGGCGGATCGCGTTTGTGTCGACGCGCGATGGCAATGGCAACGGCGATATCTTTGTGAGCGATCTCGCTGGCGAGCGAGTCGTGAATCTGACTCAAGATCCAGCGCCCGATCGTCACCCTTCGTGGTCGCCCGATGGCAGCCAGATCGTATTCGCCAGCCGTCGCAACAACAACTGGGATCTGTATGTGATGCGGGCCGATGGCAGCAATCTACGCCGCCTAACCAGCGATCCCGAGTATGAAGGCGAGCCAGAGTGGTCGCCCGATGGCAGGCAGATCGCCTTTAGCGCCATGCGCAGCGGCAATCTCGATATCTATGTTCTTGATTTGGCAAGCAACGAGCAGCGTCGCATCACCGATTACGAGTCGGCGGATTCGCAGCCGACTTGGTCGCCCGACGGCAAACGCATCGCCTTTACCTCGTGGCGCGATGGCAATCAAGAGATCTACGCCGTCGATTTGGAGACGGGCGAGCTGCAAAATCTAAGCCTTCACCCCGCGCCCGATTACAATCCGGCTTTTTCGTCCGATGGCCGCAAACTGGCCTATATTTCGGATCGCGATGGCTCGGGTAATATCCATGTGGTCGATCTGATCAGCGGCGAGCAGCAGAAGGCAGGCTTGCTTAACCGCAGTCTACGCGATGCGACGTGGATCTCGGACGGCGGCTTGCTGGCGATCGGGCCGGCTTCAACGCTGGGCAACCGCTTCAGCGTGAACCAAGCGGTTGTGGTCGCCTCGGTTGGTATTTCGAGCACGATCGCCCTGCTGAGTAGCCCGCACGCCTACGCCGAGCCAGCTTGGCACTCGACGGCCAGCGAACCGCTCTTCTCTGGCGAGGCCCAAGAAGGTCGTATTCGAACCAGCGCCCAAACGCGCATCGATTTGGAAGAGATGCCTCAGGGGCTTGAGCCGCTGCAAGGGGTGCGAGCTGGCGGACGCCCTTACCTCGCGGCTGCAGTGATGCCTTCGTTTGTGGCACTGCGCCAAGCGGTGATCGAAGAGAGCGGCCACGATTTCCTCAGTCAGTTGAGCGAGGCGACGCGCGCGGTCGGTTTCAACAGCAGCACCTCGTCCTACACCAGTTGGCATAAGTCGGGGCGTGCCTTCGACACGCTGTTCGATTATCGGGCGGGGGGACAACAGGTGCTCTACATCTCGCCCGAAGTGCAGGCTGGGCGGCTGTTCTGGCGTCTCTATCTGCGAACGGCGCGCCAAGATGGCAGCCAAGGTAAGCCGCTCACCGCGCCCGTCTTTCAGGTAGCGACGCGCCAGGTTCAAGAGCCGCCTTCGGGCTACTTCCTCGACTTTACAGCTTTGGCGGCTGAATACGGCTGGTCGCGCATTGCGGCCCAAGAGCGCGACAACTTTAACTGGCGCGACGAGCTTTTGGCTTTGGAGTATTGGCATTTCGAGCAGCGCACTGGCCTGACTTGGTACGAAGCCATGAGTGCGGTCTATGATCAAGCTACCCTCGAGCGTCTATTCAGCCTCGAAGCGCTGGAAGCGGCCGGCACCAATCCCAATACTGCTGCCCGTTTGGGCCTGCCGTGGGCGCCTCAACCGTCTGCAACACCGCAGCCAACGACGCCGAGCGAACCGATCAACGGCTATCGATAGATTATCATTTTGCTCTGGGCTAGAGCGAAAGGCAGCTATATTTGAAGCATGGAGTTTTGCTATCGCGCAGAACTCCATGCTTCTTTGTTGGCGGGCTTGTTTGTTGTTGGGGCTATGGTGTTCAGCTTGAAACGGGCGTTGAATGCATGTTGGGTATTGAAGAGAGGTTTGCACGGAAGGACTAGTTGCCCGTATGGATGGGCGGCGATTTGATAGCCGTAGGCGGACGCGCTTAGGACCTTTTTGAAGTATGACGCTCTCTCCGCCGAGTGAGTGCAAGAGAGCCAATGTTGAATGGGTGTGTTGTTGCGAGAGATCTGCTTGTGTTGCGTTATATCTCTCGCAACAGGTGTTGGTTGAGCGGATCTTAGGCGGTTTGAATCGGCTGACGGGCGATCTCGGCGATCTCGCGGCGCAAGTTCATAATGATGATGCTGTTGCCGCCCTCTTCGCCGAAGCTTGCCAATTGGTGCTTCTTTTGAGCCAGCTCTCCGCACAGACGATAGAAGCGTTTGGTCGCTTTGGCATGTGGCGAGAAGAGGCTGCTCATACGGGCGCGGAACTGCTTGGCGACCGAGCTGGCGGTCAGATACTGTTGCGGGCTGATCAGTTGCATCTGAACTTCTTCTTGTAGATAGACCTTCATCCAGCGCTGTTCGCGCAAAATGGTCCAGATGATGATCCCTAGCATGACTGCCCAGCCGAACCAGTCGACCAGAAGCATGGCTACAAAACCGCCCAGGCCTTCGCTGGCGAGCAGGCTGGCCATGCCGTTGTGTAGGGCGTGCAGCGAGACCGCCAACACCCAGCCACAGAACGGAGCGGCCAAACGAACGAAGAGGCTGTGGCTGGAACGCGCGATCGCAAGGCCGATGCCGATCCAAGCGGTGTAGACGGCGTGGCCCCAGCCTCCTAAAACGACGCGCAAGACAAACAGCGCCAGCATACCAACAACACCTTCTTCGCTAAGCATAACGCCTAGATAAAGCACGTTTTCGGTCGCTGCAAAGCCGAGCGCTGTGATACCAGCGTACACAATGCCATCGAGAATCGAGTCGAACTCGCGTCGCGCCACCCAATAGATGATGAGAACGGCCAGACCTTTGAGCGATTCTTCGACGATCGGGGCAACCAGTACTGAACCTGCCAAGTCGAGCGCTGTCTCGTCGAGGAAGAACGAGAGCGGAACTTCAAACAGAATGCTATAGATGATTGCGCCGCCTGTTGCGACCACGGCGCCCCAAGTAAACACGCCGATTAAGAGCCGTTTTGGTTCTTGTTCGAAACGGTCAAGCCAATAGATAATCGACGCATAGATCAGAGCCGGAATGAAACTGAGTGCAACGACCAAGAGCCATAGGAGCATGACGCGACCTTTCCTCTGCAGAGAACGAACTCATCTGAATGAACGTTGTGAACAGCAAGACTTGTAACACTCGTATGCTCTCGCCCAGAGATGCTTGTTTGTTAACAGCAAGTCGACATAAAGTGCGCTACGAATGATCTAAGCTTCTGATGGGCTGTTGGAAGAAGCTATGTATAAACAAGCTTTGAGATGCTGGTTTCCGCTGTGTCAATCGCTCTATACGGAATGCTGTAGAACTTACCGTGTGTATCGAAATCCTGATACGCTTTTGCTGAGCTCACCAGCGCTCGAACGCCCTTTGTTGTTGGCCATTGGCGTTGACAGCTCTCCCCTCCGAAAGAGGCTCTCACCGCGTCCGCCTACGGCTACCAATAGCTCGCCCTCCGCAGGACGTCCCTCGCCTGCCTGTGGAAAGATCGCCCCAGCATGAAACGCTCCCTAGCGAGGCGGAATCACTTCGTCGTGTCGGCTTCGAGCTGCCTAGCGACTAAGCAAAACGAGCTTGCCCAAAGGCGGTGCCAGCAAATAGCTTGAATCGTGGCTTACAGACAGCTTATTGCTGAGAAGTCTCTGTTTCTATTATAGAGCATGCACTTTCAGCACGATCTGGCCATATGACCAAAATAGATTATATCGGCATATTTACCTCGTTTTGCACACAAGTCGGAAAACCACTACAATAGGCACAACGTATTTCAAACAATGGAAAGTGGATGTGATATGTCAGAGTCTGAGCGCGTCAAGCGAATCGCTCCCGAAGTTACTACAGTGGATATCGTGCTTCCCAATCAGACCAATAATCACAACACGATGTTCGGTGGCGATGTGATGTCTCTGATGGATAAGACGGCCGCGATCGCGGCGTTGCGTTTTTGTCGTCAACCAGTGGTGACGGCATCGACCGAGCGAATCGATTTTCGCACTCCGATTCAGCGCTCAGAGATCGTCGAGGCGCGCGCTCGTGTGATCGCAGTGGGACGCACATCGATGGTGGTGCGCATTCATGTCTACGCGGAGCATCCGCTGACCGGCGATCGGCGCTTGTGTACAACCGGTTATTTCAGTATGGTGGCGGTTAATCCCGATGGTCCCGTCGAACCTGTTCCCGAACTGATTCTGCCTGATGAAGAAGCGAAGGCTGAAGCCGAGATCGGTGAGGAGATTCGCCAAGCAATAAAAGCTCGCACCTCCTAAGTTTTGGAGTCTGTTATCGAGCAGCGGCCCGAGAAAGAGTGTGTCTGTAATGAGTATTGAACGTTCTAAGTTCTTTCAGATTATGTCTCAATTCGCTTCTGGCGTAACGGTTGTAACAACGATGCACAACGGTGTTCCCCATGGCCTCACGGTCAGCGCCTTTGCATCGTTGTCGGCCGATCCGACTCTTGTGCTTGTCAGCATCAACACATCTCGTTATGGCTACGAGGTGATTCGGGCTGCGGGTAGCTATGCCGTCAATATTTTGTCTGAGGATCAAGCTGATCTCTCGAACCATTTTGCAACACCTCTTGAAGATAAATTCGCCAGTGTCGATTATCGGCTTGGCGCGCATGGTATGCCGTTGATCAATGGGGCGCTGGCCTATGTAGAGTGCAAAGTTACGGCGGCTGTGCCAGGCGGCGACCATACGATTTTTATTGGTGAAGTGCTTGATGGCGAGTCGTACGAAGGCAGACCTCTGCTCTACTTCGAGCGTAAATATCGAAAGATCGCCGATTTCTAAGCTAGATCCGTTTGAAGCGTGATCGCTGTTAAAGGAGTGTAGGGTTAGTGAAGCGGTTTGTGTGCATTCTTGCCATGCTGCTCGTTGTGTTTCTGCCTGCCTGTGCAAGCGAGCAGTTGGAACCAGCGGTTCAGATCCCTCAGCCTCTTGCAACCTTGCGCCCAACCGTCTTCCAGACCCCGCCGCAGCCTACTGCTAGCAACCAGCCCAGCGATAGTGGTTGGCAAGATGCAGGTCATGGCGCAGAAATCCGTCGCATGCGCATCGCGATCGATGGCAGCCCAATCTTAGCCAATATCAGCATTGTACGTTTCGATCCCAGTCAAGTCCGTTTTAGCGTAGGTTACGACCCTGCCCAGCCGCGCAGCTTGCTGGAATGGGCCCAAGAACGTTCGGCTTTTGCAGTCATCAACGGCGGTTTCTTTACTGCCGAATACCAGAGCACCGCTTTGGTTGTGAGCGATGGCTTGCACTACGGCGATAGCTACGTTGGGCAGGGTGGTATGTTCGCGGTCACCAATGAAGGCGAGCTGATCTTGCGTTCGCTGGCCGACTACCCCTACAGCGAAGATGAGCCGCTTAGCGAGGCCCTGCAGAGCTGGCCCATGCTGGTCAAAAACGGCGGCTTAGCCACTTATAGCGATGAAGAGGACACCGAGCGCGATCGACGTAGCGTGCTGGCGCGCGACCGTCAAGGGCGCATTCTCTTTTTTGTCTGCTCGACCAACAGCTTCTCGCTGCCTAGCCTCTCGGCTTGGTTGGCCGCCAGCGATCTCGATATCGATACGGCTCTTAATCTTGATGGTGGCTCGTCGTCGGGCATGCATCTGCTCGGCGAGCTGCGCGTCGATAGCTATATCAAACTGCCCCTTGTACTGCTTGTTCACCAACGCTAGTCTTTTAGCCGAGTGATCCCAAATCCACTTTAAAGATTTGCATTCTCGCAATCGAGAAAGCAAAACGATAGAAAACCATAGTTGAGACCCTTCTGCTGAAGGCCAAAAACGGAAAGTGATCAACCAGATTTGTTCTCAGAGAGCTAATCTGACATTTTCTACAGCTTGTCGTATCTTCTGAGCCCGTCAAACGATAACCATATAGATAAGCAATTCTGCTTCCTTCTCGCTCCTACGCCCCAGTCGAGAAGCACACTGCTCCCCTTGATTTTGAACATACTCGTGTAGCGCAGGCTCGTCCTTCATCCACTTCCATCCCGCATCCCAGCTTGGAGCGCGAGCTTAGAGACGGCAATTCATCGATTCTGAAACAACACCGGAAGAGATTAGAGATATGTTCTACAAACCGGTTCAGTTGTTGTGTCGCTCTAGCTATGTAGCCTTATACCTGTTGCTTACGTTAGACTTGGCTCGGAAGCTCGCTCAAGCCGACGATCGATCGACCCTTCGAATGCTTGCATTTTTGCCAAGTCTGTATGGTTTTGCTCTCTTTGGGCCTACTTTGCGCCAAATGCGAATCGCTCGTTTGCAGCTACAAGCGCTTCTGTTGTGCGCCTTGGCTTTGCTGGCACTTGTAAGTGGTATCTATCGTTTGTTGGCGCGCTTTTTAGACCGTCAAGCCTCTAGGCTAGGGCTAGGTATACATCAGTTGATCGAGCCAATAGCGAGTGAGACGCGCTCGGTGACATCAACTGCTGAACCTAACGCGAGTGTTCGAATCTTTTATTACACAGTGACAGCCTTATTCTCGCAACGTCAGCCCCTTAGTAGCCTGCGTCGCCCTGTGCCGCCTTCTGAAGAGATAGCGGCTATGTCGGAGCCTTCTATATCTTCCTCGCGTTTGTCTTCCCTTCAGATCTTGTTGGTCGAAGATAACCAACTGAATCAACAGCTTGTTTTGCTGCTGTTGCAGAGCTTGGGCCATCGGGCCGATCTGGCCGCAAACGGTATTGACGCGCTCGATGCAGTCGCTCAGCAGCGCTACGACTTGATTTTGATGGATATTCAAATGCCCGAGATGGATGGGCTTGAGGCGACACGAGCTATCTGTGAGATATATCCCGTTCTTGAACGCCCTTACATTATCGCGATAACAGCTAATACGATGCAAGGTGATCGTGAACAGTGTCTTGCAGCGGGAATGGACGATTACATGACGAAACCAATTCAAATCGCTGAACTTCAAGGAGCATTAGAACGTGCCGTGATCGGCATCGAGCAGCGTCTCCAATTTGGAAACAATTCAAATGATGAGTCTGTGATCGATAAACATGTACTTGAAGAACTGCGTTTGTTAGAGACGGAAGAACAGCCCAACGTTGTAAGCCTCTTAATCACATTGTTTATGAAGGAGTCGGCACCATTGCTCGAAGAGCTGCGTTTGGGCGTAATGCTAGCCGATGCTGATCGTGTTCGACGGGCAGCCCATAGCCTCAAGAGTAGTAGCGCAAGCCTAGGCGCGCATGCTCTCTCTTCCCTGAGCGCTGAGCTAGAGAAGTGTGGCCGTAGCAATTGCTTTCAGCACGCTATGCCGATTGTACAACAGCTTGAACGTGAATATGCGCGGGTTTGCAAAGCTTTAGAGTGTGAACAGCGAGGTAGTACGTGAGCTTGTTGATAGTTGATGATACCGCAGGTCAACGCTTCTTGCTTGCGGCGATCTTGAGAGCAGCTGGCTACAACGATCTGCTGATGGCAGGCTCTGCAGAACAAGCCTTTAGGCTTTTGGGCTGTGATGCACCACCCCAGAGCGCTGAAGAGATCGATCTCGTACTGATGGACATCAGTATGCCCGATATGGATGGTATCGAGGCGTGTCGTATCATCAAAGCCGCACCTGACTTCCAAGATCTGCCCATCATTATGGTAACGGCCAGCACCGAGAGCGCCGATTTGCAGTTAGCCTTCGATGCCGGTGCCAACGATTTTATCAGCAAGCCCTTTAATCGAATCGAGCTGTTGGCGCGCGTTCGCTCGGCCTTGCGCCTCAAACACGAGATGGATAAACGTAAGGCGCGGGAATTGGAGTTGCGAGCTGCCAATGAAGCTCTGAGCCTCAAACATCGCTTATTGCAAGAGGAGCAGGAGCGTTCAGAACAGCTTCTGCTTAACATCTTACCGCAGCCGATCGCCCAAGAGCTGAAACACCATAAAGGCATTATCGCCCATAGCTTCGATGAAGTGACGGTGCTGTTCGCCGATATCGTTGACTTCACCAAGCTCTCTGCGAGCATTTTGCCCGAAGAGCTAGTGATCTTGCTCAACGAGGTGTTTTCGCGCTTCGATCGTTTGGCCGAGCTACATGGCTTAGAGAAGATCAAAACGATCGGAGACGCTTATATGGCGGTTGGTGGCCTGACCAATCAGCGCTCCGATCATGCTCAAGCGGTTGCCGAGATGGCGCTCGATATGCGCGATGAGGTCGCCAAACACTATAACGAGCTAGAGATTCGGATCGGCATTGCAACTGGGCCGGTTGTGGCTGGCGTGATCGGCACCAAGAAGTTCAGCTATGATCTGTGGGGCAATACCGTCAATATGGCCAGCCGCATGGAGTCGCATGGCTTTGGTAGCTCGATTCAAGTCACCGAGCGAACCTTTATGGCCCTGCGCGACAGCTACGACTTCACTAGGCGCGAAGATGTTTGGGTCAAGGGTCACGGCAAAATGCGCACCTATTTGTTGAATAAGCGACGGCTAGTCGATTACTACGATCTTGAAAGCTATGCCAATCGGACCTAACTTACTGAAACGATGCACGTTGGGGAGGCGTGTCTGTGCAGCCAGATACGACCTCGTTGTTTCGGGAGGATTGTTGATAGCCGTAGGCGGACGCTGTTAGGACCTTCTTTGGGGGTGTGACCCAACCGCTAAAACTTTGAAGTACCCAAGCGGATTTGCTATGAAAACTTTAGCGCTGAAAATGCAAGAACGGAGGGAATTCTCCCTCCGTTTTCTATGTGGCGCCCCCGGGCGGACTCGAACCACCGACGCACACCTTAGGACGGAGTCGCTCTATCCATCTGAGCTACGGGGGCCTGCATCGGCTTGTAGTATACCATTCGTTTGGCATATTGGCAAGCACTTTTAGGCTTTATTCAGCATATAGATCGCCATCTGCTTTCGTATGATGTAATCAGTTTTCTCTTCTAGGCATTCAATATTTATGTGAGGCTTGTTGTGAACACATTTCTTAACATGACTTGAATAATCGGCCTGTTCGCGCAACAATAGGAACAAATTTGACGATCTAGTGATATCTCTCTAGAATCGAGGCTGTATGTCACAAAGAAGACAGCGACGATTACCCATGAAACGACCAACAAGTGTTACCTTATTGGGCCTAATGGTGCTTGTCCAAGGCCTGAGCTTCGCATTGTTTGCAGGGTTGTCCTTTTCCTTAGTAATACCCGCTCTCTATGAGTTGTATCCGCCTGAAATTGCTAGCGAGATCCCGATTCATAGTTCGCGTTACTGGCTTTTCACAAGCACAGCCCTAGTGATGGGTATTTGTTGTCTTGTGAGCAGCGTCGGTATCTTTCGCCTGCGCCCTTGGGCTTGGATCATGGCCCTGATCGTTCAGGGTATTAACCTCGCCGCCGAATTGCTCAACTATGTCAATGGGCATGCCTTCTATTTCAATATGTTTGCTTCGGTGATCATTGTGCTCTATTTGAATCAGCGCGATATTCAACGTTCATTTAGTGTCGCTCAACAACGTGATGATCCCGACAGCATGTTGACGATCGAAGCCAATAACGCGGCGATTATGGAAGCTCAACGAGAAGTTGTAGATCGGCATTTATAACGCCACCTACGCTTGGTGCCATCAGAATGTGGGCCCTTCTTTTTGTAGTTTAGACTAGACGATTATGCAAGAGACGCTTAGTCAGAAAGACCTTGACCTTCTGCGGCGTTTTGAACCGATCGCCTGTTTTACGCTTGGCGAGCAGTTCTACCCAATGAATGTCGATTACTATTTAGCCGAATCGGCTCTCTGTATTCAACGCCCCAATGATGTGCCCGAGGTATTGGTGCCTCGTGGAGAGTTGACGGTCGATAAGTTGGTGATGCCGCGCCGCGATGTCGATGGCTCGGTCTACTTTATCAATTTCGCTGAACCTCTCAATCCAAAACAGGTCTTAGAGTATTATCGCCAATCTCCAGTACGAGAATTTCACGCCGGACGTGGGCGCTTAGCGCGTGTTGGTCTATTGGCGCGCGTGCTCGATTTGCTCTTTTCGGTCACTCTGTTGTTGCGTGGTAAAGTGCCCGGCGGTCTTGCGGCCGATGCGGGCTTGCGTTACCAAGCGATTCAAGAGCAGCACGAGCACTACACCTACTATGGGCGCGTCGTGCGCGAAAATGGCTACACCATTCTGCAATATTGGTTTTTTTATGCCTTCAATGACTGGCGATCATCGTTTTATGGCGTGAACGACCACGAAAGCGATTGGGAGATGATCACCGTCTACACCATCGAAGACGAAGATGGTGAGGTGCATCCTTGTTGGGTCGGCTATTCATCGCACGAGTTTGAAGGCGATGACCTCCGTCGCCACTGGAACGACCCAGAGTTGCAATTGGTGGGCGAGCATCCGGTGGTCTATGTTGGTGCTGGATCGCACGCCAACTACTACACTCAAGGTGAATACCTGCCGGTGGCCGAGATCCCCTTTGCGCGCGGCATCGTTCGCTTCTGGCGAAGGCTTCAGCGCTTCTGGCGGGTTACCTTGCGCCAAGGCGGCGAATATATCGATCTGCCCGATCTCTCCTTTATTCGTATTCCGTTCGTAGACTACGCCCGTGGCGATGGTTTGCGCATCGGTCCTGGTCAGAGCAAAAGCTGGGAGATGGTGCCGTTGCAGGCCACCGAGTATGGCCCAGCGCCCGCCTGGGTCGAAGGCTATCGCGGCCTGTGGGGCTTGTACACGCGTGATCCGGTTGCGGGCGAAGATGCACCGGCAGGGCCGCGCTACAATCGCGATGGCAGCGTGCGCAAAATGTGGTACAACCCGCTCGGCTGGGGCGGACTCGACAAGGTGCCGCCGCCGACCTTGGCGCGCGGTGTGCTCGAACGTCAACAGCAGCGTCTGCGCGACGAACAGCGCGAGCTGCAACAGCAGATCGCTGATCTAACCGAGCGTCTTATGGGCCTTGAGATGGAAGCCGAGGCCGTGCGCGGTCTCTCCCACCTTCAAGAGCGCGCTATGGACCTTGAAGCAAAGATCGCCCAGCATTCACAAGATCTCAATGCCCTGAAATCGCGCCACGCCATGAATGAGCTGGTCTTAGAGAGTTGCACCACTTACAGCCAACGTCTAGGCAGAGATACAGCGGTCGATATTCGCGCTCACTTGCGCCTGCCTCAGATGCCAACCAGTTCGGCTGAACTGCGTCTAGGCCGTATCGCCGAAACCTGGAGCGCCTTGAGCGTCGGCATTCTGCTGATCGGCATCGCGATTATCGCTCAGTTTGTGCGTGGCTGGGAGATGAGCCTCTTGGCCCTGATCGGTGTGTATAGCTTTATCGAAGCACTCTTCCGCCGCCAAGTTCAATTCCTAGTGCGCTATGTGGTGGTTGGTTTAGCGCTGGCTGCGGGCTTAGTGCTGATCTACACCTTCTTCTGGCCTGTGGTGATTATTCTGATCTCGCTGGCTGGCCTGCTGATCATTGTCGAAAATATTCGCGAGCTAAGCGCATCCTTCCGTATCAAATAGTCGGAAAGGCGTGTGCTTGCTGTCTGTAATGCCACATCCGTTTGATGATTTCAGAATCTTGGCGGCGTGTTCTCTCCCGCAAAGAAGCTCTTAACCGCGTCCGCCTACGGCTATCAACAGCTGGCCCGCCACCAAGAGGGTGTATTCCGCGCTTGCGACGAAGCCGCGCTCATCACCCCGCGAGCCATCAGAAGCGGAGCAAACGCTTAAGAGAAGGCCACCCCAACAGATGTGGGGTGGCCTTCTCTGTTTGTTACGCGATCAGCAGTTCGCCGTTAGGAGCGCGGAGTGTTGGTTGGCTTATGCGTGCTGGTCGGCTTATGCGTACTAGTTGGCTTATGCGTGCTGGTCGGCTTATGCGTGCTGGTAGGTTTGTGTGTACTAGTTGGCTTATGGGTATTGGTTGGCTTATGGGTATTGGTAGGTTTGGGTGTATTGGTTGGCTTATGGGTATTGGTAGGTTTGGGTGTATTGCTTGGCTTTGGCGTCTTAGTAGGTTTGGGCGTATCGCTCGGCTTAGCTGTCTTGCTCGCAGTAGCCGTAGGCGTATTGGTAGGAGTGTTGCTTGGCGTATTAGTAGGCGTATTGGTAGGAGTGTTGCTTGGCGTATTGGTAGGCGTATTGGTAGGAGTGTTGCTTGGCGTATTAGTAGGCGTATTGGTAGGAGTGTTGCTTGGCGTATTGGTTGGCGTATGTGTTGGCGTGGCAGTGGGCGGAGCTTGGAGGTTCAGC
>CALGUG010000008.1 GCA_937902315.1 uncultured Chloroflexales bacterium
TGAATGGTGATGTTGTATGCGATTTCGCTACGCGAAATCGCATACAAGCTCTCTGAGTTCTGTGCTCTCAAGGATAATCTCGCGATGGTATGCGAACGATCGCCTGTTGCTGCCGACACGACTTTTGGCTAATGCATAGAAGCAGGAGAGGGGAGAAGTGGCTTGCAGAAGCACAGAACCCCTCTCCCGTTTACGGGAGAGGGGCAGGGGAGAGGGCGGTGTGTTGAGGTGGCCTCAACCTCGACTCATCCACCAAAAAAGCCCTGCCCTTCGACAGGCGCTTCCTGAGCCTATCGAAGGGTACGTTTTTTACTCAGGGCCTCGTGTGATGAAAAAATGGTGAAGGCCGAAACCGACCGATCGCTGGCTGTTTCGGCCTTAGGCTCCAAAGGCCCAGCTCGGCAAAGGCTCGCGGCTGCTGCGCCAGTTTTCGGGAATGCCCGCTTGGCCGACGCGCAGGGCTACGATGCCGCCCACAATCGCGCAGTTGGTGTCGAGGTCGCCGAAGCCGAGCGCGGTGTGCCACATCGCGCCTTCGAAATCGTTGAGATACGAGCTGGCGCACCAGATCGCAAAGGGAACCGTATCTTGGCAGGAAATATTGCTGCCATTGCCCAGAACTGCCGCCGCTTGTGAGGCGGGCGCAGCAGGCGATAGCTGGTTGGCACGTGCTAAGCGGCGCGCGACTTCGCTTTCAGGCACATAGGGCAATATCATATCGATCAGGGTGGCGAAGCTAGGTGCGCTGCCGGCCCCTACCCGATAGGCCCAGGCTGCGGCGACGGCCACGGCGATCGCGCCCGCCAGCGCCTCGGGGTGGGTGTGGGTGACCAGCGTGGCGCGCTTGGTATGCTCCACAACCGCTTCCAGATCGTCGGCAAAATAGGCTCCGATCGGTGCCACGCGCATCGCAGCGCCGTTTCCAAACGAACCCATGCCGTGGAAGAGCTGCGGAGCGAGATCGCGCCAACTATGGCCCTTGCCCATCTCGATCAAGAGATGTTCGGTGGCACGCCCATAGTTGCGCACGCTGTTGTGGTGTTCAACGAATGACCGTGCCAGCGCATCTTGGTCGATGCCTTGATGTTGTCGCAGAATATGAACAACCGAGAGCGACATCTCGGTATCGTTGGTGTATTTCCAAGGTGCGGCGGGTAGCGCTCGGTCGATGATCAAGCTTGCCAGCAGATCTGGGTAGCTCAGAAAACGCTCTCCGAACGCATCGCCTATTGAAAGCCCTTCAAGCGCTAGAATGGCACGATCGAGCGGTGAAGGGATATGCTGAGCCATGGTGGGACTCTCCTTTGCCGAGACGGGTAACCCTCTAAGATGTCTGAAAACCCTGTCACCCTAACAGCTGTTATGGATCTCGGATACTGTTTGCTTGGACATCTATTGTAACAAAAATATGCTATGGCTTGAGAGAAGATTCGGTTATACAGCGGCAATTTCTCTTAATTCTAACACGCCTCTATTAGGGGACTCTTAGCTTTTCATGGGCTTCTTCAAATAAGATCGTTAGCTTGGATCGAACTGTCAAGTTAGCTCAAGGCGAAATTTAGTTACCCAATCGCTACCTGCCTCTCGTGATCGCGGCTCGGATTCGAACGGTTTCTCTATGCGATGCCTAGTTGGCGCGCGGGAGGCTTGCCATGCTGATTGTGCTAGCGATCTGTTGGATAGCAGGCTTACTGATTGCCGATCGTTTAGGCGTGACCACGCCTCTGGCGCTTGGAATCGCGCTTACCAGCCTCTGTCTAGCCGCGCTCTGTTGGCGGCGTTTTCGCCTGCGCATGCTCGGCTTGGGTCTCTGCCTGCTGTTTGGGGCCTGCATACGCTACAACAGCGCTCAGTTGCTCGAAACGCCCGCCAGTGTTTGGCTGCTGAGCGGCTACGAAGAGCTCAGCCTACAAGCGGCCATCATCGAAGACCCCAAGCGCACCGAAGACGGCCAACAACTGATTGTCGAAGTCGAGCGGGCGCGCCTAAACGGCAAGCTGCGTCCGGCCGAAGGGCGGGTCTTGGTCAATCTAGCGCCCTATCCTCAATACCACTACGGCCAAGTCTTGATCTTGAAGGGCGAATTGCAGCAGCCGCGCGGTCCCAAGCGTGCGGGCGAGT
The DNA here is from genome assembly GCA_937902315.1 of uncultured Chloroflexales bacterium. Lineage (GTDB taxonomy): Bacteria > Chloroflexota > Chloroflexia > Chloroflexales > Chloroflexaceae > CALGUG01. The sequence continues at coordinate 2,122 of CALGUG010000008.1, forward strand.
TCGACTATCGGCGCTACCTCGAGCGCAAAGGCATCAAAGTGCTGATGCGCGACCCAGCCGTGCGCGTGCTGCCCCAAGAATCGGGTTGGGCCGCCTTGCGCTATCTGCTCGCCTTTCGCGACCACTGCCGCAGGGTGCTGCTACGTCTGATGCCAGAGCCACAATCCTCGCTCGCCATCGGCATTCTGCTCGGTCTACAAGCCACCATCCCCGACGAGGTCTACAACGACTTCTCGGTAACCGGCACATCGCATATTTTGGTGATCTCGGGCTGGAATTTCACGATTCTGGCCAGCTTACTCGCCTCGGCGGCCCAGCGTCTCAAGATCCCGCGCACCCCAACCTTCTGGATCTCGCTGGCTGTGATCTGGATCTATGGCTTGTTTGTGGGTGCGACCGGCACGGTGCTGCGGGCCGCGACCATGGCCAGCTTGATGCTGCTGGCGACCGCCGCCGAGCGCGAGAGTGAACCTTGGACGCTGTTGTTTGGCGCCTGTTTTCTGCTGACGATCTGGAACCCCAATGTGCTGTGGGATCTCGGCTTTCAGCTTTCGGCTTTGGCGACCGCCAGCCTGTTCGCCTTCGCAAAGCCGACCGAAGCTTGGCTAGAGGGCTTTCCGCCCTTGCGCTGGAGCAGCTTGGCTTGGGTCAAAGAGGCCCTGACTGCCACCTTGGCCGCCCAGATCTTGGCCCTGCCGCCGATTCTATACAACTTCGGCAATCTCTCGGTGATCGCTCCTGTAGCCAATATTCTGATTGTTCCGGTCATCCCTTTCATTATGTTGTGGGGCAGCATCGCGCTGATCGGCGGCCTGATCTGGCTGCCGCTCGGGCAGGTGCTGGCTTGGATGGCTTGGCTGCTCTTGGCTTGGATGTCGCAGGCCGCCAGCTTCTTGGCCCAGATTCCGGGCGCAGCCTATCAGATCCCGCCCTTCCCGCTCTGGCTCTTGATCGGCTACTACGTGATTGTGATCGGCGGCTGGTTGTGGATTAGTTACCTTCAGCCAGAGCTTGAAACAGACGATGCTGACGAGTAATCCACAATTCAAACACAGCTTTTCCCGTGGTTTACCCACAACTATCCACAAGTTTTCCACAAAAAGTGCCGCTAGGTGCCGCCTGACTCGCTCGGTCGCCCCGCGTTGGCTAGGCTTTTCGCTCTGGCGGAGAGCTTCCAACCTTCCATTCGGCTTCTAGCGCGTCCGCCTTCGGCTATCAACATCCCTTCCTCCCATTCGGGCCCTTGTTAGGTCGCAGCTCGCGCTGCGACCTGCTAGGCGCACACGCCTAGCAGATAGCGCGCTCATACCAAATCCGTTTACAGACTTGCGCTCTTGTAAGACAAAAACGGGAAAAAGGTTGTGAGAGATTTCGCGCGACAGCGCGAAATCTCTCACAACAAAAAGAGTCACGTTCCACTCTGCCGAAGGCCAAATGGAACGTGATCAACAGGATTTGATATCACTCGCCCCTGAATAGCGTGCATCGTTTGGCTGGCCTTTGAAAAAGGCTACCGAAGCACAATCTATGGTAGCCTAGCTTTTAAGCTGCCTTGCCCGAACCAAACTAGCTGCGCAGTCCCGGAGCGAGGAAGCCTGCATCGGCGCTATCGGCCACAAACACCCAGTCGGGGCCGCCATCGGGCGGGCGAATGCTCAGGCTGCTGGTTTTGGCGCTCAGCCCGAGGTCTTGGGCGTTGCCGGTGCGCGGGTCGTACCACCAAGTGCGCAGCGTATCGCCCTTGAGAACGCTGAGATCGAGCTCGACCTCGCGGTTCGAGGGCAGATAGACCATGGCGTAGCTGCCTTGGCTGTCGCGGGTGGCACGCACATGGTGAGTCTTGCTGCCCGGATCTGAAACGATCAAGGATTGATCGGGGATGCGGCTGAGGTAAGGGCGCGAGAGCAGCAGCCAGCGGGCGTGCTGAACGTGGCTCGCGCCGGGCAGATGCAGCGCTTCGTACCAAGGGCGGCGCGCCCCGATCAGCGCTTTGCGCCCGGGCGTCCACATCTGCCAGACATCGTTGCAGCCGTAGGTGTGGCCGTGAGCGCCCGCGAAGAGCGCCCAGTAGAGCGCTTTGCGTACCTCGTAGTCGTCGAGGTAGCCGCCATCGAGATTCATAATCCCATCGGGCATGTCTTCGTAGCCCGGCTCGGCGTCCATACAGGGCCGGGTGGGACTGCGGTTGTAGTCGGCCTCGATAAAGCGCCAGTTTTCGAAGTTGCGGGCGTGGCCGCTCTGGCAGGTATGGAAATCGAGCCAGCTTTCGTCGTGAACATATTCGGAGGTGCTGTGCTGGCCCCAGGTGTGCATCGTGATCAAGTGGCGGCCGCCGTCGCCCTCGCGCAGGCCGAGCGCCATCGAGCGCACGATCGGCAGATGGTGCGGCTCTTCGATCGGGCGGTCGCCGCCGACGATCCAGATGATCGGTTTGTCGGCGTAGCGCTCGCCGAGGAATTTGCCGTAGATGAAGGCGTTCTCGGGCGTGAAGATCTCTGGACCGACGCCCCACTTCTTGTTCCACTTGTCGCCCCAAGTGGGCAGCATACCGATGGTGAGCCCCAACGAGGCGGCTAGATCAACCACTGCATCGACGTGCTTAAAGTAGGCTTCGTTCGGTTTGGTGGGATCGTCGTCGATCAGGGGCAGATCGCCCTGCATATTGGGGGTGTGCAAGCCGTCGATCTCGGCCAGCACAACGGCTTGAATAACGGTAAAGCCTTTGGCAGCCCGATCGCGCAGGTAGTAGTTGGTCTGCTCGTAGCTACAGCGGTGAAAAAGCTCCCAAGCCGTATCAGCAAGGTAGAAGAAGGGTCTGCCATCATCATGAACCAAAAAGCGGCGGTTTTCGCTTACTTTTAGCACAACACTGTACCTTCCTAACTTGAAACGACAGATTTGCGGTGGGATAGCACGTATAGTACCGCTTTTTGAACGATTTGGCGATAAAGGCCCTTTGTGTAACGACCGCGTATGCTCAATGCTAGACAGTGAAATTGCAACGATTCGCGCTGCCGCAGGCCATTGGGTCGAATGGGAGGAGCTAGCATTTGATAGCCGAAGGCGGACGCGCTAGAAGCCGGATGGATGGTTGTGACCTCTCCGCCAAAAAGATACAACGTGCCTGCTACAAAAGCGGCCTAGGAGCGGATCGTTTGCCGAGCAGCTAAGGATTGAGCTTGTTGAGATAGAGCACGAGCGGCTGCGATTGCAGCGGTCCTTGGCCGGTAGCGTTGACCAGCGTGCTGTCGGGCGGCGCACTTAGCGTGCAGCGATAGTGGTCGTGCGAGAGATCGAGCGGCAGCGAGCCGCTTGTCTGCCCGGCTGCGAGCTGGATGGTGTGTTGAAAACTCTCCTTCCAAAGCGCATGCTTTGCGGGGTCGAACTCGGGCGAAGTTGTAAGGATCAGCGTATCGATAAACAACCCGCGGAAGTTGGCGCTCTGCTTGCTGTAAGGGCGCATCACGCTCAGCAGCGGGCTACCGTTGTCGACCATAAAGGGGCCGACACGCTCCCAATGCCAGGTATTGAGCGGCACATCGTCGTGAGAGAAGGCGAGGATCTGGCCGTTGAGCGCGAGCTGGCCCGGGAAGCCGTCGTGTTGGCGGCGGTAAGAGCGCACCCAGATGTAGTGCGGCTTGTGCGGCAGGCCCGAGAGCCTGAGCACGGCTGGCTCGTCGGTTTTAAGGTCTTCGAGAAAGCCGTCGTCTTCAAAATCGAGCGCGAAGGCCGTCTCGCGCCGCCAACCAGTGCCCTTCAAGCGCTCGGCGGGGATGGCGATCGTCTCGGGATAGATCGCATCGCAGCGTAAGTGCAGCTCCGCTACTGATTGGGGCGCCTCGATGCTCCAAGCGAGCCGATAGGCCCGCTCGTTGGGTGATTCTTTGGTCTTGAGCGTGATCGTGCCGCTGGTGCAGCGGGCATGCGCGATCGCCTCGCGCGAGAGGCTGTAGGTATGGAAGCTGCGGCCCGGATGAACTTGAGTTTCGGGGTAGCAGTCGAGCAGAGCTGCCAAGACCTGGTCGCGCTCGGCGCGCTTGGTGCTGCTCACGCTATCCCAGATCACGCTGATGCGGTAGTTGGGATCTGTGTTGGCGATGCGCGCCAGCAGCTCGTTCATTTCGACCAAGCTGAAGGGATAGCTGCTGCCGTCGGGGCGGCGCATGCCGAGGCGGATCAGCTGCTCGCCCTCTTGCTGGATCGGATCGTTGGCCGCGATCAGATAGGGGAAGAGCAGCATATGATCGTCTGCCGCATGCGTTCGGGCCAGATCGTAAAGCTCGCGTCGGTTGATGCGGTCTGGATAATCGGTGATCTCGTTGAAGGAGATGTAGAGGCTTTGGACGATAAACAGGCCGAGCGCTACGCTGCTGAAAGCCTTGACGATGCTGGCCAGATAGCTCGGCCTCAGGCTGCGTAACGAGCTATAGGCCGCCAGCAGGGCGCTTGCGCTCAAGATGTAGAGCGCTGGCAGTCCCGGGTAAAACACGCGCCCAGCGGGCATATGGGCCAGAGCCGGGGCGGGTATGAAGAAGAACAGAGCCCAGATCAAGATCCAATAGAGGCGGCTTTGCTTCCAAGTCAATACGCTCAGCGCGATCCCGAAGGCGAGCCAGGGCAGCAACAAGCCCTGCAGCAGCGGCCCAGCGCGGTTGTAGAGGAAGTCGCGTTTGACCTGCACAAAAATCGCGCTGCCCAGCTCGATGATCTGATCGACGATGCCTTCCCAGAGGCCGATTCTGGCCGCCTTGGCCCCGAATTCGTAATAGTCGAGCCGACTGTAGAGGTAGGTGAGCGTGACCGGCAAGACAAAGCAGAGCGGAATGAAGAAGGCGATCGAGCGCCGAACCACACTTTCCAGCGAGGCCCGCTCGCGCCACCACTCGATCGCCATTATCACAACCATCACGCCGCCCAGGGGTGTGACCGTCTCGTAGGTCAGAAAGCCGAGACCGGTGGCCACGCCAGCCAAAAGGTAGCTGAACAGCGACTTGTTCTGGATCGCCCGCGCTAGAAGCGCCAGAGCCAGCGGCGGCCAGAGCTTAACGTGGCTTTCGACGTTGGCAAGGCGGCTTGCGCTGGTATCTAAGAGCGAGACCGCCAGCAGAAGCATGCTGAGCAGCGCTAAACGCTGGCCCAAGATCTGGCGCACCAGCCAATAGCAGCAGAGGCTGCCGAGCAGGCTATAGCTGGCGACCGCCACCCGTCCGGCGAAGACCGTTGGCCCGAGCGCGATCAGGAACGGCGCTTGCATCCAGAAGCTGAGCGGCACCGCGCCCAAGTGGTAGTCGGCCGAATGCGGATACTCCCCATAGCGCATGGCGCTGATCACCTCGACCGACCACTTCGATTCATCGCCTTCGATGCCGTAGGGTAGGGCGCCGATCGCATAGAAACGGGCGAAGATGGTCAGAAGACTGGCTCCGAGCAGAAAGGCAGCCTCTTTGAGCGGCGACCAGTTGCTCGCCTTGAAGAGCGCTTGCGAGTCGGGGTATGTCAGCGCAACCCAGATCATAAACAGGGCTAGGGCGCTGATGTAGAGCCAGAGGCCGTCGCCGTTGAAATAGCCCAGCAGCTGAAGTTGCCCAAGGTAGGCCAGACCGCAAGCGGCGATAAGCAGGCTGCTGCGCGCCAAGAGCGTGCCCGCTTTCTTGCGGCGGTGAGCCACCAGCCCGGCGATCATCAAGCCTAGGCTGAGGCCGCTGCAGCCGATCGCCACGATGTATTTCCACCAAGGCATGGTTTTGAGCAGCAGCGTTCGCACCGCGTGCAGCCCTTCCAAAGGCCGACCAGATTTGCTGATGGTCTCGGCCCGCAGCCCAAGCGGATCGGGCAGCGAACACCAGATCGCGATCAGGCCGATAAGCAGGCTGCCAGCGATCAGCGCTTCGGGCCAGTTGCGCCGCAGGTAGCTGCGCAGATAGCGCAGCGAGATGGAGGGATAACGATCGCTCCTGATGAGTTGAAAGTTGATGTGCTGCGGATTGGAGGCGAGCTTGTCGCCCTTGTTATAGCTTACAACGAGGACGGCTAGCACAGAAAGCAGCGCGCTGCAGAAGAGCGGAGCGCTGAGGAAGAGGTCTAGGTTCATGACGCAGAATTTCCTTAGCTGTGGGCAGGTGAGCTTGTCTGAGGTTTGCAACAAGGCATGTGGTAGCTGTCGGTGGGCTTGAGGAAACTAGCTTCTGTTGAGCGAGTGCTGAAGAGCTGTTGTCTGGCGGCGCTATGCCAAAAGGCGTAGCAGTGTTGGTGGGCATGCCGACGCTTGGCTCGGACAGCGGCGTGGAACTGCGTGTGGCGTCGCTCGGCTGCGCGCTGCTCTGCTCCACAGCGACTGTCGGCATAGGCGTGGCGGTGAGCGGAATCGCCTCGAATGGAGTCGATGATGGGCTAGGATCGCCCGATCGAGGCGGCTGATCGCTAGGCCTGTCGCTTTGCTCGGCAGGCAGCCACGGGGTGGATGTTGGCGTGCCGACAGGTTCTGCGGGCAGCCACGGGGTGGACGTAGGTGTATCGGCTGGCTCTGTCGTTGGCTCAAAGCTGGCTGGCGGCATGGTGACGGTCGGCATAGCTTGCGGCTGTGGTCCGTTCAGCAAGGGCGCAAGGGTTGTGAGCAAGCCCGACTGTGCGACGAAACGCACCCCGACCAGCAGCGCGATCAGCAAGATGGGTGCGAGCAGCAGCCACCCTAGCTTTTGTCGGCGTTGTTTGGCGGCTAGGCGCTGTTTGATGCGACTATAGCTCGTTTCGGGCAGCCTAAAGCTATCGAGCTGGTGCAGGGCTTGTGTCAGCCGGCTATCGTGCTCGATGGCTTCGCGCCACCAGCGTTGCGCTTGGGGATGGCTGGCGAGATAGGCTTCTAGCTCTCGTTGTTGCTCTGGCGTTAAGGTGCGGTCACGCCATTGCTCAAGCAGCTGGCTCAATTGTTCGATGCTGATATGCCGCATCTTAGACCTCCTCTCGGAGTTGCAGTTGAAGCCGTTGGCGTGCGGTATGCAGTCGAGAGTAGACCGTGCCTTCGCTCAGACCCAAAATCGCAGCGATATCGGCGCAGGGCAGATCGAGGTAGTAGCGCAGCAGCACTACGCTCCGGTGAATCTCGTCGAGACTATCGAGCGCTCTCAGCAGATCGACCTTCAATTCCTGATTCAGGGCGTGGTTATCGGCTTTCGCGCCAAGCCCGGGCAGAAAGGGTTGAATCAGGTTGTAGAGCCGCTTCCGCCGCAAGATCGAACGGCAATAGTTGATGGCGATATGTCCCAGCCATGTGCGAGCCGCTGCCTTTTCGGGATCGTAGCGATTCCAAGCGTTGTAGGCGCGCAGAAAGATCTCTTGTGTCGCGTCCTCAGCCTCTTCAAGATCGCTGAGCATACCGATACACAAGCGGTATACCTCTTGGTGGTATCGCTCAAAAAGTTCATCGAAGCTGAATTGACGCATAACGACACGCTCTCCATTAGCGCTATCGGATCGAGCTATCTACTTATACGCACCACAATTTGAAAACCTTCAGCGTTTTTGGGGATTTTTCGAACGATTTCGCGGGGAATTGAGGCATTATAGCTTGGGCCTAATCTTATCGCTCTTAAGAAGGTATCACTCTAGCGGCGAGGCTTCTAGCTCCCATACGGTCCTTGGCGCGTCCGCCTACGGCTACCAAGTCGCCCACCATCCATTCAACGCAGCTGTTTCGCTGCCTTTGCTGCCTTTGCTGCTTTCACTGCAACCTGCCAGGTGCTTGCACCTGGCAGGTTCACACTGCCTTTCGCTGTTCAATGCCCTCCAAAGCCTTCTCGCTGCGAAGCTGTGGGAAGGTTAGTGGTACAGAAGTCAGTCTGGAAGATCACGAATGAGGGGGAGTACATACGCCCTTCTCCCGTCAGTGCGGGAGAAGGGTTGGGGATGAGGGCAGGCTAGCCTATCTGATAGCCGTAGGCGGACGCGGTCGAGACTGAATGGATGGGAGAGACCTCGCCGTCAGAGCTTGAGCGAGTAAGCTAGAGATCGCTCTGGCGTTTTGCCCAGGCCTGAGTGATGCGATCGAGCATAATCGCCAAAAAGACGATCGCCAGACCAGCCTCCAGACCGCGCCCGGTTTGAATGCGGCGCAGACCTGTTACCACTTCGAGGCCGAGCGCGCCGCTGCCCACTAGACCGGCGATGATCACCATGGCCAGCACCATCATGATCATCTGGTTGACGCCCAGCATAATCGACGGCAGCGCCATGGGCAGCTGCACCTTCACAAGCAGCTGGCGGCGAGTCGAGCCGAAGGCGCGGGCCGCCTCGATCACGGCCGTATCGACTTGGCGCAGGCCCAAGGTGGTGAGGCGAATGCCCGGCGGAATGGCGTAGAGCGCGGCGGCGATCAGCCCGGGGACGCGCCCGACGTTAAAGAGCATAATCACTGGAGTGAGATAGACGAAGGTTGGAATGGTCTGCAAAAAGTCGAGGATGGGCCGCAGGAAGGCCGCGAAGCGCTCGCTCTGCGAGGCCAGAATACCGAGCGGGAAGGCGATCACGAAGGCGCAGATCACGGTGATCAGCACTTGGCTGAGCGTGTCCATACTGTGCTCCCACATGCCCAACAGCCCGATCATCACTAGGCTGCCCAAGCTAAGCAGCGCCAGTCGCCAGCCGCCCGCGTAGAAGCCCAAAATCGTCGCGCCGGCCATAATCACCGGCCAGGGCAAGATGTCGCGCAATAGGCTGCGCATCGGGTTGAGCAGATAGAGCGTGAGTGCATCGCTGAAGGGGCCAGTGCCGATCGGTAAGTCGCCGATGCGATAGAGGTTGACCTTCATCCAAGCGACCAGCCCGTCGACGGGTGTGGCCAGATCTAAGCGCCACTCTTTCGGGAAGCTGTTTTGGGGCAGGAACCAAGCGGTGATCGCGAAGACGATCAGCACAACACATAGGCCGCTTAACAGATTGGTCGAACGGCGGATCAGCCGTCGCCAACCTTTGTTTTGAATGAACAGGCAGAGCAGCTCGGCGGGCAGCGAGATCACGCGCTCGAAGGCACCGCCGACTACCAGAAAGAGCGGCTCGAGCCGGCTCGGCAGCCAACGAGGCACGCGCTCTTCGAGCGGAATCGGCTCCGAGAGCGGATCGATCTGGCTGAGGGCGGCGCTCAGGCGATCGAGGATCACGGCCAGAAAGACGATCGCCAGACCAGCTTGGAAGCCCTTGCCCACCTCAAGGCGATCGAGCGCCATCACCACTTCGCGACCCAAACCGCCCGCCCCGATCAGCGCGGCGATCACCACCATGCTTAGCGCCATCATGATCGTCTGGTTGATGCCGGTCATAATCGCAGGCATCGCCAAGGGCAGCTGCACCTTGAGCAGCAGTTGGCTGCCCGTCGAGCCGAAAGCACGCCCAGCTTCCACAGCCGAGCTCGAAACCTGTTGAATGCCGAGCGAGGTGAGGCGTACTACGGGCGGGATGGCGTAGATCACGGTGGCGACTACGGCGGGCACACGCCCGACGCCAAACAGCAGCAGCAGCGGAATCAGATAGACGAAGGCTGGCAGGGTCTGCATGCCGTCGAGGATGGGACGCACAACGCGGTCGACCGAGCGATAGCAGCCAGCCAAAATGCCGAGCGGAATACCCAGCAGCAGGGCGCAGCAGACCGAGATCAGCATCAGGGCCAAGGTCTGCATACTCTCTTCCCACAGGCCGAACAAGCCGCAGAGCAGCAGCATAAATGCGCTGACGAACGCCAGCCTAAAGCCCGAAAGGGCATAGCCTAGCATCGAGATCAGCGTGACGATGCCGACCCACGAGGTGTTGAGCAGCACCTGTTCGGCCCAGCGCATGCTCAAGTCGATGCTCGAGCTAAGCGGCACAAAGATGCTGAGAAAGATCGGGTGGGTCGTGCGGTTGGCGATCACCCAGCGCTGTAGTTGGTCGACAGGTTGGCGCAGACCGAGATTCCACTCTTTGGGGAAGCTTGAAGTCTCGACCGGAATAAAGCGCAAACAGGCATAGAGCACGACCAATACTAAACCGGCAACTATCAGCTTGAGCGAACGTTGCCAGAGCGGTTTAGTAATGGACATTGTTTGGATCTGAGTTGCCATACGATTCCTTGCTGGTACCGATCGGTTTCACGCTCGACTAGGTGCTTGGGGTCAGAGCGCGCAATACCGCTTTGCGGTCGATCATACCGATTGGGGTGCCTGCATCGTTCACCACCGCCATGGGCTGGTCGTGATCGCTCAAGAGCGGCAGCACCTCTTCAAGGCTCGAACTGCCGGGCACGTTTTGACGAATATTGGTGAAGCCCATTCCGCCCGGGTACATCACCGACGAGGCGGTCAGCACTTTGGCGCGCGGCGCATCTTTGACAAAAGCCTTGACATAATCGTTGCAGGGCTTGAGCACCAATTCTTGGGGCGTGCCAACCTGCACAAACTCGCCATTGCGCATAATTGCGATGCGATCGCCCAACTTGAGCGCTTCGACAAAATCGTGGGTGATGAAGATGCTGGTTTTGTGCAAGCTGCTCTGCAAGCGCAACAGCTCATCTTGCATCTCGCGGCGAATCAGGGGATCGAGTGCGCTAAACGGCTCGTCATACAGCAGAATATCGGGTTTGACAGCCAAGGCGCGCGCCAGACCGACGCGCTGCTGCATACCGCCCGAAAGTTGGCGCGGGAAGTGATGTTCCCAGCCCGCTAGGCCAACCAGCTCGATCATTTCGGCGGCGATCGCAAGGCGCTCTTTTTTGGGAATACCTCGCACTTCGAGGCCGTAAGCCACATTGTCGATCACGCGGCGATGAGGGAAGAGCCCGAAGTTCTGAAAGACCATGCTGACCTTGTGCCGACGTAGCTCGCGCAGCTCATTTGGCTTCATCTTCAGAATATCTTGGCCATCGATCATAATTCGCCCGTCGGTCGGGTCCGACAAGCGTGAGATACAGCGAATTAAGGTCGACTTCCCGCTGCCAGACAAACCCATTACAACAAAGGTTTCGCCCTTGCGCACATCAAAAGAGACGTCGCGCACCGCAACGACATGCCCCTTATCGACCTTTGTATCGTGGGGCGATGCGCTATTGAGTTTGCGCAATACGCGCTCTGGTGTTCGTCCAAAAATCTTCCAAATGTTCTGACACGATAACATCGATGTGCTTGATAATGGGGTCATCTTTGGCCTCTCTTGATTGGTTTGGAAGGGCAGGCGTCAGAACGGCGCCTGCCCTGTGAGATCTCGGCTAGGGCAGCCAAGCCTTCCAAACGTCTTCGTGGCTATCGATCCATTGCTGAGCCGCTTCTTCTGGGCTCTTCTTATCGGTATCAACAGCAGCGATCATCGAGATCTGATCTTCGTTGCTGTAATTGAACTTGCTCAAGAAAGTATACACTTCAGGAGCTTGGCTTTCCAGACCTGACCAAGCGATTTTGTACAAATTGTCTGGCGGATAGTCGCAGTCGACTTGGCCCGTGCCAGCTTTAGCGCCACACTCGTCGGTATATTCTGGCAGCTGAACGGTGGTCAAATCGTACTTGGCCAGCACCGAGTGCGGCGTCCAGAAGTAGAACAGAATCGGCTCTTGGCGGCTGTAAGCCGAGTCGAGCGCTGCCAATACGGCCTGCTCGGAACCGGCGCGCACGATCTGCAGTTCGAGCCCAAGGTTATTGATAATGTCTTCATCATACTGTACCCAAGCCGGGTCGCCCGCTAGGAACTGACCTTTATTGCCAGTTTCGGCGGTCTTGAAGAGGCCAGCTAACTCTGGGTCTTTGAAACCTTCCCATGTGGCCAGCTCGGGGTGCTGATCTACAACGTACTTGGGTAGAAACCAGCCGATCTTGCCTACAACTCCCAATTCACCGATATCGTTGATCACTTTTTGCTCTTCGATATAGGTCTTGCGATTGTCAGCGTGACCCGAGGGCCAAACTTCGAGGCTTGCGCTGAGATCTCCGCTTGCCAAGGCGGCCCACTGCGCGTTCTCATCGATTGTGACGATCTCAACCGGATAGCCCAGTTCTTTTTCGATCAGGATCTTGGCAACGTAGACATTGATTGATGAACCTGTCCAAGAATTCTCTGCGAGCTTGATCGTCGGCTTATCGCCTGCAGGAGCGCTGGTCGGTGCTGCATCGTTTGCAGCAGGAGCATCTGTGGAGGGAGTACTGGTAGCACCACCACAGGCAGCGAGCATAAACACCACCAAGAGGGTGTATGCCGAGCGGACAAGTGTTGACAAGCCTTGGGGACGGCGTTCGATCATTCCTACCTCCGTTAGGGCAAAGCCGCAGCAGTCTTGGCTTTGCAGATTGCGCTAACGCGCAACTTCTTCCCTCTGAACATAAAAGAATCCTTGGCAAGCGCTATTGGGTCACATCATAGCAAGCCAAAGCCAACAGCTCTGTTTTGGTCAAGCTTAGTGGTAGATATTCGCCAGCAAGATCTGCACCGGAGCTAATCTATTACCTAGGCCTGTTGTTACCAAAAAGATCTGTTGATGAAGACGTGCATATCTACCCATTACGACATTGTTGGGATCGGCAAGTATTATACAACACTGCTTCTCAATATATCGCTTTTTTTGACAGAACTTATTGAATCTTTGCCGATTAAAAAAGAATTTGCTTGATTCTTTGACAATTTCTCAAAGCCTAACAAAACCTTTTGTTAAGCGGAGATATGTACGCAAAATCAAAGCGATTGAGCCGATTTGCGCTCCGTCGCTTGTTATACCAGATCCGTTTAAAGACGAGCATTCTCTTCGCTCAGAAAAACGAAAAGCTGGGAAAAGGGCTGTGTGAGATTTCGCGCGGCAGCGCGAAATCTCACACAACAAAAAGAGACACGTTCCGTTCTGCCGAAGGCCAAATAGAAAGCAAGTTAGCGGATTTGGTATTAATTGTGGAAGACCTTGCGGATTTGGACCAAGTCCGAGCCTTTTCTAATGGCTAATCCACATATGAGGCACATCTTATCCCACTATTTCCCACATTTATCCACAAATTATCCACATGGGCTAGAACTGCTGACCTCGACTAGACTTGCTAAGACTGCTTGCTGGTTTTGGGGCGTTTCAGGCTTACGACGCCCACAATAGCGATGATCAAGCCGATTACCAGCAGCCAAGCCGTAGTGTTAAAGACCTGCTCGATGCCCCAAGCGTTGGCTACCAAGCCGAGCGCTAGAGGAGCGAGCGCGCCGCTCCCAGCCGCCGCCGTCGAATAGATGCCCATCGCGGTGCCGCGGTTATCGGCCGTAGTGTGGTCTGCCACATAGGTCTGCCCTGCAACCATATAGGCGCCGTAGGCCAGACCTTCGATCGCTAAGCAGACGAGCAGCAGATTATAGTTGTGGGTGAGAGCCATACCGAACATGGCAACGATATTGAGCATAAGTGCGCCCAAAATAACGCTCCAAGTGCCGAATTTTCGCGAGATCATGCTGTTAGGCAAGCGCCCTAAGGTCGAGACGATCGCGCGGATGGCGAACATTGAGGCGATGGTAGCTTGGCTGATCAGCAAGCCCTCGGCATAGAGCGGGAAGAAGGTGCTGACTGCTCCGGCAAAGGTCAGATTGATCAGCATATAGCCGAAGGTGACGACCACAAGGTCGAGCTGGCCGAGCAAATGGAGCATTTGGCCCTTGCCCTTAGGCTGCTCGAAGGCGACTCGTGGCTGTTTTGGCACCTCTCGAATAAAGAAAATGCTGACGATAAGACTGAACAGTGCAATAACGCTTCCGCTCAAATAGGCGCTACGCAAGTCGATCCAAGCGGCGATCTGGCCTGCCAGCAATGGCCCTGCTGCGAAACCGAGCCCCATTGCGGTGGTCATCAAGCCGAAGGCTAGGGTGCGCTGTTCGGGTTTGGTGATATCGCCGAGGTAGGTTGCCCCGATCTGGAAGGCCGCGATGCTGGCGATGCTAAACAGGATACGCCCCACAAACAACATAGGGATACCACCGATTCCGCCCAGCAACACGAGGCTGCAGAGGAAGAGTAACGAGCCACCACAAAAGACCAGCTTGCGCCCGATGCGGTCGGTCAGCATGCCGATCGGCAACGAGAGCGCCAACTGCACCAGACCGCCGATCGTGTTGATACTGCCGATCATGGTCAACGACGCGCCCTCGCTGGCGGCGAAGAGCGAGAAGGTGGCGACGAATATTCCGGCGATCACATCGGCTAGGAAGATAATGCCGCACAAGATCCAGATCTCGCGCGAGAGAAGCCTATTTAAACGGCGGAAGAAAGCGAACATGTATGTCCTCGTATCTATAAGCGATGTTTAGAAAACGAGGTCTAGTGTAGTACGTTTTAGAAAAGTCAGCGCTACGATTATGGTTTGATTGAGGATTTTATTCCTCCTAAAGCGAAAAAACTTGATACAAGGTCGCTGTTGCGTGATGACTTTGACACTCTGGCGGCAAGCTCCCTAGCTCCAATTCGGTCCTTGGCGCGTCCGCCTTCGGCTATCAACACCCCGCCCGTCCATTCAGCTCCTATCTGCGCGTGGATAGAGCGCGCTCAAACGTGGGGCGATAGCGGCATACCGATCGCTGCAAAAATCGCTTGTTTTAAACAAGTTCCCATAATCTAAGATTAAAGTCGATAGGTATGTCGAATAGAGCGTTTTTGGCTTAGATCGCCATAGGTCAAAAAGGATCTTGACAGATGCTCTTCTCTGCCTTATTATTGTAAGTGTGACACTTACACAATTAGGGTTGACCTCAAGGTAACCCGTTTATACAACTAACCAACAACGTCTTCCCTCTGGCCTGTGGGCCTTTTTTTCAGCCGCAGAGTTAGTGTCTAAATGACAATGGCGTTTGTCAAGCAGCGGAAAGCAAATCAGCTCGTGCTGATCCGCTTAGGGAGCTTATTGTGTGTATGTTTAGTGTTAAATTGACACTAAATGATAGAGAGGCAGTCTAGCCATGATGATTAAACTGACCCATACCGATCTCGATAGCGCTCGCGAAACGGTTGCCGAGATCGAACGACTTAAACGCGAACGTAACGCCGTTATTTTGGCGCATAACTATCAATACGGTGAGATTCAAGATATCGCCGATTATGTAGGCGACTCCTTGGGTCTTTCGCAGCAGGCAGCCAAAACCGAGGCCGATGTGATCGTCTTCTGTGGGGTGCACTTCATGGCCGAAACCGCTGCGATTCTCAGTCCCAACAAGACCGTTCTGCTGCCCGAGATCAACGCTGGCTGTTCTATGGCCGATTCGATCACTGCCGAGCAGTTGCGCGCTTGGAAGGCCGAGAATCCTGGTGCGGTTGTGGTTTCGTATGTCAACACGACCGCCGAAGTGAAGTCAGAGACCGATTATTGCTGCACCTCGGGCAATGCCGAGCGTGTGATTCGCGCCATCCCCGAAGATAAAAAGATCCTCTTCCTGCCCGACATCTTTTTGGGCAGCTATTTGCGCCAGAAGACTGGGCGCGATATGGAGATCTGGGCGGGTGAGTGCCACGTTCACGCTGCGATCAGACCCGAGATGGTCAACGAGATGCGAGCGCGCAATCCCGAGGCCGAGTTTATGATCCACCCCGAGTGCGGCTGTGTCAGCTCGACGCTCGACTACGTTGCTAGCGGCGCGATCAGCGCAGATCATACCCACATCCTCTCGACCGAGGGCATGATCAATCACGCCCGTTCGAGCAGCGCTACCCAGTTCATCGTCGCGACCGAGATCGGCGTGCTGCACCGCATGCAGAAGGCCAACCCAGAGAAGACCTTCTTGCCCGTACACGAGTCGATCTCTTGCCGCTATATGAAGATGACCACCCTCGATAAAGTGCTGCATTCATTGCAGACCATGACCCACCGCGTGACGGTGCCAACCGAGATCGCCGATAAAGCACGTCTCTCGATCGAGCGAATGATCGCTCTCTAACGCTACAAAGCGGAGAAACTGTTATGGATGTTCAATATCCAAAGCTGCCGGATCTACGGGTCGATGCCCCGCGTTGGCTGGTCGATCCAGAGCAGGTCATAGCCCAACGCCACAGCAGCAATCTGCTGGTGATCGGCGCAGGCTTGGCTGGCCTGAGCGCCGCATTGCGCGCGGCGGCTCATCTGAATGTGACCATCTTGGCGCGTCAACCTTCCATTCAAAGCAATTCGGCTTGGGCACAGGGTGGGATCGCCGCCGCGCTCGCGCCGGACGACTCGCCCGCCGCCCATATGGCCGATACGCTGGTGGCGGGAGCGGGCTTGTGTGATGAAGCGGCGGTCGATTTGCTGACCCAAGAGGCGCCGGGCTTGATCTATAAACTGGCCGAGATGGGAGTGCCCTTCGCGCGTGAAGGCGATCATTTTCAGCTCGGTCTGGAGGGCGGCCACGCCAAACGACGCATCTTGCATGTCGACGATGCGACCGGTTGGGCGATCACGAAAGTGATGATGCAGAACGCGCTTGAACATCCGCGTATTCGCTTTTTCGACAGCATGCAGGTGGTCGACTTGTTGGGCGATGGCGTCTGTACGGGTGTTTTGGCGCTCGACCAAGCGGGCAACTGGCACCGCTTCGAAGCGAATGCCACAGTTTTGGCGAGCGGCGGAGCTGGTGCGCTGTTTGGCCTTTCGAGCAACCCGGCTTCGGCGCGCGGCGAAGGTATCGCTATGGCCTACCGCGCTGGTGCAGAGGTCGCCGATATGGAGATGGTGCAGTTTCACCCGACCGTCTTTCGAACCCGCTCGGGCCAAGGCTTTTTGATCAGCGAAGCAGCCCGTGGCGAGGGTGGTCTGCTCTATACACCCTGCGGTGTGCGCTTTATGCCCGACTACGACCCGCGCGCCGAGCTGGCCCCGCGCGATGTGGTGACGCGCGGCATCTTCCGGGCTATGCGCGAGCACGACTGCGAAACGGTACTGCTCGACCTGACTCACCTGGGCAGCGCCTTCTTAGAGGCGCGCTTCCCGACGATTGTGGCTCGCCTGCGCGCCGAAGGCATCGAGCCGACCAAAGAGCGCATTCCTGTCGCTCCGGCGGCCCACTACATGATGGGCGGCATTCGTAGCGACCTGAACGGCGCGACCAACCTGCCCGGCCTTTACGTGGCGGGCGAGTGCGCCTGTACGGGCGTGCATGGCGCGAACCGCCTCGCCAGTAACTCGCTCTTAGAGTGCTTGGTCTTTGGCATACGCGCCGCCGATCAGATTGTGCAGCAACCTAGTGCGCTCGATGCGCTGCCAAGGCGCCGTGATGCCCAACTGTCGGCTTTCAGCTATCTGCCGCGCGAGCAGTTGGCTCAGCTGATGCAGCACAAGGTCGGCCCGATTCGTCAAGGCGAGCTGCTTGAAGAGGCTAAGCGTACGCTCGACGAGGCTGCCTCGCGCACGGCGCAGCCCGATGCCTTCAATCCGCACCAATACTACAGCGATGCCAACGCGCTCTTGGTGGCGCGCCTGATGGTCAACTCGGCTCTGTTGCGTTGCGAAAGCCGTGGCGGTCACTTCCGCAGCGATTATCCCAGCAGCGACTCCGCTTGGCAGGCTCACATCGTTCAAAGCGTCGAACAGGCTCCAAGTTTTGCTCAGTCGATCGCAGCCCTTCATGAAGCCTTGGCCCGCGTTTAGTTTGAAGGAAGACCAATGGAACTTGCAACACATGTGATGCGCGAGGTTGTTGCCTTGGCCTTGCGCGAAGATATCGGCAGCGGCGATCTAACCTCGCTGAGCGTCATTCCGGCCACTGCCCAGATCGAAGGACGCTTCGTTATGCGCGAGGCGGGCGTGGTCTGTGGCTTGCCCGTCATTCGCGAAGTTTTTGGCCAGATCGATCCGGCCATCGAAGTTGGCTACGCGGTCGACGAGGGCAGTCGCGTCGAGGCGGGCACGACCATCGCTACGGTGCGTGGCCCGGCGCGCGGCATTCTGAGCGGCGAGCGGGTTGCGCTTAACTTGGTGCAGCGTATGAGCGGCACCGCCACCGCAACCGCTCGCTATGTCGATGCGATCAAAGGCACCAAGGCCCGCATCCTTGATACCCGTAAAACCACACCCGGTCTGCGTGCGCTCGAAAAGTATGCTGTGCGGGTTGGCGGTGGCACCAACCACCGTTTCGCTCTCTACGACGGCGTAATGCTCAAAGACAACCACCTTGCGCTCTTGGCCAGCCAGGGCATCGGCCTGGCCGAAGCGATCCGGCGTGCGCAGGCCGCCGTCGGCCCGATGGTGCGCGTTGAAGTCGAGGTCGAGAATATTGCCGATGCGATTGTGGCGGCCGAAGCGGGCGCGAGCATGATTCTGCTCGATAACATGTCGCCTGCCGATATGGCCGAAGTAGTATGCGCTCTCAATGGGCGTGCGCTGCTGGAGGCTTCGGGCGGCATCACGCTCGACACGGTGCGTGCTGTGGCCGAATCGGGCGTCGATTTCATTTCGGTCGGTGCCCTGACTCATGCCGCTCGCGCTCTCGATATCGGGCTCGACTTTTAAGCCATCGCTCCTAAGCAAAAGAGGAACCCCTTACATTAGTAAGAGGTTCCTCTTCTTTGTGTATACGCAATACATCTGCTTTGTGGTGTTTTGGGGGCGGCCTCGGAACACAGGCGACAGACCTCTTTGGCGGTTTGCCTGTTGGTAGCCGTAGGCGGACGCGGTTGGAACCTTATGTGAGGCGAGGGTCCTTACCGCTAGAGCATGTGCTATCAGCTGGCCTGTTCAAACATTGGCTCAAAATAGCCGGTCCAAAACATAAATTCAGCTACGACTAGAGATATAAAGTAGATCACATAGCGGAATCGGATCAGGTTGCTTTTGGGCGGCACGCGCTGCAAAATGCGCGGATGAGCGAGCATAAACTCGGCCCCGTCGAGTAGAACCATCCAGACGCAAAAGGCCGTTCCGATACAGACTAAGATGGCGTGCCAAAAGAGGGTATACCACAGACCTTGGCGGGGCTGGAAAAAGACCCAGATATTTTCGATGCCAAAAAGCTCGATCCCTATGCCCATGCCGAGCCAGATCAGCACCATGGCTGCCGTATAGCCTGCCAGATAGAGCCCATAGCCGCGCTTTCGTTCGGGGTGCGCGGCGCTATCTTTTTTAAAGCGCGCTTTGAGAGATGCGGCGTTTATAAAGGTCACTATGAGCGCGAGAACCCAAAAATAACGGAAAATCAATTCCATAATTCACCCTCACCTAATTCCTGCTACACATCTTCTAAGGTCAAACCTGAGCCTCTAGTATAGCAGGAGCAGGCCAAGCTGAAGTGGACAGCACGCTCGCAAGATCGTCAGCGAGGCTTAATTGATGATCTGCTGAAAGGGGCTTTTGCGGTCTAAGATCGCATCCTCCCACGATATGGGGTCTTCGATCGGTTCGAGATGAGTGAAGACGTTGGTATTCGGCAGGTCGCAACGAATCTCGTATTCGATCTTTTCGACAAACGAGTGACCGTCCTGAACCGTCCACCAGCCCGGCACTAAGACATGGACCGAGACAAAGCGTCGTGTAGCGGCTTGGCGTGTCCAGAGAGCGTGGAATTGAATGCCCTGCTCTTCGTAACGCCCAAGCACATTTTGTACGATCTGCATCTCATCGGCGGGCAAAGCGGTATCCATAAGGCCGAGCGCAGAGCGACGCACCAACTGAATGCCTGCCCAAACGATGTTGGCCGCTACGATCAAAGCGATCAGCGGGTCGATCCAGTGCCACCCTGTTAGCACTACGGCGCCGATGCCTACGATAACACCAACTGAGGTCCAGACGTCGGTCATGAGGTGGTGAGCATCGGCTTCGAGCGTGATCGAATTGTGCTGCTTGCCTGCGCGGTGCAGAATACGCGATACAACAACGTTTACAAGCGCAGCGAGCAGCGAGATCACCACACCGATTCCGATATCTTCAAGCGGTTGTGGATTGAACAGGCGAGGCAGAGCACTGTAGATGATACTGGCAGCCGCTAACAAAATCAGAGCGCCTTCAACACCGCTCGAAAAGTATTCGACCTTGTCGTGTCCGTAGGCGTGCTCTTGGTCTGGAGGACGCGCTGCAATGGTTAACATCACTAAAGCGACTACCGCTGCCACAAGATTAACCACCGATTCGAGCGCATCTGACAGTAAGCCGACTGAACCGGTAACCACATATGCTCCCATTTTGAGAGCGATCGTGATAATGGCGGCGGCGATCGATAACCATGCAAAGCGTGTCAGGGATTCACGTTGCATTAG
This sequence comes from uncultured Chloroflexales bacterium, assembly GCA_937902315.1. Lineage (GTDB taxonomy): Bacteria > Chloroflexota > Chloroflexia > Chloroflexales > Chloroflexaceae > CALGUG01. The sequence continues at coordinate 22,301 of CALGUG010000008.1, forward strand.
TACATTCCTTATGGTTGAGGGTAGAAGGGCTGGTAGATCTTTATGAAGGGAGGATCTATACCAACGTATTTCATAATGCTAACAAACTGGACTAGAAAAGCTATCATCACCAAGCCAAACTATTAACGCAGAACTATTATCATACCGCAGAAAGAACTCGTATTGACGAGACTTTAGTTCTATTTTGTCGCTTATTCGGTACTAGCTAGTCTTGCGATCGCATTTTATGTCCTTGATTTGAGTATAACAAGAAAACGGCATACTTCGGGTTAGTAAAAGACAACTTAACGATTGGGATCAGTTGTTGGCTGCAAAATCGGTCTAAAAGTGGCTGTTACAGCGCCAGTTTTGGGTATATAATTTACGCACATTTGAGCCAATTGCTTGCTCGCCCCAAGCGATAGTAGGCTTAGAATGGGGCAATATAATTGGCAAATAAGGTATAATGCCTATAATCGATTGATCTTGAAGGGAAGAACTATTGTGATAGATCGTATTTTCGTCGCACTTGATGTCGAAACCACGGGCTTAGAAGTTGGCGTCGACGAAATCATCGAGGTCGCGGCTGTTAAGTTCAGAGGTGATGAGGTTTTAGAGACCTTTCAACGGCTTGTGGCTCCCCGCCAGACCTTGCCCCTCAAGATCACGAGGTTGACCGGCATTACTCCTGCCGATTTAGAGCATGCCCCCCGTTTTAGCGCGGTTGCGCCCGATCTGGTGCGCTTTTTACAGAACTACCCGATCATTGGCCATTCGATCAACTTCGACTTGGCTATGCTGCGCGCCCAAGGCATGTCGTTCACCCAACCCTGCTACGATACCTTCGAGCTGGCGACCTTGCTAATGCCCCATGCGCCCGCCTATAAGCAGAGCGCTCTGGCCGAAACGCTTGGCATAGCTCATCCCGACGACCATCGCGCTCTGAACGATTCCGATGTTTGTCGCCAGATCTTCCTGAAGTTGATCGAGCGCATCGAAGAGCTGAGCCTTGACGAATTGAGCGAGATCAACCGCTTGACGACTAAGGCTCCCAACTGGCCGGTGCGCGATCTGTTTTTGGCTGTCGAAAAGGCCAAAGCTCGCGTGGCTTTGACCGAGTTAGCCAATAAACGCATAACCAGCGAAGCTCCCACACTCTTCGAGCCTGAACAGCGCAACAACGAGCCGCCGCTCAAGCCGACCGGCGACGAAAGCCCGCTCGATCTCGATCAGATCGCGCGCTTTTTCTCGCCCGAAGGAGCCATGGGGCGCGCCTTCGAAGGCTATGAACAGCGCCCGCAACAAGTTCAGATGGCTCAGGCTGTGGCGCTTTCCTTTAACGAGCGCAAGACCTTGTTGGTTGAGGCTGGCACAGGCACGGGTAAAGGTATGAGCTACCTTGTACCTGCGGCGATGTTCGCGGCCCAGCGCGGTCAGCGGGTTGTGATCTCAACCAATACCATCAACCTGCAAGACCAGCTCTTCTTCAAAGATATTCCGGCTCTGCAGCGGATTATGGCGAACGATGCTTCAGCGGAGGAAGCTCAAGAGAAACAGCCACCGTTTAAAGCAGCGCTTTTGAAAGGTCGTGGCAACTATCTCTGTTTGCGGCGCTACAAAAACCTGCGACGCGATACCAATCTTCAGCCAGAAGAAGTGCGCGCCTTGTTGAAGGTGCAGCTCTGGTTGCCGAGCACCCAAACCGGCGATCGCGCCGAGATTATGCTGATGGATCGCGAACAGGCTGCTTGGGGCCGCATCAATGTTACGCCCGAAACCTGCACTGGGCCGAAGTGCCCCGAATTCCGCAACTGCTTCTTCTTCCAAGCGAGGCGGCGCGCCGAGGCGGCTCACGTTGTGGTTGTGAACCACGCCTTGTTGTTGGCTGATCTCGCTTCGGGTAACGTTGTGTTACCCAACTACGATCACCTTGTGATCGACGAGGCCCATAACCTCGAAGATGTTGCGACCGATCAGCTCGGTTTCGCTGTCGATCAGCTTGAGCTTCTGATCTATCTCGATAGCCTGTACCAGACCGGCGGCGCTCAGACGGTCAGCGGCCTGCTTTCGGAAGTGCCTGTTATCTTGCAGATGGCTGGCACCGAAGCGGCTTACATTGAGAAAGCCCAAGAGATCAGCGCCGAGATGCGCCCCGTGATCGATGGCGCTCGTCAGGCGCTTTACGACTTCTTCTTGCGTTTAACTAACTTCGCCCAAGCCGAGACCGAGGGCAACAAGGGCGCTTACGATTCGCGCCTGCGTTTGACCAAGGCCATGCGTCAACGCCCGCTCTGGGCCGAAGTCGAACAGGCTTGGGATAACTTTAACCTGCGCTTAAGCATGCTCGGCTCGCTGCTCGACCGTTTAGAGCAAATCTTAGGCTCGATTGAGGAATCGATGCCCGAGTATGACGAACTATTCTTGCGCATTCAATACCTGAAGCGCTATGCGATCGAGGTGCGCCTCAATCTCGGCAATATCATTTTGGGCGATAACGAAGAGAAGATCACGTGGATCAATTACGACCGCAACCGCGACAATCTGCGTTTACACGCCGCGCCGCTCTCGGTGGCTGGTTTGCTGCAAGAAGGGCTCTTTGCAGAGAAGGAAACGGTCGTGCTCGCTTCGGCTACCATGTCGATCGATGGTAACTTCAATTTTGTCAAAGAGCGCTTGGGTGTGCAGGAGCCGCTCGAACTGCAGCTCGATTCGCCCTTCGATTACGAAAAGCAGGCCCTGGTCTTCATTCCTACCGATATTCCCGAGCCGAACCAGCGCGGCTATCAACAAAAGGTCGAAGAGGCTCTGATCAAGCTCTGTACCGCCACTGGCGGACGAACCTTAGCGCTGTTTACGGCCAACTCGGCCCTGAAACAAACCTATGTGGGCATTCAAGATGCGCTTGAAGAGCAGGAGATCGCCGTGTTGGGCCAGAATATCGATGGCTCGCGCCGCTCGATTCTGCAGCGCTTCAAAGAGGCGCCCCGCACCGTCTTGCTAGGCACGACCAGCTTCTGGGAGGGCGTCGATGTGGTCGGCGATGCGCTCAGCGTGTTGGTGATCGTCAAGCTGCCCTTCAGTGTGCCGACCGATCCGATCTATGCCGCGCGCAGCGAGCAGTTCGACGATCCCTTCAACGACTACAGTGTGCCGCAGTCGATCTTGCGCTTCAAGCAGGGCTTCGGCCGCTTGATCCGCTCGAAAGAGGATCGCGGCATTGTGGTGGTGCTCGATAAGCGCCTGCTCTCGAAAAAGTATGGTGAGCAGTTCTTGCATTCGCTGCCCGATACTATGGTTCGAACCGGTACCTTGCAGCAACTGCCCAACTTGGCGGCGCGTTTTCTGGTCTAATCAGGCCATGCTATCGTACAATAGACGAGCAGAGGGCTTCGGTCGACTCGAACCGAAGCCAGCAGCATCTATTGCAGCATTCATACGCTGAAACTAGTGGGGTTCCTGATGTTTACGCAGCTTCGTTTTGCTCTCACCAGCGCTCGTCGTTGGGCTTTTGTTGGGTGTGTGCTGCTGTTGAGCCTTGTGCTTGCCGCCTGTGGCGCACCAGCCCAGCAGTCGGCACCTACCATGCCCGTTGGCAAGCAGCGTATCGTAAATGGCGACTTCGAGCAGGGCGATCAGGCTTGGATCATTTCTCAAAACGACAGCGTCGAAGTGATCGATCCAGTTGTCAGCAACGAATCGGCCTTTAGCGGCTCGAACGGGGTGCGCTTTTCGACCATTCCGGGCACGAGCGCGATCTCGGCCTACGAGCAGGCCTTCGAGCTGACCAAAAACTTTGAATTCAGCTTCCGTGTGCGCCCGATCGAAGGCGATAACCGCATCGGCTTGGCCGAAGAAGGCCCGGGTGCCAATGTGACGGTGTTGCGTTTTGTCTTTCTCAACGCGGGCCAAGACGATAGCCAGATTGTGATCTCGGCGTGGGATACGCACTACACCCTGCCTTACCCGCTCGAACCGAACGAGTGGCTGCAGGTGCGCGCTCAGGTCGACAGCGCGAAGGGCGTGCAAATCATTAAGATCGGCGACAACTATCGCTTGCGCATCGAAGCGCCGCGCCCCAACCGCCCGGGCGCGGGCTACATCGTGCTCGGCGACCGTCAACCCTCTTCAGAGCCCTATGTGATCAGCTATACCTCGGCCGAGGTGAAGGCGGGCCTGAGTGGCACCTACGACTTCGACGATATCTCGCTCACTACTCGCGAGTAACACAAAGGCTTGTTGATGGCCCATGTGCAGCATCAACAAGCCTTTTCTAATGCTTCTCATTTGTTTCTAGCAATCGCTCTAGCGGTAAAGGCTTTGGCCCGCAATAGGCTTCTAGCGCGTCCGCCTACGGCTACCAACAGCCCATCCCCGCAAACGAGGGCTATCTGCCTGTGCCTAGCGCCCCCAAAATCCATCGATTCAATCCTATTTCCTATGTTGCAATATAAGCCATCGTATCGCTTATAATCGTTTTCGCCAAGCAGAAATAGCAAAGTGTGCTGTCATCAAGGAGAAGCCAATGCTGCGTTTCCACCTCAATATCTCGATTTTGCTGAAAGAGTATCCCTTTCTAGAGCGCTTTGAGCAGGCGGCGCGCTTGGGCTTCGATGCGGTCGAGTTTTGGTGGCCGCGCGGCGAAGATCTCGACCAAGTGGTGCAGCGTGTGCGCGATGCGGGCCTCAAGGTCGAACTGATCAACTTCGATGGTGGCGATCTGGCGCGGGGCGAACGTGGCCTGCTCAATCACCCCGAGCGCCAAGCCGAATTCCGCGCCAATCTGCCGGTCGCGCTCGAATTGGCCCACAAGCTCGGCTGTCGCAAGCTCAATGCGCTGGTCGGCCACTGGCTGCCCGCTGAGAGTCGCGAATCGCAGCTGGCGCGCGTGCGCGAGAACCTCGCTTTGGCGGCTGAACAGGCCCGCGCGGCTGGCATTACGGTGGTAGTCGAATCGCTCAATTCGTGGGATAACGGCCCCTACATTTTGACCAATACGCCCGATAGCTTGGCCTTACTCGACTCGGTCGGCGCGCCCAACCTAGCTTACCAGTACGATGTCTACCATATGCAGCGTATGGAGGGCAATGTCTGCGATACGATTCGGCGCTACAGCGAGCGGATCGCCCATATGCAGATCGCCGATTCGCCAGACCGCCACGAGCCGGGCACGGGTGAGCTGAACTTCCCCTATATCTTTGCAACGATCGCTCAGAGCGCCTATACGGGCAGCATCGGGATCGAGTATAACGCCAGCACCACTACCGAGGCGAGCTTAGCTTGGTGGCGCGAGCTTATTGCTCAGCAGTCATAAGCCATCGCTCGGCTAGAGAATGTTTGCCTTCGCTGGAGGGGCGCTTCACCAACTGCGCGGCTGCTTCGAAAGGCTTGTGCGCTTGAATGGGAGGAAGCCCCATCTGGTAGCCGTAGGCGGACGCGCTAGAAGCCGAATGGGAGCTAAGGAGCTCTTCGCCACTGGTGTAAAAGCCAGTAGCAATAAGCGGCCTTGCAGCGCCCCTAGACCCATTGGCGGAAGCGAAAATAGATATACATCACCAAGGCTAGCGCGCCCATAATCAGAATGGCGACGGGCAAGGCCCACGGGCTTTCTGAGTAAGGGATGGGCACGTTCATGCCCAAAATGCTAGCGATCAGGGTCATGGGCAGCATAATCACGCTGATCATGGTGAAGATCTTCATCTCTTGGTTGATGCGGTGTGAGGTTAAGCTGCCCAAGGTAGCATCGATACCTTCGATGATCTCTTTCTGCTCCTCAAGCATGTCCCACATGCGGGTGAAGCTGTCGGTCAGGTCGCCGAAATACTCCTCTTCGTCGAGCTGCAGGAAGGCCCGTTGACGCGATGCCAGCGAGCGAACCACTGGAATATTGGGCCGAATGATGCGCCGCAGGCTGATCAGGTCGCGCCGCAGGAACGAGACCTCTTCGACTGTTTTTTGTACGTCGTTTTTGAACATCTCTTCTTCGAGCAGATCGAGCTTTTCATCGAGCCGATAGAGCATGGGGAAGCAGGTGTTCAGCATCATTTCGATCAAACGATAGAGCAGGTAGCCCGGCCCGCGCGACATATAGCGCTCGCGTACTTTTTCATCGTCGATGGTGCGCAACAGATGCAGCAGTGGGCGCATGCGCCCGTCGTGGGTGGTGATGAGGTAGTCTTTGCCTACAAAGATATCGACCTCGCAGACTGTCGATAGGCGAGTCGCTTCGTTAAAGATCGGAAAGTGTAAGACGATAAAGAGGTAGTCTTCCTCTTCGTAGTCGTCGATTTTTGGGCGCTGAATGCGCGAAAGAACGTCTTCTACATGCAGCGGATGGAGGTGATAGTGCTCGCGCAGCACTTCCATCTGCTCTTTGGTAGGGTAGATCAGATCAAGCCAAGTTAGGCCAGCATGCTCGACATGGTGCGTGCTTGCTCCCGATGCAAGGGGCAGGTCTAGTCGTGCGATCGTGTGGCTCATAGGCGAACTCGTTTCCGCTAAGTGCGAACGTGATGATACCAAATCCGACTGATTACTTTGGCCTGCGGCAGTTTGGAACGACTATTTTTGCTCTTTCCCCAGATTCTCGTTTTTCCCACAGTGCGAGCATGCCAGTCTTTAGGCGGATTTAGTATGAGATGTTCGATCAGGCTGATGATGATGTGCCAATATCGATCAGCGTCTGTTCAAAAGGCTCAAAAAGCTTCTCTAAAGAGCGCTTTTTTAAGCTAGACGAGAGGCCGAATTGTTTGGCATCGCCTCCTAATACTAACACCAATTGGCTTAAAACGGCCAGATCTATGGGCACACCTCGCTAAGCTTTTCCGCTTACATGAGGTCGAGACGAGGTTTGTTTTTGGCATATCCATGCCGAAAAAAGATAGCGCGCTTTGGTTGACGAATGGCCTAAGGGCTGGTATACTGATCCAGCGCCTCATTATAGAGGGCGTATTCTTTAGTGTTTCTGTTACTTGAAGGAGTGCTGCGATTAGAGAACGGTTACGCATCAACAATCGCATCCGCGCACGCGAGGTGCGCCTGATCGATGATCAGGGAGTGCAGGTTGGTATCGTTTCGCTCCGCGACGCTCTCCAACTTGCAGAGGAGCGTGGGGTCGACCTTGTCGAGGTTGCTCCTACGGCGGTTCCGCCCGTCTGTCGTTTAATGGACTATGGCAAGTTCCGTTACGAGCAGAGCAAGAAAGAGCGCGAAGCCCGTCGGAACCAACGCCAAGCCGAGATCAAAGAGATTCGGCTCAAGCCGAAAACCGATGATCACGACTTAGAGGTTAAAAGCAATCAAGCACGACGTTTCCTGTTGCGTGGCGATAAGGTCAAGTTCACGGTTCGCTTCCGTGGCCGTGAGATCTTCCACCCTGACATTGGCCGCGAAATGCTCGAACAAATTGCCGAAGCCCTTCAGGATACATCGGTAATCGAGCAGCGACCCTTAATGGAGGGGCGTGCCTTATCGTTGGTGCTAGCTCCTAATGCGAAAGCACTCAAGGAAGCGCAACGTGCCCAGCGTGCCGCGATTCAGCGAGCTGCTGAGCAGCGCAACGCAGATCGGAACAATCAGCAGGCGGCGCAAGCTGCTCCAACAGATGACGACGATCTGGACGACGAGCTTGAGAACGAAGACTTCGATGATGACATCGAAGACGATGAGGACGAAGACTAGAGTAGGATAGAGTAGGATCGTTCAATGCCAAAGATGAAGACCCACAAGGGTGCCAAGCGGCGCTTCAAGATCACTGGCACCGGTAAGATTATGCGTGCCAAGGGTATGAAGAGCCACTTGCGCCGCCGCAAGTCGACGCGCGTGAAGCAGCAGTTCGACAAGATGCAGCAGGTTCACGAGCGCGATGTGCGCCGCATTAGTGTTGCTCTGCCTTACGGCTTGAAGTAAGCAGGGCAACACACCCTAAGTTCACGGTGGTGCTTGTAGCGGTTTAAAGAAGCAGCCCTATCAAGCGTGTTTGCTGCTCCCGAAGCACCCCAATGGAGATATTGGTAGTTTTTTTTTGTTAATTGTTGGAGGATCTTTATGGCCCGCGTTAAACGTGGCGTAATGGTTAAAAAGCGCCACAAGAAACTATTAGCACAGGCGAAAGGTTACCGAGGCAGTCGTAGCCGTCGCTATAAGGTTGCCCACGAGACAGTGATGCACGCGTTGGCGTATGCCTATCGCGACCGCCGCAACCGCAAGCGCGATTTCCGCCGCCTCTGGATTCAGCGTATCAACGCTGCTGCTCGTCTGAACGGTACCACCTACAGCCGCCTGATGCACGATCTGAAGGTCGCGGGTATCGAAATCGACCGCAAGATGCTGGCCGATCTGGCGGTGCGCGATCCTCAGGGCTTCAGCCAGGTTGCTAGCCTCAAGGTTTACACCGGTGGCGCATCTGCTCCTGCTGCCGAATCCAGCTCAAAAAAAAAAGTAGCCGAGTAGCTGCTGGTTCCGTAGTGATCGATTATATCGAGTACAATCCCGAGGGCAGCGATGTCCAAGGCGAGTATGTACGCATCAAGAACACTGCGAAACGAGCTGTTAACTTAGAAGGCTGGAAGCTGATCGACGAGGGCGAGAAGCACAGCTATACCTTCCCGAGCTTTAGCTTGGCTGCGGGTGCTGAAGTATTGCTTTGGACCAAAGCTGGCGAAGATGATGCGAGCAACCTCTATTGGGGCAGCCGTAGCGCTATTTGGAACAACGAAGGCGATACCGCTCAATTAATCGACAGCAAAGGAAAGGTTGTTAACACCTACTCCTACGGCAAATAAGAACTGTTTGCCCTCTCTAGCGCTTGCTAGGGAGGGCATGCTTTTTTGAAGAGACAGGTTAGCGTGATTACCAGTAGTGCTAATCCGCATATCAAGCGGCTTCGTTCCTTGGCGACCGATAAGCGCGATCGGCGTCGCGAACGGAGTTTTTTACTTGAAGGCGTGCGTTTAGTGGCGACCGCGCTCGAAGCGGGTGCGCCCTTAGATCTGGTCTTGTATGCGCCCGAGCAGTTGGCGAGCACAGCCAGTGGACGTGCGCTCTTGGCCCAGATCGAGAAGCTGCCCTATGCCTATGCCGCCTCCGAGCAGGCGGTCGCGGCGGCTTGTGAGACAGTGTCGCCTCAAGGGGTGGTGGCTGCAGCGCCGTGGCCAGAGCTAGAGACACGCCCGGGCCAGTTGGTGCTGATTCTCGATGGCGTGCAAGACCCCGGCAATGTCGGCACCTTGTTGCGCACCGCCGAGGCGGTCGGCGCCAGCGAAGTGATCTGCATCAAAGGTAGCGCCGATCTCTACAGCCCCAAAGTGGTGCGCTCGGCTATGGGCGCGCACTTCTTCCTGCCCTTGCGGGTCGATTTCGCTTGGGAAGAGGTGGCCAGCTATTTGGGCCAGCGCTATACCATTTATGCTGCCGACGCCGAGGCTGAGCTTTCGTATTTCGATGTCGACTGGTCGCGGCCAAGCGCCTTAGTGGTCGGCAACGAAGCCAACGGCTTGAGCGCCGCAGCACTACAGCATGCCCATAGCATGCTCAGCATTCCGATGGTCGGGCGCAGCGAGTCGCTGAATGCGGCGGTGGCGGGCAGCGTGATTATGTTTGAAGCGCTGCGACAGCGTCGTAATGCCTAAAATCGTCTTTCGCCAAAGGGCATGTGGCAAAATTAGCGATTATATGGCATACTATGGACTAGCGTGATAGAACAACCACCTTTTTCAATCTAAGGTGGGTACAGGCTGTGATGAAGCGAGTACACAGGAGCTAGAGCGTTCAGAGAACGATGGTCAGCGGCTGAGAGCCATCGTCGTGAATACCTGTGGAAGTTCCCTTCTGAGCCGAGCGGGGAAAGGCAGATTTGCCGAGTAGTCGTCTCCGGGATGTCCGCCGTTATACGGGCGATGAGGGTTAGTCTGCCTTTAAGGCTGCTAACCGCATTAGGGTGGTACCACGGGTCATACCTCGTCCCTACGAGCGTATGGCTTTTTTTATTGCCCTTATCTATTTAAAGATTGACGATAATCTCCTGAAAGCGAGTGATACCAAATCCGTTTACAGACTTGCGCTCTTGTAAGGCAAAAACGGGAAAAGAGTTGTGAGACAACAAAAATGGTCACGTTCCACTCTGCCGAAGGCCAAATAGAAAGTAATCAACCGAATTTGGTATGAATAAGGAGGAGCAATGGCATTTACTGAAGATATAGATGCATTGGAAAAACGTGCATTAGAAGCCTTGGCAGCCGTGAGCGATCTGGCTGGCTTGGCCGAATGGAAGAGCACTTACCAAGGCAAGCAGGGCGAAGTCACCAAAGCTAGTCGTGGCTTGGGCGCTTTGCCGAGCGAAGAGCGCCCCGCCGCTGGCCAGCGCATCAACGCACTGCGCACCAAATTGGAAGCTGCCTACGAGCAGGCCGAAGCGCGCTTGAAGGAGGCAGCCCTGAACCAAGAGCTTGAGCAGGATAGCATCGATGTAACGCTGCCGGGTCGCAAGCCAGAGGTGGGCCGCCTGCACCCGACGACTCAGATCTTGCGCCAAGTCAGCGAGATCTTCTCGGACCTCGGCTTCCAGATCTGGGAGAGCCGCGAGGTAGAGACCGACGAACTGAACTTCGGTCTGCTCAATACGCCGCCTGATCACCCGGCTCGCGATATGCAAGACACCTTCTATATCGAGACGCCGCCCGATGCTCCCAAGGTTGTGTTGCGCACCCAGACCTCGCCGGGCCAGATCTATGCGATGCGCCGCTATGCTCCCGAGCCGGTGCGCGTATTGTTGCCGGGCAAGTGCTTCCGCAACGAGAAGGTAACGGCTCGCTCTGAGTTCATGTTCTATCAGTTCGAATTCTTGGCGGTGGGCCGCAACATTACCATGGGCGACCTGAAGGGTACTTTGAACGTGTTGGCCGAGCGCATGTTCGGTAAGGGCACCCGCACCCGCCTGCGACCGAGCTACTTCCCCTTCACCGAGCCGAGCGCCGAGCTGGATGTGAGCTGTTTCATCTGTAAGGGCAAGGGCTGCCGCATCTGCAAGCACAGCGGTTGGTTAGAGATCGGCGGCTGCGGTATGGTTCACCCGATCGTATTGCGCAACGGCGGCTACGATCCGGCCGAGTTCAGTGGCTTCGCTGGCGGCTTCGGTCCTGAGCGTATCGGTATGTTGAAGTACGATATCGACGATATTCGCCTCTTCTATAGCGACGATTTGCGCTTCCTTGAGCAGTTTAGCTAACAACTGGCGAACGCGAGCGGCGGGATTGCGAGAGCTCTGGCGGCGCGCTGACAAAGCGCTGATCAGCTTGCTGGTGAGCTTTGTAGTGCTTGCCAGCCTGTATAACCTGCTGGTGCCTTTGGGCGAAGGCCCCGACGAGTCGGGGCATATGGCCTACGTGCTCTTCTTGCTCGACGGTGGGCGTCTGCCGCTGCAGACCGCAGAGCATCAAGATGTGCCGGGCGAGGGCCATCAGCCGCCTTTGGCCTATCTGCTCGCCTCGTGGTTGTTGCTTTGGCTGCCCGCCGAAGCGCGCCAGCTTAATCTGACGCCTAATCCACAGTTTATGTGGAGCGGTGGCCAAGAGATCGCTGCTTTTATGCGCAGCTCGCAAGAATTATGGCCGTGGCCTGCTCAGACTTGGGCGTGGCATATCGCGCGGGCGCTCTCGACCGTTTGGGGCCTGCTGAGCCTGCTGACCTGTTGGGCGATCGCCCGCGAACTGAAGCTCGCTCGTTGGATAGCGCTGCTAGCGCTCGGGCTGTTGGCCTTCAACCCGCAGTTTGTGTTCGGCAGCGCACTGGTGAGCAACGACGGTCTGCTGGCGACCTTGAGCGCCGCAGCCCTCTGGCTGACGATCCGTCGGGAACGGGCTTTGCCGCCCCAACAGGTCGAACCCGACGGAGCTTGGTATCGCGCTTGGGCTGCGGCGCAGGGGCAGCCCCTCGCGTTGGGGGCGGTGATCGGTTTAGCCCTGATCACAAAACAGAGCGCGATTATGCTCTTGGCGCTGCTGCCGCTCGCGGCGTGGTGGCGTTTCCAATGGCAGTGGCGCGCTTGGCTGCGGTATCTAGCGGGCCAAGGCATCGTCATTTTGCTGCTGGCTGGCTGGTGGTATTGGCGCAATCAGCAGCTTTACGGCGATCTTTTCGGACTCGAAGCCTTTCGCTCCGAGTTCATTACCCAAGCGTGGGACTGGCGCGATCCGCGCGCTTGGCGCGGGGCCTTCATCCAACTGCACGAGTCCTTCTGGGGCCGTTTCGGCTGGATGAACATTCAGACGCCCACCTGGTGGAGCTATACGAGCGCGCTGCTCGGCTTGCTGGCTGGTGCAGGGATCGTGCGTCTGTTGTGGATCGGCTGGCAGCGCCGCACTCTTGCGGTTTTGCTGGTGTTGCCGCTCTTGAGTTTGGCGTGGACTTTCAGCTTCGCACTGACCGCTGGCTTGGTTGCTTGGCAGGGACGCTTTCTCTTTCCGGCTAGCGCGCCGATCGTCTTGTTGCTGGCGCTTGGCTTGTGGGCTTGGGTCGACTACGCGCCGCTGCGTGAGCGTGTGGCGAAGCTCTCTGAAGCTTTGCAAAGTGGATCGCTGGCTCTGCTGGCAGTAGGAATGGCGTTGCTCTGTGCCTCCTTCGCCTTCACGCAGATCGTGCCGAGCTATCGCTGGTATGTGATCAGCGAGCGCGAGGCCAGCGCCGAACAAGGCCAAGCGCTCAGGCTGCGCTTTGCTGAAGAGTGGAAGGCGGGGGTTGAGCTGCGTGCTTGGCGTAGCGAGCAGCCTTGGAAGGCAGGCCAAACCGCCGAGGTTAGTTTGATCTGGTTCGCCAACGAGCCATCGTCGCGCAACTGGACCGTCTTTTTGCACCTGATCGATGCGCAAGGCGAGATCGTGGCGGAAGATAACACTCAGCCGCTCAACGGGCTTGCGCCCATGACGCTCTGGACCAAGGGCGATTGGTACCGTGATCTGCACCAGATCGAGCTGCCAGCCGACCTACCCGTGGGTGAATACCGCCTTGAGATGGGTTTATACGACGAACAGAGTAGAAAAGGCCGTCGCCAAGGCATCTGGGACGTATCGGGCGAATTTATTGGCGACCATATAGGGCTTGGAATGATTTTGGTCGAGTGATGCTTGTTGCGTCTCAACGCAAACTGAGCATCGAGATGCTTTGGGCATCACAAGGAGGAAAGATATGCTTGTACCACTTTCGTGGCTAAAGGAATATATCGACCTCGACCTTTCAGTTGACGAGTTGGTCAAACGCATGACCCTCGCCGGTATGGAGGTCGAAGGCGTTGAATATATCGGTGTTGAGGGCGGCGAGCTGCCTTGGGACCCCGACAAGATCTTTGTTTGTAATATTCTCGAAGTGCGCCAGCACCCCAACGCCGACAAACTGGTGTTGGCAGATGTCGACTATGGCGCCGAGAAGCCGCACACGGTTGTGACTGGCGCGCCCAACCTATACCAATACCGCGACAAAGGCCCGCTCAGCCATCCGCTGAAGTCGGTCTTCGCCAAAGAGGGTTCGCGCCTCTACGACGGCCATCAGGAAGGGCGCGTGATCGTGACCCTCAAGGGCCGCCCGGTGCGCGGCGTTATGTCCGACGCCATGCTCTGTTCCGAGAAGGAGCTGGGCATCAGCGACGAGCACGAAGGCATCTTGATTCTGCCCGATGACGCGCCGGTTGGTACGCCGCTGCGCGACTACATGGGCGAAGTTGTGCTCGATGTAGCTCTGACACCCAACCTCTCGCGCTGTCTCTCGATCATCGGTATGGCACGCGAGATCTCGGCTCTGACCGGTCTGCCCCTCAAGCTGCCCGAGGGCAAGCCCAAGGCGAACGGCAAGTCGATCGAAGGGCGCGTCAAGGTAACGGTTGAAGATAGCCAGCTCTGTCCGCGCTTTATGGCAGGCTTGGCCGAAGATATCAAGATCGGCCCCTCGCCCTTCTGGATGCAACAGCGCTTGCGCTATGCAGGCATGCGCCCGATCAACAACGTGGTCGATATCTCGAACTACGTCATGCTGGAATGGGGTGGCCCGAGCCACTTCTTCGACGCCGATAAGGTTACAGACGGCCATTTGGTCATTCGTCCGGCGAAGGAGGGCGAGCGTTTAACCACCCTCGACGGCAAGCCACGCGAGCTTTCCGCCGGGCAAGTCTTGGTCTGCGACCCGACTGGCCCGCTCAGCTTGGCGGGTGTGATGGGTGGCGAGTCGAGCGAGGTCAGCGATAGCACTACTCGTATCTTGGTTGAGGCTGCTACTTGGGAGCCGACCAGCATTCGCCGCACAGGCCAAACCTTCAAGCTGCGCAGCGAGGCTTCCTATCGCTACGAGCGCAATGTCGATAGCGAATTGCTGCCGACCATCCTCAATCGCTGTCTGCAACTGCTCGAAGATCTAGCTGGCGCAACCGTGGCCCAAGGTGCTGTCGATGTTTACGGCCAGCCTTGGCAGCCCTACGAGATGGAGCTGCCTGCTCGCGAGGTCAAGCGCTTGCTCGGTATCGAACTGAGCGCTGAAGAGATCGCCGCCCAGCTTGCCCCGCTCGGCTTTGAGCCAGTGGTGCAGGGCAGCGGCCCCGAGGCCAGCGTGAAAGTCAAGGTGCCTTCTTGGCGGCGCGATGTGCAATTCACAGCTGACTTGGTTGAAGACGTGGCGCGCCTCTACGGCTACGATAAGATCCCTGCCACCCTGCTGCCCGACGAGCTGCCCGCTGCCGACCCGCACCCCGAGTTGGAGCTTGAGCAGAAGGTGCGCGACTTGCTGGCAGGTGCAGGCCTGAACGAAGCCATCACCTATCCGCTCACCAATATGGAGTGGATCGCTCGCATCGATCCGGCTGCGGCTGATCCGAGCAAGTATGTGCGTTTGGCCAACCCGAGCACGCCCGAGCGCGAGTTCATGCGCCACCATGTGTTGACCTCGCTCTTGGAGCCGCTGGCCTTGAACCTGCGCGAACGCGAGAAGGTGCAGCTCTTCGAGATCGGTCGGGCCTATCTGCCGGTCGAAGGCGAACTGCTGCCAAACGAGCCGCTGCGCTTGGCGATCGCTATGGCTGGCCCGCGCGACCTGTTGGCTTGGCACACACCTAGCAACAAGCAGGTGCTCGACTTCTTCGATCTGAAGGGTGTGATCGAGATGTTGATCGAACGTTTGGGCATCGAGCATCAGGTTATGGTGGTGCCCTGCAACGACGATCCGCGCTTGCACCCGGGCCGCGCTGCGCGTTTGGTGCGCGCTCAGGGCCGCAAGCTTGGCAAGAAGCCCGTGCCCGACGCTGCTCCGCTCGGTGTCTTTGGCGAGCTGCATCCCCAAGTGCGCCAGCGCCTCGAACTGCCGGCCCAGCGCGTGGCAGTGGCCGAGCTCGAGCTGGGCGAACTGCTGGCTATGGCTGTCGAGCCGCGCTATCACTCGATCTCGCGCTTCCCGGCCACCATTCAAGACTTCGCTGTGATCGTTGACCGCAGCATTCCCGCCAGCCGCGTGCAGGCCGTGCTCGATCAGGCCGCTGGTAACGACCTCGAGTCGATTACGCTCTTCGATGTCTACGAAGGCCCGCAGGTTGGCGAGGGCAAGCGTTCGCTGGCCTATCGCCTCTCGTTCCGAGCTGCCGACCGCACGCTTTCGGACGAGACCTTGGTGAAGGTGCGCGCCAAGATTATCAAGTCGCTCGAGCGCGAGCTGGGCGCAAGCATCCGCGCCTAAGCGCTTCTTTCGACGCAAGAAAAGACCTGCCAACATACTGGCAGGTCTTTTCGTTTGTGCTTTTTTCGGGCGGAAAGTGCTCTAGCCCAAACAGGCTTTAACCGCGTCCGCCTTCGGCTATCAACTGGGCTGGCCTCTCCCAAGCTGCGATCCCTCGCAGCCTGCGCTGCGAGCTGCTCAATGCGAGTACGAGGCAGTTCAATGCGAGCACGAAGCGGACTTGGATGGCTTTGGAAACAGCGCTAGACAATGAGAATCAAAGGAAGACTTGAGAGCGCTTTCGCGCGATATCGCGCGAAAGCGCTCTCAAAAAAAGAGGAAGTTCCGCTCTGCCGAAGGCCGATCCGCTTGTATGGGAGGGCGGGATCGTGGTAGCCGAAGGCGGACGCGCCAAGCAACGAATGGAAGGAAGAGACTTCGCCGCCAGAGGTAAGCACAACACACAATCGATTAGGCGCTAGACAGGCGATATTTCGCTCTGTTGAAGTAGCGAGCACGATCATTTCGACGCTTCGGAAGCGAGATTTGGTACGATCTTTGCCCAAGCTGCATCGATTTGGGCGTAGGTCGCTTCGAGCGAGCCGCTATTGTCGATCACCACGTCGGCTTGGGCGATCTTTTCGGCTTGGGGCGGCTGAGCATTGATGCGTTGCCAGGCCTCCGCTTCACTCATCCCCCGATGGGTCATCAGCCGCTCGGCCTGCTGCTCGGGGCGACAGGTCACCACCCAGATGGCGTTGCAATGTGCTTTCCAGCCGCTCTCCAGCAGCTTGATGGCGTCGATCAGGGCGACTCGTCGTTGCTGCTCGGCTGCGGCTTGTTGATCGAGCTCGCCCAGCCAAGTGTGAATGTTGCGCCGTACCTCGGGGTGAACCAGCGCTTCGAGTTGTTTGAGCTTTTCTGGGTCGCTAAAAACGATATTGCCGAGCGCTTTGCGATCGATCGGGCCGTTGGGTGCGCTCAAAATGCCCGTTCCGAAGTGAGCCACGATCTGCTGATAGACCGCTTGACCCGGCTCTTGGAGTTGGCGCGTCACGTGGTCGGCGTCGAGCGTATGGGCGCCGAGTTTTTGCAGATAACTCACCACGCTGCTTTTGCCGCAGGCGATGTTGCCCGTCAGCCCGATCAGGTAGAGATGGAGATACGACATACAGACAGTTTAACTTTCAAACATATCGACGTATTCGCGATTGATCAGGGCGTCTTCAGGGATCTCGAGCCGCTCAAGTAGCTCTCCGATCAGAACCGCTTTATGGTCGGCATCTTTGCGGCTCCAGGTGCGGCTTTTGATCTCGAGGAATGGCCCTGGGTCGGGTTGATCTTTAAGCGTATCGAGATTGATCGCGAAGTCTACACCTTTATAAAGGATGCGCCAGCGTTTGCGCGATTTGCTGATCTCGATAACACGATCAGGTTGCAGATATTCGCGATAGAAACGCGTGCTATAGTTGGCCGGCGCAGTGTAGTTGGCGCGCGAGGCCAAGAGGGCCTTGGGATAGTTGTCGAGCTGAGCCGGTTGGGTCAGGGTGATGTTGTACTTCGGCTCGAGCCGCGCGCCCGGATCGTGGCGGTGGTCTTCGCGAATACGCACGCGCCCTTGACCAGCTGCATTGAAGAGGAAGTAGGTGTCGTATTGTGAGCGCTCGCTTGGCTTGGTGATGCTGATCTCGCTACTATTGAGCACCTCTTCGACTTTGGCGATTGCTTCGGGTTGCAGACGCGCTTTAGCTTGTACCTCAAAGATCTCGGTGGCTTGGATGCCGCCGATGGCAAGCAGTTTGTCGAGCAGGTTCTGTTCGCGATTCTCTAAGAAGGCGTTGATACGCGTGGCGATATCTTGGGCCTTGTTGACGATCTCTTCTTCGTTGAGGGTCAGCAGATCGCGGTCGCGCATCAGAAAGACGCCATCGACCAGCACATCGCGCACATCCGATGCGCGTGCGCTGTAGACCAAGTGCGAATAGATCGCGTCGGGGGCGTAGGTGTAGCGCGGGGCACTGTGCAGCTTGCCTAGCTCAACAACGGTGATGTCGGCCCGTTTGCCGACTTCGAGCGAGCCGATCAAATGCTCGAGATGGATGGCGCGTGCTCCCCAACATGTTGCTAAAGCCAGCGCCTCTACCGCCGGAACAGCGGTCGGGTCGCCGCTGGTGCCTTTGGGCAGCAGAGCCGCGAGGTGGATCTCGGTCCACATATCTTGGTCGTCGTTCGAGGCTGGCCCGTCGGTTCCGAGACCGGTCTTGACGCCCGCATCAATCAAGCGTTTGTAGGGCGCGATGCCGCTGGCTAACTTGAGGTTGCTGCTCGGGCAGGGAACTGCGCCTACACCCTTCTCGCGCATAATCAGCATGTCGTCTTCGGTGGCGTGCACGCAGTGGGCCGCGATGCAGTTAACTTCGAAGGCGCCCACGCGGTTGGCATAGCCGATCGGGGTTGTATCAACGCGCTCGCGGCTCTCTTGAACTTCGCGGGCCGTCTCGCTTAGGTGGGTGATCAGCGGAGTGCCATATTTATGGCAGAGGGCCGCCGCCTCTTGATAGATCTCATCGGTGCAGGTGTAGGGTGCATGCGGTGCGATTGTCGGTATGATACGCGGGTGTTTGTGCCACTGCTCCATAAAGGCCGCAGAGCGCTCTAAGCCTTCGTCGTAAGAGCGTGCATCGGGGGTGGGCAGGCGCATCACAGATTGACCGCAGATAGCACGCATGCCTGCTTTGTCAGCGGCACGGGCAATTTCCTCTTCGAAATAGTACATATCGACAAAGGTTGTCGTACCGCTGCGGATCATTTCGGCACACGAGAGCAGGGCGCCCGTGTAACAGAATTCGGGATTCACAAACTGCGATTCGACTGGGAACATATAGCCGAACAGCCATACATCGAGTTGTTGGTCAGCGACAAGGCCGCGTAAGAGACTCATGGGAATGTGGGCATGTCCATTTACCAAGCCCGGAATAACCGCACAACCCGCACAGTTATGAATGTGCGAAGCAGTGTAGCGCTGCATAATGGTATGCGTGGTCCCCACCGCTACGATCGTATTGCCCAGCACGGCGACGGCCCCGCCTGTGATGACTTCGCGCTTCTCATTCATGGTGACCACAGTCCCATTAATGAGAAGCAGGTCGACGGTTTCTACCTGTGGCATGAATACTCCTTTATTACTATCTCCTAAATGCTGTTATCTATCTCCATTGATACATATATAGAGTTTGTCTACACGGCAGTGCAATGAGGTCAGGTCATAGGGGCCGCAGAGCTACTGTTTACTCTCAAGAGTATGTGCCAAGAGCTGTTGAGAGAAGTGGATTCAAGGCAGAAAGATCGTCGGCTAGACCGCTAGGGTTATCTAAACCTTGGCCCGCTGTATGATGTTGTCTAAAGATACCCGTCGCTGATAGCTTCTGTCAAGCTGTTTAGAGTGATAATCAGAAAATCTTTTTCACAAACTTGTTAACCAACCACACTATAGCCACGAGTTCGCTATGAGGATAAATAGAGAACAGATTTTCTATAGTTGTGGATGCTTGGAACAGGGCTTGAAATACTCGTTTCTAGAGCGCCGATTTGGGAATAGTTGTACAGCTCTCACCCGTTTACTAAGGCCTATGCTTGGCTCTGAAGAGAATTGCCAATTGGCAATAATGGTGTATTATATGTATACACAATTTAACGTCTAAATCGTTATTGTGAAGCGAGTCAATTTAGATTGTGTAAATTGTGATGTTTGACACATTCTATACCCTATGTTACACTTGGCGCGTAAGATAGAAGAACCATCATGTGTCAACGAATAATGTGAAAAATAACACCATTTACTCGATGGTGTTATTATCGTGTATCTGGATCCGCCTAGGGTTGGTAAATACGCGCCGACAGCCGTTCGCCCTTTGCTAGAAAATGGAGCAGCGATGAGACTACCTCGTCTGCACCGCCCGCGTCCTGTAACTTGGCTTGCTCTTGCCCTCGCGTTGCTGGCTGCAATTTTTGTAGTTGAGCCTCAGGCGGCATTTGCACAACCACCATCACCTTCAATTTTAACGCCGGAATCAGCAAACGCTGAAGCAATCTCCGACCTGTTTATGTTTGTGTTGTGGTTTGCTATCGGTGTGTTCATTCTGGTCGAAGGTCTGATCATCTACTCGGTTGTGCGCTTCCGCAACCGGGGTGACAAAGAGTTCGTCCCAGTTCAGGTCTACGGCAACACAAAACTCGAAATTGCTTGGACGGTCGTGCCAGCACTTTTGGCGATCACGATTCTGGTTCTTTCGCTCCAGGCAATGCCCAAGATCTATGACATCCCCGGCGACACCGTCGCTGCAGCTGCTGCTGATGTGGGTGTCTGTTATGTTGGAAATCTGTCCGTCGATGAAGTGACCCGAGCTGCAGGTACTGACCTTCTTGTTGTGAAGGTAACTGGCCATCAGTGGTGGTGGGAATTTGAATATCCCCAGTATGGCTTCCATACTGCAACCCAACTGGTCGCTCCCGCTGGCCGTGTGGTGAAGCTAGAATTGACCGCCGATGACGTTATCCACTCGTGGTGGGTGCCCGAACTCGGCCCGCAGTTCAACGTAACCCCCGGTTACATCATGGAGAGCTGGTTCCAAGTCCACAAGGAAGGTACTTACCAAGGCCAGTGTGCAATGCACTGTGGTGAGGCTCACGCCTACATGCCGATGGAAGTCAATGTTGTCTCTCAGGCGGACTTTGAACGCTGGGTAGAAAACGAGCGTAAGCCACGTCTTGAGCCGACCTCTGAGTTGGCTATGAAAGGCGAAGCACTATTTGCTACGAAGGCTTGTGTTTCCTGTCACGCCATTAGCGGGTACCCAGATAACAAGGCTGTTGCCCGCCGTGCTCCTGACCTGACTCACTTCGGCAGCCGTTCGTATCTGTCTGCTTATCTGCCTAACACTCACGACAACCTCGTTCACTGGTTAATTAACCCAGAAGAACTGAAGCCGGGTAACCGAATGGCTGGTACAATTCGACCAGGTTTTGTCTCTCAGGCCGAAGCAGAGGCACTGTCAGCCTATCTGATGAGTCTAAAGTAAATGGTATTTCGCACGTGGCGCCTTTAAACGCCACGTGCACTTTCGCTGTTATATCTAGTCAGGAGTGGTTCTAGCGATGGCAACACACGCTGTCCCTCAGACCCAACCGAAGGTCAAATTCGAGAACAAAGATGTCGGTTTTTGGTCGTGGTTCACAACCGTTGACCACAAAAAAATCGCCATCATGTATATCTATTTTACATTGTTCTTCTTCTTGGTAGGTGGTCTTGAGGCTCTCATCATTCGCCTTGAGTTGTTCGCACCAGGCAGACAGCTGGTTAGCCCCGAAGACTTCAACCGCATGTTCACCATGCACGGAACAACGATGATCTTCTTGTTCATCATTCCGATGTTGACTGGCTTCGCTAACTACCTGGTTCCGTTGCAGATCGGTGCAGCAGACATTGCCTTCCCGCGTTTGAACGCGCTAGGCTTCTGGATGTTGGTTGCTGGTGCGATTATTCTCTACAGCAGCATCTTCTTGGGTGGTTTGCCCGATAGCGGTTGGACCGGTTATGCTCCCTTGACCACGAGCGTCTATTCACCCTCTCGCGGTATGGACCTCTGGATCATCGGTCTGCAGGTGATCGGTGCTTCCTCGCTGATGGGTGCTGTCAACTTTATTGTAACGATCGTTAACTTGCGCGCACCGGGCATGACCTTGATGAAGATGCCTCTCTTCTCATGGGGCGTGTTGGTCATGTCTATGCTGGTGCTGCTCTCTACGCCGATGCTCACTGGCGCTTTGACGATGCTGTTGACCGACCGCAACTTCGGTACACGCTTCTACAACGCTAGTGAAGGTGACCCGCGACTCTGGCAGCACATGTTCTGGTTCTACTCGCACCCGGCAGTGTACATTATGATCCTGCCGCCGATGGGTATGATCTCGGAGATTCTGCCGGTCTTCTCGCGCAAACCGATCTTCGGTTATAAAGCAATCGTCTTCTCGACGATCGGTATTGGCTTCTTGGGCTTCATCGTGTGGGCACACCACATGTTTGTTAGCGGTATCAGCCCTGTTATCCAAATCTTCTTCATGGCTTCGACGCTGGCGATCGCCGTGCCGACCGGTCTGAAGATGTTCAACTGGATCGCCACCATGTGGCTGGGCAACCTGCAAATGAAGACCCCGCTCTACTACTCGATCGGCTTCCTTGCGATGTTCTTGATCGGTGGTATCAACGGTGTATTCCAAGGTAGCGCGCCGATCGACTCTCAGATCACCAACTCCTACTGGATTATCGCGCACATTCACTATGTGCTCTTCGGTGGTACCGTAATGGGTATCTTCGCTGGCTTCTACTTCTGGTTCCCCAAGATCTGGGGCCGCATGCTGAACGAGAAGCTGGGTATTGTCCAGTTCTGGATCTTGATGATCGGTATGAACTTGGCGTTCTTCCCAATGCACATCTTGGGTATTCTCGGCATGCCGCGCCGTATCGCCGACTACCGCCCGGGCTATGGCTGGGAAATCTACAACCAGATCTCCACCGTTGGTGCGTTGCTGGTTGGTTTGGGTGTCTTGCTCTTTGTGATCAACTTCTTCTGGAGCCGCAAGCACGGCGAGCGGGTTGGCAACGATCCGTGGGAGGCCGATACGCTGGAGTGGTATACCTCTTCGCCACCTCCTCCCTACAACTTCGTGCGCGTGCCACATGTGTATAGCGTGCGCCCGTTGCGTGACATGCGCCTTGGCTTGTCGCCTGAAGAAGCTGCCAAACAAGGTGAACACTAGGCTAGCGTATAGATAGGCACCATCCGCCGCGTTTCGAAAATCGTAACATCTAAGAAGCGAACCTGACATGCGGGGGAGTCTGGAGGGGCGCACCTTCTAACTCCCCCGTTGCCTATTATCGACCTGCACGCGACGGCATGTGCTACTGGAAAGCAATGTAAGACCATGACTCTGCTCTCACAAATAGATACATCTGCTTCTGTGCGCCTGCGTCAGCTCGCGCTCGTTGGCACCTTAGCAGCTGGGGCGCTTGCCGTCTTAGGCTCGGTGGCCGATATGCGAAGCGTGTCACAACTAGGAGGGGCCTTTTTAGAGGTCGCTCCTCAAGGCGGCGTCTATCTGGCTGCCGTTCTGCTTGTGGCACTGCTTGCAGTTGTAACCAGTGTGATCGGCTGGCGCGCTCGGAGTGGTCAACCGCATATCGTGCGGCTTGCACTGATCACGGGTGCCCTCTTGGTCGCCCATGTCCTCCTCGGCGTGTTGGCAAACGCACTGGGCTGGTTTGCCTTTGGTTCGGTTGTACGCTTAAGCACCTCCTTGGCACTTGTGGGCGCTCTGCTCACGATCGCCTTGGGTAGTGCTAAAGAAGAAGGCCCCGTCAAGGCTTCGCAGAAGATCTTCCGTCGCTCTCTGATGACGACCAGCACGATCTTTTATGTTGGTATGTTGATCGGTGGTTTTGTCACCAGCATGGGTGCGACGGGTGCCTGTGGAAGCGATTTTCCGTTTTGCAACAACGCGCTGTTGCCTGCTGATCCCTTCTCGTTGGCAGGTCTGCAACAGATCCATCGCTTGAGCGTGGCTGTTGTTGCGATTTCGCTCGCAATGTTGATTTGGAAGATCGTTGAAAGTCGCTGGAATAATCGTTGGCTGCAGACTCTGACGGTCGTCGTCGCAGTGGCCTTTATCGGCCAGTTGCTGACGGGCGCAGCTTTCATCTTTCTGCCGGCTTCGACGCCCTTGGCGGTACTTCATCAGATTTTCGGAACAAGCGCTTGGGCCTCGCTGGTTGCGCTTAGCTTAATCGCTTGGAATGTTCCCGCCGTTCCACGCCCGCTGCAGCAAGAGCGTGGCTGGAAGCAGATCGTCGATGACTATATCAAGTTGACCAAGCCGGGTGTGATCTCGCTCTTGCTGGTAACGACCATCACGACGATGTACGTGGCTGGATCGCCAAGCCTTTCGCTGGTGTTTTGGACTTTGCTGGCTGGTTATCTATCGGCCGGTGGTGCCAATGCCATTAACTGTTTCATCGATCGCGATATCGATGTTTTGATGGGCCGCACAGCTCGCCGCCCGATTCCGAGTAATCGTGTCAACCCAGTTCACGCTCTGATCTTCGGTATCGTTTTGGGTGTGCTTTCCTTCGCGCTCATGGCGTACTTCGTCAATCTGTTGAGCGCCGTTCTGTCGCTCTTCGCATTGCTGTTCTATGTTCTGATCTACACATGCTTGCTGAAGCGCAACACACCCCAAAATATCGTGATCGGTGGTGCAGCTGGTGCTATCCCGCCTATGATCGGTTGGACCGCAGTAACGGGTGAACTTTCTTTCTTCCCGGTGCTTCTGTTCCTGATCGTCTTCTACTGGACGCCCCCTCACTTCTGGGCTTTGGCGCTCATCCGCCGCGAAGACTATGCGCGCGCTGGTGTACCCATGCTGCCAGTAGTGAAGGGCGATGCCGAAACGAAGAAGCAGATCCTGAACTACTCGATTATCATGATCGTGATCACGCTCGTTCCAACCTTTATGGGCTACCTGAGCTGGGTCTATCTGGTCAGTGCTGTATTGCTCGCTGTCGCGCATATGCGCTACGTCTTCGTGTTAATGAAGGACGAAGCAAACAGCATTGGTTGGAAGATGTATCGCTTCACCTTGATCTATCTAGCGCTCTTGTTCTGTGCAATGGTGCTAGATGCAGTGATTACTCGTTCAATCGTATCGTAGAAGGAAATTCCTATGCGAGATAATAGTACGGATGCTCGCAATCGGCGTTTAGCAGCTTTGCTTGTCCTCTGTATTTTGATAATGTCCGGTGTTACCGGTGTTTGGATGTATCTCTATTCGATCAACTATTGGGGAGTTTAAGATATGAGCACGCTAGAAGTAGATTCGGGCAAGGGTGCGCCACCGAGCGATCCGAACCACGACGGCCACGATGACGGCGAGTTCGTTCCGCACTTGCCGCCGCCCAGCATTCGCCCCTTCATCATGTCGATCGGCCTTATGTTCCTTGCCTATGGCATCGTCTATCTGCCCGATGGCACTCCCGGCTTTGTGCTCTTGGGCCTGGGCGTTATCATCTTCGCTGTCGGCTTGGCCGGCTGGATCCGCGACGATATTCGCCACGCTCGCGAGGCCAACAAGCACGGTGGCTACCACTAGGCTTTACTAAGCTCTAGGCTATATTAAGAGAGGCAGTCGACGTACGTCGGCTGCCTCTTTGATTCGAGCGTACTTCTCTTTTGCTAGCTCCTCGAGTCTGCTTGATCGCTTCAGTGTGTTAGCGGCGAGGTCTTTCCCTCACAAGAGGGCTTAAGCGCGTCCGCCTACGGCTATCAACATCCTACCCATCCATACGGGCGATCGCCCTGCGCCGAGCGCAGCGTGATATTCAATCCGCCTACTGTATTTCTTTTGTCTCTCGGCAGAGCAAAACAACGACCCCTTCGGCAGCGAAAGTCAGTGTTTGAACCCGCTGGGTGCTTGCACCCGGCAGGTTGCAACGAAGGCAGCGAAAGACAGCGAAAGGCACTTGGCAAGTTGCAACGAAGGCAGCGAAATGCGAGATGAACTGAATGGAAGGCAAGCGTCTTGGTAGCCGAAGGCGGACGCGCGAGGGATCGAATGGATGGGGAGGAACTTAACGCCAGAGCTATACAACAAGGAGGGTTTGTTTAGATAAGCTCTGCGCAATGCTTGTTATGCTGAGTGAGATCTTGCTCTGCAAAACCTCACTCAGCATACGACGATCGCAAACCCTGTTTACAGCAAGCGAGCTATTTGCGCTCGGCTAGCGGAACAAATTCGCGGTCTTCTGGGCCGATGTATTCGGCGCTCGGGCGCATCAGACGGTTGTCGAGCAGCTGCTCGCGGATATGAGCGGTCCAGCCGGGCAAGCGCGAGCATGCGAAGGCCGCCGTGAAGCAGTCGAGCGGCAGACCGAGCTGATAGAGCAGTGGCGCGCTGTAGAACTCGACGTTCGGGAAGAGCTTGCGCGCTTGGAAGTGGGGGTGGTTGATGACCACTTGCGAGACGCGCTCGGCGATGGCGTGGGCCTTGGCACCGTCGGGCACATTCTCTTGCACAACCGGATCGGCGGCCAGAGCTGCCGAGTTGGTGCGTAGATGGCGCACGCGCGGATCTTCGGTCTTGTAGATGCGGTGGCCGACACCCATCAGACGCTCTTTGCGAGCCAGCAGTTCGTCGATCGCCTCTTCAGCGCGCTCGGGGCTGCCGATATCGAGGAAGGTGCGCATAGCGAACTCGTTGGCGCTGCCGTGCGACAGACCCTTGAGAGCGGCGATTGCGGCGGTGATCGCCGAGCCAAGATCGTTTTGGGCGCTGGTCACCACGCGACCCGTAAAGGTCGACACGTTCAGGCTGTGTTCGGCCAACAAGATCATATAGGTGTTGATGGCGCGCGCTTCGTTTTCGGTCGGGCGGCGGCCGTAGATCATATAGAGCAGGTTGGAGGCGTGATCGAGCTCGGGATCAGGCGCTACCGGCTCTTTGCCATCGCGCAGACGGATCCAAGCAGCCAGCGCGGTGGGAATGCGAGCCAACAGGAAGGCTCCGCTCTTGAATACCGTCTCGGGCGTCATAATCGCGCTGACTTCGGGGTTGATCTGGCTGATCAGCGATGTGATGCTGCGCAGCGCATCCATGCCGTGGCCTGTGCGAGGCACAGCGCGAACGATCGCCATCTCTTCATCGCTCAAAGCGCGTTGCGAGGCAAGCTCTTGTTTAAAAGCCGCAAGTTGACTTTGGTTGGGTAAATCGCCGTTCCACAGTAAATAAACAACTTCTTCCCAGCTTGCTTGAACCAGGTCGTGAATGTTATAGCCACTATAGCGGAGATAGCCTGCAGTACCGTCGATGGAAGCCAATGAAGAACGGGCTACGATGACCCCATCAAGCCCCACACTTGTAGTCGCACTCATTGCGATTCTCCTTAATTTAGACTCGAGAGTCAACAGATTAGCTGTTGTAAAAGTTTTTTGGCACTACCAACGCTCTAAAACTAATTCTGAAGCATTATGGAAGAAATTTCACAGCTTCTCTTTTTGAGATAGTATGAGTAGTGTACACCCAGTAGCCGGGAAAATATGCTGGCGCTAGCAATCTTCGGCCAAATACTGTACTATGACTTTACCATTCTACTTGATATGTGTCAATATATATGTATATATGTTGATTCAAAGGAGTAATGGCCCAGCATGCTGCTTGAGGAGGAGTTATGCAAATCATCAATGGAGAAGAGTATCTTGAGGCTGCTGAGGTGGTGGCGTTGCTGAAAGTCAAACGCGCCACACTCTATTCGTATGTGAGCCGTGGGATCTTAAATAGCTATAAACAAGGTGTCGGCAGGCAACGCCTGTATAAACGCTCTGAGGTCGAGGCGCTGCTGGCGATTCGCCCCAACAATGAACCTCAACATGAAGGCCCGAAGGTCTCTTTGCCGCTTGCCGAAACCTGGACCGGCGACCATTAAGCGATCAGCCTGTTAACAACAACTGCCTGAAACTAAGCTAGGTTTGAAGCAAGCGCTTTCATGCTTTGAACGCGATCGCTTTCAAACTCGTTATACTATTTTGAAAATATCCGCTTTGTGGAGGTTTCTCTACAGCCTTATTGAGGCGATTTGTGGTATAACAAGTATGAGAGAACTATACAAGAACTATTGAAACTGAAGCCATCAAATAGGCTGATGGTTTTGCTTTCTGTTTATTATTGCTTACAATTAGTGCCATTTTGTATCCTATAAACTCTCTCTGAGACGTACTATCTACAACAACCTGAGGATTCTTGTTTGTTAGAAATAAGCAGAGATCTATCAACATGTTTTGGCGAGACCAGCAGCTTACACAATGCTACGCCTACCTAGGCTGCTGTAGTACGTGTGGCAGAGAATGAGACGAGCATGGAGAGGTATGTATGCATCGTAATGAGTTATTAGATCGTGTTCGTTCAGGTGAGCGCTGGGATCTGATCATCGTTGGAGGTGGTGCAACTGGCCTTGGTACTGCAGTTGATGCTGCCTCGCGAGGTTATCGCACCTTGCTGGTTGAAGCATATGACTTTGCCAAAGGTACATCGAGCCGCAGCACTAAATTGGTTCACGGTGGTGTGCGCTACCTGGCTCAGGGAAACGTCGCGCTGGTGTATGAGGCGCTCCTTGAGCGCGGACGCATGAGCCGCAATGTGCCCCATTTAGTGAAACCGCTGCCCTTTGTAGTGCCCGGCTACACTTGGTGGTCGAATCCATTTTATGGTATCGGCCTGACTCTTTATAGCTTGATGGCCGGTCGATTGGGCATCGGTTTTTCGCGTTTAATAAGCGCTAAAGAGGCTCTGCGCCTTGCCCCAACCCTTGAACCTAAAGGCTTGAACGGCGGTGTGGTCTATTACGATGGTCAGTTCGACGATGCTCGTATGGCGGTGACCTTGATGCGCACCCTCTTCGATCATGGCGGTGTGGCGCTCAATTACGCTCCTGTGGTACGCTTGAATAAAACCGACGGCAAGATCACGGGCGTGACTATTCGCGACAGCGAAAGCGGCGAAGAGATCTCGGTTGAGGGCAAGGTTGTCGTCAACGCCACGGGTGTGTTCGCCGATAACCTGCGCAAGATGGACGACGGCAAATCCGAGCAGATGCTTTCGCCCAGCCAAGGCGTTCACATCGTGCTCGATAAGTCGTTCTTGCCAGGCGACCATGCCATTATGATCCCCAAGACCGATGATGGTCGCGTTTTGTTTGCTGTGCCGTGGCACGGTCGAGTTGTGGTTGGTACCACCGATACACCCGTCGATCACACCACCTTAGAGCCGCGCGCGCTTCACGAAGAGGTCGAATTCCTGCTCGAACACGCCGCTCGCTACCTCTCGAAAGATCCCACCATCGACGATGTTTTGAGCATTTACGCTGGTTTGCGCCCGCTGGTCAAGCATGGCGCGGGTGGCAGCACCGCTTCGCTCTCGCGCGAGCACACCTTGGTCGTCTCGGAATCGGGCCTGATAACCATCACAGGTGGCAAGTGGACCACCTATCGCAATATGGCCGAAGATACGGTCGATAAGGCCATCGAGGTTGGCCAGCTTCCACCAGCACCCTGTGTCACCAAGACCTTGCGCCTACACGGCTACCAAGAGCAGCCCGAAGAGGATCCCTTTGGTGTCTATGGCAGCGATGCGATCGCACTCAAGGTGCTGCTTGGCTCGCAACGGGGCTGGCACGAGAAGCTGCACCCCAACCTGCCCTATCGCGTTGGCGAGGTGATTTGGGCTGCCCGCCACGAGTTGGCTCGCACCGTCGAAGACGTGTTGGCACGTCGCACCCGTGCCCTCTTGCTCGACGCCTACGCAGCCGAAGAGGTCGCTCCCAAGGTGGCCGAGCTGCTAGCCGAAGAGCTTGGATACGACGAAGCGTGGCAGAAGGCTCAGGTGGAAGAGTTCACCAACCTGGCGCGCGGCTACCAACTGAAGCATGTCTTAAATAGCTATAAAGAAAAAGCCGCCTAAGAACAGACCGCTTACTCAAAAGGACAGGTCGCTCATTGCGAGCGGCCTGTTTTTTGTATTGTCAGTTCTCCAGCACAATGGCTGCCTAGCACTCTGGCGGAGAGATCTCAACCTTCCATTCGGTCGCTCGCGCGTCCGCCTACGGCTATCAGATCAGCGTCCATCCATACGGTTGGCTAGCTCGCAGCTTACGCTGCGACTGCCAGGCGCAAGCGCCTTGCAGACTCAAGCGCTGCCTATGAACTTGCATGCTTGCAACGCGGGAAATTAGGGAGCGAGCCAAGTTCAGCTCTGCCGAAGGCCAAAAGAAACAGAAGCATCAACTAAATTGAGTATTAATCGGCAGGCGAATGCTGAAGGTGCTACCTTGGCCGAGAGTGCTGCTGACCGAGACGCTGCCGCCGTGGGCTTCGACGAGCGAGCGCACAATCGCCAGCCCAAGTCCGCTGCCGCCTGTCTCAAGCGTGCGCGAGGTATCGGTGCGATAGAAGCGCTCAAAGATATTGTTCAGCTCGTGCTCTTCGATTCCGCTGCCGTTATCGGCAACTTCTAGCACAATCTCGTTCATCTCTTGACGCGCCCGCAATCTGATCGAACCTCCGGCGGGGGTATAGCGCAGGGCATTGCTGACCAGATTGCTCAGGGTGCGAACCATCTGCTTATGATCGATCTGGATCTCGGGCAGATCTGGCTCGCTCTCAACCCGTAGAGTGATCTCTTGTTGTTGAGCGCTATGTTGGAAGGTATCGGCCACATGCTGCAAAAGAGAGCTCGGTGCGATCGGCTCGCGGTTGAGGGTCAGCTCTCCGGCATCGGCCAGCGAGAGAGTGTGCAGATCTTCAACCATATGCAGCAGATGCTGGGTTTCGTCGTACATCATGGCGAAGCGCTTGGGAGTCGGCGTCAGCACTTCGTCGCGCAGCGCTTCGAGGTAGCCTGCGATGACGGTCAGCGGCGTGCGCAGATCGTGAGCGATATCGGCGGTCATACGACGGCGTGCGGCGGTCGCCTGAGCCAGATCTTTGCTCATACGGTTGAACTGAAGCGCTAGCTGGCCCAGTTCGTCGTTGGAATGCACCGGCACTTGTTGGTATAAATCGCCTTGGGCGATAGCTGCGGCGGCTTTGGTTAGGGTGCGCACCGGTCGCGTGATAAATTGCGCTAACAAGATGCCGAGCACCAAGGCGATGCCGACCGCGATTGATGCGGCGGCGGCCAAGGCCCAACTGGTGCGCTCGAGGTAGCGCTCTTCGGCTGGGTTGCGCTGAGGGCCAGGCCCGATCAGCAAGACCGTGCCGACCTGCTGCCCGTCGACCTTAATCGCTAGACCTTTTTGAAGCTCTTCGCTTGAAAGCTGTTGGCCCCGTTGGCGTGGATCGGGCGATGTCACAATGATGCCGTTGGCATCGGCTAAGCTAAACGAGAGCCGATTCGGCATAGGTGGTGGCAACATCATGCCTTCGGGAGGAGGAAAACCGGATCCTTCTGAGAGATGACTTGGTACACCATTATGGCGCAGCCATTCACCTACACCATCCCAAGTGCCATATTGGCTATAGTAGGTCTGGGCGGCTTCGACAAAATCGTCGCGGCGCTGCTCGAAGAGATAGTCATTGAAGCTATCGACGACCAGTTGGCGGATAAAAAACGCAGCTAGCCCAACCCCAACCACACTTGTGAGCAGGAATACCAACACCAGTCGGACGCTGAGCGAGCGCATGAGAGAACTCCTTTAGGCCTGAGCGCGGCAGCGATAGCCGATTCCAAACACAGTTTCGATATATTGCGGGTGCGTCGGGTCGCTTTCGATCTTTTTGCGAATATTGCGAATATGCACATCGATGGTACGCTCGACGCCTTCGTAGGTGTTGCCCTGCAGCCGTTCGAGCAGTTGCTCGCGCGAGAAAACCCGTCCCGGAGCCGCCATCAGTGTGCTGAGTAGCTCAAACTCAGAAGGGGTGAGATTGGCCAGCTGCCCAGCCACCGTCACTTCGTAGCTGGCCCGGTCAAGGCGAAGCTCGCCCACCTGATAGACCTCAGCCGCTTGCATGTTGCTGGCTACTACCCGACGCAACACAGCTCGAATGCGCGCATGGAGCTCTTTTAGGCTAAAGGGCTTAGTAACATAATCATCGGCGCCTAATTCGAGCCCGACAATTTTATCGGTCTCTTCGATTCGTGCGGTCACAAGAATGATCGGGGTATTTGATTCTTGGCGGAAGCTGCGCATAAAGCTAAGACCATCGAGGCTCGGCATCATCACGTCGAGCAGAATAAGATCGGGACGAAGGCGACGGCTCAAGATCAGCGCTTCGTTGCCATCGCTAGCCGTAATCACTTTATAACCTTGCTCGCTTAAATAGTCCTCGATTAAGACACGCATATTTGCATGATCATCAACGACGAGAATCGTTTTTTTCATGGTAAACCCCGCATTCCAGAGACTACCTGATGTGTCATCTAACAAACGCCATTCGTTGTGCTGTGTCCCTTTGAAATCGGCTATCGATACAGCAAACGGTCTGGCTTATTAAGAAACCGTTGTAGCCTGTTAAAAGTCTATGGCCTGCTGTGTTTCGCGCGATCGTTCCATCGTACTAAGGCAATGTGAAGAGTATAACAAACAGATATGTAGAATGTGTGTAGATCTCTTAAAGCTTGGTTGTATAGCGCGCTCCTTGCCGATTTGTCGAGATTTTTAAGCTATAAATCGCGCTTACATAACCTTTAAAACTTCTACATATCTTTGCTCTAGACTAGATGGACTGCTGCTACACAAAACAGAGAGGGGCAAATGTATGCAGCATTTCCATCATTCGTTTATCCAAACCAAGCATCACCAAGCGCTGATCGGCTTAATTTGTATGCTGATCGGCACGCTTGTCATTTTCGTTTTTGGATTCTATTGGCGCGCCGAACGAACTGAGTCAACGTTTGTCGCAACTGCCTTTGTGCTGAAAGCGTATCTACCTGAAACACAGCGCTACCATGCTAGGTTGTGTGCACAAAGCGATCCACAATTTGTCGAACTTGTGCTTCGATCAGACGCCGATCAGTCCATCAAGCTCGGCCAACATGTCGAGCTAAAGGCGCAGTCAAGCGATGCAGATGTCATCTCGGGGCAGATACAGACCATCGAGCAGCGCGCCGAGCAGCTCTATCTTGGTATCGTGCTCGATCGGGAAGGGATGCAAGTCGATCTAGATCAAGCCGAAGCGATCACGCTCAGCATTCTGTCTGCTGAGCAGCGGGAAGCATTATTCGTGCCCGATCAGGCTCTTCAGCGCCGAGATGGCCGTAGCTTTGTTGAGGTTCGTTGGGCAGCGGGCGAGCCTGCCGTGCCGATCGCGGTCGAGACAGGGGCGAGCCAAGCAGGCTATACTGAGATCGTGAGCTGTAGCGAGATCGGTTGGCAGTGCCTTGAGGTAGGTGATGAAGTTGTGTTGCGAGCAACGCCGTAGAGCTAGCGGAACCAACGCTGATTGAGCTCTTCAAAAAAGCCCTCGCGTTGTAGCTCTACGATCACACGGTTGACATTGGCATTGAGCTGGAAAGCGCTGGCTGGCATGGCCAGAGCGTAAGGCTCGAAGGTTAGTTCGGGCCGCACGATTCGTAGGTTGGGGTGCTGGCTGCAGCCGATCAGGGCAGCAACATGGTCGACAATGGCCGCATCGAGCTGGCCGAGCGCGAGGGCGCTGAGAACTTGGCTGGCTTCGTCGAAATCGTTTGCAAGACTAAAACGCGCGCCGTCGTTGAGCATACGTCGCGCGAGGCCGTCTGCATCGCTGCCCAGCGCCGTGCCCACCCGCAGGCCGCTCAGTTGATCGAGGCTGTTGATCGAGCTCGCTGTGGGCACGACCAAGACCTGGCCTGCGTTGAAGTAGAACTCGGAGAATCGCGCTCGTTCGCCTTGTTCGGGCGCGTAGGGCAGGGCCGCTGCTATCAGATCGGCGTCGCCGTTGACGAGGCTATCGTAGAGTGCATCGTAGCCCGTCGTGCGAAATTCGATCTCTAAGTTGAGCCTTCGGCCTAGTTCGCGGGCGAGATCCATATCGTAGCCCACAAACTCGCCATCGACCACATCGGCGAAGGGCCGCCAGCCCGGATCGGTAACGACTCGCAGTGTGCCGCGCTGTTGGGCCGCCGCCCAAATCGGATCAAGCCCAACCCCGCCAATGCCGCCCCATTGGGTGATCGCTACTAGCAGCAGGTAGGCGCAGAGAATTCCAAGCGCTATTCGATCTAGCCGCGAAAAGCGTTTTTGTGTTTGCTTTGTAAGCGCTTTTGTTTGCATCTTTGTGTCCTCTTTAGCTATTGTACACGCTTTGAGGCCCGCTTCCAAGAGCAACGCTCGCAGCGCGGCAAAGCCGCCGATTCCGTAGCGCACCTGAGATCACTTTGGCGATGAGGGCTTTTCCTTCCATTCGTGCTCAAGCGCGTCCGCCTCCGGCTATCAGAAGGGCTAGCCCACCCTCATCCCCAGCCCTTCTCCCGCCAGAAGCGGGAGAAGGGAGCAAGAGCCTCCTAAGCCGATCAGTCCTTCAGATCGATTGGTGCTCTTCCGTTCTCGGCGATGCGGCTTCGGTCGGCGCATCGTTAGACAACGCAAAGCAAAGAGTGCAGCAACGCGATCTTCGACTCTGCCGCAGGCCGATCGCTCGTTTGGGAGGACAGGACCTTGGTAGCCGTAGGCGGACGCGCTGAGGCCCGAATGGGAGTGAGAGATCTCGCCGCCAGCGTTTTGAACTGGCGAGCAGATTCGCTAGTGGAAGGCTCGGGCTTGTGCTACTATGCAACAAGAAGCTCTGACACTCGTTTAAACTTTCAGCTCTGTTGTAGGCTCTATAACACTCTTCTTTTAGAATGGAGTGTATAGCGATTGACGAGCGTGCTACAATCGTTTACTGCGGACTATCCGCGGCCCTCGTGTAGTGTAGGAGTTTTCTAATATGGATTGCACTGCGGCTCGCGCGCTTCTTGATCAAGGTGTGGTCCCCGGTCCGCAGACCGCTTCAACGACCCAACTCGGTTTTCATCTTGCGCAGTGCCCGGCCTGTCGTGAATATCGTGCTCAGAAGGACGATCTGCTGCTTCAACTGCTGGTCCACAATCAGCCGAGTGCGAGGCAGCTTCCAGCTGATATTGTCTCTGCTACAGCACGCACCACTCGCCCCGTTAGGCTGCACGAGCTTGAAGCTGATGACCAAGAGGCAGATCAGGCGCAGACCGCCCCAGCGCGAAAAAGCTCCAACCTGTTAGGCCAGATAGCAGGCGTAACAGCTATTATTGTTTTGGTTGGTCTTTTCGCTGGTGCGCTTTGGCTCAATGGTATTCGAGTGCGCACGCTCGATAACATCGCCTCGTTTGTCGTTACGCCTCAACCCGCGAGCAGCCGCGATAGCGCTCTCGCTTTAGGTGGCGGAATCGGTGCGGGTGAGTCTCTGTTTAGCAAGAATTCGTTTGAGCAAAACGAGCCGCTGATCGCTGCCGAGGCGAGCGCTACGCCTGAGCCGACTCAGGAGGCAACGGCGGAACCTACCAGCGAGCCGACCGCTACAGCCTCGCCAACCGCGCGGGTTTTGGTGACGGCAACGCCATGGCCGACCTTACAACCGGCTGAGCCGACCGCGACCGCTACGCCCGATATCCCTCCTCCGCCGCCCGGAGAGCCGTTTACCGTGCTGCTGTTAGGCAACGATAAGCGCCCTCAAGAGACGGGCGTGCCGCGTACCGACGCCATGATGCTGGTTCGGATCGATCCCCAGAGCGGCCATATCGCCCTCTTATCGTTCCCTCGCGACCTATGGGTGGTGATTCCGGGTTACGGCCAGACTCGTATCAATGCGGCCTATGTGTGGGGCGAAGTCTATGGCGCGGAGGGTGGCGGCTTAGGCCTCGCCAAACGCACGGTGAGCAACCTGATCGGCCGCGAAGTCGACTATGTTGTTATGGTCGATTTTGAAGGCTTTATCGGTCTAATCGACAGCATCGGCGGCATTACCGTTAATGTCGACAAAGAGCTTGATGATCCGCAATTCCCGACCATGGACTACGGCTACACCCACGCTCACTTCGATGTTGGACCCCAACATATGGATGGTGTCACAGCTCTGACCTATAGCCGGATTCGCCATCCCGATAGCGACTTTATGCGCATTCGCCGTCAGCAGACGGTTTTGATTGGCATCGCCGAGCGTTTGCAGCAGCGTGGAGACTTTCAGAACTTGATCAGCGCCGATAAGATCACTGCCTCGCTGCGCGGCTATGTTCAGACCGATATGCCCCAAGAGCGGATTGTCGCTGCGATCTGGGCCTTGCGCAACGCTAATGCCAGCACGGTGCAGCGCTATACCTTGAGCAGCGACATGGTGAGCTTTGGGGTCGGCAACGATGCCTATGCGATCGTCGCTAACCCAGGCAGTGTCGCTCAGTTAGTCCGCCAGCTCTACGGCGAGTAGGTGTTGTGGAACACAACTCGTTTCTGGGTTTTGTTTTTCCGCGTTGCGAGCACGCAGATTTTTGTGCGGACGAGCTATGAGTGAGCACTGCGGGCCGCCGCAGGCGGCGCCTTATACCAAATCCGGTTGATTAGGTTCTCTTTGGCCTTTGGCAGAGCGGAACGTGACTCTTTCCTTTTTCCCAGCTTTTCGTTTTTCTGAGCGAAGAGCATGCACGTCTTTAAACGGATTTGGTATTACAGGCTGTATGGGAGGATTGAACTGTTGATAGCCGTAGGCGGACGCGCTAGAGCACGCTTGGGAGGATGGCAGCCTCTCCGCCTTGAAGCTTGCGATTAGTGGTGCAGAAAGAGATAGCAAACAGAGATTCCGCGAAGTGAGCGGAATCTCTGTTTTTTGTAGTTAAGCTTTGGTATGAAGGATTCAGTATAATCGGCCTTATAGGCGCTCAGGAAGCAGGAACTGTTGATCTAACTGCTTTTATGGTTAAACAGTATCGCTTAGGTATGATGGAAGTGATATGGCAGAATATGTGACAAAAAGTGCCTACTTTCACAAATGGTGTCGTTTGCATGTAAATCGCTTCTATATTTAGCGATGCTAGATAACGTTTGTAGAAGCATGCCTACTTTGGTAAAGAAAGCTTCACTCATAGGAACAGTGCGAATAGGGCTTTAGTGCTATGATAGCAGCGCCATAGCATGTGAAGCCCAAGCAATATGCAGTAATTAGCAGCTATCTGCAGAAGGAAAAAGCTTTTTTGGGAGCGGATAAGTTGGTAAAATAATTACTGCTTGACATTAAGTATAATCTGGGTTAAGATGATCCCGTTTTAGAGAACGTTATCATACAAACATGCATGCTAATAAAGCAAGGGTTTCTTGAAACGTTCGCTATAAATAGGAAATATGAGGAGACCTGAGGTAAGAGCCGAAGCGTTTTCTATTTTGTTGTGATTATTGTGTTGTTCAAGATCGCCAAGTAATATTCTTGCAAGTGAGGCATCTGAGTATTTACTCACTTTTTTTATCAGGATAACCTGATAAATACCTGATACTTGCATGAATTCACAACGTATGCTACACTCACGCATCGCAAACGTATTCACCAATTATACACTTCGGCATCTTGGACAAAGGACCGCGTTTCACACTATTGCTGTGAAACCCAGAGTGAGGTGGAGTGCTCCATGATCGAGCAAAGACAAAGTTCCTTGCTGTTTCCGGTGCGACAAGAGAGTGATGTATTGCGTGAACGTGTTAGTCGTCAACGACAACACCGCCAAAATTACACACGATCGGTTCAATCGATTCGCCAGCATGCCACATCGCTCTTGACTTCCCCTGTAGAAACTGCGCGTAGCTTGCCCTCTCGCTACTGGCTCCACTTGGTTATCGCTTTGGTGATGCCAGTTTCGATCATTCTCAGCTCTTTACCTGTTCATCAACAGGACCTCGCTGTAGATACACGCGAGTTTAGCTCGCTCGCCGATTTGCCGATTGGTTTAGGCCCAATCGCTCTGGAAGGCGATGAAGAGATCCCTCTGGTTGGCGATGCGCCTTTAGGTGAAGATGAAGCCTTCCCGATGCCGATTTCTCTTGTGTCGCGCAGTGAAGTCATCGCACCACTGGTTGTGGATGCGCGAGTGAGCGGTGAATCGGCTCGCCTACGCACCGGCCCAGGTCTCGACTATGACGAAGTAGGCAAACTCGAAGCCAATACTCCGATTCAGGTTGTTGGCCGTTTTGGCGACTGGTTCCAGGTTCGACAGGGCGATCAAGTCTATTGGATGGCCGGTGAACTGATCGATTTGCCAGAAGCTGCCGCTTTCTCGCTGAACGAAGTACCCGCTTCCTCGATCGCACCACCTCCTCCTCCCAAGGTTGGACACGTGCTTGAAGAGGGCTTGAACTTGCGCGACGGCCCCGGCACCAACTACGTCGGTATGGTGAAGCTGGATGCTGGCGCTCAGCTCTCGTTGCTTGAGCAGTATCAAGATTGGTTGCACGTTGTCACCAGCGATAACCGCGATGGTTGGGTGAAGGCAGAGTTCCTTTCGGTTGTTGATGGCGTGCTAGAGCGCGTGCCTGTAACCGAGAATATTCCCGACCCGAACCCGGCTTTGGTTGCTTGGGTGCGTGAGAACAACGTTAACCTGCGCAAGGGCCCCGGCTCGGCTTATGCCTCGCTTGGCAAGATCGGCGATGTTCAAGTGAGCTTGGTAGCCCGTCACAAGGACTGGTACAAGGTTAAGACCCCCAATGGTACCGTCGCTTGGATCTTCTCGGATCTGCTCGATGTTGCGCCTATGGTGCAGCGTCGCGTGGCCGTAACCAACGATATCCCGCCTTTGCCCGTTGCTCCACGTATTACGACTCGGGCTAGCTCCGGCGGCTCGTCGGGCGGCTCGTCGGCTGCGCTTTCGATCCCCGCTAGCGGCGATGTAGCGAGCTATGCTGTGCAGTTTGTTGGCTATCGCTACCGCTGGGGCGGCGCAAGCCCGGCCGGCTTCGACTGCAGCGGTTTGACGAGCTATGTCTATCGCCAGTTTGGTGTGCGTTTACCACACAGCTCGGCTGGACAGTTTAACTCGGCTTATGGCGCGATCATCAACAATATGGGCAGTTTGGCGCCCGGCGACCTGATGTTCTTTGTTAACACAGGCGCTCGCGGTATCAGCCACGTTGCGATCTACATCGGCGGTGGCCGCATGGTTCACGCAATGACGCCGCGCTTGGGTGTGCAGATTTCCAACATCTATGAGCCCTACTGGGTCAATCACTTCTACGGTGGTTTGCGCCCCTATCGCTAGATCCGTTTGACGATTTGATAGCAAGGCTGTAGTTCTTGCAGGAAACTGCCAGACTACAGCCTTCTTTTTGTACTTTCGTCGCCTTTAGGATACAATCAGCCCGATCTCTCAAAGGTTGAAGGTGAAGAGATGGCTCTGCCGTTTCTTCCAAATTATTGAGGAGTATTTCATGAAAGGTCTTGTGCTTAGCGGAGGAAAGGGAACTCGCCTTCGCCCCATTACCTATACCAGTGCAAAACAGCTTGTTCCAGTAGCAAACAAGCCAGTCCTCTTCCGAGTAATCGAGTCGATCCGTGATGCTGGCATTGATGAAATTGGTATTGTGATTGGTGATACAGGCCCCGAAGTTCGCGCGGCGGTTGGTGATGGTTCGCGCTGGGGCGTAAAAATAACATATATTCAACAAGAAGCGCCGCTCGGTTTGGCAC
Source organism: uncultured Chloroflexales bacterium (assembly GCA_937902315.1). Taxonomy (GTDB): domain Bacteria; phylum Chloroflexota; class Chloroflexia; order Chloroflexales; family Chloroflexaceae; genus CALGUG01. Next base: position 61,216 of record CALGUG010000008.1, read on the forward strand.
ACGCGGTGAAGATCAGCCGCGATTTCTTGGGCGACGATCGATTTGCTCTTTTCCTTGGTGATAACTGTATTCAAGGTGGTATCAGCGGTCTGATCGAGCAGTTTGGCAGCAGCCAGTACAACGCTCAGATCGTGTTGAAAGAGGTTCCCAACCCGCAGCAGTTCGGTGTAGCCGAGTTGAATCAGGATGGTACCATTAAGCGCTTGGTCGAAAAGCCGCGCGAGCCGCGCAGTAACTTGGCGCTGGTGGGCATCTATATGTTCGATAAGCACATTTGGGAAGCGGTCGAAAACATTCAACCCTCGTGGCGCAACGAGCTAGAGATCACCGATGCCATTCAATGGCTGATCGAAAACAACTACGTTGTGCATCCCTATGTGCATAAGGGCTGGTGGATCGATACCGGCAAGATGAGCGATATGCTCGAAGCCAATCGCTTGGTCTTGGAAGAGCAGCCCGCTCGCGTCGATGGTTATGTTGATCGCGATTCGCAGTTGATCGGTAAGGTCATCATCGAAAAGGGTGCCGAGATCATCAACAGCACGATTCGTGGCCCAGCGATCATCGGTGAGAATACGCGCGTCGTCAATAGCTATGTTGGCCCCTTTACCTCGATCTATCACGACTGCACCATCGATAACAGTGAGATCGAGCATAGCATCATTCTCGAGCACACCAAAATCCGTGATCTGCCCCATCGCTTGGCAGACAGCTTGATCGGCCGCTACGTTGAGGTAGGCAGCAGCCCGCTGCGTCCGAAAGCCTATCGTCTGGTTTTAGGCGACCATAGCACGGTTGGAGTACTCTAGGCGATGCGAGGTTGTATCCGTTTCGTTAGTTTCTGGATGCTGGTTGTGCTGCTGGTCGCCTGCGGCAGCACAGCCAACCAAACCCCAACCAACCCTCCTCAGGCGGCCGCCACCCAAACGCCCGAACCGCCTTCCACTTTTGCGAGCGGCTCGAGTATCGCGGGCATCGATGTGAGTGGCCTGACCCCTGAAGAGGCGGTCGAGAAGCTCAAGAACGATCTAACGCTTTTGAAGCAGCCGCTCGAGTTGAAGATCGTCGACGAGCAGTTGAGCCTCACGCCTGAACAGATCAAGCTGGAGGTTCCGGTTGACGAATTGGTGGCCGCGGCCCAAAGCTCTTTGCAAGCGGGCCAGCCCGCTGAGGTCGATCTGAGCTTTAGCTACGATCAGAGCACTGTGCGCAGCGAACTGGAGGCGCTGGCTCTGAGCGTGGCCACCCCGGGCGTGACCCGTCTGATCACCGAGACCGACCGCTATTCGCGTACCTTCGTGTTCGAGCCTGGTCTGAGCCTCGATATCGACGCGGCTTTAGAGCAGATCGATCAACACCTGCAGGGCGATCAGCAAGGCACGATCGAGCTTGAGCTTGTGCCTGATGGCACGCCTGAGCCGGTCAGCATCGCCGAGCTGCAGAGCACGCTCGAAACCATGGCCGAGCGCTGGGATGGTGTAGTTGGCATCTACCTCTACGACTTGCAGAGCGGTGAGACCGTCGCCATTAACGAGGACGTGGTCTTCTCTGGCGCGAGCGTTATGAAAGTGCCAATCATGCTTCAGAGCTATATCAGCTTGCCAGAGCTGAGCGATGAAGAGCGCGAACTGATGGCCGAGATGATCGGCAAGAGCGATAACATGGCGGCCAACGATCTGCTGGCCAAAGTGGCTGGCGGTCAAGGCACCGATATCGCACTTGAAGGGGTGGGTATAATGAATGAGACGCTGAAATCGTTGGGCCTGGAGCACACCTACCAGAACTTGCCCTACGAGGCCGGCGAGTTTCTCATCAATGTGCTGGGTATGAAGATCCCGCGTGGGCCAGCCGAAGAGGGTGTGCCGCCCTTTACCGAAGCTGATCCCTACGTGCGCACGACCCCGAAAGAGATCGCTCAGATCTTCATCTGGATCTATCAGTGCAGCAATGGCGAAGGCATCTTGCTCGAACGCTACGGCGATAGCCTCACGCCCGAACGCTGCGCCGAGATGATCTCGTGGCTCGAGCAGAACGAAGACCAGATCCGTATGGTTGCTGGCTTCCCTGAAGGCACCAAAGTCGCTCACAAGAGCGGATGGGTCGAAGATATGCAAGCCGATGCTGGGATCGTTTCAACGCCCGGTGGCGATTTTGTCGTGGCGCTCTACTTCTATCAGCAGCAGCGCAACAGCTACCTCGCTGATGAATACGCCGCTCCGATCATCGCTGCATTCGCTCGCCTGATCTATAGCGCCTACAATCCTACGATTGTGACGCCCTAACGCACGTCGTACAACTCAATCGCTTTACGCACAACAGGAGGAGCCTTTATGCCGAATCTTCCCATTCAGCGAATGATTTTGTATAAGCATGGAGTCGGCTACTTCGAACGGCGCGGCCCGTATGAGGGAACGACCCTCCAGTTGCAGTTTGCTCGTGAAGCGATGGACGACGTTTTAAAAAGCCTCGTGGTGCTCGATCTCGGTGAAGGGCAGGTGCTCGGCATCGATTTCGAGACACCCGAGGATCGCCAAAGTCTGATCGACCGAGGCAGCATTCACCTCTCTGACCAGCGCTCACTGCTCGACCTCTTGCGCGATCTGCGCGGCCGCATGGTGCGGCTCAGCTTGCAGTCTGAGCAAGCTGGAGCGCCCCAGCCCCACTACGACGATGACGATGTTGAATTTTCGCCCGACGCTCTAAGCTACCAGTCGATCGAAGGCTTGGTGGTCGGTATCGACATCGACAACGAGCAGGTCCTGCGCCGTCCGATCGTAACCATCTACCAGAGCAACATAAGGCAGTTGCGCACCTTCGAGATCAACGAGATTCAAGGCATCACCTTGCTCGACGAGCAAGCCGCCTCCGACCTCAGCTACTTTCTGCGCGCCTCGCAAAGCGAAGAGGACCGTCGCAGCGCCACCGTTCATCTCAGCTCGGGCAAACACTCGCTCTTGGTCGGCTATATCGCCCCTGCGCCCTCCTGGCGGGTCAGCTACCGTATGCTGGTCGAGCCGCTGCCCATCAACGGTCGGGCTATGCCGAACCACGCCTATCATGTGCTTTTGCAAGGCTGGGGCCTGTTCGACAACCAGCTTGAAGAAGATCTGGAGGGCGTCGAGCTAACCTTAATGGCTGGTATGCCGGTTTCGTTCCGTTACCGCCTTTACGAGCCACACACACCCGAGCGCCCCTTGGTTGAAGATGAAGAGCGCACCGTCAATCAGCCGGTCTTCTTCGATGCCACGCCCAAGATGGCGATGCGTGCCATGCCTGCGCCCGCCGCCCCGATGATGGAGTCGGCCGGTCAGGATATGTTTGCGGCTTCTGCGCCCCCTACCTTGAGTATGGAAAGGTTGGAAGAAACGTTGCACGTTTCGGCCAGCGGCGAAGAGCGCGGCGCCCTGTTCGCCTACCACGTGGCTCATCCGGTCAATGTGGCGCGCGGCCAGTCGGCCATGGTGCCCATTCTGAGCAAGCGCATCCCCTGTGAGCGCAATCTGATGTACAATGGGCGCAAGTTGCCCAAGCACCCTGTCGCGAGCCTGCGCCTGATCAACAGCACCGGCCTGACCTTAGAGCGCGGCCCGGTGACAGTTTTAGAGCTGGGCGACTACGCTGGCGAGGCCGTTTTGCCCTTTACGCGCGTCGACAGCGAGCTGATCGTACCCTATGCGGTCGAGTTGGGCGTAACGGTGCTTGAAAAGACCAAGCACGAGCGGCGGCTGGCTGGTGTGAGCCTGCGCAATCAATATCTGCTCTTCCAAGAGTTCGAGATCATTACGCGCAGCTATGAGATCACCAGCACCTTGGCCGAGAGCGCTACTGTGACGATCGAGCACGAGCGCTTCCCGCACTACGATCTCTGGAAGGTGCGCCAACCCGACGAAGAGACCGCGACCCATGCGCGCTGGCATATCGATCTTGAGCCGCACGCTCGCACGCTGTTCGAGGTGCACGAGCGCCAGCTTCAACGGCGCGAAGAGCATGTGCGCGGCTTAACCGGCGAGCGCTTGCGCGAGCTGGTGCGCGATCGTTACCTCGATGAGGAGACCTCGGCTCTGCTCGAAGAGATCTTGGCGATCTATCGGCGCGTCGATGAGGCCCAACAGCGCATCAACGCGATCGAGCACGAGCGCAAACAGATTTACGCCCACCAGAAGCAGATTCAAGCCAGTCTGGCTCCTTTGGGCAAAGAAGGCGACGAGGGTGCCTTGCGCCAACGTTATGTTGCCACCCTCAGCCAAAGCGAAGACCAACTGAGCGCCCTCGCCCAAGAGGAGACGCGCTTAAAAGCATTGATCACTACGCTCGAACGAGAGGCTCAACGCCTTAGCGCCCAGCGCGCTCCAGAGCGACCGAACGAGCCTCGCTGAGGTTCGACATAACCGAAAAACCTAGCTGGTGAGGATTGGGAGAGACTTATGACGAAGCGATTCGATACGCGCACTGCCCTGATTATTGTTGGCCTAACTATTTTGGGTGCAGCCTGGGCGTATTACAATTATGTGGCCACAGGCGGACGCCGCGACGAAAGCGTTCTGCGCGCGCTGGTCTGGGCCGTTTTTGCAACACCTTTTGCGACCTTTATCGGCTGGCTGATCGCGCGCCCGCGCGAGGGATGGCTGGCGGCCTATATTTGTTTCTGTATCTATTTCTTTACAACCTTTGTGGCTGCTCGAATCGAATCCTTCTTTTACGATGCGACCGCCGCTGAAGTCGCAGGCCACCCGATCTACTTCCCGGGCGTGATCATTATCAACTTTATTGCGGCTCTGGTGGCGGCTGTCTGGCGCGCTCGCACACCCTATGCGCCAGCCAAAGCGTCCGGCGACGAAGAGCTTTCCAAAGCTCCCGAAGCCAGCGCCTCCTAGCCGATAGTGCGATAGAGCACAAGCCTTGGGCCATCGCTCAAGGCTTTTGTGTTGCCCCAAACTTACTGCTAGCAAACCTGCTAGTCTCTTTCAGCTTTTGGCGGCGAGGTCTTGCCCTTCCATTCGGTCCTCAGCGCGTCCGCCTCCGGCTACTAAACAGGGCTGGCCCACCCTCACCCCCGGCCCCTCTCCCGCACTGCGGGCGAGGGGGTGGATGTCTCCCCGTTCTGTGCTCTCAAGGATAATCCCGCGATGTTGCGGACTATCGTCTTTTGCTGCCGACACGACTTTTGGCTAATGCATAGCTCGCGCCAAAAGCGGGAGAAGGGGGCCGTGTTGTGCGAGATTGCGCGCAATCTCGCACAACAACCAGAGTCACGTTTTGCTCTGCTGAAAGCCGCTATAACAAGCGAGCACCCCTGCAGCGACCAAATGCTTGCAGAAAGCGCGGGCTTCCTTTTTGAACCATTCGTGCTACCATAGACCAAACCATTAACGATCGGAGGGATCATGGAAGATCTTTTGCAACGCAGCGCCGCGCATGCCATCGCCTATTTGCGCGAGCTTGATCAACGTGGTGTCGCCCCTAGCCCAGAGGCGCTCGCGCAGCTGAACGCCCTCGGCGGGCCTTTGCCCGAGCAGTCCAGCGACCCCATCGAAGTGATCGATCTCTTGGCCGCCCACGGCAAAGATGGCGCGACCGCCTCGGCCGGAAGGCGCTATTTCGGCTTTGTCACAGGCGGATCGCTGCCCGCCAGCTTGGCTGCCGACTGGCTGACCAGCACTTGGGACCAAAATGGCTTTTCGCGTGTGAGCTCGAGCTTCTCATCGCAGATCGAAGAGATCAGCGAGCGCTGGCTGTTGGAGCTGCTCGACCTACCGCGCGAAAGTGTGATCGGCTTTGTGACGGGCGCGACCATGGGCAACTTCACCGCCTTGGCGGCCGCTCGTCACGCTCAGCTCGCCAAAGTCGGCTGGGATGTCGAGGCCGACGGCCTGTTCGGCGCGCCGCCCATCACGGTGATTGTGGGCGAAGAGGTGCATATCAGTTTGCTGAAAGCGTTAGGTATGCTCGGTCTCGGCCAGAAGCGCCTGGTTCGTGTGCCGGTCGACGATCAGGGTCGCATGCGCGCCGATGCCCTGCCGCCCATCAGCGGCCCGACCATCGTCTGTTTGCAGGCGGGCAATGTCAATACGGGCGCTAACGATCCGATCGGCGAGATCTGCAAGATCGCTCATGCGGCTGGTGCTTGGGTGCACGTCGACGGCGCTTTCGGACTGTGGTATCGCGCTTCGCCGCGCTACGCTCATTTGGTGGAGGGCATCGAACAGGCCGACTCGTGGTCTACCGACGGCCATAAGTGGCTGAATGTGCCCTACGACAGCGGCTTGGCGATCTGTCGCTGGCCCGAGCATCTGCGCAGTGCAATGGCGGTCAGCGCGGCCTACTTGGCGCAGAGCAACGAGGGGCGCGGCGATCCTTTTCAATACAGCCCCGAGATGTCGCGGCGCGCCCGCAGCATCGCGATCTGGGCGGCACTGCGCTCGTTGGGGCGCAGCGGCGTCGCCGCATTGATCGAGCGCTGCTGTGCATACGCCGCCCGCTTCGCCGAAGGGCTCAGCGCGGCTGGCTACCGTGTGCTCAACCGTGTCGAGGGCAACCAAGTCTTGGTGCAGTTCGGCGACGCCGAGACCACCCAAGCTGTGATTCGCGCCCTTCAGGCTGACGGAACCTGTTGGTGCGGCGGCAGCGTCTGGCAGGGCCAAACGGTGATGCGCATCAGCGTTTCGTCGTGGGCCACGACTGCCGAAGATGTCGAAGCCAGCCTTGCGGCTATGATCCGCATCGCTGATCAGATCGCTGCTGATAAGAGTGCTTAAGCGCGCCATAATGCGGTGTGAGCGATACCGATCAAACTCAGCATCGCTCACACGAGCATTGGCTAGAGCTTTAGAGTGCGGCGGCGATCGCCGACTGTAGCGTGGCGTAGGTTTTGATTGTGCTGAGATTAATGCCAAGCCCGACCAGGGTTTGAGCGACCTCGGGGCGAATGCCGCTTAGCAAGACGCTTGTGCCTAAGAGATTTAAGGCTTGGGCAGCTTGTATCAGAGCATTAGCCACTTGGGTATCGACGATCTGCACGCCGGTGATATCGAGGATGACGGTGCGAGCATGGCGTTGCGATACGCCATCGAGCAGGTTTTGGATCAGTTGTTTGATACGAGCTGAGTCGATCGTGCCGATCAGTGGCATGACAAGTGTTTGATCGCTGATCGATAAAAGTGGAGTTGAAAGTTCGGCTAGTCTGGCCGCTTCTTGTTCTTGTTGAAGCATCTCTAATTGTTTGCGAGCGTTGATGTCTTCGCCATAGCTCAAGAGATGGCTTATTTCGTGGCGATAATTGAAGATAGGAATACAGCTGATTGAGAGCCAAAACGGTTCAGGCTCTGAATCGGTGGAGAAGTTATGTTCGAAGGTAATCGTTGTTCGCTGTTGAATGGTGTATTCGTAAAGTTGGTAGAGTGGCCCAATAACATCTTCTGGAACCACTTCTTCGAGATACTTGCCTACAATCACATTGATACCGAAAGCGTTGACGCCTAGTTTGTTGGCGGCGCAGAAACGGTAGCGCTTTGGCTCAACAAGCTCGATCAAAACAGTAGGATTCGGCAAGTGGTCTAACATCAGTCCTGCGAATTCGGGCAGGCCTCTTTGTGTCGCTGCTGGTACAGGTGCGTCTGTCGAAGACTTCCAGGGGAGTGGCATGAGACAGCGTCCTTTCGATTGCCCTTATGGAATAAGGGGTAGTCTTTGATGTCTTCCAGCTGCTGATGTGTTATGCATCTCCTCAATCTTTTTGTAGCGCCCGTTTAGCGGTATTGCAAGTTTGGTTCCAGTAAAACTGATGAGGACTAGTGAAGAAGAGCTATTTATACCAAATCCGTTGATTAGGTTCTCTTTGGCCTTCGGCAGAGCGGAGCGTGACTCTTTTTCCTTTTCCCGGCTTTTCGTTTTTCTGAGCGAAGAGCATGCACGTCTTTAAACGGATTTGGTATTACGAGTAGGAATAGGAGTTGTGTTTGCTTATCACAAACCGCTTGAGCGCTTCGTTGCTGCGAAGGACGCCGCTGTGCGGGCTGGAAGCTGGTAGCCGTAGGCGGACGCGCCAAGGACCGCATGCGTGGAGGAGATCGCGCCGCCAAAGCCTTGAGGGTATGAAGCGGATGCGGTGTAACGCGGCAGCGAGAGGGCGGTTGGGCTTCTGAAAGTCTGTTTTACGGTGTTTTTTTGTAAGAGATGATGATAAGAGTGCTTTTAAACCGGATTTTTGTTGATTCAGATGAAGAATTTACATAAAACAGTGGTAGCACATAGGTGCATGTGGTATACTCAAAAGACAAAACCTCTACGTATGTTGAGGCCAAATCGCATGGTTGGGCACGTTTTTGTTTATGTCGCTCTAAACGGAACATAGAGCAATGGCATAAATCGGAGAAACTGCTCTGGGAGGTACAACGATCATGGTGTATCATGCTTTTAGCGCCACCCTATAGCACGATGAAACAATGAACAACCCTAGTACGTCATGTCACTATAATCTTGATGGCTGAACAGTAAGCTCGTGACGGGAGCGATATTGAAAGGTTCTAGCATCAAGTTCGCAAATATATGATACGACCTGTAACACCAGGTGACCTTTGGGCGCTTCGTCGTAAAGTTCGTTCACAGATCACGCTTTACAACGAGTCGCTCCTTGCACAAACTCATAACGCATTTCTCTACGCTCTGCGTAGTGCCTTGGTAGGCCCGGGGCGCGATGGTGCTTCGTTTGTGTTCCGAGAACGTGGTGTTGCCGCGCTTGCTCAGGCTCAGGGGCGCAGCGGGCGTCCAGAGCAAGATATCATCTATTTAGCGGTGCATCGTACTGGCGATTCTTCACGTGCTACTCCACGAGACCAAGATATTTGGTTTCGCATCCTCGAACAGTTGTGTGCTCAGGCTGCCCGTAATCAAGTGCAGCGCATCTATGCCGCTTTGAGCCACCATCAAGAAGAACTACGAGAAGTATTCCGGCAACTTGGTTTTAGTGCCTACGCGCGTCAGACGATCCTTCAGCTTGTTGGGCCCGACTGGGATCAAGGGGTGACCTTGGCTCCTATGCGCGCCCAGACCCGACGCGACGCCTGGGCGATACATAAACTCTATGGAACTGTAACACCTCGACTTGTTCAACACGCAGAAGCTCGCAGCGCGCGGGCTTGGATGCTACCATTGACGCAGCGTTGGAGCCGTCGTCGCCGCCATGCTTGGGTGCTTGGCCCGGAAGATGACTTGATTGCTTATCTTCATGCAACCAGCGGCCCTTCGGCCCATGTGCTTACACTCTTGGTGCGCCCAGATATGCGTGATGTTGTCGGCGACGTCTTGCGTTTCGGCTTGGCCCAACTGCAAGACACCCGTTCTGTCTACCTTATGTTGCGGGAATATCAAGAGGAGCTGTTGGCACCCTTGCAAGACTTAGGGTTCCAGCCAATCGGAGAACAGACTCTGCTGGTTAAGAGTAACGTGATACCGCATCGCCGGACTGTACTGTTGCCAGCCTTGGAACCGATCCTGGAACCAAGGGTCACTATTCCAAGCATCTCAGCGCCCAAAGAGGACACTACACCGTATGTCAGAACAGCGCGAAATAACAAGTAATATTGATCTTTTACTCGAGGCCCTGCCGCCTCATATACAAGAATCGCTGCGCAGCCGTCCTGAGGAGCTCGACGATCTGATCGAAATCGTTATGGACTTAGGACGTCTCCCCGAAGCGCGCTATAGCGAGAGCGAGCATTTTATTAGCGATCGCGAAGTGACACACGACGATATCGCCTATGTCACTCAGCGCATCGGCGATTTCGGAGAGGATAACCGCGCTGGCATTCCCCGTACTCTGCACCGTATCTCGGCTATGCGCAATCGGCGCGGCGAGATCATCGGCCTGACCTGCCGTGTTGGTCGTGCCGTGTTCGGAACCATTTCGATCATTCGCGACTTGGTTGAAACGGGCAAGAGCATTTTGCTGCTTGGCAAGCCGGGCGTGGGTAAAACTACCCTGCTGCGCGAAACAGCCCGCGTTTTGGCCGAAGAGCTGCGCAAGCGGGTCGTGATCGTCGATACCTCCAACGAGATCGCTGGCGACGGCGATATCCCTCACCCCGGCATCGGGCGCGCCCGTCGTATGCAGGTGCCCCGCCCCTCGGTTCAGCACGCCGTCATGATTGAAGCGGTCGAGAACCATATGCCCGAGGTGATCGTGATCGACGAGATCGGCACCGAGCTCGAGTCGCTTGCGGCCCGTACCATCGCTGAACGTGGCGTTCAGTTGATCGGTACCGCCCACGGTAATACGCTCGACAACCTGATGGCCAACCCGACCCTTTCGGACCTGATCGGCGGTATTCAGGCTGTTACCTTGGGCGACGATGAAGCGCGCCGACGCGGCACCCAAAAGACCGTGCTCGAGCGCAAGGCACCGCCTACTTTCGAGATCTTTGTCGAGATCCAGAGTTGGGACCGCATGGCGGTGTACGACGATGTGGCCTCGGCGGTCGACAGTATTCTGCGCGGCGAGCTGTTTGAACCCGAAGTTCGTACCCGCGACGAAGATGGTCAAGTTCAAATCGTCAAAGCGCCGCCTCGCCTCTCGAACTTCGAGTCAGCGACCTTTGGCGTGCGCAATATCAGACCGCGCGATGATCGAGGGCGTGAACGTGATCGAGGACGTGAACGGGGGCGTAGCCGCGAGCGTGTGTCCGAGTTCGATGTGCCCAGCGCGATAGCCCAAGCGCAGCGCTCGCTGCAGGCGGCTAGCAACGGCAACGCTATTCAACGGCAACAACACCGTATCTTCCCGTTCGGGGTCAGCCGCAATCGTTTGGAAGATGCTATTAAGAAGCTGCGGGTTCCGGCGGTGATTGTGCGCGATATTAACGACGCCACAATCGTAATGACGCTCAAGAACTACTATCGCCAAGGTTCGCAGCGTCTGCGCCAGGCCGAAGAGCATAATGTGCCGGTCTATGTGCTGCGCAACAATACCATCGCTCAGATGGAGAAGCAGTTGGCCAGCATCTATAACTTGCAGCCAGATGACGATGACGATATCGTTCCACGTTATCGCGGCGACAACGTTGTGATCGAAGCCTTGGAAGAGACCGAGACGGCTATTACGCAAGTGATGAACGGCGAACGCAATGCGGTGGAGCTATCTCCGCGCAGCAGCTATATCCGTCGCTTGCAACACCAGATGGCCGATCGCTACCACCTCAATTCCGAGAGTTGGGGCAGTGAACCACATCGGCGCGTAAAGATCTCGCGCTAAGGCCTATGCTTGGGGCTTCTCAGTGTCACAATGGCGCACTGAGAAGCCCCGAATCTTCCGCTGCACGCTCGCTGTAAAAGGCCTTGCGCGCTGTTTTAACCTGCTACTAGTGTCGGTGTTTATAAGTTTTTATCGCTACCAGAGCTGAAAATTTAAAATAATCCATTGGAAGTTTGCAGGTATTGTACCTGAAACGTGATATAGTAGGTTCAACCGTGGATGAGTTTCTACCTAAGGTATTGAACACACTATCGCTAGGTTAAATTGTAGTTATGAGCCTATTTATCACATTCGAGGGTGCGGAAGGAAGCGGCAAGAGCACTCAAGCGCGGCTGTTGTACGAGCACCTTCAAGCTCAAGGCTTCCCCGTGATCCTCACGCGCGAACCGGGAGGAACCCGTATTGGCGACCTGATTCGCCGTATTTTGCTTGACCTTCAGCATACAGAAATGCTCCCTGCCACCGAAACCTTGCTTTTTTTGGCAGCTCGAGCGCAAATTGTGGGCGAAGTGATTCGTCCCTATCTCGACGTCGGCGGAATTGTATTGTGCGATCGCTATGTCGATTCGACCTACGCCCATCAGGGTTATGGTTTGGGCAAAGATCTCGATGAGTTGCGCGCCATCACCTCGATCGCAACCGGCAATCTCATGCCCGATCTGACAATCTATCTCGATATTAATCCAGAAGAGGGTCTCGAACGTAAACAGGCTATTCGACGCCAAAATGCACCGGCTGTTGCACAGCGTCGCAGCGATTCAAAGAATAATCCTGAGTGGAACCGCCTTGATGCGCGCGACTTAGCCTATCACCAGCGTGTTTCGCAAGGCTATGCCGAGCTGATGGCTCAAGACCCAGGTCGTTGGAAGCGCTTCGATGCGCGCCAATCGATCGATGATTTGGCCCGCGAGATCAGCGAGGCGGTCACCCCATTTTTAAGTCGAGTTGCGCGTCTGGAAGAAACATCGTAAGCTACAGCTTATACACCTTAGGAATGTGGATCGCGATCTGCAAGAAGCTGTGCCAAGGGGCTGGTTCTGCGAACAGGTCTTGAGGAGCACTTCGTTTCTGGAACAAGAAAGGAGAGCGGTAGAAAAGTCGTGTAGCAACTACAGGGCTTGACCGCAATAGAGTATGAAACTTGTCTTAGCAGTGGTGCAACACCAAGATGCGGGTGAGTTGATCGACGCACTGACATCACAAGGCCATCGTATAACCCGTATTAGTAGCCAAGGCGGTTTCTTGCGCGAGGGCAACGTCACCTTGATGATGGCGGTTGAAGACGACCAAGTAAACCCGATCATTCGCAGCATTCGCGAGCACTGCTCGACTCGTACTCGTTATGTTTCGCCCATGCCTCCAGTTGCCGAAGCAGGCGAGTTCTATCCTCCTACGCCTGTTGAAGTGCAAGTTGGCGGCGCAACCGTATTTGTGCTTAATGCCAATGCCGAGCGTTTGATCGCAGGCTAGAGCCGCTAGCTGCAAAGCTCAAACTATGTGAGGTCTTCCTGTTCGGGAGACCTCTTTTTTGTCAGTGTTATAGCAATCGGCTTAAAGTGTTACATTCTTAGGCGCGAACAGTTCTACCCTCAAAAGAGGCTTTGACCGCGTCCGCCTACGGCTACCAACATCCCGCCCTTCCATGTGGCGTATCATTTCGCTGCCTTCACTGTCTTCGCTGCGACCTGCCAGCTGCAAGCAGCTAGCAGCTTCAAGCGCTGTTTTTCGCTGCTGAAACCGAGCTTCAAACCCATCCACATAGATGACAAACCGGGGAAAAAGTGAGGTGAGATTCGGTGCATAAGCGCCAAATCTCACCTCAGCAACAAGAGAAGTCTAGCTTTCATCCGAAGCTTAGCTGGTTTGGGTTAGGGTGCGCAGCAGAGCTGTGGTCGTCACCATACCGGCCAGCTTGCCGTTTTCGTGCAGCACCAGCGCGCGGTCGATATCGCGCTCGATAAACTGTTGAATGACTTGGCTGACACTTTGGTTAGGCGTGAAGCTATGGATATCCTTATCAATAAGCGAGCTGATCGGATCGCTGATCGGGAAGGGGATGCTGCCCGGGTTGGCGAAGTAGCTCAAGCTATCTTGGCGCTGATCGGCCGAGACATTGCGAATCACGCCGCTATCGCTGAGCGTACCTTGAACGACCCCTTCATCGTCGACCAGTACCAAGAAGCGGCCCGGCAGACTCAAAAGCAGATTGATGATCTCTTCGGTGCTATTGCTGATTCTCGTCGCGGGCACCGATACCTGCATAATCTGTTCGAGGCGTAAGGGCGCGTCGGCATCGCGGATCGTGCTCTCGGCTGAGCTTTGTTCGGGTAGCGCGGCGTAGAGCACTCGCTCGCGGGTGAGCAGCCCGCTGAAACGCTGTTCACTGTCGACGACCGGCAGAGTCTGGTAGTTCCACTCTAGCATATTGACCACCACCTGCGAGATCGCGTTCATGCCGTTGATACAGCGCGGATCGCTGGTCATGCAGTCGCGGGCCAAGGTGGGGGCGATGCGCTCGAAGTAGGGCCGCACTTCGTCGGGGCTTAGCTCGCGCAGAATGCGCAACGGCAGCTTCATACCCAGACGGCGTTGCAGATCGCTGCTGGTGATTACGCCGACCACTTTGCTGCGCTCGTCGAGCACGGGCAGCAGTTGTTGATTGCGGCTCAGCATCAGGTAGAGCGCTGGCCCGATCGGTGCATGGGCTTGGAGCGTAACGACATCGCCCAGAATAAAGTCGCTGACGGTGCTTTCGTCTGAGAAAGGGCTGCGCGAACGCATAGCAGCGCGATAGATCTGAATGTCTTCGATGGTGGTTAGGGCGTTGGGCAACATGTCGTCGAGCAGCGGCAGTAGGCGGTTGATCCGCTCGGCTCGATCGATCCACTCGATAATGACCGGTTTGTCGTTGTTTTCGCCCGACAAAATCGTTTGGATGCGCGAGTTGGGGCCGAAACCAGCTAGGCCATTGATAACAGTCGCTCCGCTTGCGCCTTGGCGTTGGAGCTGCTGTATAACGGCGGTATAGAGCGGCTCTCCCTCCCAGAGATCGCCCGTTCGCAGGTAGATTCGGACACGTTGAAGCTGATCTCGGGCTGCCACGGTGTGTCCTTTAAGCTTTGGCAGTGATAGCTTTTTGCTTGGTTCTTGCATAACCCTATCTATATGTGCGTTTGAACATAGAGCAAATATCAGATCGTTCGATTATAGCAGCTTACCATGACAACAAACAATAGCTGTTAGTACATTGATACCGTTTTTTAGATGGATCAAACAAAAAAGAAGTGCTCGATCGGCGATGGTATTGTATAGCCGAAAGATGCTGAATTGTTTGCGGCTTGTTGGGCGCGATGCTACCATAGATCAAAACGAGATGATGATTGATAGAGGGTTCTCCGATGGCAGAACAGAAGATAGAACAGACTTTTTCTCTTGGAATAACCTATTGGCCTCTACGTAACTCCTATCGCGCTTGGAGCGGCTTCGACCGAAGGGCGGTGCGCGAAGAGTTAGCCCATATTGCGTCGTTGGGCTGTGATACAGTGCGTCTCTGTTTGCGCTGGGAAGATTTTCAACCCGGCCCCGAGCGGCTGGGTCGCGAAGCAGTGCGCGGGCTCGAGATTATGCTCGACGCGGTGCAGGATGCGGGTCTGCGGGCCGTGCTGGCCCTGTTTGTGGGCGGTTTGGGTGGCGCGCGCCTGCTGCCGCAATGGACGACCGGCTATTCCCTGATCGAAGACGACCCTGAGATAGTGCAGCGCTACGGGCAGGTTTTGCGCGCGCCCGGGCCACAGGTTGCGGTTGTCTACGACGATGCGCATCGCCATACGCAACTGCGCGATCTGTATGAAAACCGCGCCCAACTCGAGGCCCAGCGCTACTTGATTCGTGAGCTGATCGGCAACTTCGATGCCCATGACGCGGTTTATGCCTGGCAGCTAGGTTATGATCTCGAGCGGGTGCTTTTGCCGACTCGCAATAGAGCCGCTCGCGATTGGTTCCGCCGGATCTGCGAATACGCCCGTCAGTATGGTGCAAAGCGCATTATGGGCGTGGTTTCGCCTCGCAGTCTAACCAGTGATAGTACGCTACGCCCCGAGCAGATCGCCGAAGAGGCCGACTTGCTTGGCATTCATACCTTCCCGCACGAGCCGCTGCGTCTGAACGAGCCGCGCTCGCCAGCGGGTGTTAGCTTCCTCTATCATCTAGCCGCTTCGTTGGTGGGCAAGCCAGTGCTGGTTGCCAACCTTGGGCTGGCGAGCGCGCCCGATAACCGCGCCCGTTGGATCGCCGACCGCGCTTTTGGGCGGGTGGCCCGCTCGTACCTTGCGAGCGAAGACGAGCAGGCTGACTTTTTAGAGAACAGTCTGCAGACCCTCTGGCGGGCGGGCGCAACCGGAATCTGGCTGGCTGCCTACGGCGATGTGCCGCGCGATCTGTGGGGCATCGCGCCCTTCGACCGCTTCCAGCGCGAGCGCACGATCGGCCTGATTCGCGAAGATGGGCGCGAAAAACCCGCCGCCGAGGTGGTGCGACGCTTCGCCAAAGAGCACAGCGACAAGCAGTGCCATGCGCCGGCCTCGTTTATGGAGTTCGATCCCGAGCGCTATTGGTACAATCCGGCCGAGCAGATACAGCTCTTGTTGCGCGAAAGTAGCTTCAGCGCCTAACGGAACGCGGGTATTCACCACGCGGGGCACTGGTTTTATTCACTACACGAGGCACAGAGTCACAGAGCCTTTTTAGAGAGTAGTTTGCGATAGTAGTGTGATGAGTTCAGTATTGCAGGCAGGATAGCACTGGAGAAGGCTAAAGCTACGATCAAGCCGTACTCTGATTCAGTAGAAGGGTACAGCTATGTGGCTGGGTACGACGTTTTAGGGAGCTGTCATCGTGCTTCCTTCTCCTGCTTGCGGGAGCTATGCATTAGCCAAAAGTCGTGTCGGCAGCAACAGGTGATATTTCGCATACCATCGCGGGAGTATCCTTGAGAGCACAGAACGCGGAGATGTTGTATGCGATTTCGCGTAGCGAAATCGCATACAACATCAACATTCAGCCCCTCGCCCGCAGTGCGGGAGAGGGGGCCGGGGGGTGAGGGCAGATAACTCCGACCGTATGTCGATTTGTGGGTAATGTACAGCTTGCGGGAGAAGGGTTGGGGATGAGGGCCTATGTACTCACCACGCGAAGCACTGCGTTTTTGTCAAACCGTTTGCGCTGCCCTTGGCTAAGCGCCTCCTGAACTGTCAAAGAGTGTAAGTATCTTTAGTCGTACCCTGAGCTTGTCGAAGGGTACGCTCGTTGAAGGGTCTCTTTGTAATCTCTGCGACTTTGCGAGGAGAGGCGCTGAGCGAAACGAAGAACCAGCTAGGTGCTTGCACCTAGCTGGTTCTGCATTGACTGCGTTGTATGCGCTGCCGAAGGCCGATCGCTCGGTTTGAGGGATGGGCTGTTGGTAGCCGTAGGCGGACGCGCTAAGGACCGAATGGAGCTTAGAACCTTGGCCGCCAAAGAAGCGATCGAGCGGATTCGCTCTTAGATCTCAAGGAAGTAGCGATGTAAGCGAGCGTCGCGAGTTAGCTCGGGATGGAAGGAGGTCGCTAACATGCGGCCCTGTTGGGCGGCTACGATCCGACCATCGTCGAGCTTGGCCAGCACCTTGACGCCCGGGCCGACCGATTCGATGATGGGGGCGCGAATAAAGACCGCACGGAAGGGCTCTTCGCCCACATCGGGCAGGCTTAAATCGGCCTCGAAGCTGTCGAGTTGGCGGCCGAAGGCGTTGCGCTTGACTGTGATATCCATGACACCGATCTGCTGTTGGCCCTCTTTGCGGCCCTCGCTGATGGTGCGCGCCAGCAGAATGGCGCCAGCGCAGGTGCCCCAAACCGCTAGATCTTTTCCAGCGCGCTGCTTGATCGGCTCGAGCAGTTCGAAGCGGTCGAGCAGTTTGCCGATCGCAGTGCTCTCGCCGCCGGGCAAGATCAGGCGATCGACCTGAGCCAACTGCTCGGGCAGACGCACCTGAATCGATTCGACGCCGATACTTTTGAGAATCTCTTGATGTTCGCGAAAATCGCCTTGTAAGGCAAGAATACCGATCATAGTTTTTGACTTACGCTCATGAAAAAGGAGTTGACCGATTGGGCCAACTCCTTTGTCTATAATTACCAGCCGCGACCAGCCATCAATTTTTCGCTAGGAATGTCGCTGATGTTGATGCCAACCATTGGCTCGCCCAGACCCTTGCTGACTTCAGCGATGATCTTGGGATCGTTGTAGTGGGTGGTGGCTTCGACGATGGCCTTGGCGCGCTTGACCGGATCGCCCGACTTGAAGATGCCCGAGCCAACGAACACCCCATCGACGCCGAGCTGCATCATCAGAGCGGCATCGGCGGGGGTGGCGATACCACCAGCAGCGAAGTTTACAACCGGCAGGCGGCCGTTCTCTGCGATGCTCTTAACCAGCTCATAGGGGGCCTGGATGTTCTTGGCATAGGTGAAGAGCTCGTCCTCATCCATGTTCTGGATGCGGCGAATCTCGCCCAGCACGGTGCGCGCATGGCGCACGGCCTCAACCACGTTGCCAGTACCAGCTTCGCCCTTGGTGCGCAGCATAGCAGCGCCCTCAGCCATACGGCGGATCGCCTCGCCAATGTTGCGGCAGCCACACACAAACGGCACGTTGAACTTGTGCTTGTTGATGTGGTGCTCTTCGTCGGCAGGGGTCAATACTTCGCTCTCGTCGATGTAGTCGATGCCGATAGCTTCGAGTATCTGGGCTTCGACGATATGTCCGATGCGGGCCTTGGCCATCACGGGGATGGTCACGGCTTCCATAATACTTTGAATCATTTCGGGATCGCTCATTCGAGCAACGCCACCCTGAGCACGGATATCGGCAGGTACACGCTCAAGCGCCATAACCGCAACCGCACCCGCTTCTTCAGCGATACGCGCCTGCTCGGGGGTGACAACGTCCATAATTACGCCGCCCTTGAGCATCTGTGCAAGGCCGACTTTGGTTGTCCAAGTTGCTTTCTCCACTTGTCAACACTTCCTAACCATCGTCCGATGGTAATTCAAGCGTCTGATGCCTTTCTGCACACGTCTAAAGGATGGCAGGGCTGCATCAGAACGGTGCTCATTCCCAGATAAGATCCATTCTACCATAAAAGTGGTATGCTCTCAATAGACAATAGGGCGAAGTAGACCATACCAATTGTGCTATTTCTGTTCTAAAAGAGCTAAATGTATCTACCAATTTGGCTAAAAATACTGAGCAAGTGGTACCACTTAATGACCCTACCATTTTTTGCAGGTGGGCGAAAATCGGCTTTGAAACTCTAAAAAATTGCTTCCTTCGTAAGCTAAGTATCGCTTGTTAGTATGCTGAAGCGGCCTTGTTGGTTTAAGCGCTAATGGAGTGGTACTGAAAGCGGCTGAGAGCTTTTGGTTTTTGGTCTTCGGCAGAGCGGGCTGCTTTGAGTCTCGGCCTTGTTTTGATTGTCGGGCCAAGCAGGCGCTTTGAAAGCGAAACTAGCTAAGCTGCCCTCTGTAGCGTTTAAAAAGTGGCTTGGAAAGAAAAAAGCTAGAAAAAGTCCACAGCTTTTGAGCCAGCTTGGGCCTAGCAAAAAGCGTGCAAAGCGCATCAGAATGCAAGAAAGCATGGATCTAAGCAAAAGTTGCAAAGTCGAGAAGAATGTGCTATTATAGCGGCGTTGGAATGCAGGTGGTGTGTCAACGCACTCGTACTTGTAAGGTACATCTGTATTTTGTAGGGGTGTAGGCTCAACGGTAAACCGCCGGTCTCCAAAACCGGTTTTCAGGGTTCGAATCCCTGCGCCCCTGCCAAAGGATCGTACCCTTGTACGGAGCGATGGCCGAGTGGTTTAAGGCAGCTGTCTTGAAAACAGCCACACGCAAGTGTCGTGGGTTCGAATCCCACTCGCTCCTCCAGTTCCGATAGCTTAATAGTATGGGGAGGTCGCATAGTGGCCTAGTGCGGCGGTTTGCTAAACCGCTATAGGAGCAATCCTATCGAGGGTTCGAATCCCTCCCTCCCCGCCACCAGCTTTCTAAAGCTAGACCAAACTGAAGCAGTCCGCAAGGTAGGCCACCTTGACGGGCTGTTTTTCTTTGCCCAAAACTCCGCCAAGCAATCCCCAAGATCGCGTTATTATCGCTGCCCTCAGCGCCTATCGCTTACCTCCCTCGATCTGTTACCGACTGCACCCAGACCTTTCCCAAAACCGAATATAAGCAACAAAAAACAGCCCCATAGATTAAGAGGCTGCTCTCTTTTGAGAAGATTGAGGGACTGGCCAAGCTTCTTCTTCTGATCAAGGGCTCAACTACTGCCCACTGTTCGTCGGTGATGTCCATTTCTGTCTCCTTTCTCTTCTCACTGGAGACAGTATACCGTTTTTGAGATAACTTCTAGCAATTTCCTTATCTCTGATACCAAATTCGGTTGATTAGGTTCTCTTTGGCCTTCGGCAGAGCGGAACGTGACTCTTTTTGTTGTGTGAGATTGGAATTCAGTATTGTCCAAGCGGTTGAGCATAATATGAACATGAGTAAGAGTGCGAGCAACGATGTACGCTGAAAGGTATTCATAGACCCTCGTTTTTGCTATAACAATCTATGGGTAGAGCAATGCTTCCATTATTTCCTTGAGAATGCTTTCCTCTTTAATTACTTTACGAAAATTGCGGCAGATGATTATCCAAAAGAAGGGCATAACCGCGTCCGCCTACGGCTACCAACATTCCGCCCATCCAACGAGGTTGTATCTACCTGTGGACAGCGCCACCCAAAAGCGAAATGTATCAGATACTTAGAGCAGCTCTGGCTCGCTTGTCTCGTGTTGTTCCGTGCGCATGGAAATCCTCCTCTCTCCGATAAAGCTCCTATGCATATGAGCTAAATATCATTTGACATGCCTATATGGGGGTGATATACTTTAAGACATTGAATATCAACTACGTCTACTAACAATAACTTAGACTATTTCACCCCAAGATGATTCGCGATATTCAATGATGCTCAACAGCTCTAGTGAGTCTGGCTGTTGATCCTTGCCGCAAATGTACTCTCTGATTAGGAAGACCAGCGATGCAGTCGCCGCACGAGTCCCTCAGTAAGATCGAGCAAATCGAGCAAGCGATTATGCAGATTAGCTGGCTCAGCCAGCGACAGTTTATGCAGCTGTTGGATGAAGAACGATTTCGGCTGACAGTACCGCAGTTCTACACACTGCTTCATCTACACCAGGCCGAAGGCCCGTGTAAGATGACGGAACTAGCCGAATTGACCCATCAGTCTGCAGCTTCATTAACAGGAGTTGTTGATCGCTTGCTGGAAAAAGAGCTAGTTGAGCGCACCCGTCACGAGCGC
Organism: uncultured Chloroflexales bacterium; assembly: GCA_937902315.1. Taxonomy (GTDB): domain Bacteria; phylum Chloroflexota; class Chloroflexia; order Chloroflexales; family Chloroflexaceae; genus CALGUG01. Next base: position 81,865 of record CALGUG010000008.1, read on the forward strand.
GACCGTCGTCAGGTGATGGTGGTTGTGACAGCTAAAGGCAGTCATCTACTGAGAGAGATCAAACAAGCTCGCAATGAGCAGATGCAAGCTGCTCTAGCCAGTTTGGGAAGCGAGCATATGGATCTCCTCCAAGAGATGCTCAACCATGTGCTCGAGGGGATGGTTTTAGTACTTGAACGCGGCGACCGCCAACGATGGGCTTAGGCCGCTTGAAGATCAAAAAACTGTTACTAGTATGCTCGAAAGTACTAGAGAGCTAAAGAATTAAGCTAAAACCTTATCTTGAGAAAACAACAAACGAGCGAACTGATATTACTCCCTTTTTGATAGTGCCTATCAGGCCGAATGAAGCTCGAGAAATGAGGAAACCTAATGAGTGAAACACTCATGCCTGAAGAACTAGATCTACCTTTGGTCGTATTGGGCGGCGAATTGGTGATTATGCCCTATATGACCGTTCCACTCCAGGTCGGGCAGGGTAAGTCATACCGTGCTATGGAACAAGCCTGTGAAGAAGATCATAAGGTTCTCTTGATTTTCGTGCCTGACGATCAGATCGAAGGCTATAAGACAGGCCAGCAGCAGGAACTTCCGCCGATCGGTGTGATCGCTAAGTTGGAGGAGTTTATCAAGCTGCCGGACAACAGCGTGCGGATCATTCTGGAAGGACAGACCCGCGCCCGCCTGCTTGAAACGCTTCAGAGCGATCCGTTCTATCGTGTACGCTGCCAAGTTCTGCAAGACAGCGAGACGGTTGGCATGGAAGTCGAAGCCTTGATGGATACCGTCAAGCAGCAAGTCGATGAGTTTGTCGATCACTTGGGTGAAGTGCCGCAGGAAGCGGTCGCCTTTGTGCATCGCATCGACAAGCCCGGTCACTTGGCCGACATCGTCACCTATGGTCCAGCCTTCGACTTCAAAGATCGCATCGAGATTTTGCACGCGCTCGATCCTGAAGAGCGTCTGCGCAAAGTTCACACCATCTTGGCGCGCCAGATCGAACTGCTCAAGCTGCGCCAGAAGATCCAGCAAGACACCAAAGAGGTCTTGGATCAGAGCCAGCGCGAATACTTCCTGCGCGAGCAGATGCGCGTGATTCGCCGCGAGCTTGGTGAAGATGACGATAGCGACGATCCGATCGATGAGCTGCGCCGCAAGATCAACGCGCTCGATGCGCCCGATTACGTCAAAGAGCAGGCCCTTCACGAGGTCAAGCGCCTCAGCCAGCAGGGTATGAACAGCCCTGAAGCAGGTGTGATTCGCACTTACCTCGACTGGATCTTGAACCTGCCCTGGGCTGATGAGGAGTTCCCCGAGATCAGCATCAATTCGGCTCAAGAGGTGCTCGACGCCGATCACTACGGTCTCGAGAAGGTTAAAGAGCGTATTTTGGAATATCTGGCTGTGCGTAAGCTGGCTGGTAACAAGATGCGTTCGCCCATTCTCTGTTTCGTTGGCCCGCCCGGAGTTGGTAAGACCAGCTTGGGTCGCTCGATCGCGCGCGCTTTGAGCCGCCAGTTCGTGCGCACGTCGCTGGGTGGTATCCGCGACGAGGCTGAGATCCGTGGTCACCGTCGTACCTACATCGGTGCGATGCCGGGCCGCGTGATCCAAGGTATGAAGACCGCCAAGAGCAAGAGCCCGGTCTACATCCTCGACGAGATCGACAAAGTGGGCCAAGACTACCGTGGCGATCCGACTTCGGCTCTGCTGGAAGTGCTCGATCCCGAGCAGAACAGCGCCTTTAGCGATCACTACCTTGAGATCCCCTATGATCTCTCGCAGGTGGTCTTTATCGCCACTGCCAACCAGCTCGACCCGATCCCTGGCCCGCTGCGCGACCGTATGGAAGTGATCGAGATCGGCGGCTACACCGAAGACGAGAAGCTGGGCATCGCTCGTGGTTTCTTGGTCAAGAAGCAGCGCGAGTTCCACGGTCTCACCGAGGAGCAGCTCACCATCACCGATGGCGCTCTGCTCAAGCTGATTCGCGAATACACCCGCGAAGCTGGTGTACGTAACCTCGAGCGCGAGTTGGCCAGCCTGTGCCGCAAGGTCGCTCGCAAGGTCGCTCAAATGGCCGATGAGGTGGATGAAAACGGAGAGAAGGTCGATATCTCCAAGCTCCACTTCACGATCGATAGCGACGATGTGAAGAGCTACCTTGGCCCAGAGCGCTACAGCTACGGTTTGGCCGAAGAGAAAGACGAAGTCGGTGTGGCGACTGGAGTAACATGGTCGCCGATGGGCGGCGATGTGCTCTCGATTGAGGTGCTGCCAGTGCGTGGCAAGGGTGGCTTCCAACTGACCGGTCAGTTGGGTGATGTCATGAAGGAATCGGCTCAAGCAGCGCTCTCGTATGCGCGCTCGCGAGCCGAACAGTTCGGCGTCGATCCGAACTACTTCGAAGAGCACAACATCCACATTCACGTTCCGGAAGGCGCTCAGCCCAAGGAAGGCCCTTCGGCGGGTATCACGCTGACGACGGCGCTGATCTCGGCTATGACCGGCAAGCCAGTGCGCCGCGACGTAGCGATGACGGGCGAAGTAACCTTGCGTGGCAAGGTGCTGCCGATCGGTGGTTTGAAGGAGAAGACACTGGCTGCTCACCGCGCCGGTATCAAGACCTTCATCTTGCCGAAGGATAACGCCAAAGATATCGTCGAGCTGCCCGACAAAGTGCGCCAGGATCTTCAGTTGATCCCGGTCTCGTCTATGGACGAAGTGTTGAAGATCGCGCTCAGCTCGTAGTAGTTGCTTCGATCTCAACAGTGGCCTCTACCTAGTACGGTAGAGGCCATTTTATTTGCGAATGTTTATTTAAAATAGGTTAAAAATGACCTCCTAGAGCATTGAATTATAGAGCGGCTTATATTAAGATAGCAGAGAAGTTGGATGCTCGTCGTCCCTCGCTAGTTGGCGAGTATCACTGTTTTCTTCGGATTTTCCAGTTGTTCCTGTTGATCAAGTGTAGCAGATTAAAAGCGCGATTCTTCTGCTTTGAAGGAAGATGAACGCTTTATTTGAATAGTATGCGCTTGGCAATCTGGAATCTCGATCTCAATCACGAAGGGACAAACCATGACACGGGTAGCTTGGCACCTCTCTGCACTTTTGGTTGTATGTCTTGTTGGAAGCTTGTTCTCTGCTAGACCCCTAGCCGCGCAATCGAATCTGACCCTGATCGATTTCGAAACGGGTGTTGATCGCCAGCCGATTCGTAGCAGTATACCGGGCTTAAATTTTAGCAATTCTGACGGAAATGATTGGCTGTATGGCGATGTCCGTACAGGCAACTACAATGCCCCTTATCCCAACGATTGCCCCGATTTTGATGGCCAGTGTGCCTACAATGTCTCGGGCAATTTTTTTGCTTGGATGGGCCAAGCGAGCGGAGATGGAAAGATAGATTTCACCGCTGGGAACACAACCCGTTTTGAGGCTGATTTCTCTACTGCTGAAGAGCTGAAGATAGAAGCCTACGATCAAGACGGTATGAAGTTCGTTTCTGTCACGGTCGATCCGAATATTCGTACTGGTAATTTTGGACACGTTCGGATCGAAGCGCCTTCGGGCAAACGAATCGCCTCGATTGTTATCAAAGGTAGCCAAAATCGTTGGCTTATGGATAACCTCCTGACGGATGCTTCCGTCTCTGCAGATCCCCCAAGCGAGCCAGCAAAGCCGTCTAAACCCGATAAACCCGACAAGAAGAAGCACTCTGCCTCGGTTAAAGTCTATCAGCGCGTGACGCCCAACCGTGTTGCCGCTCGCAATGGTATCGTTCACTACCATTTCGCTTCGGTAAACCCCGGGCGTGGCGATGCCAAGCGGATCGTGGTTCGCATGAATATCAATGTGGTTCATCTGCATATCATCGATGCCGACTTTGGCTCTGCGGGTGGCTGGATCAGCAAAATAGGCCAAGACTATATCGAGTTCGAGTTTGGACGCCAGCCCCATGGTAGCGATGCGCTCATGGCCAATATTCGCTTCCGGGTCTCGCCCGATGCGCCTAACGGCACCCAGTTGGGAGGTCGAGTGACCTATCGCTGGTACGACGATAACGGCGGAGGCTCGGGTCAAAGCAACGATCTTTCGATCGTAGTTGGCGACGAAGAGCAGCATAGCGAGCACGAGGAGATGCTGGTCGAGCGTGATGGTGAGGGTCGCACCTTCACCTGTACGCAGTTCATTCCGCGTGAGCCGGTTGCCTTCTGGTATAACACGCCCGATGGCAAAGTCGTTCAGCTCGAAACCATCGAGGCCGACGATCACGGCAAGCTAATACTGATCTTTAAGACCAAAGGCAAAGGGCTGCATAAAGGACGCCACTTAATGGTCGGGCGCGGCCACTGGTCGGGCATTATCGTGATCGGCGAATTTGTGATCGATGACGCTGAAGCTGAAGCGGACGATGACGCTAACACTGGCGATGATCAAGTCGATGAGGATAGCACAGTCGACGAGGGCAGCGCGAACGATGATCAAGCCGACGAAGGAAACTCGGGCGATGATCAAGCCGACGAAGGAAACTCGGGCGATGATCAAGCCGACGAAGGAAACTCGGGCGATGATCAAGCTGATCAAGGAAATGGCTAGATTCTAAGGTAAGATCGATTTAAGAGCTTGTATCCAAACCAAACCGTAGAAGTTGTCTAATCGACCTCTACGGTTTGGTTTTTTATTGGAAATTTATGCGAGCTTTATTATCTATTTGCATTCTAAACATGATCGTAATTTTTATGCTTCTAGAGCTAATTAATCAATGATACATGTGAACAAGAAGTAAGTAATAAAAAACAAAAAATATCGTTTTATATTATGAGAACACTATTTGTTGTGATTATTCCTTTCTTCACGGCTCGATACTCTCAGATAGTTAACAAATCCGTTAGATAAGGGCCTAACGAAGTTTCGATCGAATTGAACTTCGTTTGCTAGGATAATGCGGCGCTCTCCTTTTTATTAGGCTACAGGTGTATTACGATGACAAACGAGCAGATTGAGGACCTCCAAGAGCAGTTGTTGTTCCTCCGAGAGCAGCTTGCCTATGCTTTGCAGCAGAAAGAAGAAATGGGGCCTAACACCCCTTTTTTGATTAGGCAGGTTATTCACGACAACCGCGCTGAGATACGCAAGATCAAGACGGCTCTGAGTGTCGAGGGCATTGAAGTGGAGGATGATCCTGCTGATGAAGTTCCTGTAGCGAGTCAAGCGCTTCCTATAGGGAAGTTCCTGTTGAGGCGGATCGGAAAGTTATTAAGTTTTGGTCTCGGGCTTCTGCTTGTGGTTTTGCTGGGTTATGTTTTCGTATCTCTTTTAAAACCACAGCCCTTCACCTATATGTTTCGCATACAAGCGAAGCATACGCATCAAAATGTGGTCAATGCTCAGGTGAGCATCGAGCTGCAAGGCATTTTGCCAGCGATTCTGTATAGCGATGGCGAAGGTCTGTGTAGCTTCCGGTTTGATCGATCCTACCTGGGAAAATGGGCGCAGATTCGGGTTGAGGCTGTGGGATATCAATCGTTGGTACATGAGATCGAGCAGAGTGAGCATCAGATTCCAGAGGGTTGGGAAATAGATTAGTTGCCAGTTTGCAGACTGCTATAGCGAAGCGCCGAGTAATACAAATCAGTTTAAAGATTTGCATTCTCGCAAAGAGAAAAAATGAGAGAATGAGATATTTCGTGCATCAGCGCGAAATATCTCTAGCAACCGTTGTTACGAGATACCCTCGAAGGGGCCTAAGAAGCGTGGAAGTGGATGGCTGATATGCAGCTCCCAAAGAGCTTGAAGGCTGGCAGCGATTTCGCGTAGCTCGTAGCGCAGAATCAAGATATCGGGGTAGCTGCCCCAATCGGGTGTGCCTAGACCAACTGCATCGATGCCCAACTGGCGACAACTGTAGACCGCGCGCGGCAGGTGGTAGGATTGGGTGACTAACACGGCCCGCTCGACCCCGAAGATCTCTTTGGCGCGGTAGCAGCTATCGTAGGTGCGAAATCCCGCGTAATCACGGGTAATATCTTCTGCTGGAACCCCGCGCGCGATGGCATAATCGCGCATAACGGTGACTTCATCGTAGTTGACGGTGGAGTTATCGCCCGTCATCAAGAGCTTCTCAACGATGCCCAACTGATAGAGTTCGACTGCTGCTTGAATGCGTTCGGCCAAGATTCGCGAAGGCTGTCCATTGGGGCGAATACCTGCCCCAAAGACGATAGCGACGCGCTGTGGCGGCACATCTTGGGCGCGCCTATAGCGATAGTTGGCGGTGTTTTGGTGAAAGTAGAGCGAGATGCCGCCTAACAGAAGGCAAACGATAAGGGTCAAAACAAGCAGCCGAACTAGGATTGTGCGCATGAACAAAACTCCCAAACATCCGCTCAGAGCGAAGAGATATACCAAATAGATAAACCAAGTCTCTCTGTATAACGCTCGCTTTCGCTAGATATGTTGCAGCTATGTAGAGCAAGGTGGAGGATAAAAAGTATAGCTGCTTTATATTAGAACATACTTGCTAAAAATATTATACTGAGTGATGAATCAGAGCCTTTCAGAATGAAGAAATTCGCCATCACAGGACTCTTTTGTTGAGAATCTCTTTAATCGATGTTTGTCTGAATATAGCTTTGTCGATGTAAACAACTGTGTGAGACTTGGAATATTTTAGGAAAAATAAAACCCTCCGCGATCTATCTACAAAAGCGCAGACTTGTGCCCAGACTGTTGGGGGGGATTTGGTACGTATACAGCCCATTATTTTATATCAGCCCGAGTGAGATTAGGGGTCATCTTGATCAGTTGCAGGCCTTTGATCAAACAGTACTGGAAACTCGTTTCCGAGCAAAGTGGCCTCCAAGAGACGATTCGGAAGCACAAAAACTTGAAGATTTTGTGCTTGGAACGATCTCTTTCTATCGAGACCTCGTTTCGCTCTTTCAGGTGGCTGAACAAAACAAAGAGGCGATGCTTTGGTATATTGCTTAACTTGATTCATGTAAGCTAAGCAAACCAAAGAGAGCTTGCGACGTCTACTACGAATCGCTTTGCATCGTTTTGTCTTCGAGTCGTCGCTAGCGACGCACAACTAGCCCACTATTTCGAAGGATGGGCTGTTGATAGCCGTAGGCGGACGCGCCAAGGACCGAATGGGAGCGAGAGAACTCGCCGCCAGAGTGCTGAGCTGAGCAAGCTGCTGACAGATCAACTTGCTGGTATGACGTTTGGCTGTAGGGAAAATGTTCCGATCGGGCTGCGAAAGAGCTGCAAGGATCGGCCATGAACAGACAGATCTTATGGTACCATGCCAGCAGTGAAAATTTGAACAAAGTGAGTACCCAATGTCTTTTCAGAAGCGAATCCCTGCTAAATTGCAGCCTCATATTGTGTGGATCGTCGTTTTGCTGGTAGCGATCTTGGTGGGCGCAGCCTTGGTATCGGGCATCTTTTTTGCGGTGCGCTACAGCCGTACGGCCAGTCAAGCGGCCAACCCGCCTGCGAGCCAAGTCGATACGGCCTCGCAAGAGTTGGTGAATCCGCACACAGGCAGCGCAGAGACGCCCACCGACACGATCTCGCTGGGCGCTGCCAAAGCGCTGCTCGATGCGGGCACGGCGGCCTTTGTCGATCTACGCAGCGGCGAAGAGTACACCTTGCTGCATATCAAAGATGCCTATTCGATCACCTTTATGGAGCTTGAGGATGAGCTGAGCGCCCTGCCCGAGGGCACGACGATCATTGTTTATGGCGCGACCAGCGCGGCCAGCAGTACGGGCGCCCAGATCTTTAAAAGCTCGGGTTATCCGAATGTGGTGGCGCTCGAGGGCGGCATGGAAGAATGGATGAACGCGGGTTATCCGGTCGCCAAGGGTATCTTCCAGTAACAGCGCTGCTCGCTGTATCTGCCCGATCGCTTCAGCGCGCTGGCGGTAAGGTCTTTACGCCCCATGCGGTTTTTGGCGCGTCCGCCTACGGCTACCAACATCCCGCCCATCACACACGGGGCTAGCTGTGTGCGCCGAAAGGCCGCCCTGAAACACTACAAACCGCGCTCGTTGTAGCTTGAAAACATTGGGGCGGATCAACTGCTGATACCAAAGCTGTTTGATTACTTGTTATTTGGCCTTCGGCAGAGTGGAACGTGACTCTTTTTGTTGTGTGACATTTCGCGTGACAGCGCGAAATGTCACACAACTCTTCCCCCGTTTTTGTTTTCCTGCGTTCTAAGAGCACAAGTGCTTAAACGGATCTGGTATGATTCGTACTACAGCTACAAAAGTGGAGCCTGACAGCGAAGCTGCGGCGTTAACCCCAACCTAGGTTGTCGTAGCCGTCTTGTTTGCCTGCGCCACTTCCGCCCTCGCCGCCTTCCATCTCTTCTTCCAACATCTGATCGACCATATCGTTCCAGTCGTCGCCTGCATCTTCGCCTAACTCTTTGCCGAGCTTCTTGGCCCAACGAGCGATCGATTTGGGATCGTTTTCGTCGAGACCAGAGAAGGTGGCAGGGTCGGCGAGGGCGTCGATTTTGGCATCTTCCGATTTGAGGGTGACCACGCGCGAGACCGCACGTTTGACGGCGTTATTGCCGCAGCGCGGGCAGGCCAAACCGGGTGGATCGCTGAAACCGCGTACCAGCTTTTGAAAGCGACCTTTGCATTGAGGACAGGTGTATTCGTAGATTGGCATAGCTCTTCTTGGTTGTGCTCAAACGCTATCTAGCTCAGCTTGAGCAGACAACTTATTCCTCCTGAATGATATCGAGGATGAGACTCGGCGGCTGAATGGCCTCGTCTCCGATCGTATAGGCGTCTTGCAGGCGTTTGATGACCCGGTCGGCGTCGGCTTGGCTGGCTGCATGCAGGTGCATCAGCGGATCGCCTTGCTTGACCTTGTGACCAACCTTGGCTTGCAGAATCAAGCCGACTCGTGGGTCGATCGAGTCTTCTTTGCGCAGGCGTCCACCGCCCAAGCTGTTGAGGCAGTGGCCTAATTCTTGGCCTTCGATGGCATTGACATAACCGCTGCGAGGAGCAGGGACGGGCACGATCACGGGCGCTTCGGGCAGGGCATCTTGTTCGAGCAGGCTGACATCGCCGCCCTGATTTCGGATCATCTGGGCGAACTTCTCCCAAGCCTTGCCGCTGGCGAGCGCCTCTTGCAGGGTGGCGCGAGCGACCTGCTGATCGTCGGTGCGCCCGGCCAGAATGAGCAGTTGGGCGCCCAGCGTGATACAGAGCTCGACCAGATCGCGCGGGCCTGCGCCGCGTAATGCTGCGACCGCTTCGCGCACTTCAAGCGTATTGCCGACCGCGTAGCCCAAAGGTTGGGCCATGGTGCTGATGACGGCAGCCACCTTGCGCCCGTTGCGCTGGCCAATGCCGACCATAGTGCGGGCCAGTTCGCGCGCCTCATCGAGGGTGCGCATAAAGGCGCCTTCGCCGCACTTCACGTCGAGCACGATACAGTCTGCTCCGGCGGCCAGCTTTTTGCTCATAATGCTAGCGGCGATCAGCGGAATGCTTTCGACGGTAGCGGTTACATCGCGCAGGGCGTAGAGTTTTTTATCGGCGGGGGCCAGCACGCCGGTTTGGGCTGCGACCACAAGGCCGATTTCGCGCACCGAACGGCGGAACTCTTGGTTGTCGAGTTCGAGCCGCATGCCGGGGATGCTTTCGAGCTTGTCGATTGTGCCGCCGCTGAAGCCCAAGCCGCGCCCGCTCATTTTGGCGACCGGCAGGCCGACCGAAGCGACCATGGGGGCGAGCAGCATGGTGGTTTTGTCGCCTATGCCGCCCGTCGAGTGCTTGTCGACCGTCAGGGGTGCGATGTCGTGCAGGTCGAGCATATCGCCGCTCTCGGCCATGGCCATGGTCAGATCGGCGATCTCTCGCCCGTCCATACCGCGCAGAAAGACGGCCATAGCCCAAGCCGCCATGTGGTAATCTGCAACGCTGCCATCGGTATAGCCGCGAATCAACCAGCGAATCTCTTCGGTTGAGAGACTGCCGCCGTCGCGCTTTTTGGCAATTAAATCAACAATTCGCATATCCACCTCATTGTGATAAGAACGGATCTACCTCTTGAATAAAGTTTGAAAACAGCTTGAGCAATCGTCTACAACGCTGCTCAAGCTGCTGTTTCCGCTGGATCAGACTAAATATCGCTTTGTTTTATTCTGATTCGCGCAGTGCTTTGGCTGCTTTAGGAAGTTTGGGCAGCAAATCGCTTGCCAATGCACCCATATCGCCGAATTCTTCGCGTACCAATGCGCCAGCTGCGCCGTGCAGATAAACACCCAAGACGGCGGCATCGAAGGGCGCAAGTTTTTGTGCCAAGAGACCGACGATGGTGCCTGCCAGCACATCGCCCGTGCCAGCGGTCGCCAAAGCCGGGTTGCCCTGTTTGTGCACCACAACGCGCCCATCTGGCCCAGCGATCACGGTGGTCGATCCCTTCAAAACCACAATCTGGCCCCAACGTTTGGCGCTGTCGCGCGCCAAAGCGACCTGATCGCTGCTCAGCTCTTCGCTCTTGAGCAGGCGGCGCATCTCGCCCGGGTGGGGTGTGAGAATGGCGCGCCCTTCGGGCAGGTGCTCGTGCCAGTTTTCGATTTCGGCCAAAATATTGAGACCATCGGCGTCGATCACAAGCGGTGGCAGTTCGGGCCGTGCGGTGCTGGCTAGAGCGCTACTCTCTTCGTCCGAGCCGAGACGGAAGCCGACTCGACTACGTTTTTTGCTGTTCGGCTCTAAACCGAGCAGGCGTTTGAAGAAGAGCGCGGTTGGTTCTTCATGGCCCAAGCCCGGCCCGATCAACAGGCTGGTGTAGCCTTTCAGATCTTCGAGCAATTTTTCGGCTGCCGACTCGCCCAAGGTACCAAGATCGGCTTCGGGCAGCGGCAGGAGCGTGATCTCAGGAATGCGTGCGGCCCCAATCAAAGAGCGTCCGGTGGCGAGCGTAACCAGGCCTGCTCCGGCACGGGCGGCAGCGGCGCTGGCTAAGCTGGCAGCGCCCGGATAGTGCAAAGAGCCAGCTACGACTAAGGCTTTGCCGAATGTGCCTTTGTGGGAATCTTCGGGCCGCGCAGGGAGCAGCTTGCGGGCCAACTCAGTTGTAAGCGTTTCGCTCATGACAGCCTCCAGTTGCGCAGGTGGCACGCCAATTTCGGCCAGTGCCAGGTCCCCCGCATAATCTGTTCCTGGATAGAAAAAAAGTCCCTGTTTGAATGCACCAGTTGCGACGGTAAGATCAGCCCGAAGAGCGCTGCCCAAGACTTGCCCCGTATCGGAGTTGATACCGGTTGGAACGTCGATACTTACGATCAGTGGTTGCGGCAGCGAGTTGGGCTTCTGGGCGGGCCTGCGCTCTGCACGAACCGTGTTGACGCAAGCGATGATCTCGGCCAGTTCGCCCGTCACCAAACGGGTGGTTCCCATGCCGAGCAGGCCGTCAACCACGAGCGTGGCTTGGCTGAGCAATTGGTGTAGTTGTGAATAGTTACTATCGTGGTTCAGGAAGATGGTTGGAATCGCGCGTTTACGGCAGCGTTCCCAATTCAGGTCTTTTTGATCCTGATTGCGTCGCCAGATGTAGAGCGTCACTTCGATGCCTACATCGTGGAGATGGCGCGCTACCACCAGAGCGTCTCCGCCGTTGTTGCCCGGCCCCACCAACACGAGAGCACGTTTGTCTGGCCCCGGACCGATCAGGCGCAATACCTCTTGGGCTACACCCCAGCCTGCTTGTTCCATCAGGCCGGGCCAAGTCGCGCCGGCGGCGACGGTAGCCTCTTCCAGTTGACGCATCTGTTGAGTTGTTACTATTCGCATAGAACCCTTTCTGTGCGTACTTCGATATTGTACCGCAGACAGCCAAAAAGTTGAAATAGTCGTGCAAAATCGCTCGTTATGATCACTTTCTCTGGTTTGAAGCGATATCGTTGGCTGCCCAGTCCATACTCTTCTAGTGATGCTAGATCCGATCGATCACTGAATGTTTTGGCCTTCGGCAGAGCGAGACTATCTCATTTCACTTTCCTCGTTTTTCATTTTCCTGTGTTGCAAACGTACGTATCTTGAAGTGGATTCCCTAAGACTGAAACGGAAACGATTCTGTTTAAAAGGCGCGCTTATGCGCTGTTTGCTAGGGCGGCTGCATGATGGTAGAGTATCACTGTCAAAATAGTGATGCCTGAAATAGCTCTTCGTTATTCATATTAGCACGCGTAATAAGCCAAAACGGCTGCCTGAAAGCTTTCAGGAATCGCCCCTAACGCAGAAAGCTTGTGCCTTGCATCATTGACGCGCGCCTTTTACGCAGTCGGATGCTTGTTTTGCTTAGGGGTGTCTTTGTGTGGTGTGCTCTACGAACAACGATCAAGCGATATAACAGTGTAAAGTGATCACTTTTTTGCTCTTACCCTAGGTCTCTTGTCATTAGTGTGCCCTGAGCGCTGCTGTGAGGCAGCTGTTTAGTGTGCTTAAGGGCTTGGCAGAGCCTACCATTCGAATCGACCGATCAACAAGGAGCAATTTGTGGGAGTCTTACTGGCGCGTCTTCGTGCTACGTTCAGTCAAATAACGCCAGAAGTATGGCGTGTGCTAGTTCATAGTATGGTGTTCGGTTTGGCGATCAGTATTGCCGAACTATTGCTCAATTTCTATTTGGCGAGTATGGGCTATGGCACCGATGTGGCAGGCTACCTGACAACGATTTATCGTGTGGCTGGTGTGGTCTGCGGTTTGCCAATGGGTATGCTGATCGACCGCTGGGGGCCGCGGCGGGCGATTTTGATGGGTGCGATCGCCTTTGCGAGCGCTTGGCTACTTCAACTGATGGTATCTTCGTTCTGGGCCTTGGCGATCTCGCAATTTTTAATCGGCATCTGTTACACCATGGTGATCACGGCGGTTACGCCGCTGTTGGCGAGCGTTACCTCGTTTGAACAGCGCCCGGCTGTGTTGGGCTTCAACGCCGCCTCGACCTTGGTGGTCGGTGTAATGGGTAATCTATTTGGTGGCTCGTTGCCAAGCATCGCTGCCAGCATTGTGGGCGGTGATCCACAAGGCACACTCGCCTATCGTTTGGCTTTAGGCAGCGTGGTCGCCTTGGGTCTGGTCGCCGCAGTGCCGATCTGGATGTTGCGCGGGGTAAAATCGAGCAACGATCGGGTGATCGCGCCCGATCAAGTCGATATGCAGCCCAACCTGCCTTGGTCACGATTGATCCGTTTCGCCCTACCCTATATGTTTATGGGCGCGGCAGGTGGCGCGATCATCCCCTTCCAAAATCTGTTTTTGCGCGAGGTCTTCGGCCTAGGAGACGCGGCGGTTGGACTTGTGTTGGGCGTGAACTCGCTGCTGATGGGGATCGGCGCGTTGACGGGTGCGCCCTTGAGTAAACGCGTTGGGGCCAAACGCCTTTCCATTTTGACTCGTTTTGCAGCTGCACCGGTGATGCTGTTGATGTTTCTGCCTTGGCTGGTGCCCGCCTCGATCGGACTTTGTCTGCGCGGCTTCTTTATTTCAATCAGTTACCCGCTGAGCGATGCTTTGACCATGCAATACACTCCTACACGCCAGCGTGGTGTTGGCATGAGCTTGGTGAACGCTTTATGGTCGCTGGGTTGGGCTGGTGCCGCCGCTCTGGCAGGGAGAATCCAGATCGCTTGGGGCTTTGCGCCTTTGCTGTGCGCCTCGATCTTCTTTTATGCCGTCTCGTCGTATTTGATGCTCTATGCCTTCGATAATAAGTTTCAAGCTGCCCAAGCGAGCCTCTCAGAGCAGTTGAGTTAGCTGATAGGCCTTGTTCGATTGGGCGTTTCTTTGAATAGATCGATGAAAGTTCGCTCTTTGCTCGACAGATGAACTGCGACAGAGCGGAGCTCCCCTATGTACAGTGTGATACCAGATCCGGTTGATTAAGCTCATACCGCTCTATTCTTTGGCAGAATAGAACGCGACTATGTTTGAGAGACTTCGCACGACAGCGCGAAGTCTCTCAACTCTTTCTGCTATTTTTTCCGCTTTCTCAGGTTGCGAGCGTGCAAGTCTTTAAGCAGCTTTAGGTTGAGATCTCGTGCAACAACGAGATCTCGCTTTTGTGCCGCTGTCTCGTTCGAGAGCAGTTGAAGGATCTTAGTCGAAGCTGGGCTGTTGTGGGGAGGAAGACGACCCTGCTTGGAAGGGCGAGTTGTTGATAGCCGTAGGCGGACGCGCCAAGGAACGAATGGAAGGTAGAGACGTCCACGCCAGAGGAATGCGTTTTAACAAACCTTTGTTAATTTGGGTATCAAATAAGTTTCTTGTTTTATTAGGCACTATATCCAATAAAAAATACGGAAAATCGGATGAATGAATACAAGTTGGCCTGAAATATAGAAAAATAATCATTCCAAATAAGGGTAACAAGTAGAAATAATAGCTTTTTTCTATATGCTATTGACTTTTATGGAATGGCATGATACTGTAGTGTCAGTCCCAACTGACACGTTAAATACCACTGACACGGCTTTAAGAAAGCATTTTTTCTATGCGCGACGTGTATTATTACGAGACGATCGAGCAAGTACAGGCAATCGCTGAACCAACACGCTGGCGCATTTTAGACTTGCTAGTGCGTAATGCTATGACGGGCGCCCAGATCGCACGGGCATTGGGCATACCGCGTACACGAGCACACTACCATTTGAAGGTATTGGAACGGCTTGGTTTAGTAGAGCTTACGAACGAGCAGATCAATCAGGGGATTGTTGAAAAATATTATCGGGCTATCGCCAAGGTCTTGCTTACCGATAAATTGATCGATCGGAAAGCTTTCGAGGATAACGGCGCTGATACTGCTCAAACCAGTCAGACGATCGCTCAATTGATGTTGGCGATTATGGAGCTGGCGCGCATCGATATTATGCATCTGGGTGGCGGGCACGCCCTCGCGCGTTATGGCTTTCAGCGCCAAGATAATTGGTTCTTAACAAGTGAACAAGCTGATGCTCTTGCGCTTGAGTTACGTGCGCTGGCCGAAAAATATGCGACCTACGATCAAGAAAATCGCTCAGCGGCGCAGGACGGCTCGTTTGTTCATATTCGGCATACATGGCTGTTAACGCCCGTAGCACCTTTCTCATTCGATGGAGGCTCTGAGGCTAGCGGAGAAGCTGACTCAGAGCAGAGTTAGGCGTCAGGGTCTAGCAGCGAGACATGGTCTGATTCTTCCCTTCCCTCATTCTAGGTACAGGTGTTTCATAACGAAAGGTCGAAGCCATGTCGCTTCAAGAACGCATTCAAAGCGTAATCGACGCTTCTGGAGCACAGTTTGCGGTCGCCTTAAAGCACCTCGAATCGGGTCAAGAGGTGATGATCGATGCCGATTCTTACTATCCCATGGCGAGTGTCGTTAAGATCCCCATCTTGGTAGAGTGTTTCTACCGCATTCAGGCGGGGGAATTCAGCCTACACGATCGCTGGCCGCTCAAGACCGAAGATAAGAATCTGCCCAGCGGTGTATTGGTCTTCTTTGAAGATGGCCTGATGCCGACCGTGCTCGACTTGATGACCTTGATGAACATCATCAGCGACAATACGGCGACCGATATTTTGCTCAAACGGCTGGGCAAAGCGGCTGTCGAGGCCCGCATGCGCGAACTGGGCTTGGAGCATATCCAGATTAAGCTGACTATTCGCGAACTGTTCGAAGATCTGCTTGGCAACGCAGACCCGACCCAAGATCTGTACGAGCTGAGCAAAAAAGAAGAGAGCCGCGGCCCGAAACGTGGCAAGCTTGTCTACCTCAATACTCCCGAAAATAACGTCAGCACAGCGCGCGATATGACCCGCTTGCTAGAACTGATCTTTAACGATAAGGTCGCCGATAGCAAGGGCGTGCTCGACGTGCTCTTACAACAGCAACTCAACGATCGACTGCCGCGCTTTTTGCCCGCTGGCACGCGTATCGCACACAAAACTGGCACCCTTTCAGGCATTCGGAATAACGCTGGCATCATTTACGTCAACGACCATTCGCATGTGGCAGTGACCGTCTATTGTCGTTGGGACGACGCAGCCGTATGGGACGACGCGCGCGCTGCTCGCCAACGCATGCACGAGATCGATACAGCCTTTGGCGAGATCGGTCTGTTGGCTTATGAAGCATTTCAATCGTAGCTAGATAAACGTCTTCCTTCGTTAGATGGACGCTGATAATAGATGGCCCGTTTTGCCCTATGAGGACGAACATGAAACGAAGCAAGTTAGCTACCGCCCCGATGCTTGTGCTGTTAGTCGCTAGCATCCTACTGTCGGCTTGTGGCAGCGCAGCCACACCCGCCCCTGCAGCTACCAGCGCTCCGGTCGCAGCTGCACCGACCGCCGTTCCGATCGGAACTCCTGTCCCTACCGCTGCAGATGCTGAACCGACCGCCGCGCCTGCTCCGGTGAGCGGCGATAAGTCGGGTGGCCGTTTGGTTTTGGTCGGCAATGATGATAGTGCCCAACTTGACCCATTCATCGCAACCTGGCACTCGACCGCGATCTATAGCGTGTTCGATACGCTGCTTGCCTACAGCCCCGATTTCACGAGCTTCGTGCCGCTTTTGGCCGAGTCGTGGGAGGTGTCGGAAGACAATCTGAAGGTCACCTTCCATCTGCGTAAAGATGTGGTCTTCCAAGATGGTACGCCCTTGAATGCCGAGGCGGTCAAGTGGAACCTTGATCGTTATAGCGATTTAGAGGTTGCTAGCTCGCAGAGCGCGGTGCTCAATCCCTTGCTTGTCGAGACCGAGATCGTAGACGAATACACCTTCACCATGCATTTGTCCGAGCCCTACGCACCTCTCTTCGAATTCCTCTCGGGTCTAGAGATCGTATCTCCGACCGCTTACGAGGCCGCTGGCTCCGATAAGTTTAACCTGAACCCAGTCGGCGCAGGTCGCTGGATCGTGAAGGAGAATGTGCCCAACGACCATATCGTCTTCTCGCGCTACGAAGACTACAACTGGGGTGTCGAATTCGTCGACAATCAGGGCGCTGCTTACCCGGCAGAGTTCGAGATCAAGGCGATCGCCGACGAAGCGACGGTCTACGCCATGCTCGAAACTGGCGAAGCCCATATCGCATCCATTCCCTCGCAGTTCATCGAGAAGGCGCGCTCCAACGAGAATATCGAGATCGTGCAGGGCGTCAACTCTGGTTTGGACTATCTGGGCTTCAACAATGAGCATCCCATCTTGAAGGATCCGGTGATACGCCGTGCCATCGCCCGCGCCATCAACCGTGACGAGATCGTGATCGCTGGCTACAACGGCGAGGCTGTGCCGATCTATGGCCCGCTTTCGCCGACCGAGTTCGGCTATAGCGAGCGGGTTGAGAATTTGGCTCGCGAACAGACCTACGACCCAGATCTGGCTTCTCAGATGCTGGCTGAGGCCGGCTGGACCGATAGCGATGGCGACGGTGTTTTAGATAAAGACGGCCAGAAGCTGGAGTTCCGCTTCATTTATCCGGTCTCCGACACCTACAAGCGTATGGCCGAGACGATTCAGGCCCAACTGGCCGATATCGGCATCAAGCTGAACCTTGAGGCTCAGGAGGAGGCTACCCTCAAGGCCGAAACGGTGGCAGGCACCCACGAGGTCTTCTTGCTCTACTTCGGCCTGATCGATCCGCGTATTCTCTGTTACATCTTCTGCTCGGATCGCATCGGCAGCACCAACCGCCCGCGCTACTCGAACCCCGAGTTAGATCAGCTTTTGAAGGCAGCCGATAGCGAGGTCGACCCCGAGGCGCGCAAGCTGAAGGTCGAGGCGGTGATGGAATTCTTGATCCAAGAGCGCCCGACTATTCCGCTCTTGGCCTCTTACAGCTATACCGGTTACCGCAAAGACAAGGTGGCTGGCATTAAGAGCAACGCGGTGGGCGGCGTGATCTTAGACGACGTCTACTTGCTCGAAAAGTAGCTTCGATTTGCGCGAAAGGAAGCGGATCGATTCCGCTTCCTTTCCGTATTGCTCGGCTTGCGCTAACAGGCTGGTATATCACATCCACTCGATGCGTTCAGCGCTCTGGCGGCGAGATCTCTCGCTTCCATTCGGTCTCAACCGCGTCCGCCTACGGCTACAAACATCTCGTCCAACAACTTGCACTTCTAGCAGTCCCTGAGGTGCAGTTCTAGCGTATTGGAGGCACAAGCTCTCATTCAGCCCTCGTTAGGCGTCTGGCGCAGAGAGGACCTTATCCAAGTTCGTTTACGACTTGCACTCTTGTTATGCAGGAAGGACAAAAGCAAAATAGTCGAGTTCCGCTCTGCCGAAGGCCAGAAAGAAATAGAACAATCGATTTGCTATGATCGAGTGGATTTGGTGGTGGTGCATATGGCGATCCTCGTTTCTTCGCGGTAAAAGCTATGTTCTTCTATATCATTCGTCGGATCTTAGTTGCGATTCCATTGATGTTTGGCCTAGTCGCCATCGTCTTCTTTTTGCTGCGCACCTTGGTGCCGGGCGACCCCGCGGTGATCTTAGCTGGCGAGAACGCGACGGTCGAACTGATCGAGCAGGTGCGGCGCGCTCAAGGTTTAGACAAACCACTGCCGGAACAGTTCGCCATTTTTGTGGGCAATGTGCTCAAAGGCGACCTAGGCCGTTCGAGCTCGACCCGCCAGCCTGTCGTCGAGCGGATCGCGCTGGCGCTGCCAACCACAGCGGCCCTAACGCTTAGCACCTTTCTCTACAGCTTCAGCGTTGGCCTGTTCTTAGGCATCATTACCGCTTACTGGCGCGATTCGTGGCTCGATAATACGCTGCGTGTGGTAACGATCTTCGGAGCATCGATGCCGACCTTCTGGCTTGGTCCGATGTTGATGCTCTTGTTCGCGATCATCTTGGGCTGGCTGCCTGCCCAAGGCAGCCTCTCGCTGCGCGGTCTGATCTTGCCGACGATCACGCTGGGCACAGGCGCCGCCGCCGAGCTGAGCCGACTGGTACGCGGCAGCATGCTCGAAGTGCTTTCGAGCGACTATATCCGCACCGCTCGCTCGAAGGGCTTGGCTGAAAAGGCTGTTGTGATTCGTCACGCGCTCAGCAACGCTCTTATTCCGGTCGTAACGATCGCAGCCGCGCAGATCGGCGGTCTGTTGGGTGGCGCGGTTATTACCGAAAGCATCTTTGGTCTGCCCGGTATCGGCACGCTGTCGATCAATGCTATCAACGACCGTGATTACGCTGTGATCCAAGGGACGGTACTGTTTATCTGTGGTATCTATCTTTTTGTGAATTTGCTAGCGGACATAACCTATGCGTTTATCGATCCCCGCATCCGCATCAGCTAAAAGCAAAAGCCGAGCAGGGCGTTCGGCCTGGGCGCTTACCCTTGAGCAGTTCCTACGACGACCGCTCGCCTTGGTCGGTTTGGGCATGTTGCTGGTGTTGATTTTAGCAGCGGTCTTTGCGCCCTATATTGCGCCCTACGATCCGATCAGGCGCAATTTCGCAGAGCGTTTTGTGCCGCCCTCCGCCGCTCACTGGCTGGGAACCGATGCGCTAGGGCGCGATGTTTTTACTCGCATCCTCTACGGTGGCCGCGTTACGCTCTATATCGGTTTGCTCTCGGTTTTGCTCAGCATGCTGATCGGTGTGCCGATCGGCTTGGTGGCTGGCTACTTTGGTAAGCTGATCGATGCGACCTTGATGCGCATGCTCGATCTGATTCTGGCCTTCCCGGGCTTGATCTTTGCGATCTGGCTGGTCTCGATGCTCGGGCCAGATGTCTCGCAAGTCATCATTGCGAATGCGGTCTTTAGCCTGCCGATCTTCGCCAGACTTGTGCGCGGCAATGTCATGTCGGTGCGCCATTCCGACTATGTGATGGCGGCCTATGGCCTAGGCATGAGCCATGGGCGCATTCTGTTTCGCCATATTCTGCCGAATGTTTTGCCGACTATTATTGTGCTCGCCAGCCTCAATATCTCGAGCGCGATGTTGACGGGCGCCGGTCTGAGCTACCTCGGTTTGGGCGCCCAGCCGCCCACGCCCGAATGGGGCGCCATGCTCGCCGATGGCCGTCCCTACCTGCGCGATGCTTGGTGGGTCTCGCTCTTTCCGGGCCTTGTGTTGACCTTAGTGGTCTTGGCGAGCAATATCGTTGGTGATACACTGCGCGATGCGCTTGATCCACGCAGTTTACGCAAGTAGCCGATCTGGTTTCAGGGTTTGTTGGGCCAAGCAAGACTGCTAATTATTAGCTGTCATGCCCGACAAACCTTGATTTGTTGCCGCTTCTCTACTTGACCGATTTCCTTCAAGCATCTATGCTGCTGATTAGCAGGTGCTCATTTCTTGCATAATCTAGAGGCAGCAACGATGCTGTAGCTAAAACAAAGGGCCGATTATGACACAGACCTACGACATAATTTTGCGGAATGGTACGTTGTACGATGGCAGCGGCGCCCCACCAGTTGTTGGTGATCTTGCCATTAATGGCGAAATGATCGTGGCCTTGGGCGATTTGGGCGATGCGGTTGGCAAAACCGAGATCGATGTAAGCGGCTTGGCGGTTGCGCCCGGCTTCATCAATATGCTAAGTTGGGCACCGATCACCCTGCTGCACGATGGTCGCTCTCAAAGTGATATTCGCCAAGGTGTGACCTTAGAGGTTATGGGCGAAAGCTGGTCGGAAGGCCCGCTCAACGAAGAGATGAAGCGCGAGATGCTCGAAAAACAGGGCGATATCAAATACGATATCACCTGGACGACCTTGGGCGAGTTTCTCGAACAACTAGCGGAAAAAGGCGTCTCGACCAATATCGCCTCGTTTGTTGGCACGGCCACGGTACGCATTCACACCATTGGCTATAGCGATCGCAACCCCACGTCCGAAGAGCTGGAGGCGATGTGCAACCTTGTGCGCGAGGCCATGAGCGAGGGCGCGATGGGTGTGAGTTCGGCCCTGATCTATGCTCCCGATTGCTTCTATACCACCGAAGAGCTGACCGCGCTGGCAAAGGCCGCCGCCGAGTACGATGGCTTGTACATTTCGCATCTACGCAGCGAGGGCAATAGCTTCCACGAAGCGCTGGAGGAGTTTATCACCGTCGTACGCGACGCCCAGGTTCGCGGCGAGATCTATCACCTCAAAGCTATGGGCGAGGCGAACTGGCACAAGATGGATAGCGTGCTGGAGCGGATCGAACAGGCACGTGCCGAAGGCTTAGAGATCACCGCCGATATGTACACCTATACGGCGGCTGGCACTGGCCTCGACGCCACCATGCCGCGTTGGGTGCAGGAAGGCGGTCACGACGCTTGGGTCGCTCGTTTGAAAGATCCGGCGGTGCGCGAGCGGCTGCGGGTTGAGATGAGTACACCCTCGAACGAATGGGAGAACGTCTATCTGATGTCTTCTGGCCAAGCTAAGGGTATGCTTTTGGTTGGCTTTAAGAACCCCGAGCTCAAGCATTTAACCGGCAAGACCTTGGCCGAAGTCGCCGAGATGCGCGGTACCTCGCCCGAAGACACGATTATGGATCTGGTGATCGAGGACGACAGCCGCGTGAACGTGGTCTACTTTGTGATGACTGAGGACAACCTGCGCAAGCAGATCAAGCGCCCTTGGGTGTCGCTCTGCTCCGATTCTGGTTCCTTGGCTCCTGAAGGCCTCTTCCTCAAGTCGAGCACCCACCCGCGCGCCTATGGCACCTTTGCCCGTTTCTTGGCAAAATATGTGCGTGACGAGCAGCTTATACCGCTCGAAGAGGGTATTCGCCGCATGACCACCTTGCCCGCCAGTGTGCTCAAGCTGAAGTGGCGCGGTGCGCTCAAGCCCGGCTTCTACGCCGATCTCGCGATCTTCGATCCCGATAAGATCCAAGATCATGCGACCTTTGATCAGCCCCACCAGTATGCGACTGGTATGGTTCATGTGTTTGTAAACGGCACGCAAGTGCTGAAAGATGGTGAGCACACAGGCGCAACCCCCGGTCAGTTTGTACGTGGTCCGGGCTGGCGCGGCTGGAATGAAATCGAGGAGCAGGTATAGCTATGCCCATTATGGAAAGTGCGCCGGGCGCGGAAACGATTTTTGATGGCAAACGCTATCTCTACTTCGCGGGCACGGGCTACTACGGCTTGCAGGGTCATCCAGAAGTCATCGAAGCGGCTTACCAAGCCATGTTGCGCTATGGCATCGCCTCGGGCACCTCGCGAGGCGGCTTCGGCGATAATCCGCCCACCCGCGAAGTCGAACGTTTAGCTGCCGCCTATTTCGGCGCCGAAGATGCTTTTTACTTTGTCTCGGGCTATATCGGCAACACGATTTTAGCGCAATACTTTCGCGATGCCTACGATGTGGCCTTCGTCGATGAGTCGGCGCACTACAGCGTCTACGATGCGCTCAAGATCGCCGGACGCCCGATTGTGAAGTTCGCTCACCGCGATGCGGAAGACCTTGCCGCCAAACTGGAATCAGAACTTGCTCCCGGCCAGCGCCCGCTGCTCATGACCGATAGCGTCTTTCCATCGTTCGGGCGGATCTCGCCGCTCGATCAGTATCTGCGCGCCTTAGAAGCCTACCCCAATGCGCTCTTATGCGTCGACGATGCTCACGCCACCGGCACGATCGGGGCTAACGGTCGAGGTTCTTTCGAGCACTTCGGCCTGAAGAGCGACAAGGTCGGCCTCTATTTCGCCACCACACTCAGCAAAGCCATCGGTGGCCAAGGCGGCGTGATCGTGGGCAGCCGCGAGTTTATCGCCGATCTGAAACGAAGCTCGCAACTGTATAATGGCGCGAGCCAGCCGAGTGTGCCGGTTGCCGCCGCGACCGCCAAATCGTTGGAACTGGTGATGGCCCACCCCGAGCAGTTCCGCGAGCGTCTATGGAAAAATGTCAAGCATTTTCGTGATGGCCTGCGCAAACTGGGCCTAGAGGTCGAAGATAGTCCGGTTCCGATTATCAATATCGAGCTTGAGAGCGCCGAAAAAATGCAGCAGATGCAGGCCGCGCTCTACGAGCGCGGTATCGCGGTGGCTTACTTCCGCACCTACAGCGGCATTGGTCCGAACGGTCTGATCCGCATCGCGATTTTCAGCACCCATACCGAAGAGATGATCGACCGTCTGTTGAGCGAGATCGCCAGCTTGTTGTAGCGAACAGCTCAAGGAGTAGAAGAAGCATGACGAAGATTGGAATGTCGATCGACGAACTGGAAACCCCATGTATGTTGGTCGATCTCGATAAACTGGAAGCCAATATCGCTAAGTGGCAAGCAACGATCGCTGCTAATGGCGTGGCCTTGCGCCCGCATGTCAAGACCCACAAAGTGCCCGAGATCGGCCAGATGCAGATCGCGGCGGGCGCGGCGGGCATCACGGTCGCCAAGATCTCGGAGGCCGAAGTCTTTGCCGAGGGCGGCATCAACGATATCTTTGTAGCTTATCCGACCATCGGCGCTTCGAAGTGGAAACGAGCCGCCGAGCTAGCGCGCAGCATTACCCTGACCGTAGGCGTCGATAGCTTGGTCGGCATCGAGGGTTTGAGCGCGGCCGCTCAAGAGGCGGGCAGCACGATCCGCGTGCGTGTCGAGGTCGATACGGGCCTGAATCGTTCAGGCGTGCAGCCCGGCGAGGCCGAGGCGCTCTGTCGTGCGGTCTTGGCGGCGCCCAACCTCGAGCTTGATGGCCTCTTCACTTTCCGAGGGCCGAACTTCCCCGGTGCCAACGGCCGTTCCGCCGATGAGCTGGGTCGCGAAGAGGGCCAGATTATGGTCGATCTAGCCGAGGAACTGCGCTCTTCGGGCATTCCGATCAAGCAGATCAGCGTTGGCGGCACACCCACCTCGCGGGCTGCCGCGACCGTACCCGGTGTGACCGAAGTGCGCCCGGGTACCTACGTCTTTAGCGACTGGATGATGACGGCTGGCGGCGTGGTATCGGAGGATGAGGTCGCCCTGCAGATCCTCTGCACTGTGGTGAGCCGTCCGGCCCCCGATAAAGCGACCGTCGATGGCGGCTCCAAGACCTTCTCGGGCGATAGCATCCCCGCCAAAAACGGTGTGCCTGGCTACGCTCGCGCGGTCGGCTACGACGCCTATGTCGAAACCATGTCGGAAGAGCACGGCGTGTTGCGCCTTGGCGAGGGTGTCGATCTCAAGATCGGCCAGCGCATCGGCTTCCATCCGCTGCATGTCTGCCCCACCGTCAACCTCTCCGACGAGCTGATCGGCGTGCGCAATGGCGTGGTCGAAAAGGTTTGGCCGATTTTGGCGCGTGGCAAGCGCAGCTAAACTCTAACTTCAAGTTTGTGCTCTGCGTTAGTGGCGGCCTAAACCCCGCCACTTTTTTCTTGCATGGGGGCGAAGTGTTGTTGTTTTCTGCTCCAGATCGTTTTCGTCAGCGTTCTGGCGGAGAGATCTTTGCCTTCCATTCGCTCCCAACCGCGTCCGCCTACGGCTACAAACGGCTTATCCTTCACAACACGGTGCTGGCCGCGAGCAGAGCTCGCCTCAAAACCCAAGCGTACAAGCATCAAAGCAAGGAGTGTGTATGGAGATGCCGACAAAACAATCGTTGCTGTTGATATCCCAAATGAAATTCGATTGAATTGTCGGCTTTGAGGAGGTCTTTCGGCACACAGCTACAAGCCTCCTTTGTTGGGCGGGATGTTGATAGCCGTAGGCGGACGCGCCAAGAGTCTTCTTTTTGGGGCAAAACCTAGCCGTAACAATCTGAAGAGAGCGCGGATTTGTTATCGATCTGGAAGCTATCAGAAGAGACAAGAATGATGTTATTTAGGGTCTAACTGGCCAACGATAGCGCATTCCGGGCGGTAGACGCAGTGAGTCGTCGCCCAAACGTCCTAACCCCAAGCTCTTGAGGGTCGGGTGGTATTCGAGCCGTGCGTAGCGCGTCCATTGTACATCGTAGGTATTGCGCTGCACCATAGCGCTGATCAGCGGCCCCAAGCTCTCCTCTCCGTACTGCTGCCAGAGAGGCTGCAAAGCGGGATAGAGGCCGAGATCGCCGTCGCCGCGCAGGGTTTCGGCCAAGAAGAGCCGTTCGCCCAATGCCCGCTGTTGAACTACGCCATCACGCTCTTCCAGACAGGTATATTCGAAACATTGCAGCTTGCCCCACGCAAAGGGCAGCGCGGGCGTGAGCGGCAGACCGACCCGCGATAGACCGCCGAATTGTTGCCAAGCCTGCCAAAACTGGGCCGGAACGTACCATTCGGTTTCGGGGAAGTGGTGACCTGCGCTTGGCCCTAGCTCGATCTGAGCGAGCAAAATCGCGTTTGTGCTTCCTCCAGCCTGATCTTCCAGACGTAGATGCAGACTGTAGCTGCCGGCTGGCAGATCAGATGGTAGATCGATCGGCTGCAGATGTTGGATCGGTGTGTTAAGCTGCCACGCTTTGGGCGCCAGCGCGCCGTAGATCAGCGCCAAGCGATCTTCGAGTTGTACTTCGTTTTGGCTATTGCGCAGCTCAAGCACCACATTGAGCGCCTCGGGGCCGTTGTATGGCTCGACCATCTGCCATTCCAGCAGAACGCTCAACAGATCGCCCACGCTGTAGTGCTCGCTGTCGGCTTGGCTCAGCGTGGCAGCTTTCAGTTGGAGCGGCCCGAAGCGGTCGCCGCGCTCTCGGAGCGGCCCGAGCGTGATCGGACGAAACATGTCGAAGATACCGTATGAGCCATCTTGGGCGTAGCGATGCAGAATCAGGTCGATCATTTGGGGCGTGAGCCAATTGCCCAAGTAGTTGATCACGGCCAGCGGGTATTCGCCGTTCGCCAGTTTAAGCAAGATGCTGCTTTGGTCCCAGAGCTTGCTATCGAGCAATTGGCGGTGCTCGAAGGCTTGGTAGGGACTGAGCGCTCCAGCTTGGGCCGCGATCGCAGGCATATCGACGAAGATCTCGCCTTTAACTTGCTCGATCTCGTTGTTAATGGCACGGTTAACGCGCGCTTGAGCTGCCAAGACCTCAGCTTCGCGCTGAGTTTCGCGCCATAGACCGTCGCTGCGTAGGAAGAAGAGGCGTGGCGGGTTTGGCTCTAACAGTCCGGCTTGGTTCAGGCTCGAACGGCTCCAAAGTGGCGAGTACCAAAACAGGCTGAGCAGCAGCAAGGCAGGCATAGCGTATCTGGCAAGACCGCCAAGCCGCCTGCTTTGGCTGGCAGAGTTGTTGTTCAGCAGATTCCATCCCACGGCGCTGAGCCAGATCAGACCAGCATATAGCTCTAAGAAGTAGTTGGCGTAGGCGCCCACTTTGCCGACCCCGATCGCGTCCAAGCAGCCTAACAGCGTGTAGAGCAGGACCGCCCAGTAGGGCCAGCCAGTGTCTTTTCTACGGTAGGCTACGATCAAGGCCGATCCGAGCAGGCCAGCGCCTAGCAGTGCCCAACGCAGAGCAAGCTGTTCCTTCCAGAAGTTCCAAGCCAAGCTACCTTCCCAGCGATTGGCGTTGGCGTTTACAACGTGTCGCCAAAACCAGCCCTCGCTGCCAAGCTGCATTAATCCGAAAGGTAGAAGCGCGAAGGCGGCCCAACACAGCACCACGCCGATACGGCGTTGCAGCGGCTGATCGCTCAGTATCCAACACAGGCCGCCCACAAGTGGGGCCGCGATCAGCGAGGGTTTGGTATAGAGCGAGAGGACTAACAACAGTCCTGCAACGATCGCACTGCTTGCTGATGAGTTCTGCAGACTTCTGCGCACAAACAGCAGGCCCCACAGCCCTAAACAGAGCGCCAGCGCATCGACTCGCAGATAGCCGCCCCATTCGCGCACAACCGGAATGCTGAGGAAGAGCAACCCACAGAGCACGGAATTGCTTTGAAAGAAGTTTTTCCACGTTGGGCTGATTGCGTGCTGATTGTCGAGCTTGGCCAGCAGCCCTAGGGCCACAACACTGGCGATTGTGGCCAGCAGTGATACCAGTCGCCCTGCGAGCAACAGATTGTGACAAAACAGGTTGATCAGCAGGCTGCTAAGGTGATAGACCGGCGGGTAGTTGACCACAAAGTAGGGCGCTTGGGCAGGATCGGCGTAGAGCTTCCAGATCGGGGTACCAGCCTGAAGGTGTTCTAGTTGGGCTAGGAGTGGCCCTTCACCATAGTCGACTGGGAAAGGATGGCCCAGCATTTGCACGATATGTATGCTAAAAAAAACAAGGTAAATAAGGATAATCAACCATATAAGGCAACGAAGCGCAAGCAGGCTGCGCTTCCAGAAGGGCTTATTAAGCATGATGTTCTAATTCCGCTCGTTATAATTTGTGTAGTTACCAATCTAATGAGGATACAAGTTTTTCGTGCCTTTGAATAAATCCTATCGCAGGCTATGCTCGAAACGCAAGCAATCTACTTTTTCTAATGTAATCATTGCAAAGATCGATAACCATTTTGTGAAGATCTCATAGCTTAAAATCGCAGACTTAATCAAAAAACTTCTAGCTCGATCATATAAATATTCTGCTTTAAAATGCCATGGATCGCCAAAAAAATATTCTGAATGTTGCAAATCCATGGCTTTGTCGTATTGACATAATTAGTTTGTAGCAACTCCTACAATGTTGACAGTCATTCGTCAAAGAGTATAATAGGTGTATACGCAGATTCTATTGTATATTTCATATGATCATTACTACACATTCTTCAATTAATGAAGTTTGTGGGTATATCAAAAGGAGTGCGTCATGTTTGGATTAGGTTGGCAAGAATTGCTGATTATCCTGATAATTGTATTAGCTATCTTCGGCACTAGCCGCCTAGCTGGCCTTGGCGGCGCTCTGGGCGGTAGCATCCGCGAATTCAAGCGAGCTGTACGTGACGATGATCCGCCAGCCGAGACAACGACGACTGCTACGAAGGTTGAAGAGGCCGAGAAGAAAGCCTAATGCCCTTACCTTTAGGTATATAGGCAGAGCTTTGTCCCTCAAGCTTTCTTAGGTATAACAGGATGCTCTGGCCTGTTAGTGTCAATGCGTCCTTGTGATGTTTGTATCTATGTGGTTACAACGTCCTTTCGCGTCAGCGAAGACAAGGCCTCGCGTCTGTCTTGCTGACGCTTTTTTTATGCCTATTTAAATTGTTTAAGCGCGTCGAAACACTCGAAGACGCGACCCCGCAGCCTATAAATGCCGCTTTGGAAAATTTTATACAATAAAGCAGCGCTTACACGCTACCAGTGGCCCATTATTTGATATCCCTTGTTGGCTAAGATTGCAGATCTTTAAGCGAGGATTCTGGCCTTGCCCCATTAGGATAATCTGCAACTCTCTGTTAAGATAACAGAGGTAGCGATAGCGCTATGGCAGAGAAAATAAGAAGAACATCCGGCTTTTGTTGGTAAACTAGATGCAGATAGAGCCTAGACTCAAACGCATGGCGAGTGGTGCTAAGAATACGCGTATGCAGCAGCCGGATCTGGAGAGATAGAACGATGGCGAACGATTTTTTTGATCAAGCGATAATTACTGTTAGCTCTGGTAACGGCGGTGATGGTTCGGCCCACTTCCGGCGTGAAGCGCACGTACCGCGCGGCGGCCCCGATGGCGGCGACGGCGGGCGTGGCGGGCATGTCTATTTGGTTACCGACCCGCAGCTCAATACCCTGCTGTCTTTTCGATATCAAACGCGTTTTAAGGCCGAACATGGCGAAAATGGTGCTCGTCAGAACCGAACGGGTAAGCAAGGTCAAGATCTTGAGATCCGTGTACCGGTTGGGACCCAAGTCACTACAACGATCGATGGTCAAGAGTATACGGTCGACTTAGTTCGTCCCGGTCAACGACTCTTAGCGGCTCGTGGCGGGCGCGGCGGTTTGGGAAATACCCACTTCGCAACTTCGACTCGTCAAGTGCCACGCATCGCTGAATTAGGTGAACCGGGCCAGACCTTGGAGCTGCGCCTCGAACTCAAGGTGCTTGCCGATGTCGGTTTGGTGGGTTTCCCGAATGCTGGCAAGAGTACCTTGCTGAGCGTGATCAGTGCGGCCCGACCCAAGATCGCCTCCTATCCATTTACAACCCTTCAGCCCAATTTGGGGGTAGTTGAGGTGGGCTACACCACCTTCGTTGTGGCTGATATTCCGGGTCTGATCGAAGGCGCTTCCGAAGGTATCGGCTTGGGCTTCGACTTCTTGCGCCATGTCGAACGAACCCGCATTCTGATCCACGTTCTTGATGCAGCAGGTGTCGACGGGCGCGATCCGCTCGAAGATTACTATAAAATCAATGCCGAATTGGAGGCCTACCAGCCGGAGTTGGCTAAACGCCCCCAAGTGTTGGTATTAAATAAAATGGATCTCCCTGACGCTCAAGCCAACCTTGAGCGCATCAAACAAGGGGTTGATCTACCTGAAGAACGCATTTTTGCCATCTCAGCAGCATCTCGAGAAGGTGTAAAAGCTGTTGTTGATTATGTGGCTCGTTGGTTGCAGGAGATCACTCCTGCTCAGCCTAAAGAACTCCCTGAAGAAGAGACGCTTGAATGGCCGGTACCGCACGTCGACGAGAACGACTTTACCATCGTTCCTGAAGGCGATGGCTGGCGTGTACGTGGCAAGAAAATTGAGCGCCTGATCTCGATGACAAATTTCGCGCAACCAGAAGCGCTCGATCGCGTGCAGCGCGTACTTGCAGCCACGGGTATCAGTTCAGCCTTAGAGGCTGCTGGTGTCCAAGAAGGTGACACGGTTTACATTGAGAAAGCAGAGCTGATATGGAGCGAGGCTTACGAGGACTAGGGAGCAAATCATCTGGTATTGAATGGCCGGTGCCCCCAGTGGTGCCAAAGAAAGCATCGCGTCAGCAAGAGTGGCGGTTTCGCATATTCCTCTTGTTGACCGATTTGCTATTAGTGATTCCAGCGTTTATGCTGGCCCACTGGATGCGTTATTGGGCTGATTGGCCGCCGCTCCTTGACAACTTAGTTCAGCCTGTTAATGAGGCCTACTTTGTAGAATTCAGCGCCTTTTGGCGAATAACGATCGGCTTGATGGTATTGCTGGGAGTCTTGTTTAGTATGAAAGGGCTCTATTCACTGCCGCGCAGTGCGGGCCTGCTCGACTATGCTGGCATTATCTTCAGCAGTACCATGACAGGTATCAGTATTCTGATCGTGGTAGTAACCCTGATCGGAAGTTCGCTCAATTCGCGTTTGATCTTTGTTTTTGTTGGCTTCAACATCGTTGTCTTTCTCTGTACTTGGCGCATTATCATTATGATCGTGCGTCAATGGCGTTGGTCCAAAGGAATCGGGCTCGAGCGTGTCTTGGTGGTTGGTGGGCGAGGTTTAGGCCAACATGTCATGGCTGGCATCGCTGCTCAACCCCACTTAGGCTATAAACTGATGGGCTATCTCGATAACGAGACCTGCTCGAACGGTTTGGTGCCTCCTCCAGTGGCGACGCCAACACCGCCCGCCCCTAATGGTGGGCGCTTTCGCAAGCTGGGCCCGATCGAAGATCTGCCCAAGATCGTGAACGAGCAGGGCATCGACACGGTGGTTGTAGCGCTGCCCTTCTGGGAACATGGCAAATTGCCGATTTTGGCTCAGCAGTGTTCTGAGTTGGGTGTCGAATATCGCATTGCGCCCGACCTTTACCAGCTCAGCTTCGATCGCGTCAATGTGCTTGACATCAGTGGCGTGCCGCTGATCGAACTCAAAGATGTCTCGCTGAAAGGCTGGAATCTGGCCTTTAAGCGCGCTATGGATCTGACCTTGGTGATTTTGGCTGCCCCGATCCTTATTCCGGTCGGTCTGCTGATTGCGCTCTTGGTGCGCCTCGATTCCGAAGGGCCGCCAGTCTTCACCCAAACGCGCGTCGGCAAGAATGGCAAGCTCTTCAAAATCTATAAGTTTCGCACCATGGTGGTTGATGCCGAAGCGCGCAAAGCTGAGCTGAGCGCCTTCAACGAAGCTGATGGCCCGATTTTCAAGATGAAGAACGATCCCCGTATTACGCGGGTGGGCAGGATACTGCGCCGAACCAGCCTTGACGAACTGCCCAACTTTTGGAATGTGTTGTTAGGCGATATCAGTTTGGTAGGGCCACGGCCTGCGGTTCCTTCTGAAGTCGCTCAGTACGAGCCTTGGCATATGCGCCGCTTAGAGGTGATGCCGGGCATCACGGGCTTGTGGCAGGTCTTGGGTCGCAGCGATACCTCGTGGGAAGAGATGGTGCGGCTCGACATCTATTATGCTGAAAACTGGTCGCCGGGTATGGATATCCGTATCCTTTTGCAGACCATCCCTGCCGTCTTACAAGGACGCGGCGCCTATTAGGTCGACAGAGGGGTCTTGTTCTACCTTGAACAAGACCTCTTTTTGTGTGTAATAGTTGGCGAGCTGTTTCGTAGTAGTAGTGGTAGTATTAGATTTGCTGATGCAGACTTCTTATCTCTATAAGTTGAGCTTTTGGGTGTGCTAGCGCACCTTGTACAACGAAGCTTCGGTAATTAAAGCTAGAGGTAGCGTTTGCTGCTACAATAGATATGGAATATTATAAGTTTGCAATAATCTGATTTTCTTGCAGGGCAAAATCGGAGCAGCATTATAAAAGGGAAAACAACATCTATGCGCGTATTGATTACTGGTGGCGCTGGCTTTCTTGGTTCGCACTTGGTGGAGCGCTTTCTGGCAGAAGGTCATACTGTGATCGCCATGGACAATTTGATCACAGGCACGACCGACAATATCGCCCATTTAGCTGGTCACGAGCGTTTTACTTTTATTAAACACGACGTTACGAACTATATTTTTATTGAAGGCCCATTGGACGCAATTTTGCATTTTGCCTCTCCTGCGTCTCCAGTTGATTATCTCGAATTGCCGATTCAAACGTTGAAAGTGGGTGCGCTCGGTACGCACAAAGTGCTTGGTCTGGCTAAAGATAAGGGCGCTCGCTTTTTGTTAGCCTCGACCTCGGAAGTCTATGGTGATCCCCAAGTTCACCCCCAAAACGAAGAGTATTACGGACACGTTAATCCGATCGGCCCGCGCGGCGTCTATGACGAAGCGAAGCGCTTCGCCGAGGCGATGACCATGGCCTATCATACCTATCACGGCGTCGATACTCGGATCGTGCGTATCTTCAATACCTACGGTCCGCGCATGCGTCTGCGCGATGGGCGTGTGGTGCCGAACTTTATTACGCAGGCCCTCAAGGGCGAGCCGCTGACGGCTTATGGTGATGGCCAGCAGACTCGCTCCTTCCAATATGTGAGCGACCTGATCGAAGGCGTCTATCGTCTGTTGCTCTCAGATGAGGTCGAGCCGGTCAATATCGGTAATCCCGGAGAGTTTACCATCAAGGAATTCGCCGAGGTGGTCAACCGCTTGACTGGTAACGAAGCTGGCATCGTTTACAAAGAGCTGCGCACCAAAGACGATCCCCAAGTACGCCAGCCCGATATCAGCAAGGCCAAGCGTGTGCTCGGTTGGGAGCCAAAAGTGTCGCTTGAAGAAGGCCTGAGCTTGACCATTCCGTGGTTCCGCGAGCAGTTGATCGCCCGTGGTGAGATTGTTAAGTGAGGTGAAGTCTCAGCCAAGCCAAAAGTGCTGATGCTGAGTGCTAGTGGTTATGATTGAGCGTTTAGGCCATTCTCGACGTCAGGTGCTGCACTACGGCCTTTCAGCTTGCGGTATCGTGCTGCTGGCTGGTCTTTTGGCATACCTACCTTTGACCTATGCCGTTGCACTGGTCGGTGCGAGCATCGCAGCTGTATTGGCCCTGATCCACCCGAGTTGGGCGGTGGTTTGGGCGATCCTCTCCGTGCCGATACAAGACCTTGTGCGCCTGCCGGGCGGCTTGACCGTGACACAGATCACTATGCTGTTAGCGGTCGGCTCGTGGATGCTCTATACGCTCGCCCGCCCGCAAGAGCTGGTGCGCTGGGGCCCGTTGGGCTTGCCACTGTTAGCGGTGAGTGCTGCGATGGCCCTCAGCACGCTCGCAACACCCTACAGCGCCAGCGACGGCCTTAAAGAGATCTTACGCTGGCTCTGGGTCGCGATGGCCTATCTGATTGTGCTCAATACGGTCAGAACCAGCCAGCAATCGGCTCTGATTCTGCTGGCGCTCTGCATCGCTCCGGCCTTGGTGGCGGTCTATGGACTATGGCAGTTTGTTACAGCGAGCGGCCCGCCGAGCTTCGGTGTGGCGGGTGGGCGCTTTGTGCGCGCCTATGGCACGATCGGCCAACCGAACTCCTTCGCTGGTTATATGAACATGGCTTGGTCGCTCTGTTTGGTCTTAGGCCTTTCGTTCTTCTGGCGCTCTTGGCATCGCGGGTTGCCCTTTGGTCGCTTCGTTCCGTTGGTCGCAGCAGGCGCGGCGGGTTTGACTTTGGCAGCTTTGGCGGCCTCGTTCTCGCGCGGCGGCTGGATCGGGGCGGTCGGTGGTGTGCTTGCTCTGGGAGCCGCGTGGCTGTTTACGGGCTATGATCCTCGCCAACGGCGCGCACTGCTTGAGCGCATGTTAGGCGCCGCTCTGCTGGGCGGCTTGTTGCTGGTTGTTTTGGTGATGCTGTATAACACTGGCGCACTACCCGCTTCAGTTGCGAATCGCCTCGATAGTATCTTCACAAATCTGCGTCTTTTCGATGTGCGCACTGTCGATGTAACCCCAGCTAACTTCTCAGTCGTCGAACGCATGGCACAGATGCAAGCTGGATGGGGGATGTTCAACTCGAACCCGCTTGTTGGGATTGGGCCGGGCAACTATAGCAATGCCTATAGCGACTTTTATATTCCGCCTTGGTCGATCTCCCAAGGCCATGCCCACAATTACTATCTGCATAGCGCGGCGGAAGGTGGCCTGCTCGGTTTGTTGGCTTACCTCTTTTTGCTGGGCATGCTGATACGTTTGTGCCTACAAGCCTTGAGGCGCGCCGAGCAGCCGTGGGAACGCCTCGTCGCGTTAGGGGCTTGTGGTATGATGGGGGCCGTCATGACCCATAATCTGTTTGAGAACCTCCACGTGCTCAACCTGCCAATTCATATGGGTGCAATATGGGGGCTTCTGGCTTGGATTGGGCGTGATCGTACCCTCGAGGCAGGCGATAAACAAGGGCTGGCGTAAGCAGACACTGGCTTGCACCTGGGCTGCCTTCGCGATCTGAGGATGTTATATGAGGAGTTTGGTATGCGCTATCTTGTAACTGGTGGAGCGGGCTTTGTCGGCAGCCACCTTGTAGAACGGCTTTTGGCCCGTGGCGACGAGGTGATCTGTCTCGACAACTTTAACAACTATTATGCGCCTGAGCGCAAGCGCAACAATATCCAGTTCGCTTCCCAGCAATCAGGTTATACGCTTATCGAAGGCGATATACGTGATAAGGAACTGGTTGCAAACTTGTTCGAGCGTTATAAACCGAACAAGGTTGCCCATTTGGCGGCCATGGCAGGCCCGCGTCCATCGATCAAAGACCCTATGTTGTACGAACAGGTCAATGTGGCTGGTACGGTAAACCTGCTCGAACAGGCTCGTCGCTATGATGTTCAAGCCTTTTTGTTGGCATCGACCTCGTCGGTCTATGGCGCGTCGCCGACCCCCTGGCGCGAGGATGAAAGTGATACCAACCATCCCCTTTCGCCCTATGCTGCCACCAAAAAAGCATGCGAGGTTTTGGCCTATACCTTTCATCAGATCTATAAGATGCCGACCACGGTAGTGCGCTTCTTTACGGTCTATGGGCCGCGCGGTCGCCCCGATATGACCCCTCACCTCTTTGTCGATAAAATGGTGCGAGGTGAGCCATTCACCCTCTTTAACGGCGGCGAAAATCTTTATCGTGACTATACCTATGTCGCCGATATTGTCTCGGGTGTCGTTTCTGCTTTAGACAAAGCCTACCCCTACGAGATCTTTAATCTGGGCAATGCGACACCGGTATTGATGCGAACCTTTGTTGAACAACTCGAAGAAGTTACTGGCCTGAAAGCGCAGATTAATGCTGTACCGTTGCCTGCTACCGATCCGTCGATCACATTTGCGGATACAAGCAAAGCACAACGTATGCTCGATTACAAGCCGCAAACCCATGTGTTAGAAGGTTTAGAGCAGTTTTGGAAGTGGTACACAGATACAGGCCTAGATCGAAGGTAGTCTCATCAGAACGATTAATAGTCTCATAAATAAAGCATGGTAGACTGTACGGGGTATCCATTGCTAAAATCTTTGGATATCCCTACACTCTCCACAATCCTAGGCCAAAGATGAACGGACGGGGCATGATCAACGAAACAACAGATGTGGCAAGCCAACGGGAAGCCAACGAAGCTACACAACAAGAGGAAGTTCAGGCAGTTGTTGCGACCGAAGGGTTTTCGCTCTGGAAATGGCTACGGAATCCACGAACGCTAATTTCTTTTGGTATAGCTATCGCAATTGTTTGGTTTGCGTTTCGTGGTCTTGATGTCAACATTCAAGAGACCTGGCAGTATATGAAGGCAGCTAACATCGGCCTCTATCTGACTGGCTTCTTGATGTTTTATCTCACCTTCCCTTTGCGGGCTTTTCGTTGGAGACTTCTGCTCCGTAATGCCGATGTCCCGGTCGATGCGGGGCGCGGTAGCTGGTCATCGACGCCTGCGTTGATGGAATACATCTTCTTATCGTGGTTTGCGAATTGTATTGTGCCCGCTAAGTTGGGTGATGCCTATCGCGGCTATCTGCTCAAACATAACGGCAAGGTCTCTTTTTCGAGCACGATCGGTACGATCTTCGCCGAGCGCCTCTTAGATATGTTGGCGCTCTTTACCTTGTTGGTGATCAGCGGTTGGGTTACCTTCCACGGCGAACTGCCGCCCGAGACGCGCATCATCTTCATCAGCGGGCTTGTGCTTGTGCTCTTGATTGTGGTCGGACTGGCTGGTATGCGCTGGTTCAGCCCATTTTTGCGTCGAATTGTGCCCAACCGAGCCAAGCGCGTTTATATCTCGTTTGAAGAGGCTGCACTGCGCTCGTTCCGGCCCAAAGTGCTGCCGGGTCTGCTTTTGATGACGGTCGCGATCTGGCTCTTAGAAGGTTTTCGACTCTATTTTGTGATCTTGTCGCTAGGGCATGTTGGCCTCCAGCTCGGGCTGTCGATGGTCATCTTTGTGGCCTTGGCTTCGTCGTTACTGACGGTGTTACCCATCACTCCGGCGGGCTTGGGTGTGGTTGAAGGAACGATTGTCGCGGTTTTGGTACTATTTAATGTGGATACAAGCCTTGGAACAGCCGTCACCTTTCTCGATCGCACCATTAATTTCTGGAGCATTATTATTATTGGCTTTCTCGTTTATCTTTTTAGTAAACGTAAGTAGCCCTTTTGTTGCGTGAGACTATGAGAATCGGCATCGACTATACCTCGGCGGCTTGGCAAGGTGCCGGGATTGGGCGCTATACACGTGAATTGGTGCGTGCGGTTGTTGAACTAGGTGGCGACTATCACTATAGCCTGTTTTATGCGGCTTGGGGTTTGCCGAAAGATAGCCCTCAGATCGCGGCTCTGAATGACTTATGTAGCAAGCATGCCAATGTGCGTGCCGTACCGTTGCCTTTTACGCCCCAAATGTTGACACGTCTATGGCAGCGTTTGCGGGTGCCTATGCCGGTAGAGCTTTGGACTGGCCCGCTCGATATTGTGCATGCGCCCGACTTTGTGCTGCCGCCCACTGGGGCACGCAAGCTCTTGACCATTCACGACTTGGCGTTTTTGGTCGGCCCTGAGTGGTTTGAACCGGTGTTGCAGCGCTACCTTTCGCGAGCTGTGCCGCGCTCGTTGGCCCAAGCCGATATGGTGCTGGCCGACTCGCATGCGACCAAAAACGATCTGGTACGCTTGCTGCAGGCCGATCCCAGTAAGGTGCATGTTATTCACTTGGGGGCCGACCCGCGTTTTAAGCCTTGGCCTGCCGACGATTTAGCGGCCGTGCGTGAACGTCTTAAACTTCCCGAGAAGTTTATTTTGTTTGTGAGCACGCTCGAGCCGCGTAAAAACGTGGTACGTTTATTGGAAGCATTTGCAATGAGCTTTGGCTTTGGTGCTCCCAACGATCTAAAGATTGTATTGGGAGGGCGCAAAGGCTGGTTGTACGACGATATTTTTGCAGCCATCGATCGGTTGCACTTACACGATCGCGTTCACTACCTTGATTATCTCGATGATCGCGATCTGCCTGCTGTTTACAATCTGGCTAGTGCCTACACCTATGTGCCGCTCTACGAAGGCTTTGGTCTGACAGCGCTTGAAGCGATGGCTTGCGGTACGCCGGTTTTGACCAGTGATAAAGCCAGCCTCCCAGAGGTTGTTGGCGATGCAGCCTTGGTGGTCGATGCCTACGATACCCAAGCGATGGCTCAAGGCTTAGCACGCATTCTTACCGACACGGCTTTGCGCGAGCAACTGCGCCAGGCTGGGCCGCAGCAGGCTGCCCGCTTTAGTTGGCAGTTGGCGGCTCAACAGCTCCGAGGCTATTACGAGCAACTCGCTTGTGGTTGCTAGTGGCTTGCTGCGATTTGTCTAAACAACGC
Organism: uncultured Chloroflexales bacterium; assembly: GCA_937902315.1. Taxonomy (GTDB): domain Bacteria; phylum Chloroflexota; class Chloroflexia; order Chloroflexales; family Chloroflexaceae; genus CALGUG01. The sequence continues at coordinate 119,383 of CALGUG010000008.1, forward strand.
GCAGAGCCGCCAGAGTGCTACGAAAGGTCTATAGCTCGATCTCGCTGACGAGCGATCGTTTGCTTGGCCTTTCATTCGATAGATAGAAAATAAACATGGCGAACACTACACTACGAGGAGAAGAGCGAGCATGGCCATAGAACGCGATACCAATGCCGAGGCGCTCGCACGAGGGGCCGAACCGGGCCAGGGCTATGCAATAGGGCGCATTCTCTCGAATATTTTTCACCCTGTTGTACTCAGCATCGCAACCTTTATCATTATCGGCTGTTACAGCGGCCCTACGCTGTTAGCAGGTTTAGGCTGGGCCTTGCTCTGTATTCTGCTTCAGATTCTGCCGGGCACCTTCTTTTTCCTTTGGCGCTTAAAAAGAGGCAACTATAGCGATGAAGACGTTTCGCAGCGTCATCAGCGCAATGAGCTTTATCTATTTACCATCATCTGTGGAGGTTTAAGCATTTTGGTGATCTGGTGGTTGGGCATGCCGCCTCTCTTTATGGCAGCCCAGATCAGCGCGTTTGTTTTATCGCTGTCGAGCTGGATCATCAACATGTTTTGGAAGATCAGTGTCCATGCCGCTACCAACGCCTCTTGCGCTACGGTCGCCCTCTTGCTTGCGCCCATGCTCGGAGTTGTTTTGTGGATCTGCACCCTTCTAGTTGGTTGGGCGCGCATTCGTACCCGCAACCATACACCCAGTCAGGTCTTGGCGGGCATGGCCTTGGCGGCGCTTTGTATTGTGCTTACATTCCGGGTTTTTGGATTCAGCTAGTTTGCAGCGATCTGAAGCTCTTTATGCATTGGAAAGCTCTTTGGCGACAAAGGGCTTTTTATGTTTGATAGCGATTGCTCTATATTCTTGTTAGTCTTCGGCAGAGAGGAATGCAACTCTTTTCGGCACCTCTCCTCGTTCTTGGTCTGCATGCTGGGTTGTGGAAGGAATATGGGGCTAGTAGGCACCGGCTCCCTTCTCCCGCATTGCGGGAGAAGGGCTGGGGATGAGGGCAGGAACGCCCTGTTGATAGCCGTAGGCGGACGCGCTCAGGACCGAATGGAAGGAAGTGAACTCGCCGCTAGAGTTATAGACAAAAGCGGCAGACGAAATGGATCGAAATAAGAAAATAAAAAAGGTCTAGCGCGATCAAGCTGCGCTAGACCTTGTTGCTATAGAAGAGCGCTTAGGCTAGACTGCCCGTCAGCGCTTTCGGGCGCAGGAAGGCCACGTTCCAAACGGCGCACCACACGCCCACACTAGCGCTAAACCCCATCAGCATTCCAATCAGCATCAAGAGTGGATAGCCGCTTACCAGCGTTAGAAGCAGGCCCAAGCCGCCTAGCGCACACGAGGCGTTCAGCAAGAGCGCGCGTTCGAGCGTGAACTCGCCGCGCGTGCGGGCCAGCCAGTAGAGCAGGGCGAAGCCTGCCGCTACAAACACGCTTCCGCCGCTCAGCAGCAGCAACTCGCCGCCTTGCGAGGAGTTCAGCATTAAGATACCGACGCTGCCGAGCAAAATGGCGATAAAGCTGCCGATCAGGCTGCCAATCATATGAAAAGAGCTAAAAAGCGTTGTAGAAAATCTATTATCAGCAGAATGTGCGATAAAAGGCTTTGTTTGGGGATCTTGCTTATAATCTGACATATTATTCCTCTTTTTGTGTTTTGTTTTCCCTATAAAGCCAAAGATCCTCAGAAAGGACATCAAGCGCTGGGTAATCTCATATTCTCTCTTCTTAGACGCCACCTTTGCCAAGAAAGTTGCAGCTGAGCTTGTTTTGCTTATAAGTCTTGCAAATCACAAGAGCACCCCTGAAACTTTCACAGGGATGCTCTTGTGGGTTTTAATAAGAAATTATTAGCTCTGGTGGTTTGGAAACGATGCTGGACTCTTCGGCAGGAAGGGCACATTCCAAATCGTACACCACAGCAATACCAATGCAGCCAAACCGCTTCCGAAGCCGGTGAACGCGCCTATGGCGCTGTGTACGTTAAAGATCAAGGCGCTTGCGATGCCGCCGATCAAACAGCTACAGATCAGAAAGAGCATACGCTCGATAGTGAGTGGCCCACGGGTGCGCGCGATCAGAACCAGCAGAGTCAGGCTGATGCTGAACATAGGCAGACCGAAGAGCAAGAGCCCATGTTGCCAACGCAAGCCCTCGACGATCCAGACCACGCTCATGCTGCCCATGGCAGCCGAAGCGAGTGTCGCGATCAGCGTGACCACGAGCGAGCCGAGTGTAAAGAGGCGTTGGGTTTGCGGCTTGCTCTGGGCGATCGCAGCTTGGCGCTGCTGCAGTTCCATTTGCAGCTGGCTGTGCATGCTGCGTGCGCCCGCCAGAAAACCGGAGCAGTGATTGCAGTGGCTGATATGCTCGGCGATCTGATCGCGGCTGATCGGGTTGACCTCGCCTTCGAGGTAGAGCGGTAAAAGGTCTTGGATAAGCGCACAATAGCTGCTCTCTTGGCTTTGGGGAAGCTGAATAGTGCTTGATTCAAAAGCTGTCATTGTCTACTCCTAAGAGTGATCTTCGCGACTAAGCATTTCATAGGCGATCCGGAAGGCGTTACGTGCTCGAAAGAGATTGATTTTGACCGCTGAGAGACTGATATTGAGTACATCAGCGATTTCGGCGTAGGCTAAACCTTCAGCGTCGCGTAGCAGTAAGATGGTGCGCAGCTTTTCGGGCAATTGTCCGAGGGCAATGCCGATCAACGAGCGCTGTTCGCTGGCGGCATACTGGCGAACGGGGTCGCCATAATGGCCTTCATCGGGCAGGGCCAGCAGTTGGTCGGTCTTGATGCGCGTTGCGCTTGGGCGGCGAATATAGTCGATATAGCTATTGCGGGCGATGCGAAACAACCACGTGCTTGGCGTGCAATCGCCACGGAAATTGATCAGAGCTGCTCCTGCTTTGATAAAGGTCTCTTGGCTGAGCTCTTCGGCCAGTTCGCGCGAGCCGCTCATCTGGAGCAAGTAATTGAAGACTGCATCATAGTAGTGGCGGTACAGACCTTCGAGCGAACGAAGCTCGCTGAGTAGATCGGCCTGTGCATAAGGCTGCTTAAGTTGAAGTGCCTGCGCCATGATCCTTCCTTTCTTGAACTTCCTACCCAACTAGACGGAAAGGAGGATCAAAAGTTACATCCCAAACGGCGATCTAAGCTGAGAAATAGCTGATAGCGCATCCCCGCCCTGTCGCGATCCTTCTGGCGAGCTCCAAAATACTATCCAAACGCATCATCTGGCGGAGATGCTTCTAGCTCCCATTCGGTCCCTAGCGCGTCCGCCTACGGCTATCAACAGGACGTTCCTGCCCTCATCCCCGACCCTTCTCCCGCATTGCGGGAGAAGGGAGCCTGTGCTCTTGCGTTTGGCATTGGTCAAAAAATAGAAAGAGAGGTTTCGTACTAGCTACGAAACCTCTCATGACTGATACCAAATCCGTTTAAAGACGTGTATTCTCTTCGCTCAGAAAAACGAAAAGCCGGGAAAGATCTAGTCACGTTCCGCTCTGCCGAAGGCCAAAGAGAACCTAATCAAACGGATTTGGTATGATTGCTAGCTCAGAGGCGCGGTTTATTTAGGCGCCCAAGCTGGTTGCATATCGTTGCCCGGGTTGCTCGTGAGCTTCTTCATATCGCTGCCCGTAGCGCTGATGGTGTAGATATCGTACATCGCGTCGTCGTTGCGGGCCGAATAGAAGCTGAGCCAAGCGCCGTCGGGCGACCAGCTCGGGCCGCGCGCGCCCACGCTATCGGGGGTGAGCTGCACCAGATTTCTGCCATCGGTATCGACCAAGAAGATCTTGCCCTCTGCGATATCGCCGCCAGCCATGCCGTAGCCATAGGTGGTGAAGGCGATGCGCTTGCCATCGGGCGACCAAGCTGGCTCGTAGTCGCTGCCGCTATGGCTGAGCAGCAGCTTTTGGTTCGAGCCATCGGCGTTCATAATGTAGATGTCGTACTCGATCGCGCGGGTGTCGCCACCGCTGCGGTCAGAGGAGAAGGCGATGTACTTGCCATCGGGCGACCAAGTTGGCTCTTTGTCGTCGGCAAAGTGGGTAGTCAAACGGCGCACGTTGCCGCCGTTGGTATTCATCACATAGATGTCGAGGTTATCGTTGCGGTTCGAGGTAAAGGCGATCGAGCGCCCATCGGGCGACCAAGCCGGGTCGAGGTCGTCGCTGTCGTTATCGGTGAGGCGGCGCAGCTTGGTGCCGTCGGCGTTGATCACATAGATCTCGAAGTTGCCATTGGTTTCGGCGCTAAAAGCCAACTGCGTGCCATCGGGCGACCAAGTCGGCGATTGCACTGTGCTCGACATATCGACCAAACGCTGCTGGCGCGAACCGTCGCTGTTCATCAGATACAACTCGTAGAAGCCTTCGTTGCGATCCGATACAAATGCGATGCGGTTGCTTGAAGGTGCAGGTGTTGGGCTAGGAGAGGGTGTGATGATCGGGCTTGGCGTTGGATTGCTTGAGCCGCCCGCGCGAATCTCGTTGCCGAGCAAGCCGAGCAGCACCACATTGATGCCGACTTCGGGGTGCAGCTCGAAGCGAGCGCGCTCGAACCACTGGGTCAGATAGCTCTTGCCGTCGGCGACGTTGATCTCATCTTGCGGCTCGCTGATGGGCAAACCGAACAGGGCGATGCTCTCGGCCAAAGAGTAGCCCGCCTGGTTGTCGAGGCTGAGGCCATGCGAGCGATAGTAACTGAGGAATGCGCCACAGATCGAGTGTCCCGTTTCGACTGCGAAGTAGCAGGAGGTGTTAGGCGCGGCGCTCACTTTGGGGAAGCTGTTCCAGTCGCGGCCTTGCTGCACCAAGCGGTCGACACCCAAGCGACCGAGCAGCACGTCGTAGGGCGCTTGATTTTCGGGATGAAGCTCTAAACGGTTGCGCTCAAACCACTGAACTTGGAGACGTGTGCCTTCAACAAGCTCTTCTTGCTGGGGACCGATCGGATAGCCGAACACTGGCAATCCACCGTTCTGTTCCCAATACTGTCGGATTCGTCCACTGATGCAGTACCCCGTTTCGGGGAAACAGCGTTGATCTGTTTGGGCAAAGAGGCTGCCGATTGGAGCAACGACCCCGAGCATGCTCAATGTTACGATCACGATGATCAGACGTTTGAGAGACGTATCCATAACATAGACTCCTTGTTGGTAGGCTTGGGTTACTACATCGGAGCGGGGACTAAACAGAGGCAGGGTTTTTGGCTCCGATAGGGTCTCTATGGTGTTCCTTATTGAACGCTAGTATACCATTTTACGCTTACAATCCTATTGATCGCTGCCAACACGATGCTGATAAGGGCCTGAAAAAGCAAAAAGCTGACTTTTTTTAAAAATATTCTTTTTGCCCTTGAGAACGAGCCTATGTGAGGAGATAGGGTGGAATACTGGCAAATAGCCCTGATTATGCAGAATGAGTGATCTTTATGTTTTGCCAAAACGAGCTTTATCAGCGACGATACGCAATAAAAACGAGCAAGCAGTCGAGGGTGAAACCGTTTAAGTTATAGCAAACCCGCTTGCTTTCTTAGCTTGCTGCGGCGAGGCTTTGCCCCAAAAAGCAGGTCCTTGGCGCGTCCGCCTGCGGCTATCAACATCCCGCCCAACAAACGAGGCTTCTATTTGTGTGTGCCGAAAGACCTCCCTATTGCCGAAAGTTCAAACGGATTTCGTGTCACTTTCGCAACATGTGAAAACGAAAACGGGGAAGGACCATTGTCTCATTTCGCTTTATCGAAAGCACACACAATGATCAGCCGGATCTGAGAGATATTTCGCACTGTGACGCGAAATATCTCTCAAATAAGGGGAAACCGTCTGGCTGAAGACTAAACCACAAGAGATACGCAACAATGAGGTTTACTTGCGCACTTCGACCTGAACTTGGGAGAGCATCTGGGCGACTTCGTGGGCAGGCGTGATGCCTCCACCGATATGGCTCGCATTGACGCTGCCACATGCGACCGCCATGCGTAGCGCTTCGGGCAGAGGAATATCGCGCAGTAGGCTGACAACTAAACCGGCCAAAAAGGCATCGCCGCTGCCGACTGTGCTGATCGGCTTGAGCGCGGGCGGCACAGCGACACAGCGCTCTTCGGCGGTTACGGCGACCGCGCCGCTTGCGCCGAGCGTCACCGAGACCAATTTAGGCCCCTGCTCGATCACGCTGCTAGCGGCCTCCAGCGCATCCTCGATGCTGTTGATAGGGCGGCCCATCGCTTCGCCCAGTTCGTGGGCGTTGACTTTGATCGCGGTGAGCGGCAGGCTGAGTGCATTGCGCAGGGCCGGGCCACTGGTATCGAGCACCACATGAAAGCCAGACTCGCTCAGCTCGCGCAGCAGGCGCACATAGGTGGTGTAGGGCACATCGCTCGGTAGGCTACCACAGAAGACGAGCGCGTCGCAGTGGGGCGCGAGCTTACGCACCATACGTGCGAATTCGCCCCATTCGGCTCCGATCATAGCCGGGCCGGCCTCGTTAAGGGCCAGATCGTCACCTTGTTCGGGGTCGATCAGCAGGGTACAGGTGCGGGTTTCGCCCCGTCGCAACCAGTACCATGAAGCCTCGATGCCTTCCGCTTCGGCCAGCGCGGCCACTTTGCGTCCGGTCTCGCCCGCCAGCACCCCACAGGCGCGCGTTGGGAAGTCGAGCGCTTTGGCGACCCGCGACACATTCAAGCCTTTGCCTCCGGCGGCCTCTTTAACCTCGCGAATTCGGCAAACATCGAGCGAACGGAAATTAGGCGCGACCAAGCTGCGGTCGAGCGCGCTATTTGGTGTAACTGTGAGTAACATAACTGTTTTAACTTGAACTACTCTGATCGGGCGAAAACTGAATCTCGGAGGCGAGCTGCTGTAGATAGAGGCGCATCACCTCGGTGCGCTTCTCTGCCTCAGCGCGCCCCGCCGGGGTCTGCATAGTGTCGGCCAGCGTGAGCAGTTTGGTATAGAAATGATCGATGGTGTAGCGTTGATCGTCGGCGGGGCGATGGTGTGGGAGAGGCTCTTCCAGATCGTAGAGCGGGCGCTCTAACACTGCGCCCAGCATCAAACAGCGCGCGATCCCGATTGCACCGAGCGAATCGAGCCGATCGGCGTCTTGCACAACTTGGGCTTCGAGGCTGCGCGGCGCAATGTTGGCGCTGAAGCTGTGCGCTTCGATCGCGTGTTGAATGGCGGGAATAAACTGGCTTGGATAGCCCGCCTGGCTGAGAAACTCGCCCGCCGCCTGAGCCGCCATACGCGAGGCCTGCTTGCGCAAGGGCGAGCTTTTGGGCACGCTCACGCAGTCGTGCAGCCAAGCGGCTGGAATGACGATGTGCAGATCGGCATGGCTGAGCGCCGCCAGTTTGCGAGCGTTAGCCACAACGCGCAGAATGTGGCCGAGATCGTGGGCCACGTCGGCTTGTTCTTCTTGTTCGGTCAGAAAGGTTTGGAAACGCGCCTCCCAGCTCTGCCAATCGTCGATCAGGATATTCATTGCTTACACATGCCTCGGTTGCTTACGAAACGAATCAACCGTTGCAGTATAGCATGCTTCGTTTAAGCTCGTCGTCTACGGCGTTTCTGCTGGCGCGGCGCGATCACGTGCAGATAGAGCATACTGTATGCGGTTAGGGCAGCTAACACAAGCGCCAAAACACCGATCATACGCCAAAGCAGCCAGTTAAACAGGGCCAGATCGCCGCCAGCAGTGCGGGGCAATATTCCGAGCTGAAGCCCTAGATTCGGTCCATCGACGATCACTTGATCGGACGATTGATCGTTGGGGAGGAAGGGATTGGGGTTCGGCAGCTTCTCTGGCCCACACATGGTCTCGATCCCGCCGAATTCGCGCCCCAGCAAGCCTAACTCGACCGCCTTCAGCAGATCGTTAGGGTCGCCGTTGGGCACCAGCTCGAAGCGAGCGCGCTCGAAGTATTGTACAAAGCGTCGTTGGCTGCCGTTGTTCTCTTCGAAGCCGTCGCTGATTGGATAGCCAAAAACCGATAGCCCGCCATATTGTTCGAAGAAGCGGGCGAAGAGTGGGTGCGCGAAGGCGTTATTGAGCTCGATGCGCCGTTCAGGCTCGCGCCCGTAGCGTTGTTGGTAGATCGCTGCCCCCAGTTGGGTGCCAGTGATGCGGTAGGGCCAGGGCTGGTTCGGCTGTAGTTCGAGCCGCTGGCGCTCGGTGAGCAGAACGCTGGTAAACGAGGCGCAGTCGCCCGTAGTACTGCTGCGCACTGTATCCAAAGGCAGACCCCAGACTGCACGCACAGCTTCGGGCGGGTAGGCTGTTGTGCCGCTCCCCAAGGTGATCAGATGTTGGGCGAAATCGCCGCCTACTGCGATCTCGGGTGTTTCGCTGAAGCGCAGCACCGGGCAGATCTCGACGCGCTCGCCAAGCTGTTGAAGGTCGGCTGGCACTTGGCGCAGGCCGTTGGGGTCGCGCATCTGTTTGCGCACATGGGCCAAGACCGCGCTTTGATCTTCGGGAAGTGGGGCGGGCCGCGTATCGTTATCGATCATCAAGGTCGGCAGATAGCGGTAACCGGTGACGCCCACACTGCCGTCGGGCCGCTTGACCAAGCCGATGTAGAACAGCACCGAGGTCGCGCTGTAGTATTCGGCTTGATAACTGCCCTGCGAGGCGATAAAGTTGGCGAGCGAATAGATCACCAGCGCTTGGCGTCCATTGGCTTCGACGATATCGACGGGCTGCAAGGTGTGCGACTGGGCACCTAAGATGATGTCGGCTCCTGCCGCCGTCAGTTGGCGCGCCCCTTCGATCTGGCTGGCGTCGGGCAGAAATTGGTACTCGTAGCCCCAGTGGGCCGCGACGATCACGATATCGGCCTCTTGCTGGGCTTGGGCCACCATGCCCAAGACGCTTTGGCGCACCTGCCCTTGTTGGCCATAGCTGTTCGATTCCCACAGCAGATTGACTTGGCCGAGCGGGTCTGGGATGCCGTTGGTGCCCCAAGTCAACGAGAGAAAGGCAAGTTTGAGCTCGACCCCATCGCGTTCGAGCGTGGTCAGCAAGTAGTTGGGGCGCTCGGCATTTTGGGCGGCTTGCTGCGAAACCGCGCCATGGTGCAGAATCCCTGCTTGGTCGAGCACTTGGAGTGTGGCATCGATCCCTTCCGGACCACGGTCGAGAATGTGGTTGTTGGCGGTCGAGACAAGGTCGATACCTGCGTTTTTGAGGGCGCTTGCGAGGGCTGGATTGTAATTAAAGGTCGGATAGCCGCTATAGGGGCTGCTGACGAGCATAGCGCCATCAAAGTTGGTATAACCAAGGTCTGCGGCCTGCAGATAGGGGCGGATGTGCTCGAAGAGGCTGTCGTAGCCTTGGCTTTCGCCCACAGCCTGAATGTTTTCGTGTGGGAAGGTATCGCCCGTCGCCACGATCGTAAAGTGGGTTTCGCCCGCGATGCCGCTGCCGCAGCGATTGACCATCAATAGCGGTTGGTCGAACGAACTGGCTTGACTGCTTGTGTGGGCATGTGCCGCTGGCAGCGGTAACAATACAAGACAGAAAACAATCCCTAGAAGCAAAAAGCGCCGCATAAGGCCCTCTCAATCAGCTGCAGAACCATTTACTCGGCTTGTGTAGGCTCTGAGAATCTGTGTGTGTTTAGGTATAGACCGCTTTTTCAATAGATACGTTGATGAAAGAGATAGGTCACACCTCAGCAAACCCTTCAATACAAGAAACCCTATTGATCGAGTGGATTCGTTATGATTCCTCTTTTGGCAGCTCGGAATGGCGAACACTTAAGATTGACCGAAGAACACTTGAGATACATAGAAGAGAAATGCGATGAAATGTATTGGTGTTTGGTTTTTGGGCAAACTTTCGGAACAGATAGATAGACCTCGGGTGATGGGCGGGATGTTGATAGCCGTAGGCGGACGCGCCAAGGACCGAATCGGGCTAGAGACCTCGCCGTCTGAGCATGGAAGTTGAGACACAGATACGATATGCTTTGCAAAGAGACGATAAGAGGCGCTCTTCGCGAGAACGCCCCTTATCGGCTTAGTTTATTCTATTCTACCTTGTTTAGGGCCTATTCGGCCTCGATCAAGATAAAGAGCGATGTGCTGGCGATGCCCTTCTCGCTGATGCCCGCCTTGCCCGTTAGACCGATGGCTTTGATCGGGCGCAGGTTCTTCTCGAGATCTCCGCTTTTGTCGTAGTCGGCCAGATCCATGCCGTTCGCTTCGGCCGCTTCGATCGCGCCAGAGACATTGATATAGAACATAGCGTTGTGCTCGCTACCTAATACCTTTTGTACCGTATTAAAGCGCGGATCGTTGCTGATCGGCGAGTTTTTGCCTGAGCCAGCGCCTGCGAGCGCGTTGGGTGTGATGCCGAGCACCACAGCACCATCTTGAATGCCATAGCCGCCGTAGCCGATGCCACTCTCTGGCTCTACGACTACAAACCAGTCGCTGCCGCCCAAGGACTGTTCTTCGAATACCAACATTCCTCCTAGGCTATCTTCAAGGCCGATGCGAATGTTTTCGAGTCCGCTAGCGGCCGCTTCGATATCGACGGGCTTGATGGTAAAGTAGCCGCTGACCGGCATGGTGACATCGCCTAACTCACCGCCGGGCAAGAGCACCACAGCAGCTTCACCCTCGAACCAATCGAGTAGATCGACCTGAAGATCGATGCCGAACTGATCGTAGAGCGAATCGGCGATTTGGAGACCATCGTCTGTCTCGTAGATCATATCGCTGAGCAGCTCTTTGGTTGTGCTTGGAATGCGGAAGCTCACAAATGCGACCGCTTCGTTGCTGATGGTGCTGGTCTGGCTCCCGCTCAGGGCTGCCAACTGAGTTTCGAGATTTTGGCGGGCGCGCTCGCCCAAGCTGGCCTGATCGATTTTGGCCGATCCATCGAATTTAATGCCTTCAGCTTCGATTGAGACCGAGAGGCCGAAGCCGTTGAGGGCCTTGATTATTTCGAGCTGATCTTCGATTTGCTGAGCTTGAGACGGCGGAACGCTATCTAAGCTCTCTTCCAACGAAGACGACATCAGGCCTCGCAGCAATGCACCGTTGACATAGATGTGAGCAATGGCGTTCTCGGGCAGAGATGCGCGCAGATCTTGGTAGTCGGGGTTATCTTTGAGCGTGTTTTCGCCGCTCTTGGCGCGGTCGATAACCGCTTTCACCAGATCGACTTTGCTCGAAAAGACCACATTACCCTTGAGCAGGGCGTAGGCTTTGAGCAATTGCTCTTCTTCAGAGCTAATTTCAACGATCTTGGTTCCCTGATATTCGATCTCGTTAAAGGTTGCGCCCTTTTGGTTGTTGTTGCGCAGTTTATCCAAGAAGGCTTGGGCCTGCTTGTCGTCGCGCGAAGCGATGATCAGGGTTAGATCTGCATCGTCAGCGACTTCGCTGCTGAAATCGCCATACAGCGTGCCGCCTTCAAGCATATATTCCGAGATGCCAGTCACAGCGACCGCGACTTCTTTATCGACCCAAGGCAAAATATCTTCTTTGAAGTTGATATTAAATTCGTCTTCAAGATTTTCAGAGACTTGGCTATTTGGATCGTCGATGAAGAGATCGGGATAGGCTGCTTGAAGCCGCTGGATATTGGGAATATCGCTTAAACTGGGTTGAAAGGTGATATAAATTTGGGTATCGGCGCCAACAAGCTCGGGAATGGTGCTTTTGCGGGCCAGCATATTCCATGCGAAGAGACCCACACCGACACAAATCAAGCTGAGACCAAGCAGACCAACACCAAGTAAGATCCATAGCGTGGTGCGAGGTTTCTTCGCTGGCGGAACGGGCGTAGGTTGGTACTGCGGGGCAGGCTGTTGTGGATAGCCCTGGTTTGGTGCGGAATAGTCACTCATTGAGGAGTTTCTCCTTCATGCGTATCCCCCCGAAAGATGGGATATAGTTATCATGTGGCCTACAAATTGTTGACGCGCGTCTGACTATTTTTATAAACGTTGACATCCTGCCATACTATACGAGTCTTCGGCATCGTTCGTTCCGCCTATTTTCTTGGAAAAATAGGTAAAAGTGGCTCTGGAACGGTTATATTTGCATTAAAACCATAAGAGGAACAGCATGCAGCTTGATCTTGCATTGCCCGTAGAAGGCAACCAGCTTGCGAACGTGGCAGAAGTGGCCCAGCGGGCCGATCAGCTCGGTTTCGCCGCCCTGTGGACGCCCGAAACCCAACACGATCCCTTTTTGCCGCTGCTGTTGGCGGCTCAGCATACGCGCCAGCTTCAGATCGGCACAGGCGTAGCGATCGCCTTTGCGCGCAGCCCTATGGTCGTGGCGCAAAGCGCTTGGGATCTGCAAGCTTTTTCGGGCGGGCGCTTTCTGCTCGGTTTAGGTACGCAAGTTCAAGCGCATATCGAGCGACGCTTTAGCGCTCAGTGGGGTTCGCCGGTTGAGCGCATGCGCGACTATATCGGGGCATTACGCGCGATTTGGCAGGCTTGGCAGGAAGGCTCCGCTCTCAACTATCAAGGCAGCTACTATACCCACACCTTGATGACTCCTTTCTTTAATCCCGGCCCGATCGAGCATCCGCATATTCCGATCTATTTGGCGGGGGTCAACAAAGGTCTCGCCAGCTTGGCGGGCGAACTCTGCGAAGGCTTTCACGTCCATCCGCTGCATAGTCCGGCCTATCTGCGCGAGCACCTGCGCCCACAGATCGAGCGCGCCGCTGAGCGAGCTGGACGCGGGCGTGACGCTGTGCAGTTGGCAGGCAGTGTTATCGTTGTTACCGGGCGCGACGAGACGGAGCTTGCCCAAGCGCGCCAACGGGCTCGCACTCAGATCGCCTTTTATGCTTCGACGCCTAGCTACCGCGTCGTGCTCGAGAGCCACGGTTGGGGCCGCATCGGCGAGCGGCTTTCGCGTTTGGCGGTGACCCGCCGCTGGGCCGAGATGCCTGCTTTGATCAATGACGAAATGCTGGCCGCCTTTGCGCTCGAAGCCGAGCCAGATCGGCTTGGTGCTGCTTTGTATGCACGCTACCAAGGCTTGCTCGATCGGGTCACGCTTTATCTGCCCTTTGTGCCGGGCCAGAACGAAGCGTTCTGGCAGGGTGTGATCGCTGGCCTGAAACAAGCCTCTACTAAATAAATGGTTTGGCGTGGCGAGATTCGGATATACTATTTGTTGCAAACGGTGTGTTTGTTCAATCGCCGACCAGTGCATAGCTCGCATGGCTCTGCTTGCTTGGCGTGAGGAAAGGTAATTAGTATGTACGCAGTACGAATTCACGAGCAAGGTGGCGTCGAAAACCTGCGCTACGAAGAAGTCGAAGTTCCAAGCCCGGGCGCGGGCGAGGTATTGATCAAGGTCGCGGCTTCGGGCGTCAATTTTATCGATATCTATCAGCGTAGCGGCACTTACAGCGTACCGCTACCCTACACGCTTGGTATGGAGGCCGCTGGTACAATCGCGGGTCTTGGCGAGGGCGTCAGCGGTTTCTCCGAGGGCGATACCGTCGCTTTCGCGATGTCGCCCGGCAGCTACGCCGAATATGTCAAAGTTCCCGCCTCAAAGGTTGTTCCCGTTCCGGCCGGAGTCGATCTCAAGCTGGCGGCGGCGATTATGCTGCAGGGTATGACGGCCCACTATCTGGCTTACAGCACCTATCCGCTCAAGAAAGGCGATGTGGCGCTGGTACATGCCGCTGCCGGTGGTGTTGGTCTCTTGCTCACCCAGATCGCCAAAAAGATCGGCGCGACTGTGATCGGCACGGTTTCGACCGAAGAGAAGGCCGAGCTGGCCCGTGCTGCTGGCGCCGACGAAGTGATCCTCTACACCAAAGAACCCTTTGTTGAGGGCGTGAAGCGTTTCACAGGCGGCGCAAAGATCGATGTGGTCTACGACTCGGTCGGCAAGTCGACCTTTGAGGGTGGCTTAGACCTGCTGCGTCCGCGCGGCACTTTCGTGCTGTTCGGCCAGTCGAGCGGCGTTGTGCCTCCCTTCGACCTCAACATTTTGAACGCTAAAGGTTCGCTGTTTGTTACGCGTCCATCGCTGGCCCACTATATGTTGACCCGCGACGAGCTGCTGTGGCGCTCGGGCGATCTCTTCAATTGGATCGCGGCGGGCGAGCTCGATGTGCGTATCGACCGCGCCCTGCCCCTGAACGAAGCGGGCCAAGCCCAAGAGCTGCTGACTTCGCGCGCGACCAGCGGCAAGCTGATTCTGATCCCATAAATCATCCCCTCATACCAAATTCGTTTGAAAGACGTGCATTTGCTTAACGCGAGAAAACAAAACGAGGGAAAGACGTTGTGTGCTATTTCGCGCTGTCGCGCGAAATAGCACACAACAAAAAGAGGTACGTTCCACTCTGCCGAAGGCCAAATAGAAAGTAATCAACCGAATTTGGTATCACTTTACCAAGACCACCCAAGAGAGCTATCGATAGATGACATCTTTTGAGTGGTCTCGTCTTTCTTCGCGGCGAGAGTGTAGATGATTAGGATGTTGGCTGAGCTTGTCGAAGCCAATGAATTTTCGCACCATGAGCCTGTCGAAAGATAGGAAAAGCCACCTAGTTTTATAGAGATAGCGCCAGAATCTTGGGAGTTGGTGTATACGGTTTCCATATGCCAACAGAGAATTCTCTCTTGAGTGGAGCAAGCAAACAATGATTGAACCCGATACACCAAGCATAACTCCCACCGTTCGGCCTGTTGGCTCGCCGCTTGAACTCCTTGTGCTTGGTCTGTTTGCTGTTGTAGGCGGCCTACTCTCTGGGATCCTATCGTATCAACTCTTCTTCGATATTTGGATGATCATCTTTTGTCCGCTGATCGTCGGTTGTATTGTTGGCTATCCCTATGCTTGGACGATCCGCTTCTTTAAGGTGCGCTCGACAAAGAACGTGAACATTGCTGCTGTAATGACGAGCGTGGTGCTCTATCTCACCAGCTTTTATTTGTTCTTTCGCGAGATGGCGGAGCTTGCCGATCTTGAAGACCTAAGCTTTTGGAGCTTTATGCAGATAAATGCTTCCGAAGGCTTTACGATCGGCGAATATGGCGGTACTGGCATTCCAGTAAGTGGTCTATTTGCCTGGCTCGCTTGGTTAGTGGATCTCGGTATAACTGCGGCTGTCATCGCTGCCCTAGGTCGAGAAATAACTAACCAAGCCTTTTGTGAACAGTGCAACAACTGGCATCAGAGTGCGATATTGCTTGGCGGCGTTGCTCCCGAGCATATCGAAGATTTTAAGCGCCTTATCCTGCAAGCTGAGTATCAGCATGCCAGCGCTTTGATACAGCCAGAATATCGCGGCCCTGAGCGCTTAGATGTCTATCTATCGCGCTGTAAAAATAGTGCTCACGATCTTGTGTTGCGCGTCGATCAGGTGGAAAGCGCGAACAAGCGCACTAAAACCAAAGAGCTTTGGCGAGCTGCGATTGTTCCTGAGCATGCCCAATACTTTCTTCCGAACTAACAGCATTCACTACCGAGCGAGAACTGCCAGATTCGCTAGCAGATCTAGCCTGTTGTTTCATAGCCGAGGGCGGGAAGATCGCTACCCTCAACAAAGTGCTCTAGCGCGTCCGCCTTCGGCTACCAGATCGGCCGCCCATCCATTCGGGGTGTTGTTGGCGCGCGCTCACCTAGCGCTGCAGCAAGAGCGAAGTTCCGCCTCGCCTAATGCCGAATCCGTTCGCCATTCTTATAATACCGAATCCGCTTGATTAGCTTCTCTTTGGCCTTCGGCAGAGCGGAACGTGGCTAGATCTTTCCCGGCTTTTCGTTTTTCTGAGCGAAGAGCATGCACGTCTTTAAACGGATTTGGTATAACAGAATACGAAATCCGCCTTGTTGTGTGTTGGGGTGGCCTCTTGGCACACAGCTACAACACTCTGCTTACGGGTGGGCTGTTGGTAGCCGTAGGCGGACGCGCTAACAGCCCTCTTTGGGGAAGAGACCAAGCCGTCAGACTGATCAAGCAGAGTTGGCATGAAAAAAAGCAGGCGCAACGTAGCTGCACCTGCTATCTATCGCTTAGAGGCGCGCGAAACGCGACTCGAATTTAGCTAAAGATTGGGCTGTGGCGGTGGAAGACATGATCGACCGAGATACCGCTGTGAATGCGCTGAATCACCTCGGCCAAGAGGGTCGAAACTGTCAGTACCTTCAGGCCTGACCAGCGCTTGTGGGCTGGAATCGGCAAGGTGTCGGTGGTGACCAACTCGCGAACCGGGCTGGCCTTGAAGCGCTCGATCGCATCGCCAGCCAACACGCCGTGTACGCAGCAAGCATAGATCTCTTTGGCGCCTCGTTCAACCAGCATATCGGCCACGGCCAAGACCGAGCTGCCGCTGGCGATCTCGTCGTCAACGATGATGCAGCGCTTGTTTGCGACATCGCCGATCAGGTTGAGCGCTTGGGGCTGCGACGAAGAGACGCTCAGACCGCTCTCTTGGGTATCGCTGTTTTTAAGCTGCTGAATACGACGCTTTTCGGCGATCGCAAGGGGCACTCCCAAGCTTTCGGCGAAGTTGCGCGCACGTTTGGCAAAGCCTACATCGGGCGCAACAACGACTGCGTCGTCCCAATGCTTCTCGGCGAAGTAGCGCACCAGCAGCGGCATAGCCGTGAGTTCGTCGCTGGGAATCGAGAAGAAGCCTTGGATCTGACCAGCGTGTAGGTCGAGCGTGATCACCTGTTGCGCACCGGCGACTTGAATCAGGTCGGCCAAGAGCCGAGCCGTGATCGGGACGCGCGGCTGATCTTTCTTGTCGGTGCGTCCATAGGCATAGTATGGCAATACCGCCGTCACGCGACCTGCCGATGCGCGCTTGCATGCATCGAGCAGAATCAGCATCTCCATAATCTGGTCGCTGAGCGGCGAGGCCAGCGATTGCACAATAAAGACGTCCTTTTCGCGCACACTTTCATTCAGCTTGACAAAGATATTTTCGTTGCTGAATTTTGTTATGGTTACATCGCCCAGCTTGAGGCCGAGACGAGCACAAATGGCTTGGGTAAGTTTAGGGTTACCGGTGCCAGAAAATACCCGCA
The DNA here is from genome assembly GCA_937902315.1 of uncultured Chloroflexales bacterium. GTDB lineage: Bacteria > Chloroflexota > Chloroflexia > Chloroflexales > Chloroflexaceae > CALGUG01. The sequence goes on from CALGUG010000008.1 coordinate 136,434, forward strand.
TTTCATCAAAGCGGCTGCCCATCGTTCCTTTTCTCCACGTGAAGCCTTATTCGAAGAAAGATTGACGTTGCGTGGCTTGACCAGTCGATCTCTTCAAAAAAGCACCTAATAGACGTTTGCTCATCTAGCTATCTGTGTAACTATACGTCTTGTCTAGGCTTTGAAAGCGCTTCAGGCCTGAAGTGCTTCCAAAAGATGGCTGCGTTGAACGCGAATGCCATCTGGATATTGCCCGGGTTTGATATGGTCATCTACAATCGTGACAAAGAGCACCGCCTCTAATGCTGGGCGGTGCAACAGCGTTGCTAATATATGCGCCAAGCTGAGCCGCAACAGGCGAGGTGTCGGCCCAAGGCGATTACGCTGTGCAAAACTCAACGCATCGTCGCCGGTTCGAAAAACGAGCAACGTGCGTTTGCGCTGATTGGCCGCAGAAGCGTTGCTTGTTCCTTCCAGCTTAGGAGATTCGATCCGATAGGCATAAAATGAATCGTATCCGATCGTTTCTCGGTAGTGGGCCAAGATCCTATCTGCCACGTCCAGCGCTATCCCTTGTTGTTGTGCAGCCTCGCGAAAAACTTGATCGCCATCCATATGAACTCGATCTGATCTGTAGTGTTGCCAATATTCTTGCCAAGCAAACAGGATCACCCGTGCTTAGATAAGCCCCATAGCACGGGTGATCGATCAGCTAACAAGGGTTAGGGAAGTGGCACTGTTGTTGGTCCCGGCACCGTGATGATATGTGGTGTAGCAACCGTTTCCGGGAAACGATCGCGAGCATAAAGTGCACTGCCCAACAAACCGATCTGGATCTGTTGAGTTCCATCGATCTGGTGAATCTCTAAACGAGAGCGCTCGAAGTATTGAACCAAATGGGCCTGCCCATCGGAAAGCTGCTCTACTATCGCGTTGCTGATCGGATAACCGAAGGTCGGGAGACCACCGTTTTGATACCAGAAGCTCAAGAACGGCTCGCCCACAGCGTATCCGGTTTCGGGGAAGTATTGCAGTCCGGGCTGGCTTATAAATGGTTCGACTTTGGGAAATTCGCGCCCATTCATAAATTCAGCGCCAAGTCGGCCAAGCTGAAATTCGCTATCGGTACCAGCAAATTCCGGCCAGTGTTCTAAGCGAGCGCGTTCAAACCACTGCACTTGACGTCCATTGACTGTCATCTCGTTACTGATCGGCAAGCCGAGAATAGGCAGGCCGCCGAAACGTTCGTAGCTGGCTTGGAAGGTCGCGCTTGGCCCTTCAGGAGGAGGCTGGTCGTCTACAACAAGATTTTGGTTAAGGGCGGCGTTGAGCTGGATACCTTCTGTTCGGCCAGCTTCGTTGTCTACTGTTTCTGCAGTATTGATGGTCGTACTCTCTGATGTATTGCCTTTAAATAGGCCAGAAATCGCCGATACAATCAGATAGAGCACAATACATACAATCAGGAACGCCAAAATTCCCAAAACGAGTTGCATTGGTCTCGATAGTGGCAGCTCTTTATAGCGCTGCACTAACGATTTTCGTGTGCCCGATCGAGTTGAAGCTGTACTGCGATGTTGAGTGGTTTGCTCACGCGGGTTTACGCTCATGCTGCCTCCACTTGAGAACAGATAGGGCTTTCACTTCTGAACCATGGCTGGACCTTGGCCTGACAAATACCAGGGCTATTGTATCATACTCCGTTCAACGCTTCGCTACGTAAAGCGTTAGAGTTCGGCCCGAATAGCATCGGCTGTCGCGTTGAGCTCTGCTTGATCTGGGCTCAGGGCCTTCCACGGGCCGATCGCGTGATCGCCTTCCCAACGCGGAATAATATGTACGTGATAGTGGAAGACCGTTTGGCCTGCGGCGGCTCCATTATTTTGAATAATATTGAACCCTTCGGGCTTGAGCGCTTTGGTGATGGCCTTGCTCACGCGCTGCACAGTTTGGGCCACAGCGCTCAACAACTCTGGCGGCATGCTCAGCAGATCAGGGTATTCTCGGCGTGGAATCACCAGCACATGGCCGGGCGAGGCTGGGTTGATATCCATAAATGCCAAGGTCAACTCATCTTCATATACCTTAACCGCCGGAATCTCTCCTGCAACGATTCGCGAAAAAATCGAGGGCATGCTCCTCCTCCTCGTGTTAAGTTTGGGATTGTACTGCGCCCCATTATACACTGCCTGTCATGTGCGCAGCCTAGCATATACCAGATCCGCTCTAAAGAGCTGCATGCTCACAACGTGGGAAAATGAACAACGGGGAAAGAGTTACAAAAATGGTCACATTCCGCTTTGCCGAAGGCCAAAACAGAAAATGATCGATTGGATTCGCTAGTACATCTACACACTCGCTTCTAGAAAGCTTCACAAATTCTTCAAAATTGCTTGTTATGCTGTATTTAGAGGAGAGAAAGCACCAGCACAAGGAGTGAGTGTATGCAAGCGCAAAGCTGTAAAAAACCCTGGTTGTTAGCTGTCATTGGATTGATCGTTCTCTTCTGCATTTTCCGGCCATTCGCCCATCATGGTTTTGGCCCCCACGCCTTCGATTTCCGATCTATGCTGATCGGTTTCAATATGCTCTTAGGTGGTCTGGTTCGCCTGATCGGCATTGTGCTCTCGATCGCTCTGATTGTACAGGCCATTAAGAGCCGAGCCTACTTCAAAGCCCAAGCTGCTCAAGCGGCTCAAGCTGGCCCGAGCGCTCAACCGCGACCGGCTGCCCAAGCCGACCCAGCATCGGCTCAGTCTGCGCCTGAAGCGACGCCACCTGCCGAGCAGGCTTCGGCCAGCGACGATGATCAGCAGAACGATACACCTGCGACCGGCGATACCCAACGCCTGTAGTACAAATAGCGAACAGGGCTTCCTCGCAAGAGGAAGCCCTGTTTGTTTGTATGTCCTGTTGGGCTTAAGCGCCTTTATCGCTCAGCTTATAGCCAACACCACGAATCGTGAGAATAAGCTTCGGTCGCGATGGCTCAAGCTCAACCTTTTCGCGCAAGCGGCGCACACACACATCGACCAGATTGGTCTCGCCCACGTAATCGTAGCCCCACACTTCGCGGAAGAGCGTCTCGCGGTCGAAGACTTGGCCTGCGTTGGCTGCCAAGAAGTAGAGCAGCTCGAACTCCATAGGCGTGAGGTTGACCTCTTTGCCTCGAACCAAAACACGGTGGCGCGGCTCGTCGATCTCGAGTTCGCCCACTTTGACGATCGGTGGAGCGACCCGCTGTTTATAGCCATCGACTCGACGCAGAATCGCCTCGACTCGCGCCATCAACTCGGCGGTCTTAAACGGCTTGGTGATATAGTCGTCGGCCCCCAGTTCGAAGCCATGCACCACATCGTCGGTGCCGTCGCGCGCGGTCAGCATAATAATCGGCACATCCGACACGCTGCGAATGCGCTGGCACACTTCAAAGCCATCGACATATGGCATCATCACATCAAGCACAACCACATCGAAGGAACCAGCCTCAAAGGCTTTTAAAGCTTCGATCCCATTTTTTGCCGCCATAATCTCGTAGCGCGGGTCTTTGAGCGTGACCTGCAAGAGCGTGGCGATGCTTGGATCATCGTCGGCGATCAGAATGCGACGGGGCTGGACCTGTTCTTCAGAGGCGCGGTCGCTTGTTCGTCGTACTAGGCGCATACGTGCCCCCCAAAGCTACAAAAATCGGGCAGAACAGAATTCGCTGTTCTGCCCGAGGTGGGTTTTATACAGCTTCATCTAAACGGCGTCGAAACTCGCCTCGTTCGGTACGTGGCACCAGAATCGGGTGGCCGCGTCCTTGAATCACTTCGGCATTGATAATACAACGTCCGATATGTTCCTGAGAGGGAATTTCGTACATCACATCGAGCAATACCTCTTCGACTGCAGAGCGCAGGGCACGCGCACCTGTGCCTGTCTTGAGCGCTTTTTCGGCGATCGCCTCAAGCGCATCAGGGGTAACATCAAGCTCGACATGATCGAGTTGCAGCATCTTCTGATACTGCTTAATAATCGAATTGCGTGGCTCAGTCAAGATTCGAATCATCGCGGCTTTATCGAGTTTCTCTAAGGGCGCAATGATCGGCAGGCGTCCGATAAATTCGGGAATAAACCCGTAGCGCAGCAGGTCGTCGGGTGTAACTTGGTTGAGAAGGTTTTGATTCTCTTTGTTGACCTGTTCTTCGCTCTTGTTGTCGAAGCCGATTCGATGATTGCTGCCCAAGCGAGCCGCGATAATTTTATCGAGGCCCTCAAACGCGCCGCCACAGATGAAGAGTACATGGGTCGTGTCAAAGGCGATGTACTCTTGTTGAGGATGCTTGCGACCGGGCAAGGGTGGCACATGGGCCGTTCCACCTTCAAGAATTTTGAGCAAGGCTTGCTGAACACCCTCGCCCGATACATCGCGTGTGATCGAGGGGTTATCAGCTTTGCGAGCCAACTTATCGATTTCATCGATATAAATAATGCCGGTCTGGGCACGTTCGATATCGCCGTCAGCGGCTTGAATCAAGCGAAGCAGAATGTTTTCAACGTCTTCACCAACATAGCCTGCCTCTGTCAATGCGGTTGCGTCAGCGATCGCAAACGGCACATCGATAATGCGTGCCAGCGTCTGGGCCAGCAAGGTCTTACCAGAGCCAGTCGGGCCGATGATCAGCACATTGCTCTTACCAAGTTCGACATCGTCGACTTGCATACCGGCCCGAAGCCGTTTGTAGTGGTTATAGACAGCGACAGCCAAGACAACCTTTGCCCGGTCTTGCCCGATCACATATTGATCGAGCTTTTCGCGCAGACGACGTGGCACGGGTAGACGAGCCGGCGCATTTGTGTTGGTGCGGCGCGGAGGGAGCTGTTGTTCAGCTTCTTCGGCAATAATCGCACTGCACAGCGCCACGCATTCATCGCAAATAAAGACTGTTCCGGGGCCAGCAATCAGGCGCTGCACTTCATCTTGGCCTCGGCCACAAAACGAGCAAAGATATGCGGAGCGGCCTGTGTTACGGGAGCGGGTCATAACGTCCTCGCAGAGGGACAGGGAGCGTCAGCGATGGCAGAAAAGCTTCACCAACGTGTGTCGCTCCCTGTTGCCAGCGGTTAGCTATTGTTTGGTAAAGATTCTTCTTTGGTCAAAATCGCATCGATGATGCCGTACTCTTTGGCTTCTTCCGGTGTCATATAGCGGTCGCGATCGAAGTCTTGAGCGATCCGTTCGATGGGCTGACCGCTATCGGCCGACAACAGCTCTCGAATGATTTGTTGTTCGCGCAGCAACTCGCGAGCCATAATTTCGACATCGGGTGCGTAGCCGCGTGCGCCACCGCCAGCAGGGTGCATGTGAATGGTCGAGTGCGGTAAGCTAAAGCGCTTGCCTTTGGTGCCGCCTGCCAGCAGAATCGTGCCCATGGAGGCCGACATGCCGATACAGACGGTCGATACGGGCGAACGGATCGCGCGCATAGTGTCGTATATCGCTAAGCCAGCGGTGATCGAGCCGCCCGGGCTATTGATATAGAGCGAGATATCACGCCCCGGGTCTTCGCTATCGAGAAAGAGCAGCTGGGCAACGATAAGATTGGCGATGTTGTCATCGATCGGAGTGCCCAAGATAACAATGCGCTCTTTGAGCAATCGGGAATAGATGTCAAATGCGCGCTCACCGCGGTTTGTGCTCTCGATCACGGTAGGGATCAAGGCATGGGGCGATTCGACACGCCAGTCGAGTTTGTAGGGAGATATCCACTCCATAAAACACTACTCCATCTAGGTACGATACATCATGACTGTATCTGTTATACCACAGAACGGTGTATTGCGCACTGATTTTAATCACACAAGCTCACAGATCAGGCATGTTTGCCCATGTACGAGCAAGCTGAAGCGCGGGTTGCAATTGAGCACGCCTAGACAGAGGAAAAAGCCTCTCAAGCTCTGCCAAGCAGCTAGCGACTCGAGCGCTACTTTCTTCGTTCGGCTCGCCTTCCGGTCTGCCGAGCGACCTCTCTTCTCATTATAGTACATAAAGCAATTCAAAAACGAAAACTAGCTGAAACTCCAGTTTCAGCTCATTGTCTCGCATCGTCTTACAGGCCGTGATCCACTCCACGTCGTGCGTCAGGCTCCCCAGTGGTGTAGTACTCAGGCGGTGAGCTCTTTCCCTTCCATTCGTTCCTTGGCGCGTCCGCCTGCGGCTATCAACATCCCGCCCAACAACAGACGGCGGCTTTTTGTTCCCTTAGCCTGTCGAAGGGAACAAAAAGCCGCCGTCTGAGCCTATCGAAGCCGATATCCGCTTAGGTAGCGACGTTGCTGTGCTCTCAAGGCCTACAAAAGCCCTTGGCTGAGCCTGTCGAAGCCAACATGCCTAATACGAAATCCGCTTGAATTGTTGTATGTTGGGGGCTTTCGGCATGCAGCTACAACACCCAGCTTACGGGTAAGCTGTTGGTAGCCGTAGGCGGACGCGCTCGCAAGCCTCTTTGCGGGATAGACCTAGCCGCCAGAGCGCTGAAGCGATCAAACAGTTTTGCTATAACGATTTGCCATAAAAACAAGAGTCGGGGAAAAATAGTTAGGCTTTGCTCTTCGCAGGCTAAAAAAGAGAGTGCTGGAACAATCGTTCCAGCACTCTGTAGCTTTGCTTAAAAGCTAACCAACTTATTCGCTAGCGGGGGCTTCCTCAGCAGACTCAGCGGCAGGCTCGGCGGCTGCTTCGCTGCTCAGTTCAGGAGCTTGGCCCTGAGCGATAGCGATGATGCGCTCGCGCAGTTTGCGATCGAGCACCATGTTGGCAACTTGCGAGTAGAGTTGTGTGCGGAGCGCTAGGCGCGCGTTGTTCTTCTCGTCCTCGGTCTCGTAGTCGTTGACCATCTTCTCGATCTCAGCATCCACCTCTTCGGGGGTGACCGTGAGCTGCTCTTTCTTCACGACTTCCTGCAGAGCCAAAGTGGTCTTGAGCTGCTCTTCAGCTTGCGGAACCAGCTCCTCTACTGCTTCGTCGTGGCTCTTGCCACGGTACTGCAGCATCTGGTCGAGGGTGATGCCATAGCGCTCGAACTGAGCGGCCTGCTCGTGCAGCATGTTGTGAGCTTGGTCGTGAATCAGCGCATCGGGTACATCGAAATCGGTTGCTTCGACCAAGTTTCGGATGTAGCTATCGAGCAGGTTGCGCTCGCCGACGTTCTTAGCCGACTCTTCCAGCTCTTTGCGGGTCTTGGCGCGCAGCTCGTCGAGTGTGCCCTCAAAGTTCTCAAGGACGGGCAACTCATCCCATTCGGGCAGAATGCGCTCTTGAATGCTATCGATCTGAACTTTGAAGGTCACTTGCTTGCCGCTGACTTCCTCGTTGGCATGATCTTCGGGCATCTGGGCGACGGTCTCGATCTGCTGGCCTACTTCAGCGCCGATCAGAGCATCATAGAGCTCGTCGACCACCTTGCCCTTGGAGAGTACCAAGGTTGAGGGGCTGACTTCTTGGCCCTCTGGGCGCTCTTCGAGAGCTTTGCCATCAACAAAGCTTTCGAGCCGAACGGTCAACTGGTCACCATCCTGAGCCGGGCGGGGTTCTTCCAGTTCGCGCAGTACAACATGCTTTTCGCGCAGCGACTCAAGGCCCTCTTCAACCACCTTGTCGGTGATCTCTTCGATCTCAAGCGGCAAGCGAATAGCGCGGTGATCTGGCAATACAACGGTCGGCTCAACCGGAACCAACACGCGATACTTGAAGGTACCTTCGGTTTCGATCTTCTCGATGCTAGCCTGAGCGACCGGCTCTACACCTTCCTGCTCGAGCGCTGCCTTGAACGACTTGTTGATCAAATCTTCAGTGGCTGATTCGAGCAGGGCTTCGCGACCAAAATAATTCTCGACAATAAAACGAGGTGCCTTACCCTTGCGGAAGCCAGGAATGTTATATTTCTGCGAGAATTGGCGGGCTGCCCGATCGAGACCCTTCTCGACCTGCTCGCGGTCTAACTCAATATCAAGCGCCAGCAAGCTCTTGGGCAATTTCTCTTTCGTGACCTTCACGGATTATAAACTCCATCAATCCAAAAAAAATACCTATCCTTATAGGTTGCCTGTCTGTCATTATAGCACGTTTGCTATCCCGCGCAAAGAAGCGTCCTAAAGCGCTCAAGCCATCGTCACCAACATCAATCGGGCCAACAATGGCTGCTTAGCTTTGATGGGCAGCAGAGATGCGCCCTGCAAGCAGCATTTTCGAGCAACATCGAGGTCTTATAGATTGCCGTTGGCGCTGAGTTGGGGTATAGTTTGCATTAGACAAAAGAAGGAGCTGGACCTGTACGATAGCACAATGCATAAAGAGGATAAAAAGCCAACAAAGATCCGTTTTGAGGCGGCTCCGCTTGACGACTATGCCACACGAATCACAAGCGGCATCGCCTATATGGGCGGTGTATTACTCTTGCCCCTGCTTTTTTCGTTCTTAAGCGGTATCCGGATCAATGCTCTCTTTATTCCTGCCGCGCTTTCGCTGGCCTTACTGGTCTTTTTGCTGGTCTGTTACTGCATGCAGCCTACCGTTTACGAGGTTGCGAGCGATCGTGTGCTCGTGCGTAGGCGCTTCTGGCCGGCCTTGAAGATCCCCTTTAGCGAGATCCAGGCCGTTTCGATCGCTGCGAGCATGGCCGATCTGCCTCGTTTCGGCTTGCGCTCGGCCTTTAATGCGGGCGTGTTCGGCTATTTGGGCCCGTTTCAACTCCACCCCTATGGGCGTGTCTTTTTTGTGGCGACTAACTCTCGCCGTTTGGTTGCGATCGCACGTTTCCACAAGCTTCCCATGCTGTTAAGCCCTTTGCAGAGCGCCGCCTTTATCGAAGCGCTCAATCACCAGCGCCTCAACTCGGCTATGGGCGCGCTAGAGTTCGATAGGCCTCAATCGACTTAACAGCTCATGTGAGCCGCTGTTCGTTGATCAGCAAGCTGGCAAGTTGGGCTCTTTCTTTCGTTCTATCAATCAATCAATATGTTTCTGTTTGTGTCTTGCTCTTCCTGCACTGCTGGCTTTTGGGTAGATCTGCTATGCGTGCTTTTTCTGTTGAGAAAACGCAATAATTCCTTGAAAAGAATATGCTAAATCAGCTTAAAGACTGGTACGCCTACAATATGGAAAAGCCAAAACTGGGAAAGAGTTGTGTGATATTTTGTGTTATCTTGCGAAATATTACACAACCAACAGAGACACGTTCCATTCTGCCGAAGGTCAAAAACATACAGTGATCAACTGGATTTGATATTAGGCCCAGAAAATATGCTTTTGGCGAAAAACGAAGATCGTATTTGAAAGCTGAGCAAGATTGTCACTTTGTTCAGTGCCTAAAAAGGTTTACAATGATAACGTACAGTTGTTTGGGTAGCTTGTCGTTTGTCACTGATAAATAGATAAAATCGGCAAGCCCGCTGAAAGAAGCATCCGAATTCTTGCAATTGTGGCACTCTTGCCCATTAGAGAGCGTAGGCTGCCACAAGCCTTAAACTGTCTGGTATACTATAGGGTGTTTTGGCAGCGACTCAACACTCCTCATCTCATCTTGCCAGGTGAGATGAACGTATTGTGGCGAAAACCAAAACCTGTTCGGCCTCGCTGAACAGAAAAGAAACAGGAAGGCTGACCTCTATGAAAGCACGAGAGATCATGACGACAGATGTGGTTGTTGTTGAAGAAACGTGTCCGATTGAGGAGGCGGCCCGCCTGCTAGCACGACATCACATTAGCGGCCTCCCTGTTCTCAATCCCAAAGGTGCTATCGTGGGTATGGTAACAGAACACGATATCATTTCGAAGCGGGGAAGCTTGGTTAGTGATATTATGAGCGGCGGTGTAATCAGCGTTACTGCTGATACCGAGCTGGAAGATGTGGTCTTCTTGCTTACAAATAAACGCATTCGCCGTGTGCCTGTTATGGATGGGGAGAAGTTAGTAGGCATCCTCAGCCGTTCGGATCTGGTGCGCCAGATTGCGATGCGTTGGGTATGTTCGACATGCGGCCAAGAGGTTCGAGCGGTAGCACAGCCTGAACAATGCCCCACATGTCACGCTCCCACCAATGTTTTCGCTCATGAAGTTGACTTACCAGGGATGTAACAAGAGGGCTGTTTCTATTGCGTTGACAGGCTTCTGCGCGTAGAGAAAGCAGCATCCCAAAACTTTTGGAACAGTTCAGAGCCAGGGGAGATAGAGAATGGCTAAGCGAGACCAAGATGGAGCCTCTGCCGTAGCAAAGAACGGTGCGCGATCATTCGCCAAAGAGGATCAAGAACAGCTTCGGCACTATTATTATCAGATGGTGTTGCTGCGGCGATTTGAAGAGCGCACCAGTGAAATGTATACCAAGGCCAAAATCGGTGGTTACTGCCACTTGAACATTGGCGAAGAGGCAACAATTGTTGGTCTGATGGCTGCACTGAAGCCTGAAGACTATATTTACACCAACTACCGTGAACACGGCTACATTATTGCGCGCGGTACCGATCCCGGCCCAGTGATGGCAGAGCTGTTCGGACGCGAGACCGGTGTGTCGGGCGGCCGCGGCGGTTCGATGCACTTGTTCGATGGCTCCCGCAACTTTATGGGTGGCTACGCTATCGTTGGTGGTCAAGTGCCGCTGGCTGTTGGCGCTGCCTATGCTCTGAAATACCAAGGCAAGCCGGGCGTAGTGCTCTGCCAGCTTGGCGACGCTACCACCAACATCGGTGCTTGGTACGAGTCGCTCAACTTGGCGAAACTGTGGCAACTGCCGGTTCTCTTCTTTATTGTCAATAACGGCTTCGGCATGGGCACCAGCGTCGCAGAAGGCTCCTCCGAGCCCGATCTTTACAAGAAGGGTGCGTCGTTCCGCATTCACGGCGAGCGCGTCGATGGCACCGATCCGCTCGCAGTGCGCGATGCCGTAGCCCGCCTGCGCGAGCGCGCCGAGAAAGAACACGAGCCCGCCATCCTTGATGTTGTGAGCTTCCGCTTCCGCGGTCACTCGGTTATCGACCCCGACCGCTACCGCGACCCCGAATGGGTGAAGGCGAACCGCGCTACTCACGACCCGATTCCTCATTTTGCGAACGCGCTCCTTGAGCAGAAGATTGTTGATGAAGATTGGATCAAGGAAGTTGCAGATCGTGTTGAACGGGAAGTGCAAGCAGCTATTGATTTTGCTGACCAGAGCCCTCCGCCAAAGATGGAAGATATGTATCGTTATATGTATGCAACTGAAGTCCCGAATACTTTGAGCGCTGCAGAACAAGAGCTCTTCGAGACCCGACTTAAAGGAGGGCGATAATGCCAATTATTACCTACCGCCAAGCATTAAATGATACCCTCGGTGAAGAGCTTGCTCGCGACCCCAACGTTTTGTTGATGGGCGAAGAGATCGGTAAATTTGAAGGTTCGTATAAAATTACCGAAGGCCTCTTAGCCGAGTTTGGTCCCAAGCGCGTGGTCGATACTCCGATCGCTGAAGAGGGCTTTGTTGGTTTGGCGACTGGTGCTGCTATGCTCGGTCTGCGCCCTGTCGTCGAGATTATGACGATCAACTTTATTTTGGTGGCGATCGACCAAGTGGTCAACCACGCTTCCAAGATCCACTATATGTTTGGTGGTCAGGTTCGCGTGCCGCTGGTGATCCGAACCCCCTCGGGCGGTATCGGTCAGCTGGCTGCGACCCACTCACAAAGCTTTGAAAACTGGTTTGCTTACTGCCCCGGCCTCAAGGTTGTTGCTCCATCAACCCCTTATGATGCCAAGGGTCTGTTGCGCGCGGCTATTCGCGATGATGACCCCGTGATCTTTATCGAGAGCCTGCCGCTCTATGATACCAAGGGCGAAGTGCCTGAAAACGACGACTACGTTCTGCCGATCGGCAAGGCCGATGTCAAGCGCGAAGGCACCGACGTTACAGTCGTGGCCTATTCGCGTATGACGGTTGTCGCTATGCAGGTCGCTCAGCAGCTCGAGAAAGAGGGCATCAGCGTCGAAGTCGTCGACTTGCGATCGTTGCGCCCGCTCGACCGACCGACTATTGTCGAATCGGTCAAGAAGACTGGACGCGCCGTTATTATCGAAGAAGACTGGCGCTCGTATGGTATTGGTGCTGAAATCGCCGCTACCATTCAGGAAGAGGCCTTCGACTATCTCGATGCCCCAGTTTTGCGCGTCGCTGGTTTGGAAGTACCGCTGCCCTACGCTCAAGAGATGTCGCGTGCTGCGAAACCGAGCGCACAAGACCTTGTAGATGCTATTCATAAGGTGATGCGCGGTAGTCGCTAAAAATGTAGAGACTGAGGCCACATACCGAGGCGTATGTGGCCCAGTTGCTTGCTTGTTTTACAACATTGAGGAGTAACTCATGGCTGAGATTACAATGCCTCGGCTTAGCGATACGATGTCCGAAGGAACTGTAGGCCGCTGGCTGAAAAAAGTTGGCGACCGCATTGAGGTCGGCGACATCGTAGCTGAGATCGAGACTGATAAAGCTACAATGGAACTTGAAGCGTTCGAGAGTGGAACGCTTCAGAAGATTGTCGTCCCCGAGGGCGTGACCGTGCCGATCGGCCAAGTGATCGCACTGGTAGGCGATGGCGCCCTGCCCGCCGATGCTCCAGCTCCGGCTGCAGCCCCCACTGAGGCTCCTGCGGCTGCGCCTGCCGCTGAGGCCCAAGCGCCCGCTGCTGCCGCTGCTGCACCTGCCGCCGCTGCTAGCGACGACACCGAAGAAGTTGATGGTGAGCGCATCAAGGCTTCGCCCTTGGCTCGCCGTCTCGCCAAAGAATACGGCCTTGACCTCAAGACCATTCAGGGCACCGGCCCCGGCGGTCGCATCATCAAGGCCAACGTCGAAGAAGCCCGCAGCAAACAAGCTGCTGCTCCGGCCGCTGCAGCTGCTCCGGCTGCTGCTCCGGCCGCGCCTGCTGCTCCGGCTGCACCTGCCAAGCCGAGCGTGGTGCCCGAAGGCTCCACCATCACTCCGATGAGCCGCATGCGCCGCGCCATCTCGCGCGCCATGAGCGAGTCGAAGCCCGGTATCCCGCACATCTATGTCACGGCAGAGATCGACATGGAAGCCGCTATGAAGCTGCGCGAGCAGATCAACAGCAGCGGTGCTTCGCCCGTCAAGATCTCGGTCAACGACATGGTGGTGAAGGCGACCGCCAAGGCGCTGCAGAAGTTCCCGGCTATCAACAGCAGCTTCGCGATCGGCGAAGACGGCCAGCCCGCCATCATCACCCACTCGCAGATCAACGTCAGCGTTGCGGTTGCTACCGACAATGGCTTGGTTGCTGTAGTGGTTCGCGATACCGACAAGAAGAGCATCAGCGCTATCTCGAGCGAGATCCGCGAGCTGGCTGGTCGCTCGCGCGATGGCAAGACCAAGCCTTCGGATCTTGAGGGTGCCACCTTCCAGACCTCCAACTTGGGCATGTATGATGTGGTCGAATTCGCTTCGATCGTCTCGGTGCCCCAAGCTGGCTCGCTGGCGATCGGTGCCGTTCGCAAGGTTCCCGTTGTGCGCAACGACGAGATCGTGATCGGTCAGATCATGAATGTCACCATCAGCGTCGACCACCGTGTCGCCGATGGTGTGGTAGCAGCTCAGTTCTTGCAAGAGCTGACCCGCTTGCTCCAGAACCCGATGAGCCTCTTGGTCTAAATCGGGCCTGAAGCACATTGAGGGTGAGGCGGGGCTTGTCCCATCTCACCCTCGTTGTTTTTATGCTATAGTAGCGGGTAGCACAACTACCAAACTTCGTAAACCCCTGCAACGAATGGCTAGTTGTTGATATCCTCGATAGCTCTTACGCGGAAGCCAAGCATGGAAACCCTACCAGAACACGATCTACGCGATCTACTCGCAACCGCTGGCATTCAGAACCCATCCTCTTGTCGTCCGGCTGAAGGCGGCGCGGCTACTGCGATCTGGCGCGTCGAACACGATGGCCTGATCTCTGCGCTTCGCCTGTTTCGAGCCGATGAGCATCAAGTACAGCGCCGCGAGTTAGAAGCCATGCAGATCGCCTACCAACAAGAGCTTCCCGTGCCTGCGGTACGCGCAACTGGCATGTGGCGAGAGCGGCCCTTTTTATTGCTCGAATGGTGTGAAGGCCAGCCTGTTTGGCAGATCATGCAAGAACAGCCAGACAAGCTTGCCTCGCTCGCCTACGAGTTCGGGCGCTTTCTTGCCGAACTACACTTGCGCTGTCGCCAACCAGACGTCAAACAGCTCTCCCACGCTTGGATAGACTGGATTCCCAATCAAACCGGCCCTTTGCGTACGATTATCGAGCGCCTATCCCAAGCTCCTAGTTTGATCCATCTCGACTATCATCCCCTCAATGTGCTCAGCGATGGTCAACGAATCACGGCCCTCATCGATTGGACCAACGCTTATGTCGGCGATCCACGCGTCGACATCGCCCGCAGCTATAGCATTTTGCGCGTTGAGCCGTTATTGCCCGAGCAAGAACCGCTCGAATTCACCCAGCTGCGCCGCACCTTTACGCGCAACTGGCTGCGCGGCTATCGTGCTGTGGCTGGCCCGCTTAATGATCTGGCCCCATTTCTGGCCTGGGCTGGTCACGCTCTCGTCTACGATCGACGCCAGCGTGTCGCCGATCCCAACTCGTGGTGGCAAGAATCAGATCTAGAGAAGATACGGCGTTGGACAGAGCGCTGGGAGAAACGCGCTTTGGCCCGTTATGCAAACTTGCTTTCAGAATAGTTATGCCAAATCCGTTTACAGACTTGCGCTCTTATAATGCAAAAAAAGGTCAAGCTCCACTCTGCCGAAAGCCAAAGATAAAGTAATCCATCGGATTTGCTATTAAACCGAGCGGAACCGCGTACCTATGCAATCGGAGGAACGCCTCTCGTGATAGATCAATTCGCACAAGAACAGCCTCAAACTCGTCCCCTCGTTAGTGTTCTCATGCCCATCGCTAACGATTATGAGACGGTTGTGCATGCGATCGGCTCCGTTTTAGATCAAGACTTCCCGCGCGATGATCTCGAATTGATCATTGTCAATCGTGGCTCGTTTGATGGTTCGCGCGACATTGCCATGCAATCGACCTACGATCGACGGGTGCGCTTGATCGACCAGCTCGAACGCAGTTACGATGCCGCAGTTGTGCTTGCCCTCCAACAGGCTCGCGGCTCGATCATAGTGCTGCTCGATGGTGGCACAGTGCTGCCTATGCGCGCCCTTGCCGCCTGTGTCGCAGCGCTCGAACAAAACGAAGCCGATATCGCCGTCGCGCCGGTTTACTACCGTGGCTCTGACCACTGGTCTCAGGCCGGAGCGCTGGTGACCAGTTATCTGATCGGTTCCCAAGCCCTTGCCTTCCGGCGCATGGTCTTCGAGCAAGCGATCGACGGCCAGAGCTTCATTCCGAGTCGTATTCTAGGCGGAAAGAGCGTGAGCCTGCCAGAGGAGATCGTCTTGACCCGTGTCGCTCCTGCTTCGGCCCGTCAGCTCTGCGCCCTCCACTTCGAGCGCGGCCAACTCGCCGGCCAAGCCCTGCGGTGTAACGCCCGTTCGGCGTCTTCGCTCGACCTGATCTCGGCCAGCGTTTTGCTGCTCAGCTTCAACACCCTACTCTCTGTCGCTGTGCGCAAACTACGACCCTTGGCGGCCCGTGGTTGGGGTTGGTATCTGCTCTTTGTGCTGATCTTCGCGCTCGATGCCATCAACAGCCCGATCGCCACACATAAAACGGCTATGCGTCGCATCAACGCTATTCAGCCCGACGAGCTGCTGCCCTATATGCCCTTCGTCTTCACCCTAGCCTATCTGAGTCATGCCTGTGGTCTGCTCAGCGCTATCTTCAAAAAAGCCTGATCGCCCAAACCTGTTGAGTGAGGTTTTGTGTACCAGCGCAAAATCTCACTCGACATGGCGTAAACGTCTCACCCTTCCATTCGGTCCTTACCGCGTCCGCCTACGGCTACAACATCGCCGCCCTTCCATCCGTACCATCAAGCGTTTCGTTGCGTGTCGCTGCATGTCGCTGCATCTCATACCAAATCCGTTTAAAGACATGCATACTCGCACCAAAAGCGAGGGAAAGAGTTGTGAGAAATTTCGCGCGACAGCGCGAAATTTCTCACAACAACAATAGTCAAGTTCCACTCTGCCAAAGGCCAAATAGATAGAATGTAATCAACTGGATTTGGAATGATTTGTTAGTAGAGCGTTTTGAGAGAGTACGATTCCTGCTCCCTTCTCCCGCGTTAGCGGGAGCTATGCATTAGCCAAAAGTCGTGTTGGCAGCCAAAGGCGATCGTTCGCATACCATCGCGGGAGTATCCTTGAGAGCATACAACATCAACATTCAGCCCCTCGCCCGCAGTGCGGGAGAGGGGGCCGGGGGTGAGGGCAGATAACGCTGACCGTATGTCGATTTGTGGGTAATGTACAGATGCGGGAGAAGGGCTGGGGATGAGGCCAGGCTAGCCCACTTGATAGCCGAAGGCGGACGCGCTAGGGCACGAATGGAAGGAAGAGACCTCGCCGCTAGAGCGATGTGCTGCTCAAAATCGATCGAAGACAAACAAAGAGGGAGGTCGCTTTTAAAGCGCCTCCCTCTTTGCGTTTACATAATGCGATTTTTGGCTTAGCTATCGGCTGGCAGCACGAAGCTAAAGGTGCTACCCTTATTGAGCTCGCTGGTGAACCAGATATAGCCACCCAGCAGCTCGACCAAAGGCCGTACCAGCGAGAGACCCAAACCGGTGCCGCCCGCTTCGACCCGCAACGGGTTGTTGGTGCGATAGAAGCGCTCGAAGATACGGGTTTGGTCTTCCGGCGCGATACCCACACCGTTGTCGCTGATATCGATCTGCACATAGGTGCGCCCCGATACCAAGCGATCGCGTAGATCTCCGGTCAGCGACTCGTAGGGCTCGACATGGGCCGCGATATCGATCTTGCCGCCGCGCGGTGTGTACTTGATGGCGTTTTGCAAGAGGTTGTGCAAAATCTGTTGTAAACGGCGCGAGTCGGCGATAACCAAGGGCAGATCGGGCGGAACCTTGATGCCCAACGTATGGTTGCGGCTTTGGATCGAACTCTGCAGGTCGGTCACCACGCTACTGATCGTATCAGCCAAGTGCAGC
Organism: uncultured Chloroflexales bacterium; assembly: GCA_937902315.1. Classification (GTDB taxonomy): domain Bacteria; phylum Chloroflexota; class Chloroflexia; order Chloroflexales; family Chloroflexaceae; genus CALGUG01. Next base: position 153,550 of record CALGUG010000008.1, read on the forward strand.
GAACGCAGATCCAGCTCGACCGAATTCGTTTCGATCTTGGTGATGTCGAGCACGTCGTTGATGATCGAGATCATGCGCTCGGCGTTGTACGAGATCGTGTTGAGCGATTCGCGTTGGGTTTCGTTGACTGGCCCCAGACTACCTAGCGCTAGCAACTGCGTAAAGCCCTTGATCGAGGTCATCGGGGTGCGCAACTCGTGCGACATAGTGCCAATAAACTCGGTCTTGAGGCGGTCGGCCTCGATCTCGCGCGAGATATCGTGGAACAGCGCCAAGGCACCGATCAGCTCTTTGGTTTCCATTAATACTGGGCTGAGCGTGACGCTGACCGTGCGCTGTCCGAGCGGAATGGTTGCTTGGAATGTGCGCGGTGCTTCGTTGCTGTTGATCGGGTGTTGCAGCAGATCTTTGAGCGGTAGCTCGCGGATACGTTTGCCGGCCAACTCTTCCAAGAGCGTGTGCATGTTCGAGAGCAAAAGCTCTTCGGTGTTGCGCTGCAAAATGTTCGCTGCGGCAGGGTTGACCGAAAGCACATTGCCTTCTAAGTCACACACCAACACGCCGTCGGCGAGACTTTGCAAGATAGCCAGGTTCTGGCCCGATTCGCGGCGTAGCCGCTGTACAAGGTCGGCACGGCGCTCCATCTCGCTGACGATATCGCTATAGAGGTGCGCATTGTGAACACCGACCGCGATCTCGCCCGCTGCGGCGATCAAGAGGCGCAGGTGATCTTCGTTGAAGATGCCCGGCTCGGGGTGCGAAAGAGTGATCACACCCATGATCTCGTGCTGGGCGATCAGCGGTACCGCGATTAGGGCGCCCTTGCGGCGGCGCGAGGCTTGGCCGCTCGGCAGCGAGACCCAGCGCTCGTCGAGCCGCACGTCTGGCACAAGGGCCGGACGCTTGTGCTGGGCTACCCAACCGGCGATACCACGCCCCGAGGGGAAGCGCGTGAAGCCGACATCGATCTGCTCGCCCAAAACGGCGCGCGTCACCAGATGGCCTGTATCTTGTTCGAGCAGCATCACCGAGCCATGTTGGGCATTGGTGAGGCGTGCCAGCGCTTCAAGCGAGTTGTGTAGCAGTTGATCGAGATCGAGCGTACTGCTGACTTCGTTGGCGATTTCGTTCAAGATGCTCAGGCGGTCGCGTTCGGCTTGCAGCTCGCGGGTACGGCGTTCCACTACCACTTCAAGCTCGGCGTTGAAACGGCGAATCTGTTCGTACAGACGGGCGTTTTCTAGAGCGATGGCAGCTTGGTTGACGATTGCGCGTGCCAGATTGACTTGTTGGCGAGTGAGCAGATCGGGATTGTGGTCTTGTAAGATCACTACGCCCGTGGTTTGTTCTTTCACCAGCAAGGGCAGAATCGCGATGCTACAACCCTGTTGATACCAGTTACTCTGTTCGCTCGGGTTTGGCTCGATCTCGTAGCTCATCAGCCCTGTTCGATAGGTACGTGCGACGAGGTCTTGTGCAAACTCTTCTGAGGTGAGGTCGATGATACAATTGACAAGATCTTCGTTGCCACACACCTGAGCGCAGCGTAGTTTATCGTCTTGCTCGTTGAGCCAGATCGAAATATGCGAAGTACCGATCAGTTCGATCAGCTTTTCGCCTACAAGCTTTAAGAGTTGTGCTACATCGAGGCTGGCTGAGAGTTGTTGAGAGACTTCGTTGAGGGCCGAGAGCTGCAGCGCCGCTTTGTCGGCTTCTTCGGTCGCCATCGCTAAGCTTTCGGCGAGGAAGTCGGCTTGCGCGATGCTTTCTTGGGTCAGGCGGGTGATCAGGATCTCTGAGGCATCGTCGAGTTGATCGAACAGTGCTAAGGCTTCGTTCAGTCCAAACGATTGTTCAGCTATCAGATCGCGGATGATCCGCCGCATACGGAAGCATAGCTGAATCGTATTGGTCAGAGTGGTGCTGTGATCGAAGCCTCGTTCAAGCTGATGTAACTGCTGGGTGAGCGCTGAGAGATTGTGCTCGCTTGCGGCAATAAGACCCGCATACACCACAGGCAGATTGTGCGAGAGATAGTGCTCTTGAGAGCTGAGTTGTTGCTCTTCAGCAACAGACATACCAACGGGCACAAGAGCTGATGTACACCGTTCAAGTACTTGAGACTCAAGAGCTTGTAGCCATTGGGATAGTGATGTATGCATGTCTGGCTGTCTCGCGGATCTATCGATTGAAATGAATAATCCAGGTTATGGGCGCACCACCAACACTGTTACATCGTCGTTGGTTTTGCCATATAGCTCAAGTGTTGTATCAGCGATGACCTGTGGTGCAAGGTGGAGATTGATTTTCCCCTCTATGCTCCATCGGTTTGAAACACCGTCACTATATAGAACGAAGGTATCACCCGGATCATACACATAGGTAAGTTCGAGTAATGAAGTTGGTAGGCGTGCCCCTAAAATGCCATTTTTAGAAATCGGTCTGATTTGATGTGCACTTTGCGCGTAGATACCGATGTTGCCTACACCGATGTACCAAGCTTTGCGGGCTTGAGTATCGAGGCGTAACATACCAATAACAGCACCCCGCGTCGAATGGAGCGCTGTGTGTGCACGTCGTAAAATGCTGCTGAGTGGTTCTTCGGAATGCTCTCGAAGGACTGAGGCGGCCAATTGAGCTGCACGAGCTGCTTCTGCGCCCCCACCTAAGCCATCGATGACGGATGCGAGAACGACGCCTTGGGGGTTCTCGATGAGCACGTACGTGTCGCCACACACCGTCTGCCCATTCTTTGCACGGCAGACCGCGCCCCACGATACTGCGCTCATAGAAAACGTCCTTTCACATCACGACCGAGCGGCACCCATTTCACTGCACGTACGTACGTACCAACACCAACACTTGATTCGATTGTCAAAATATCCATAAGACGGTTCACACCTGGTAAGCCAGCTCCCAGCGTTTGAGCGGTACTATATCCATCGCGCATGGCTAAGTCGATGTTGGGAATACCCGGCCCTTTGTCGCGGGTTGCGATGGCTATGCCTTGGCGTACTCCATTAGAAAGCGATTCAAGTAAGAGGTCTCCGCCACCAGCGTGAGCGAGCAGGTTTCGTGCTAGCTCTAAGATGACGATTTCAATACGTGTGCGATCAATTTCGTTAAAGCCAAGAGTTGATGCCATCTGACGGCCTCGCCCGGTAGCAACATAGACATCAACTTCACGCCTGATTGTACAGGTGACGGGTTGCATAGATGGGCATACCCTTATGAAACAAGGCTGTAGACACAACCAAAAACATTCCAAACTATGTCGCTTACTGGTCTGGGAACGTTGAAACCGATGACAACGCTCGACTGTGTCATTATTATAACACGCGCCTATACGAAAATATATCTATCTCGTTCTGAGTTCTATAGTACTTTGGTTTATTGCCCTTTGGACCATGGGTTCTTAGCGATCCAAAGAGCATAATTTATAAACTGTTACGCCAGTTAGCCCAGCGGTGGCGCAGTTGTTGAGGTGTCCAGCGTGCAGGTAAATATTTGCCTTCGTTGGTTAAGACAACCGATCGTACTCCCTGCGGCACACTTCCGTAGGAACGTTCCACCAAACGATCGAGAGCCACTATATACACCAAAATTGCAACAACCTTCCCATACGGCACCGAGAGACCGTCGTAACCGAGCCACAGTGTGTCCATAACTTCGTATCTCGTTCAATGGTAGCATACGACAAGCGCGAAAACGAAACATAGCAAAAGATGCAGAAGACCCCCAATAGGTCGGGGGCCTCGTTTTGTTTGCTCCGCAAGAAATCTCCCTACGGCTATGTGCCTAGCGCGACTCGTTACCGAAGATGACGCCCAGGCTGCGTGCCGAACGAACAAGGTCGCTGTGCGGGCGTACGGTTTTGAGGTGACCACAGGCTTCGACTAAAGGAACTGTGGTGATCTCTTGGGCCTGCAGCGAAACCATTTCGCCGAATACTTCGTTAACAATTGCGTTGACAGCGGCCGCGCCGAAGCGGGTCGCCAAGATGCGATCATAGGGGGTCGGCTGACCACCACGCTGGATATGGCCCAAAACTACAACACGTACATCCTTGCCGGTTCGTTCTTCGATCTGTTGACCGACGTAGTGGCCGATACCGCCGAGGCGACCTTCGGAGATATAGAAGGCATCGCCGCCTCGTGGCAGGGCGCCTTCAGCGACAACCACAATACTAAATTTGCTGCCTTGGTTTTCACGCTCGATGATCTTATCGGCGATCAACTGAATATCAAAGGGAATCTCTGGGATTAAGATACAGTCTGCGCCGCCCGCGATACCGGAGTGCAGGGCGATCCAACCAGCGTGGCGTCCCATTACTTCCAGAACCATAACGCGGTTGTGGCTGGCAGCTGTAGTATGCAAGCGGTCGATAGCGTCGGTTGCGACGTTCAAGGCGGTGTCGAAGCCGAAGGTGCGATCGGTGCCGGCTAGGTCGTTATCGATCGTCTTGGGAACACCTACGATCGGAGCGCCGAGCTTGGAGAGTTCGAGCGAGATGGCTTGGGTGCCTTCGCCTCCGATGGTGATCAGACCTTGCAGTTCGAGGCGTTTGATCGAGTTGACGGCTTCAACATAGGGATCGTTATCTGGGTCTACGCGGTTGCGTGGCCCGAAGTGGCCCTTATTGGTGGTGCCGAGAATGGTGCCGCCCATAGGCAGCAAGCCGCGCACATCTTCTGGGTGCAGCACTCGGTATGAACACTCGCCCAATAAGCCTTCAAAACCTCCTTCGAAGCCGAGCACTTCGAGGCCATGATGGTGTGCGGCTTTAACCACGGCCCGAATAACGGCGTTAAGGCCCGGTGCGTCGCCTCCACTGGTTAATACTCCGATGCGGCGACCTCTCAGATTTGCCATGTTATCCTCCCGAGGAGTTTGCTTTTTTACGAGAACGCATGCTGTATTTTATTGTTTGTATAAAGGGGATAAATAAAGAGAGCACGCGCACTTTTCAGACAGATTTGTCTCAGTCCTTGAGACACCATGCGCAACGGTGATCATGTGGCTTGATTATACACGAAACTGCAAACCGATCGTAGCATATTTGTTGGAAGATGCCCAACAATTTCTTGACGAATTGAGCATGTCAAAAGCATAGATCGTTTGGTGTTAGTTGGATCGGGGCGCTTTATTGAGGGAACGCATGGCGGCAGCTTTATACAGCGCCTATTCTAAGCAAGTTGCTGTCGTCTAGGCAATTTTCTTGCCAAGAGTTCGCTAGTGCGTCGGACAGACTGCTTGCGTTCCTGCTGCTTGTTCAAGTATGTATCCTTATATTACATGAAACGAGCGATGAGGCAATATTGTTGGTTTTTGTGCGTTGCGAATGTGCAGATCTTTAGGGGATGCGGCATAGGCTGCAATACAAGTTGGCTGGGAGGATGGGCATTTGATAGCCGTAGGCGGACGCGCTAGAAGCCTTTTTGGAGGGAAAGGATCGTTCCGCCAGAGCGAGATGAATATCCAACAGGTAACAGATAGTTCTAGGCTCTTACAGCGGAGGAGGGAATCGCGCAATCTGATGCGTTAGATGGCGTATCCCTGCTCTTTCATTTGAATGAGCGCTCTTTTGGAAACTCTACGGTATCATTTGTGCTGAGTACGGTGCTAGAGGCATTTGCTCTCAACCAGAGGGCAAAACAGCACCGAGGTCACTCGAGCAGATGTTTAAACGAGCCGCAAGGGCGAGGCAAAGGAGCAAGGTATGCAGCGTATTGGCATTGTCGATGTTGGGTCAAATACCGCTCGTCTGATCATTATGGAATTTCAACCCTTCCACTCGTTTCGTCTGGTAGATGAGGTGAGCGAACGGCTTCGCTTGATCGAAGGGATCGATCGCGATGGGATGTTGCAAGAAAAGCCCATGCAACGTGCGATAGAGACCATCACGATGTTTACTGAGCTCTGCCGCGCTATGGGCATCGAGACTGTGATCGGTGTGGCGACCAGTGCGGTGCGTGATGCTCGCAATCAGGCGGCCTTTCTAGAACGGGTTGAACAGGCGTCGGGCCTGCGTTTGCGCGTGTTGAGCGGCGAAGAGGAAGCCTATTATGGCTGTATCGGCGTCGCCAACTCGCTCTATATCAACGATGCGGTCGTGGTCGATATCGGCGGTGGCAGCGCTGAGGTGAGCCAGCTTAAAGATCGTTTGGCGGTGCGCTCGGTCTCGATTCCGGCTGGTATTGTACGCTTTAGCGAGCGTTATGTGCGCTCAGATCCGATCAGCAATCAGCATTTTCGTGCTCTCGAGGCGGGCGCGCGCGAAGCCTTTGAAACGCTCGATTGGCTGCCCAATAGTGCCGAGACCTTGGTTGCAGTGGGTGGCACTGCCCGTAGTTTGGCTCGTATGCATCAGAAATTGGTGAACTACCCGATCGATCATGTGCACGCCTATAGCTTGAAGCCACGAGACTTAGAGCGCTTGATCGAAATGTTGCGCGGCCTGAATCAGCGCGAGCGAGAACATGTGCCGGGTTTAAACGCCAATCGAGCCGATGTGATTCTGGCGGGCGCAGTGCTCTTTCAGCAGTTGATGAAGATCGGCGGCTTTCGCGAGATGCTGGTGAGCGGGCAAGGCCTGCGCGAGGGCATCTTCTACGAGCACTTTCTCAAACAGCAGCAGCCGCCTTTACTGGCCGATGTGCAGGCCTTAAATATCGAAAACCTCTTTCATCGCTATGTCTTCGATGAGGTACATGCCAAAAAGGTGCGCGATCTGAGCCAGCAGCTCTTCGATCAGCTTGTGCCGCTGCACGGTTATGGTGCTTGGGAGCGTAAATTGCTGACCTATAGTGCGCTCTTGCACGATATCGGCATTGCGATCGATTATTACGATCACCACAAACATTCGGCCTATTTGGTGCTGAATTCTGCTTTGGGTGGCTTTAGCCATCGCGAGATTGTGCTGATGATGTTGCTGACGCGCTACCATCGCAAGGGTGATGTGAGTCTCGAGCCCTTTACGCCCGTGCTTGAGGAGGACGATAAGCTGCGGGTCGAGCGTCTATCATCGCTGTTGCGCTTAGCCGAGAATCTTGAGCGCAGTAAAACGCAGGTTGTCGAGGCCATCGAGGTGAAGATCAAGGCTAATAAGGTGAATGCGCTGGTACGCGCCAAACGAGATGCAACGGTCGAGGTGTGGAATACCAATCGGCGCAGCGGTCTGTTTAAAAAGGCCTTTGGGCGTGCGATTGAGTTTAGCCTCGTTTCGTAAATGAGAACAAGGCAGACGATCCAAACAGTATAGGTGGATGTACTAGTATTCGAACCGTTTACAGACTCGTTTGCTGGTAGCGTAGGAAAACGAGGGAAGTTAACAAACACAGCGAGATTTCGTCACTGCTACGAAATCTCGCTGTGTTTTTGTTATAGACGCGGTCGGAAGTGTTTAGGGATGATGATTCTCTAAACTAGGCTGTTGTTGCCGAACGATGATGCTGTTGAGCACTTGTTCGATCTGGGCAAGGTTAAAAGGTTTCTGCATATAGCCATCGGCCATAAAAGGTGGTGTCGATGCCCCCAATCGTGACACTCCTGCGCTCACTAAGATAATGGCTGTGCTTGCGATTTCGGGTGTATTGCGGATGGTTTTTAGTAGGTCGTAGCCATTCATTTCTGGCATCATGATATCGGTAATGATGATGTGAGGGTGATGAAGTTGTGCGATAGTGAATGCATCTTTCCCATTCGTAGCACGTAAGGTTGTATGCCCACACTCTTCTAGTAGTTCGCTGAGAAGCTCAAGAATAGGAATGTCATCATCAACTACAAGGACTGTTGCCATAAATGCCTCGAAAACATGCAATCAAAAGATGCGATTGCTCATGTCAGACGATTGGCCCCTCTATGCCGAGCACGTGAGACCTGTACGAGTAACTAGCCATGATCGACTTCGCACTCCAATGAGTAGCGCTGTCTTGGCTGATATTGAATGAGGTGATAAGGGTTATGAACATGGTATCGGTTCTAAATTGTTGAAAATAGGTATAGCAACAACTATACCAACAGGGAATAGCTCTGAGTAAAGAAGCACTTCCCTGTTGGTATTTTGTTATCTCTGCGATGGAGAGATGCGTTTGTTAGCGAAATTGAGGCGCGCCGATCTGGGCCAAGCATTGTGCTTGGGGGTAGCTGTATGGATCGGCCAGAAACGATTTGACAATGCTTGCCGGGCAGGCGCTGCTTGAGATTGCGGCGTGGCCGCTGTTAGGGAAGGTGTAAACATAACTCGGGCTGATGTTGCCGCCGGTCGCCTCGCCCCAAGCTGGCGGCGTGATCGGATCGAAGGCGCCTGCCAGAATTAACGTTGGAATCTCGCTCACCACAGGCTCGTTCTCGCGTGGATCGACCTCGCGCACGCCCCACTGCTGGCAAAACTCGAAGATCAGCGGAGTATTCTCAAAGATGCCCTCGAAGTAGCGTTGCAGATGCGGGTAGGCGCTGGTCGTTTCGGCCACGCTCTCGGGGGTGGCGAAGGCGATCTCTTCGTTGCACTGCACCGAGAAGTACATACCGTGGCTGAAGTTGCTGTTGCCCGTGAGGCGTTTGGCTTCGAGACGGGCCAGCTCGCTGTAGTTGCCCTTGCTGGTATCGCTGATCAGTTTGGGCAGGTTGGGCAGCTCGCTGGTCGAATAGAGCGTGCGATAGAGCAGTGCGATCATGCCGCTGCCATCGACAACGATCGGCACCTTCTGTTTGCTGGTGGGGTGGGTGACCTGCAGCGTGATGGCTTTCTGATCGAGCCGTTCGACCAGCTTGTAGAAGGTCTCTTCAAGGTTGGGGTAGGCCCGCGCGCAACTACGCGAGGCTGCACAGCTCTCGAACAGCTTTTGGAAGACCCGTTGGGTGTTGGCTGGCATGTCGGTATGCAGATTGACCTGAGGCGGGTAGGTCGAGTCGAGAATCACGCTGCGCAGCCCTTCGGGGTGGTCGCGCATCAGGGTCAGGGCCAAGCGTGTGCCGTAGGAGATGCCGAAGACGTTCCAGCTCGAATAGCCGAGCGCTTGGCGCAGCATGGCTAGGTCGGCGGCGCTCTGGGCGCTAGTGTAGGCCGTTAGATCGATGCCTTGGGCCATTAAGCGCTCGCGGCAGCGCAGCATAGCATCCATTTCGCTGCGCACCTTCTCCTCGCGTGTTACCGGGCGGGTCAGCAGTTCAATATCGATGGCTTGGGTCTCGGGGCAGGCCAAGGAGGGCTGCGAAAAACCGGTGCCGCGTTGGTCGATCACAACGAAGTCGCGGTTGGCTACAAACGAGGCCCAGCCCTTGGCGAAGCTGACCGTGCTGAGCAGCGCTCCGCTGCCCGGCCCGCCCGAGAGGTAGAGCAGCGGTTCGGCCTGCGGTTTGGTGCGCGCTGGCACGATCGCCACCGAGAGGCGGATCAGCGGGCCGTCGGCTTTGCTGTGATCTTCGGGAACATACAGCCAACCGCAGCGCGCCTTCAAATCGCGTGGCACCGAAAAAGGACAGTTTGCGTCGAGCCACGATCCGGCTTGAGGTGCCGCTTGGCTTGACGACGCGCTGAATAGGCTACCACACAACATAAGCACAAGGAGCAGACTGATCAAATGTGATCGGCGCATAGAGACCTCTTTCGCTACGTTGCTTTCTCTTGGGGCCGTATTGTACCGCTTTTCGCTTGGAAATAGTTTGGTACGTGCCCCATGCTAGAATGCAAGCACCTCGTAGTGAGCACCACTTTTTAACCTGATTTCTTCCAAAACACCCTCATTTTGGCAAACAATTTGAGACGGTCGGCAAACAATTTGAGACAACTACCAAGCTACGTTCGATACCTGTTTCCGGACCAAGTTTTTTTTGCCTGACAGCTCGCTCCGCGATTCTAAAGCCCAAAACTCAACCTCATCCTTTTAACACAATTTAAACATCTGCTATTTTGGCCCTTCCGATCTGTGAGGTGGCAGAGCTTTGGCGTAAGTTGCGTAGATTCTGAACCCGGCTGGTGTTAGGCTCAAAGAGGGTTGAGAAATGATTAAATCTCAATCCCGCTGCCAAAGCAGCTTGCTTAACAGAAAGGGTTCTGTATGCGTTATAGCCTATCCCGTAAACTGTTCGTTGCCATTACCATAGTCAGTTTCCTGGCTCTTGGTACACTTCTTCTTCTGCCTTCGATGAGCTATGCCGCAGTTAGCGCGCAAGCATCAACCTATTTCGTGAGTCCTAATGGAAGTGATAGCAATGATGGGCGTTCGGAAGGCAGCGCATTGAAGACTATTCAAAAGGCTTTAAATCTAGCCCAACCTGGCGATACAGTTCGTTTGCTGCCTGGCACCTACAATCAAGACATCGTTTCGGTTCGTAACGGCACTTCGTCGGCCCCGATTACCATCACTGGGCCTGCCAATGCGATTGTAAAGGGTGGCAGTAACGGTCGTATCGTGCAAGTGCATCACGACTACTTGATTTTCGACGGGTTTACCATCGATGGACAAAATGGCTCGACCTACCGTGGTCGTTTGATCTATGTACTGGGCACAGAGCCGCGCGATGGTGTAACCGGTCTAAAAATCCGCAATATGAAGCTGACTAACGCTGGTGGAGAATGTGTGCGCTTGCGCTACTTCGTTCAGCAGAGCGAGATCAGCAATAACACCATCGGCCCGTGTGGGCGCGATGACTACCCCAACGGCAACTGGGCCGGTGGCGGTAAAAACGGCGAGGGTATTTATATCGGCACGGCGCCTGAACAGCGCGGTGACGGCAAAAACCCGACCACTGACCCCGATCAGTCGAACGACAACTGGATCCATCACAACACCTTCGACACCCAAGGCAACGAGTGTGTCGATATTAAAGAGGGTGCCAGTGGTAATATTGTCGAATACAACAGCTGTACGGGTCAAAAAGACGAGAATTCGGCCGGTTTCGACTCGCGCGGTAACGGCAATATCTTCCGCTACAACGAGAGCTTCAATAACCTCGGCTCGGGCATTCGCCTCGGTGGCGATACCAAAAACGACGGTATTTCCAATGACGTTTATGGAAATACGCTGCGCAACAACAAACAAGGTGGTATCAAGTTCCAAGTTGCGCCCCAAGGTCTCGTCTGTGGCAACATTATGAGTGGCAACGGTGTCGGCGACTCGGTTGGATCGGCAGGCTCTTCTTTCAAGCCAAGCCAACCATGTCCATCGAACATCCCCGTGCAAGAGAGCGCAACTGCGACCAAGACCGTCCAGTCCAGCCCGACTGCAACCCAGACCACTCAACCCAGTGCGACTGCAACCAAGACAGCTCAGCCTAGCGCAACTGCGACCAAGCCCGTCCAGCCCAGCGCGACCGCAACCAAGCCTGTCGAAGCTAGCGCGACTGCGACCAAGACCGTCCAGCCGAACAAGCCCGCTCAGCCGAGTGTCACAAGCACTCCGACGAGCCAGCCCAGCGAGCCGAACGAGCCTGATCCCGAAGATCCGCCTTTGACCGAGACGCCAGATGAGGATAATGAGGAGAGCTCACCGACGCTTGAACCGACCGAGCAGCCCGACCAAGAGGACCCAGCTCCAAGCCCGAGCGAACCAACCGTCCCTCAGCAAAAGGTCGTGATCTACCTGCCGCACGTCGCGAACTAAGCTCTGGTAGCAGATCAGTTTCAACAACACTCTTTTGAAGCCCTAAAGGATCGAAAGAGAGAATAGCTCTTCAATATGCCGCAAGTTCTTTCAACGAACTTGCGGCATTGCGCATGCAGCAGCCAGGTATCAACTCCGTATGATGCCTTCAACCCTTTGGCGGCCAAGTCCCTTCCTCAAGGTAAGTCTTAACCGCGTCCGCCTATGGCTATCAACAGCACGCCCGTAGCAACAGGCTGCTAGCTGTGTGTGTTGAAGCCGCCCCCAAACCTGAGGAGGGATATTGTTTGAAACAGGCCGTTGAGATAAAAACCACGCTGCCGCGAGCCAAAGAGAGCGAACTCGCTCTCAACAAGTGCATCAACTATCGAAACGCTTGTAGCGATACCAGTAGCGGTAGGCTTCTTGGAAATTGAGCTTCTGGTACAGACGCAAGGCCGATGCGTTATCGGCCACCACTTGGAGATAGGCATACTTGCCGCCCCGCTGGCGAGCCCAATCCATCATGCCGTTCAACAATTGACCAGCATAACCCTTGCCACGCCACTCGGGCGCGGTCAGAATGTTGAACAGCCCGAAGTAGTCGCCCTCGAGCACACCCACTCCACAGGCATAGACCCGCTCATCATCGCGCAACACGAACTGGCGGCGCTGGCTAACGATTTGGGCCAAGATCGCCTGTTGTTTGCGCTCTTGCTCGATCGACGAGCCGTAAAGCTTGCTATAGAGCTGCATCCACTCATCAAGCGGCAGATCGCTCTGAAGCCGTAAGCCGTCGCTGGCCTCCCAGCGTACCGTATCGAGCGGGTGGGTCATCACATAGGTCTCGTCCATGCGATCGTAACCGCGCTCGATCAGCAGCTCTTCCAGACCAGCTGGAGTCGAGAAGGTAGGCAATCGAAAGACCACCATCTGCTTGCGCTCGCGATACAAGCGCTCGCAGAATTCGATCTTCTGCTCGAGAGGCTGATGCGAGCTGTAGAGCGGCGTTACTGAGTTGGCCCGCTTGGTATACCCGTTTGCAAAGCGAATAACCCAGCCATCTAAGAGCATTTGTTGAATGGCTGGCCACGAATTTAATGAGGCTTCTTCGAGATTTTGGAGTTGCATAGCAAAGTTCTTGTCATCTTGCAGAGAAGAAAATTCTGTGACATAATTCACGGATACGATACCGATGTCATAGAATTGTGGAAGAATATCATAATGCGTCAGCGTCTGCCACTTTTCGGCTGGCTTGTCTTGGCCGTTAATATAATTGTGATTCTTTGGGGCGCATATGTCCGTGCAACAGGCTCGGGTGCTGGCTGCGGCAGCCATTGGCCCCTCTGTAACGGCGACGTTATTCCTCGCTCCCCCGTTGAAGAGACCGTTATCGAATTTGTCCACCGTATCACCAGCGGCGTCGCCCTAATGATGGTGGTTGGGCATTTCTTTTGGATACGGCGAGTCTTTCCCAAAGGGCATCGTACACGCTGGGCGGTCACGGCGTCGCTTATTTTTATGATTATCGAGGCCTTGATCGGTGCTGGCCTTGTACTGTTTGAACTGGTTGGCAACAATACTTCTCTGACCCGTGCCCTGATTTTGGCCCTTCACTTAATGAACACCTTCCTGTTGCTAGGGTCTATCACACTTGCGGCTTGGTGGTCTGGCGGCGCGCCTACCATCCATATTCGCGGTCATGGTATGCAGGGCGGTATGATGTTTGTGTGTCTGATAGCGGTTATTCTGCTCGGTATGAGTGGTACCATCACTGCTCTGGGCGATACGCTCTTTCCGCACGATAGCTTTACGACTGGTATTTTCCATGACTTCAGACCGGATAGCCATGTGATCGCCCGCGCACGTTTTGTTCACCCTATGTTGGCCGCTGTTATCGGCATGACGGTTATGTTGACGGCGGCTTATGTGCGTGGTATCAGCAAAGATGCTGGGGTACGACGCTGGAGCTATATCGTCACTGGAATGGTGCTGTTACAAGGTATGGCTGGCGGTGTAACTATCCTCTTGTTGGCCCCAGTCACCATGCAGATCATTCACCTCTTCTTGGCCGACAGCCTGTGGATCACCATGGTGATGTTTGCAGCCCACGTTTTGGCGCAGCCGGTTCTCCAAACCCAAGTGTACCCTGCAAGCCAAGCGGTCTTGGCTGAAACTGCTCCCAAGCGCTTTGCGAAAGAACAGTCGCAGCAGAACAAGCCAGTCGACGCGCTTTGACCCTTAATTATATTTATTGAGTGAGATTTCGCGCGACAGAGCGAAATCTCACTCAACTTTCTCCCCTCTTTGTTGTTTCCCCACCTTGCCAGCATGCAGGTCTTTGTTTGCATTGCGAATACGAGCAAAGTTGCAATTAAACTGTACCTCTCTTGTTACGGAATAGTTATCAATAAACCCCTCGTAAACTTGTACAGTACATATGCGGAGCTGCTGAAAAGGCAGATCAGCTTCGGTATACCTCGTACATCCTAGAAAGGTTTGATAATGGCTTCCCGTCAGGAAGAGATTACCCTTGTGCTTGATCGATTGATAGCAAATGCCGGGGCGGATGTCTCTGGCGCTGCAGCAGTTGGTATAGATGGAATAGTCTTGGTATCTCGTATGGGAAGTGATGTGAATGTTGATCGAGTTGGAGCAGTGGCAGCAACTATGATTGGCGTGACACATCGTGTTTCTGGCGAATTGCGAATCGGCTTGCCAGAAGAGACTATTATCAAAGCACATGAAGGCCTTTTTATGGTTTTACCAGCAGGCAATCAGAGCTTGCTAGCTGTGAACTTGCGGTCAGGCGCCAATTTAGGTATGGTTCGCCTCGAAGCGCATGAAGCGGCTGAAGCGATTCGTCATACACTTTGATCGAGTGTGTCCTCTTGTTTAAGCCCTCATATTCTCGACGTCGACTTCCTATACGATAACAGGTTCTCTAGCTCCCTAAGCCGAGCGCTTTGTGCCTGCTAGGAATATGCCTTGTTTAGTCAATGGTCATGATGGAATACAGCTATCCGGTCAGTCGGCTGTGGAATGTTGGAATATTGTGGGTGTGCCTGCTAAATGTAGGCGCTTGGTTGCATCTAAAACATAAGGTGTGATGTAATTATATAGATCGTCTCGCATTTGGCGGCTTTTTAGGGAGAAACACCCATGCAGGCGTTGAAAATCGTTATAACTGGTGCGTATGCAGCAGGAAAGACACATTTTATTCGCACGATAAGCGAAATCGATCCGGTATCTACTGAATATGATGTCAGTGATCCTACAGAGCGTGAATTGAAGCATGAGACAACGGTAGCACTTGATTTTGGAACCATTTCTATTAATGAAGAGGTTGTGCTGTATCTTTTTGGTACTCCAGGTCAAGAACGTTTTGATTTCATGTGGGAACATTTGAGCATTGGCTGTCTTGGGTATGTGGTGCTTGTCGATAGCTGTCGTCCAGCTCACTTTGCCGAGACCCAGCGTTTGATGGAACGTTTTGCTCAGATCACAGATGCGCCCTTTGTTGTGGCTGCTAACAAACAAGATGATCCGGCCTCTTTGCCATTGAGATACATTCGCAATCGTCTCCAGCTACCCAATGAGATACCATTGCTACCTTGTGTTGCGACCGATCGCGATAGTGTCAAAGCTGTGTTATTGGCATTGTTAGAGCATATTGATCAACTGGCTCAACAGGCCTAACCTCTGTAGCCCTAACGAAAGAGGCCCATGGAAGCGGATATAAGCCTTATCCGCTTCTATCGATTTGCCCTTTTTCGGCTTCCTCGTAAATGATAGTGCTTGTGTACGAGCGCTTGGGACTGAGAGTTCGCCTTTTATGACAGCCCACAGCGCTTTGCCTCTCTTGTCTCCAGTTTGGCATGTTCTCGAACATAGATGGAGATAAAACGCCAAGAAGTTTCCCTCATTTTATTTATCGCTCTTCATTTCTTATAAATTCTGCTTGCTGGTTGTATGTTTTTGACCTTTGCTCGAGTGGAACATGACTATTGTTGCTTGTGTAAGATTTCACGCAATCGGACGAAATCTCGCACAATCCTTTCTTCGGTTTTCTTTCGTTTTTAAGTATTGCGAAAGCGTAAGTCGTTAATTATGCTTTGTGTTAGATTGAGAATTCGTTTTGTTTGCATGTTGGCGAAATGAAACTGCTCTTCGTTATTGTTTTCTTTGTTTCCGATCGATCTTCCATTGAGCACACTGTTGCTACAAACAGCGCTGTGTAAACGAATTTCATGGCAAATTGTAATTTAATAAAGAACATAGAAGCGAATATATTAAAATTGCTTGATCTAGACTTGTATTTTGCGGGATCGCTTCTAGCGAAAAGTTAAATAGATCTGGGACGGATTTTATATAATGTGATTTTTGAAATAAATATGCTCGCTAGAGCTCGTTTACATTATGATGCTTCGGGAGTTGATATACATATTTGTTATTCTTTTACGAATAATTATTTATTGCTTGAGAATAAGCCCTCTTTACTGCTTATTTGTATCCAATTTCTACTTCGTATGGAAGAATATATTTGATGGTATTTTTGTTATTTGAAAAATATTGGATTTTGTGTTATGTTTGAATTGATATACGAAGTCTCCTAATATCCCGATATTCCACAAGATTCAATGTTATTATACATATCTAATAATTGTTATTTTGATAATTTGTGCAAAATGCACATATATAGGAGTTTCCTCCTATCTTGAGGCTATAAATTCGTGGGTGAATACTCCTAGAGAAATATAGCAAATAATGCGATGTGCATAAGAGAAAGAGAGACTATTATATTAAATGCATTCAGTTGCTGGGTTTTCGTTTATTTCTGGCTTTTTCTTAGTTTTTAACAAAATAATCGCATTATTTGAATTTTTCATAAAATAAAGGGAGGTATTGTTCGTGTTATCTTATAAGGAGGATTTATTGTGAAGATTAAAATCTCGCGAACGTATTTCGGCGCACGATCTTTTACGCGTTCTAGCTACGAAATGGGGCAAAATTTCGGACGCGTCCGTTTGATGCCTCAGGAAGCCGCAACTCGCCGCGAGTTGTCGCGATGGCATCGACGGGAACGAATGGCAACAAGCTTGATGATGCAGATTGAGGCGGATCGTAGTCTTTCTTCGGATGGTAACGACACCAACGCTGCTTCGGCAGTATCTATGGAATTCTAGTGCGGAGGGGACGAGATCGAAGGGCCTAACGGCTCTGAGCTGGCTGATCGAATGACTATTCGAGCGTTACATTGGGCTACCATATTACCCTATCTTGTAGCAGGGACTGGGCGATATGTTTGAAACGAAGATGTTTTCGCTGATGTGTCGTTCTAGCCAACAAGATCTCGAATAACCCTGGTGAATTTAGTAGAAGTTGTAGAGCGAGAGCGAGGTAAAAACCTCGCTCTTTTTGTTGGCTAAAATAACATTGCTTTTGGGGCACTGTTTAGTGCTCTGTTATCCTTTTGGAATGATAGCTAATTCGATGACGTTTTTTGGCCTTCGGCAGAGTGGAGCTTAACCATCTCTTTCTTCGGTTTTGTTTTCTGCGTTATACCAAATCCGGTTGATTAGGTTCTCTTTGGCCTTCAGCAGAGCGGAACGTGACTCTTTCCTTTTCCCAGCTTTTCGT
Organism: uncultured Chloroflexales bacterium; assembly: GCA_937902315.1. Taxonomy (GTDB): domain Bacteria; phylum Chloroflexota; class Chloroflexia; order Chloroflexales; family Chloroflexaceae; genus CALGUG01. Next base: position 170,772 of record CALGUG010000008.1, read on the forward strand.
TTTTTTTGAGCGAAGAGCATGCACGTCTTTAAACGGATTTGGTATGATCTGAAGTGCGTTGTATGCTTGGTTTTTGAGAGCGGCGTCGCTGCACAGATAGCACACTCTTTTGTTGGGCGGGATGTTGGTAGCCGAAGGCGGACGCGCCAAGGAGCGCATGGAGGGAAGGGACTAGACCGCCAGAGCGCTAAAGGCATGAAGCGTGAGGAGATAATTGTGGGCTACTTAAACAAGCTGGCCGACCTGAGCTTGTTTAAGTAGCCCGTGTTGGGAGTCGATAGGCTCTAAAAGCCTCGGCTTAGCGAGCAGGGATCTCTGGGTCGGGGTCGACCACCCAGTCAAAGTGCATCCACAAGACGCGCGAATAACGGAAGATCATCGGCACAAAGGGCAGCATACAGAGCGTTGCTAAGCCAATGATGAGCAAGAGATTCCAGTCGCGTAGGAATTGCCACCAGAGCACGGCGACGGCGAAGCACATAAAGAAGAAGCTGACACCGTAGCTGATATACATCGAGCCGATAAAGTAGCCATCTTCTCGGCCGAATTGATAGTTACAGGTTGGGCAGCGGTCGTTCATTGCAAATGTGCCCGTAAACACTTGGCCTTCGAGACAACGAGGGCAGCGTAAATGGGTGATTGCAGAGACACGTGATGGTTTGTTTTCAGTTTTCATAAGTATTCCTTAAACTGTCACTTCAGAGCCTGAGTAACAGGAGGGTATGAGAAACAAGCGCTCAGCTGAGCGCTTTTGTCTTTGTAGCGTTTTGGTAGCCAAAACACTAGAATATTGTCTCTTTCATGGTACTACATTTACCAGATAATGCCAGCCTTCGAGAGAGCAGTTTTGCTGCTTTTTTATGCGCAGAGGCTCCGTCACGGGTACGGAACCTCTGCTTATACTGATGTGAGTTTTGGATTTTGCTGCTCGGGGAGAAATTAATTTAAAATCGATTGAATAGTTGCGGTTGCAACGTTGCGCCCCGTTAGGAGGGCGACGACATGTTGCTTGGCTGTCAACTTGAGTTTGCCGCCCAGCAGGGCCGCGACACCCACTGCGCCGCTGCCTTCGACGATGATGTGGTGCTCGTGGATCAGGTAGCGCATAGCCTCTTTGATCTCTTCTTCCGAGACGAGCAGCATCTCGTCGAGCAGACGGCTGGCGATCGGTAGCGTGATGGTGTCGGGTTCGAGGCTGCCCGCCAAGCCGTCGGCTAGGGTCGGCAATTCGTCGACCGCAATGACACGGCCCGCCTTGAGCGAGTGTGTCATAACGGCGGCGCCTTCGGGCTGCACTCCAACGATACGGATGGCGGGATTGACGGCTTTTGCCCAGAGCAGAACACCAGCCAGCAAGCCGCCTCCCCCGACCGGAACCAAGATCAGATCGGTGCTGGGAAGCTGCTCGAGCACTTCCAGCGCGAGCGTGCCTTGACCTGCGATCACGGCGGGGTCGTTGTAGGGCGAGACAAAGCGGCGGCCTTCTTCGCGCGCCCTGCGCAGGGCCTCTAGTTCGGCTTCGTCGTAGCTGGGGCCGTGCTGAATGACGTTGACCGGATAGCGCTTGAGGGCGGCGACTTTGGCGGGCGAGGCGTTTTCGGGCAGAACGATGGTCGTATCGATATTGAGCATGCTGGCGGCATGGGCGATGCCGAGGGCGTGGTTGCCTGCCGAGCAGGTGACGATCTGGAGCGGCGTTGTCTGTTCGGCGCTGTAACGGCGCAGAGCGTTGCTGGCGCCGCGCAGCTTGAAGCTGCCCGTGGTCTGGCTGAATTCGTGCTTGAGAAAGATTTCGGCTCCGAGCTGGCTCGAAAGCGGAGCGCTGCGTTCCAGCGGGGTCCGCTCGATCAGGCCGCGAAGCTGTTGGGCGGCTGAGAGCACCGCCTGTGCTGTGAGATCGGGCGTCTGGGTCATGGCATACTCACGAAACTAGGAAATTTTAGCTTGGTCTATTATACCAAGCACTTTTGAATGCTTCTGATACCAAACCCTCTTGATTGCGTTCAATTTGGCCTTCGACAGAGTGGAGCTTAACCATCTCTTTCCCCGTTTTGTTTTTCTGCGTTACAAGAGCGTAAGTCTTTAAACCGAATTTGCCATGAATCGTTTGAGCGGCGCTTGCACTAAGAGGTGGCCGGACTGGTGCGGATACCCAAGCGCTCGAGCGGCAGAGTTGGCAAGAAAGCCGCCAAAAAGACCAAGGCCATGCCGATGACTTGGGGCCAGATCAAGCTCTCGTTCAGAAAGAACACTGCGATCAGGCTCGAGATCGGCGCTTCGATAATGACGAGCAAGCTGGCGATCGGGGCTGGGATATGGCGCAGCGACAGGGTGAAGAGCCCATAGCCGCCCAAGGTCGGCCCAAGCGCCAGAATCAGCAGCGAGATCCAAGGCAGTGCGCCTTCGCCGACCGCGAAGAGCGTCTGTGGGCCTTGCAGCACCAGCGTGAGCACCAACAGAACCAGCGAGCCGAAGAACATGGTCCACATCAGGCTGACCCACGGGCTGGTGCGCGAGACGACGCGCTGACTGACCAACACGTAGCCTGCATGGGCCATGCCTGTACAGATTCCGACCAGAATGCCTTGCCACGAGGTTTGCAGCACGCTGGGATCGTAGGCGCGCACCAAGAGTACGCAGCCGATGAACGAGACGATCAGCGCCACGATCTGGCGTTTGCCGATACTTGCGCCGAAAAAGAGCCACGAGCCGATGGTGACGAAGGTGGGGTAGGTGTAGATCAGCACCACCGCGAGCGCCACGCCGTTGAGCATAATGCTGTAGACCCAGAGAGCGTGGTAGATACCGATGCTGATAGCACCCATGATGGCGAGGTTGCGCAGATCGAGGCGGCTGACTGCAATGGGCGAACGGCCATCGCTGCTGCGCTTGCCAAACAGCAAAAGGCAGCTGCCAAGAAAGATCGCGATGAAGGCATCGCGCCAGAACGAAAGCGTGAGGGCGGGCGTTCCTAAGGTTTCGAGCTGGAATTTGATTCCAGGGCTGGTGGCGGCCCAAACGAGGGCGGCACTCAAGCCGAGAGCGTAACCTGTCTGTCGAGAGGGCTGCATGCTGATCCTTATTACAAAGATGGGCTAATACGATCCTGATCGCTTCCGAATGGCTCCAGAGCTGATCGGGTAAAGCTATTGTAGCGGTTTATTAGGAACGCTCTTTGAAGTTGTAGTGGGTTTGCATTTGTACCGGATTTGGTCGATCGTTATGAAACGCTAGCACGTTCACTTAACCATTTCGTATCTTGTTGGCCTCCACTCGAACGAATCTCTTTTGTTGTGATAGATGTTGCAGCGAGGCGCAACATCTATCACAATGCTTTCGCCACATGTGCTTGTTTATTGCGAAGTCGGTTTGCATTGTTGGGATGTTGGGCGCTCGCTTCGCACAGACAGCTACGGATTCGTTTTGCTGGGCGGGATGTTGGTAGCCGTAGGCGGACGCGCTAAGGATCGAATGTATGTTAAAGACCTGGCCGCCTGAGCGTTGAACTACACAAGTAGATGCGCTAGCATAAGGCCTTGACGCAGGCGTTGGATATGAATTTGAAGTCTCGAAAGCGGCTTTGCTACGAGAAGATGAGCGCTAGAATATCGAGGATGATGATGGCTACAATCGCGCCCGGAATAAGATTGAGCGGGTTACGCCAGTCCCAATGGATCTCGGTGTCGAGCGGCATATGAGGCATGCTTAGTTTGTCGTTGCCAAAGTGCTGATAGGGTTGTTTGGGCAGATTGCCGCCCGTGATCGCTTGGCTGTTAGCGCAACTCTCGAGCTGGCTTGTTCTCGCAGCGGACCACAGCGACCCGGATAAAGCCTTTCCAATAGTGCTCATTGTGTCCCCCTATGGCATCCTTTAGTTGAACTGTCTAAACGATCGGTAGACAATCGTTCGAAGCCGGGATGGATATATTGCGCCGATGGCTGCGTTCGCGCAGCAGTTCGCCCAAGATCGCGACCGCATTGTTGATATTGCTCGGCGAAGGGGTGCTGAACGAAAGCCGTAGCTCAGAACGATTCGATGGTGTTGCGCAGAAGACCTCGCCCGGTGCGAAGGCGATGCCGCGTTCGATGGCGGCGAGGTAGACCTCGGTGACCGAGATCGAGTTTGGCAACGTTACCCAACAGGCGAAGCCGCCTTTGGGGCGCGTCCAGAAGACGCCAGCCGGGAAGTGCTGCTCCATAGCGCGCAAGAGTGTGTCGCGGCGCTCACGATAGCGCGGCAGCACGCGACGGATATGGGCGGTGTGCCAGCCGTGGCTGATAAAATTCGCTAGCGCACGCTGCACAAAGAGCGGCGAGCAGAGATCTTGGGCTTGGCGCACGGTGACCGCTTGGCGCAAAAAGCTTGGCGGCGCGACCATATATCCCACGCGTAGGCCGGGCATAAGGCTCTTGGAAAAACCGCCCAAGTGGATCACTTTGCCCGTGAAGTCTTCAGCCTTGAGCGATGGTGGCGGGCTGCCTTCGAGGCTGAGCCGCCCGTAGATATCGTCTTCAACGATGGTTAGGTTGTGGCGTTGGGCGATCTCTAAGACGGCATGGCGTCGTTGCGGGCTGAGACAGACGCCGGTCGGGTTGTGAAAGTTCGGAATGGTATAGAGAAAGGCCGGCTTGTGCTGAATGATTGCATGCTCAAGCGCATCGGGCAGCAGGCCTTCTTCGTCGAGCGGAAGGCCGATCGGTTTGTAGCCTTGGGTGATCAGTGTGTTGATCATGCCGAGATAGGTCGGCTGTTCAACTAAGACGGTGTCGCCCGGGCAGGCCAAGACGTTTGCAGCGATGCTGAGCGCTTGAGTGACGCCGTTGGTGATCATAATCTCGTCGGGACCGACGGTGAAGCCGCGGTCGTGGAGGTGGTAGGCCAGCACCGCGCGCAGTTCGCTATCGCCCTGCCCAGTCGCGTAGCTCATCACAGAGGCGCCATACAGCGTGAGCGTCTCGTCGAGTGCACGCTGCCATTCACGCATCGGATACCATTCGGGCGCCGGGTCGCTCATCGCCAAGGTGCAGAGCCCTGGGATATGGGCCATACGCAAAATATCGTGCAGCACCCCGCGCGGTGTAACTTCGTGATCGAGCTGCGATAAGGGCGGCATGCGCAGGGCGTGATCGAGTTCGGCCACAAAGGTGCCGCGCCCTACGGTTGCTTCGACCCAGCCTCCAGAGGCGAGTTCGGCATAGGCGCTATGGACAGTGAGGCGTGTAATGCCCAACTGCTCGGCGAGCTGTCGTACAGTGGGTAGGCGCATGCCGGGTGGGAAGGAGCCGTTGCGAATCCGCTGCTGTATGATGCTTGCGAGTTGTTGGTAGAGTGGCTGAGCACTCGATCGATCTAATTCGATCTGCATAATTGTCTCACTTTATTCCAAACAATTCTCCAATGCGAGTAGTTTACTAGGACAATTACGTTTGTGTAGATACAATTGTCCCTCTGTTGTTAGGACAATTGGTATCATCGCTAAGCTGTAATTGCTTGGCACATTGGAACCCGCTTGGACTGTTCAGCACTTTGGCGGCGAGGTCTCTTCCTTCCATTCGGACCCTAGCGCGTCCGCCTTCGGCTATCAAATGGGCTAGTCAGCCCTCCTCCCCAGCCCTTCTCCTGCATTGCGGGAGCTATGCATTAGCCAAAAGTCGTGTCGGCAGCAACAGGCGATCGTTCGCATAGCATCGCGGGAGTATCCTTGAGAGCACAGAACTCAGTACAACAAAAAGAGTCACGTTTTGCTCTGCCGAAGGCCAAAGAGAACCTAATCAACCGGATTTGGTATAATATGTTGGCTAGTTTGGGGTTTCTTGATATTGGAATCGGGGCGATTGTTTATCCTTCAGACCTAACAATGGCAAGATTATCAATATTGTTGCTAGATCTGTCATTGGTTTTGCTGTGATCACATTTCTTTCTGCTTTGGCAATCAACAGATAGCTGCAAATACGATGCGCTGAAAGAGGCTATAAAAAACTGGTGAGCCAGCAGCAGGCCCACCAGTCTGATGCTTGCTCTAGCCTGCCTTAAACCCAAACATCGTTGGCGGCAGTCAGTTCGCCGCCTGCATCGCCAGTATTAACCACGCCGCGTGGCTCTAGCAGCAGCACCCAAGCCTCTTGCTCGGCGTAGGGTTTGTGCTCGACACCTTTGGGCACGACAAACAGCTCGCCCGGCCCTAACTCGACCGCGCTATCTGCAAGGTCGATTCGCAGTTGGCCTTTTACCACCAAGAAGGCCTCATCGGTATCGGCGTGCGAGTGCCAGACAAAATCCCCCTGTACTTTCACAACCTTAAACTGATAATCGTTCAGTTCGGCGATCACTCGTGGCTGCCAATGCTCGCTAAAGAGATCAAACTTCTGCTGAATATTGATCGCTTGCCTATTCATTAGGTGTTCCTTTATGTCGCATATAAGGCATAAAGGAAGTATAACAAGCTCTAAATGCTGAAATATACCTACTAGAGGCTGATATCTTGTGTTTATGTACTAACATACTGATCTTCGAGCGTTGAGTATCAATGTTGATAAACCTGATGTTTAGGAGCTAACTATATACTTGTAACACTTTTTGGCTTGCTATCGCTGATCGTCTATGTCGTTTTGATCTTCTTCACCTTGCGTAGCTCAGCAGACACTGTTTGGGAGCAGCTTGAAGCGAGCTATAGGCGCCGTGGTTTGCTCAACAAACGCTCAATGATTGGGAAAAGATTCATAGGCAAAAGCAGATCGCTCAAGTGATCGCGATCACGCTTGGATATATTGTGGCGATTATTTGGAGCTTGCGCATTTTGAATCGCTAGCGTTTAATGGCTCCAATTTTGCTCAAAAGGATCCAATTTCCCTAAGAAGGGTCGATATCGGCGTTTTATAAGCTTTTAGCGCTTGTAGATCGATATAACTCTCTATTCAGATGAAAATGCCTAGTTATTGTTGATAGAATCGCAAAAGAAGTAAGCATCTAGCTTACTTCTTTTATCTATCTAGGTTGCTCTCATATGCTAGAAAAGCTTGCCATTACATGCAGAATAGCGTTCGCCAACGTTATTTATGAGAGTAATTATTTTCAAATAGAGCGGATTCGCAAACTAATTTTAGCGAATTTGTGGAAGTATTTGATAAAATGAAATATACCGTTCCTATGCGGCATATTCGTTTCTCTCGGCTAAGAAAACCTTCTAATAATTGCTTCAAAGTGGCTTCTTGTTTTCTTGTAGACTTGCCCAAGACATAGTACAATTGCGGTTGCACGGGCGGCCCGTGTGGGGTCGATGTTGACCAAATGGTATAGAGGGTACCGATTCTTTCTCAAAGACGAGGAGGGTTTAACACAAGTGGTATGGAACAGTGGTAGAGAATCCCTTTTTAAACGCGCAGCGCCAATTTGATATCGCTGCCGACCTGCTCGATCTCGACATCGGACTCCGACGAATTCTGCGAGTTCCCCAGCGTGAATTGAGTGTGTCCTTCCCAGTCAAGATGGACGATGGTAGTATCCAAGTTTTCCACGGGTATCGCGTACAACACAATATCATCCGTGGCCCGGCCAAAGGTGGTATCCGCTTCCACCCCGCAGTCGACCTCGATGAGGTGCGCGCACTCGCAATGTGGATGACTTGGAAGTGCGCCGCTGTGAATCTGCCATATGGCGGTGCTAAAGGCGGTGTTGTTGTTGATCCTAAGACCCTTTCGCAAGGTGAGCTTGAGCGATTGACCCGCCGATATGCCATCGAGATCAGTCCGATTATCGGCCCAGAGAAAGATATCCCCGCGCCTGATGTAAACACCAATCCTCAAGTAATGGCCTGGATCATGGATACGATTTCGATGCAGCGCGGCTACACCGTGCCTGCCGTAATCACCGGTAAACCGGTCAACGTTGGTGGTTCGCATGGGCGCACCGAGGCGACCGCGCGTGGTCTGCTCTTCACGCTGCGAGCGGCTGCCGACTATCTGAAGCTCTCTTTGGCTCAGTCGAAGGCTGTGATCCAAGGTTTCGGAAATGTTGGTGCGATCTCGGCCAAGTTGCTGTATGACTTGGGCGTGAAGGTGATCGCTGTCAGCGATTCGCGCGCGGCGATCGTCAGCCAGAGCGGTCTGGATATTCCGGCAGTTCTGGAGTATAAAGCGAAGCATGGCACGCTCGAAGGTTATCCCGAGGCGGACCCGATCAGCAACGCCGAACTGCTCGAATTGCCCTGTGATATCCTTATTCCGGCTGCGCTGGAAAATCAGATCACTGCGGCTAATGCCGATAAGATCAAGGCTCGTTTGATTGCTGAAGGTGCGAACGGCCCGATTACCCCCGATGCCGACCTTATTCTGTTCGATAAGGGCATTATGGTGCTGCCCGATATTCTCGCCAACGCTGGTGGCGTGACGGTCAGCTACTTCGAGTGGGTTCAGGGTCTGCAGCAGCTCTTCTGGACCGAGCGTGAAGTGAACGCTCGTTTGGAAGGAGTGATGATCACCGCCTTCCAAGAAGCGCTGAAGATCGCACTCGAACGTAAGGTTTCGATGCGAACCGCTACCTATCTTGTTGCAGTCGATCGAGTTGCACAGGCCACATTGACACGCGGTATTTACCCCTAGGGTCACATCACCCAAAAAGAGATCGATTTTCGTACTATCGCTACGAAAAAGTCGTGTAGAAAATCCTTTAAGCCATTAAACCACACTAATGGCTTAAAGGATTTTTATTGTGGAGAATTTTTATTTGGTATTATACCTAATTTTATTACCCTAGTTCTGAACTATAGAGAGGCACTTTAGACTTTATTCTGAGCAAAAAAATAAACAATATCCTGATATGTTCGGGAAATGATAAAAATGTTAATCTTAAAACGTTTATTTGTCAGCAAAAGAGAACATGTAGTACAATGAAGTGAACGCGGAACGTTCCGCGAGGGTGGTCAAAGAAGATCACTATAGAGGGCGGATAGTCAAGTGCAGAGTGCTCGTTTGTATCTCCAGGCACTCTCTTCTTAACAATGCCGCACATTCTCAATGTTGAGGAGTACAAATGCTATGAGTTCGCCACGCGAAAACCCCTTTGTTAATGCCCAACGCCAATTTGACATAGCAGCCGATTTGTTAGACCTGAGCCCCGGCTTACGGGCGATTTTGCGTGTCCCTCAGCGCGAGCTGAGTGTCACCTTCCCCGTCAAGATGGATGACGGCAGCATTCAGGTCTTTCATGGCTATCGCGTACAACACAATATCACCCGTGGCCCCGCCAAAGGTGGTATCCGCTTCCACCCAGCAGTCGACCTCGATGAGGTACGAGCGCTCGCGATGTGGATGACGTGGAAGTGTGCAGTTGTGAATTTGCCGTATGGAGGCGCCAAAGGTGGTGTTGTTGTTAATCCTAAAACCTTGTCAATGAGTGAACTTGAGCGCTTGACGCGCCGTTATACTTCTGAAATTAGTATGATGATCGGGCCTGAAAAAGATATCCCTGCACCTGATATGAATACCAATCCGCAGGTAATGGCTTGGATCATGGATACGATTTCGATGCATCGTGGGTATACGGTGCCTGCGGTGGTTACCGGCAAGCCGCTCAATATTGGTGGCTCGCAGGGCCGCAACGAGGCGACAGCTCGCGGTTTGGTTTTTGTATTGCGAGAAGCAGCCCGCCATCTGAGTATGCGGCTCGACAAATCGAAAGTAGTGATTCAAGGTTTTGGGAATGTAGGTAGCAATACCGCACTCTTGTTGCACGAGATGGGCGCGACGATTGTGGCGGTCAGTGAGGTCGATGGTGCGATCTATAATCCCAAAGGGCTGAGCCCCGAGGCTGTCTTAGCCCATCGTGCTGAACATGGCTCGATTCTCTCCTATCCAGAGGCACAAGTGATAAGCAATAGCGAAATGCTTGAGCTGCCCTGCGATATTTTGGTGCCAGCCGCCTTAGAAAACCAGATCACCAGCGCAAACGCCGATCGAATCAAGGCGCGCCTGATCGGCGAAGCCGCCAACGGCCCGATCACACCCGATGCAGATGTGATTCTGTACGACAAGGGTGTGTTTGTGGTGCCCGATATTTTGGCTAATGCCGGTGGTGTGACGGTCAGCTACTTCGAGTGGGTTCAGGGTTTGCAGGAATTCTTCTGGATGGAGCGTGAGGTTAACGCGCAGCTAGAGCGGGTGATGACGACCTCCTTCCAAACGGTCTTGCGAATCGCTCAGGAGCGGAATGTCTCGATGCGAACGGCTGCTTACCTGTTATCGGTCGATCGTGTCGCTCAAGCGACCTTAACGCGCGGCATCTACCCTTGATCTATGCGGGTGCTCCGCTTCAGGTTGCTTGCGGCATAAAGCCAGAGGGCCGTCAGTACGACGGCCCTCTGATATATCTATTAACTTGATGCGACGGCTTTGCTTCGCCGCATCTTGCGTTGTGCTATCTCTAACAGGTCGGAGAAAGAGGTGTTTGCTAGAATGACATCGTCGGCACCTGCGGCAAGTAGCGCTTCGGCCTTATCCTCTTGCCCACAAATAACGATCAGCGGAACATCACTGATCGCACGAAGCAGACGACACTGATCTTCCACGCCTTCCATGGCTGCATCGAGTAGAACGGTGTCGACATAGCTGCCTTTGACCACTCTGAAGAGCACATCCCATTCAGTGGTGATACGGCAGTTATAGTTGACTTGACGGAATGCATGGTCAAGCCAAAGAATGGTATTTGGTTGTTGGCTACACAACAAGATAGTAAACATACTGGACCTTTTGATGATGGTTGAAAGTGTCTATATCATCGACCTGCCAGCGTATTACAGACACGAAAGGAGCGACCTCAGTACAGGGAGGCCGCTTGTAGGTTGGACGTAGGCTAAATTGACGACCTTTGTGCGTGTAGAGCGACACGTTTGTTACGTGCTAAGCCGTGAAACAGACTTCAATAGACCACACCATTGGGCTTCATATCAATGAAGTACCTGTTGATCCTATCTGTCTGCCAATGAGAGAGTGCAATATAACTTCCTTGGTATAAGCACCATCGAAGCTAAAAACTGCCTTTCGCGCTCAACGGGTGAGCGGCAAGAGACCTTCTCTGATATCAGACCTACGTTACTTTGTTATAAAAATGTCTCAAAAAAAGCAGGTTTGGATAGTATAACGTAGGCTGCAATATAAAATTGCAGTTAAATGTTACCAATATATAATCAGAAAATAATCTTTTTAGTTTTGTGAACAAATTCTTAATCTTGCTGCAAAGCCTAGAAAGGTCTACAATGAACATGCCTGATCGTTCCAACACGGGCATGTAATAACGTTTATCTTCAACACAGCGGAGCAGATCGGTTAGGCAAGTGGTTTGAACATGAACGTTTGAATAGGGTAGGCTCCTGTTCTGCGTAGACCAGGATGGGTTTGTTGCTTTCCTAGCTGCAAACTAGGCGCGACACTCCTCACAGGCTGGTGTTGTTGAAGAACGAACGCATGCTATCGATTGCGACCCGAACAAAGCATCCAGCTTGCTAATAGGTGAGGTGTTGATATGATGACATTACAAGTTGCCGTAGCGAAGGTTGCCAAACATGCGGGAAGTGAAAGCGGCGATACCCTTGAAATGATTGAACGCCCCGGTGGAGGCTTCTCATTTGTGTTAGTCGATGCCGAGGGGTCGGGGCGTGGGGCCAAGAGCCTCAGCAATATGGTTGCTACCCGGGCACTTACCCTGTTGAAAGACGGTACGCGCGATGGTGCGACCGCGCGCGCTGTTCACGACTATTTGTATACCTATCGAATGGGTCAGGTGTCTGCGAACTTCAATATCTTATCGATCGATTTCGTAAGCAACAGCATTCTGATTTCGCGTAACAACCCAACGCCCTTTTACATGATCAATCGGGATGGCTTGCATATTTACGATGAAGAGAGCACACCGATCGGTCTGTACGCCATGACCAAGCCCCAGATCACCGAACTGATGGTAGAGCCCTATACTTATATCGTGCTGTTTACCGACGGTTTGTTACATGCGGGTGAGCGTTATGGCGAAGATATGGAGCTTGGGAACTATTTTGCAGGTTTGCACCCCACTGCCGCGCGCAGTGCTCAAGATATTACCAACGATATTTTGCGACGTGCCATGGAGCTAGAGCGCGGCGATCCGAGCGACGATATTTCGATTTTAACCGTTGCTGCCTTGCCCGAGAGCAACCATGATGCGGTACGCCGTTTAAATGTGAGCTTCCCGATGGACACTTCGCACAAAGGCTCATCGATCTGGGCTGAAGCTGAATAGTATGCGAAATAGAGAAGATCTTTTCTATTGCCCGCGTCTTGTACGCGGGCTTTTTTCTTGCATTGTTCGGATAACTGATCGCTCGTTTGTTAGAGCAATTCCGATCACTTTGTTGCTTTTTGGCCTTCGGCAGAGTGGAACTTGACAATTCTTTCCCTTGTTGTTGTTTTTCTTGGTTGTGAGCATGCAGGTCTTTAAGCGGATTTGCTATGTAGTTCAAAGACAAAACGAGCCATTGACCTTCGGCAGAGTGGAATTTCACACAACTCTTTCTCTAGCTGTCCATAAAGCTGCTTAATCTAGTTGTTGGTCTTTAGCGATAGCGAGCCTTATTGGTTTTTGGGGGCGGCTTCGTTGCACAGATAGCCGCCTGTTTTGTTGGGCGAGATGTTGGTAGCCGTAGGCGGACGCGGTTGCTACCTTGTTTGGGGTAAAGACTTGGCCGCCACTGAATTGCTTTTAAGCTTGATGGCGCGCTTAAAAAGCGGTTTTTTACGATCACAAAGGTGTAGACGGATTGTGCATGCGATCTCGAGAGAGGTGGGTTCGGCTGGAATACTGATCTCAGAGACGCAGGGTGTGTGGTAAGCTAGAGACTTCAGTGGAGAAAACAAGAAGAGCTCGAACGAGTATCTCTTCAAAACGCTCGAGCTGTGCTTGCAAAGAAGGAAACGTAGCTTTGGATAAGCTGCGGAATAAGTAAGGTGGATTGTGGTTTCATCAGTAGAGTTGCAACGTATAACGTGGCCACAACTAGTCGTTTTGTTACTAGGTCGTTGGCTGATCAATACAACCTTTCGAGTTGTCTATCCGCTGCTGCCCTTTTTGGCAGCTATGTTTGTTGTAGATCTGCAGACCGTAAGCTTGTTGGTGACTTTGCAGGTCGCCGCGACCTTGGCCAGCCCGCTGGGAGGAATCGTCTCTGATAGATGGGGCGAACGCAGCGCCATGGTGTGGGGCATGAGCTCGTATTGTCTCGGCACCCTAATCTGCTTCCTTTCCGGCTCATTTTGGCCCTTCCTATGCGGCTATATTTTGGTGGGTGTCGCGACGGCGCTCTATCACCCTTCGGCCCAAGCCTATGCCAGCGCGCGCTCTTCCTACGAACAGCGTGGGCGGGTGCTTGGCATTCTCGAGCTGAGCTGGGCTTTGGCAGCACTCATCGGCGTGAGCGCGCTGACACAGATCTTCACTTGGAGCGACAGCTATCGCTTGGTTTTTGGCCTATTGTTTGGATTGGGCCTTGTGATCACGGCTGTGACCTTTTTTGGCCTAGATGGCGGCTCGAAGCAAGGCCGTCAGCAGGCGCGCGATCAGCGCGGTCGTTTCCAATTGAGCTGGCTGCTCACAGCACCGATCGTTGGCGCTATCTCGATGGCGATGTTGATGATCCTCGCGACCGAATTTATCTTCATCACCTATGCGAGCTGGCTGGAGCAAGATTTTGGGGCGACCGTCAATCAGATCGGTTCGGTCGCGGTGTTGATGGGTATTGCCGAGCTGGTGGGTTCGGGAGTCTCGGCCCTGTTTGTCGATCGCATCGGCAAGCGGCGTTCGGTGCTGATGGGCCTGGTGTTGTGCTGTGTCAGCCAGTTCGCCCTGCCGTTTAGCGCCGGAAACTGGCCGCTCTTTCTGTTGCTCTTTTTGCTCTTCGACCTGAGCTTCGAGTTTGGCATCGTCTCGTACTTCCCGTTGATTAGCGCCCAGTTGCCTCAAGCGCGCGCGACCGTTATGGCGATCAGCGCGGCTAGCCTCGGTTTGGCGCGTGTGATCGGCTCGCTGCTCAGCCCAGTCTTGTGGAATCTGGGTGGTTTTACGCTGAACGCTCTGTTTGCGGCAGCCTGCGCCTTTATTTCGATCGTTGTATGTTTGAGCCTGGTACGCGAAGGCAAGGAATAGCTAGCCGTCTTTCTGCCAGAGGCCAAATAGAAAGTAAAACAAGCGGATTTGGAAGGAGAGGAAAAGCAAAGGGCTGTAGGAATAGCGCTCCTACAGCCCGCCTTTTTATTTGCTAAATTCTTGTCGTGGGGTTGCGGGTCGAGGCGAAAAATCTACATGATTGTTCGCTTCTGGGTTCGGACCATTGTTGAAGCCGATCGCTTCAGACACAATGTAGAGCGGGCGGCGACGCACCTCGTCGTAGATCCGTCCGAGATATTCGCCGATGATACCCAAGAAGATCAGTTGGATACCGCCGAGGAAGAGCACGCTCACCAAGGTGGTCGCTTGGCCTTCAAAAGCGAGGCTGCCCGAAAGGCGAGCGACGATGGTTGCGATAATGCCGATCACGCTGATCATCGCGATAATAAAACCCATATAGGTCGCGATCTGCAGCGGCAGATACGAGAAGCTCGTAATGTTGTCGAGCGTGAGGCGTAACATCTTCTTGAGCGGATATTTGGTTGTGCCAGCGGTGCGAGCGGCCCGCTTGTAAGAGATGCCCGTCTGGCGGAAGCCGACCCAAACCGAGAGCATACGCATCGAGCGATTCTGCTCGCGCATGCGCACAAGCGTATCGACCACAACGCGGTCCATCAAGCGGAAGGTGCCGGCGTCGAGCGGCACATTAACGCTGGTGATGCGGTCCATCAAGCGGTAGAACAACGATGCTGTCGCTGTTTTAAACCAAGTCTCGCCTACGCGTTCGCTGCGGATCGCATAGACAACTTGGTAGCCTTTACGCCACTCTGCGATCAGCTCGGGGATAACTTCGGGTGGATCTTGAAGGTCAGCGTCGATCAAAATAACCGCGTCGCCGCTGGCATAGTCGAGACCAGCTGAGAATGCTGGTTCTGCACCGAAGTTACGCGAGAGATTAACGACCTTAAAGCGAGGATCGCGAGCGTTGATCTCGCGCATAATCTCAAGCGAGCGATCGGTCGATCCATCGTTGACAACGATGATTTCAAACGGCTCACCGAGCGCCTCCATGGTCGCCGCTGTGCGCCGATGAAATTCAGCGATCAATTCTTCTTCATTTTTGACGGGCGCGATAACGGTATATGTCGGGCGCTGATCCATCTCTTTTTCCTATGCGAAATTGCGAACAACACGATAGTCTACAATGGTTTTAAAAGCTTCAATAAATAACTACGCACTATCCGTCTATTGTATAACAGCTTTCAGAATCCGTGTTGCGTTTCACCTGAGGCCCCCGTGCCGAAGTCCGTGGGCTTTTTGCTTCAGTGCCCCACACTCGTTCCCAAATCAAGCTTCACACCCACATAACGTGGCACTTCTGCGCTTGCTTGGCTCCAATCGATAACGATAGCAGGTCTGGGCTGTTCTCATAGGCGTCAGTGTAGCATGTTTGTGGTACTGATGCGAACTGCTATGTTGTCACTTATCGATCACCATGAGCAGATCGTTCTGGCGGCGGTAGCTCCCGCCAGCATGCGTTCCTTACCGCGTCCGCCTTCGGCTACCAACATCCCGCCCAGCAAAGCAGGCTGCTATTTGTGCAACAAAGCCGCATCCAGAACTAAAAAACTTTCGCATTGCCGAGCGCCAAATAACACAATCTGGATAACCTAATTTGACATAAAAGGGTTTGAAAACAGCATAAGAAAGGCGGATCTCAGATGCGCTGAGATCCGCCCGATCGTTTTTGGAAGCGAGTGTTATGCGACTTCCGTCATCTCTTCCCAGTTCTGGCCGATCTCGACATCGACCTTGAGCGGCACATTCAGTTTATAAGCCTGCTCCATAGTGCTGCGCACCAGTTCGGTTACGCTAGCAACCTCTTCTTCGGGTGCCTCGAAGATCAGCTCGTCGTGCACTTGGAGCAGCAGTTTGGTGCGCAGGTTGCGCTGCTGCAGCTCGCGATCGATATTGATCATTGCGATCTTCATAATGTCGGCGCTGGTAGACTGAATCGGCGCGTTGATCGCTTCGCGCTCGGCGGCTTGGCGGCGTTGGGGCGCGCCTGCGCCGTCTTTCAGCTCTTGGAAGTTGCGTCGGCGACCGAAGAGCGAGTTGACATAGCCCAACGAGCGCGCTTGATCGAGGGTTTGATCGATGTAGCTGCGCAGACCCGGGAAGCGCTCGAACAGGGCGTTGATCAGCTCTTGGGCTTGGGTTCGGCTCAGTTCGGTGCGCTGCGCTAAGCCGAACGAGCTGATGCCGTAGATGATTCCGAACACGGTCATCTTGGCGATGCGACGCTGATTTTTATCGACTTGATCGATCGGCACGCCGAAGATCTGTGAGGCGGTCGCGGCGTGTACATCTTGGCCCTCCATAAAGACCTGCACCAAGCCCGGGTCTTGGGTGATATGGGCCAGCACGCGCAGCTCGATCTGCGAGTAGTCGGCGGCGATAAAACGGTGGCCGGGTTGGGCCACAAAGGCTCGCCGGATCTCGCGGCCCTCTTGAGTGCGCACCGGAATGTTTTGCAGGTTCGGATCGTTGCTCGAAAGGCGTCCGGTTGCGGCACCGACTTGGTTGTAGGTGGTGTGAACGCGGCCCGTATTCGGATTAACTAGGTCGGGCAAGGCGTCGATATAGGTCGATTTGAGCTTGGCGAGCTGGCGGGCTTGCAGAATCAAGCGCGGAACCTCGCCTTTCTCAGGATGGTGGCTGAGCTTTTCGAGCACATCGGCAGTGATCGAGTATTCGCCGCTCTTGAGCTTGCTGAGGCCGTCAGTTGGTAGTTGTAATTTGCCGAATAGCACTTGGTTGAGCTGCTTGCCCGAATTGATATTGAAAGGCTCTCCGGCCAGCATCGTCATGGTCTCTTCTAGCTCGCTCAGGCGCTGGGTGATGCGTACGCTCAGCTGTTTGAGGTAGTTGACATCGAGGCCGATGCCAGCGGTCTCCATGCGCACCAGCACCGGAATCAGCGGCATTTCGAGCTTGGTGAAGATCTCGTTCACATGGCTCAGATCAGGCGAGGCGAGCTGGGCGCTAAGCTTTTCATAGAGCCGAAAGGTCATATCGGCGTCGGCTGCCGCGTAGGGTGTGGCCTGCTCGATCGGCACTTGATCGAAGGTGATCTGGTTTTTGCCCTTTCCGATCAGCACATCGATCGAGGTGGGCGGCTCGCTGAGGCCAAGCTCGTAAAAGGCTAGATCTTTCAGACCTTGGCGCTTGTTGAGCAGGGCGGCGGCGACCATAGTGTCGAAGGCGATACTCGGTACCTCGATGCCAGCGTGCAGCAGCACTTCGATATCGAACTTGGCGTTGTGGCCATAGCGGGCCTTGTTCGGATCGCTGAAGAAGGGGCGCAGGCCGTCGAGCACAAATTGGCGATCGAGTTGCTGGCCGCTGCTATGCCCGATCGGAATATACCAGGCGCTGCCAGAACGCACCGCCAGCGAGATGCCAACCAGGCGCGATTCAAAGGCGCGCAGGCTGTCGGTCTCGGTGTCGAAGGCGAAGCCTGGGGCTGCTTCTAGGGCCGCCAACAGTTCGCCGAATTGCTCTGTTGTGGTGACAGCTGTATAGTCGCCCAAGCTGGCGACGCTTGGGGCCGTGTCAAGCTCGGCTTGGGCCAGCGGAACAGGCTCGATATCGTCGAACATCGAGAGCTGGGCCGGACCCGATGAGCTTATGCTGCGAGCAGGGCTGCTTGAGCCGAGCGAGCTGGGCAACGCGGCTGCCTGAAGCGAGCTACCGCTGCCGGGCAGCTTCTTGATCAGGTTCGCGCCAAACTCAAACTGTTGGAAGAGGGCGATCACTTTGTTACGGTCGTAATCGTGTAGGGCGGCGGCGCGCAGATCGAGCTGGATGCCGGGCACATTGCAGACAATCGTCGCAAGGTACTTGCTCTGTATGGCGCTCTCGCGTTGGCCCATCAGGTGCTTGCGATAGCGGTTGGGGATCGGTTCGGGATGCTCGACAATGCCTTCGAGCACATCGTAGAGCCGTTCGACGCTGCCATAGGTGTTGAGCAGGCTGATCGCGCCCGCTTCGCCGATGCCTTTGACACCGGGGATATTGTCGGAGGTGTCGCCTTTGAGGCCGCGTAGATCGGCGAGCTGGTCAGGTCGCAGCCCTTTGTAGCGTTCGAGCACGGTTTCGACGCTGTACTCTTTGGTGGCGCCTTTGGGGAAGGGCACGGCCAAGAGCACATGCACATGCTCATCGACCAGTTGAAGCGTATCAGTATCGCCGGTAAGAATCAGGGTATCGACGCCTTGGGCGGTCGCTTGGCGCGCCAAAGTGCCGATCACATCGTCCGCTTCGTAACCTTCGGCGGTATAGATCGGAATATTGAGAGCATTGAGAACTTCTTTGATGCGGGCCAGCTGTGGCTCGAATTCGGCAGGAGTTTCGGCACGGCCAGCCTTGTATTCGCTGTAGAGATCGTCGCGGAAGGTACGACCAACATCGAAGCTCACCGCAACATATTCAGCTTTGCGCTCTTGGAGAGCGGTTAGCACAATCTGGGTGAACCCGAAGACCGCGTAGGTCGGTTCGCCTGTCGATGACCGTAGGTTTGAATCGGCAAGGGCATGGAAAGCACGAAACGCCAAAGCATGGCCATCAACGAGGATTAATTGTTCGCGTCTTGTCATTGAGCGCGCTCCTCACATGGTGGATCAGCCTCTCATTATAGCAGATTGCGAACAGATGATCCAGATACTTGAGACCGATCCGAGCCTGTTGCTTGCTCCGAGCCGAGCTTGTTCGCCGCTACCTGAAGCCCGATCGGTTCGTTCTCAACAGTTTGCGGCGGCCAGCCAAGCGAGTGAAGCATTTCGCTTTGCCTTATAGGCTAGAAGACAGGAAATAGTGCTATCTTGCAGTTTCGCTTGAATTCTCTTCAAATTGTATCAATCGAGCGAGGAAGATTGTCATAGTGCCGAAATAGTAATGATTATGTGAAAATGCGGTAATTTATCAAATGTTAGAGATAATGATGGTATGTTTATTTTAGTATATAATAAAACGGAGTAGTTTATGATAAGCGATCGTTATAGATCCTATTCGGAATAGATTAATTTTTGTCTGATTCTTTGTATAATTCCTACAAGAAAGTGCTTGACAAACGCCTTCTCACATAGTATATTTCTACCCATCTCCAATAGTTAGAAGACATAGACGCCTAAACTATTAGACATACTAGCTCAATGTTGAAGCTCTAGTATCGTCTCATTGACTCTCATATTTCATCTCAGTCGTATATGTCATTCTAATGAAATGGTGTGCCCTCTCAAGGTAATGATGCCTTCTGCGGGTAAATCTCAACTTCTACCGTTATTTTCGTCTATAAATCTGAAGATAAGTGCTTTTCGGCACGGCCTCGTTTACGATCGGTAGACGGGGTATGCTTTATATGAGTCGCAGCGACGCTCACCTAGCCTCATTGAATGAGGCCGATGGTGAGTTTTTTTGTATTTGTGACGATCGAGGAGTCGAAGATGGAGAATCCTGCCCAGCGCATGTTTACGCATACGCTGTATAACCCCCAGTTCGAACATGATGCGTGTGGCATTGGTTTTGTTACGCGCATTGATGGTACGCCCAGTCACGACATTCTGACCATGGCGCTGCAAGCGGTCGCCAACCTTGAACATCGTGGCGCTGTGGCAGCGGATGCGAAGAGCGGCGACGGGGCCGGTGTTTTGACTCAGATCCCACGCGCCTTCTTGCTGCGCGAATTGCAAAAACAGGGGATTACAGCCAATGCTGAGACGCTTGCGCTCGGTATGCTTTTCCTCTCGCGCGATGAGCAGATCTTTCAACAGAGCCAGAAGCTGATAGAGAATGTGCTTCAAGAGCGGGGTATTCCGGTGCTTGCCTGGCGCGATGTACCCGTACAAGCCGAGGTTATCGGTGAGTACGCTCGCTCAACGCTTCCGCGCATCTGTCAGATCATCCTAGAGTGTCCGGGTGGAAGCAGCCAAGATGAGTTTGAAGTAGACCTTTACATCGCCCGCAAGCAGATCGAACGAGCCGCCTCTCAACAACAACTGAAACTTTACATTCCTTCTCTCTCTTCACGCACAGTTGTTTACAAAGGAATGTTAACCGGCTCCCAAGTTCGCGAATTTTACCCCGATCTCCGAGATCCCTCCTACGTCACTTCCATAGCGGTTTACCACCAACGCTACTCAACCAATACCTTCCCCAGCTGGGAACTCGCTCAGCCCTTCCGAATGCTTTCGCACAATGGTGAAATCAATACCATTTATGGCAACGAAGCGTGGATGCGTGCGCGCGAGTCGACACTGCGCTTCCCGGGCCACGACGATCTGCCGCTGCCGATCATCGATTCGAGCAGCAGCGACTCGGGACGCCTCGACAATGTATTGGAGCTGTTGGTGGAAGCGGGCCGCGACATTCGCCACGCTATGGCGATGTTGACTCCCGAAGCGTGGGAAAAGGTTCCCGATATCGATCCGGCTTGGCGCGCCTTCTATCAGTACCACTCCTGTTTGATGGAGCCGTGGGACGGGCCAGCGGCCCTGACCTTCAGCGACGGCCGCGTAGTCGGTATGACGCTCGACCGCAACGGTCTGCGCCCCGCTCGCTATTTGGTAACCAGCGACGGCTTGGTAATCAGCGCCAGCGAAATGGGCGCTGTAGAGATCGATGATGCGCGCATCGTTCACAAGGGCAAGCTCGGCCCTGGCCAGATGATCGCGGTCGATACGCGCGAAGGCCGCCTCTTCACCAACGAAGAGATCAAAGACTGGCTCTCGAAGCTGCAGCCTTACGATGTCTGGACCAAGCAAAACCTGCGCTTGTTGGAAGAAGAGGTTAAGAAGCACCTGCCGACGCTAGAGCTTGAGCCAGCGCCGGGCGGCGATGTCTCTTTGACCTCCCTGCAAATGGCTTTCGGCTACACTTCAGAAGATCTGAATGTGGTGATCAAGCCCATGTTCCGCGACGGCCAAGAGCCGGTCGGCTCAATGGGCGACGATACCCCGATTGCTGTCTTGTCGCAGTTAGAGCTGGGACGCCCGCTCTTCCACTACTTCAAGCAGCGTTTCGCCGAGGTGACCAACCCGCCGATCGACTCGCTGCGCGAAGAGATGGTAATGTCGCTCTCGATCGCCTTGGGCCAGCGTCACAATATTTTGGAAGAGACACCCCAACACACCCATTTGCTGCGCCTCAACTCGCCTGTGCTGAACGATGTGCAGCTCGCCGCCATTCGCCATATCGACGACGAGACTTTCTCGGTCGATACGATCTCGGTCTTGATGGAAGTCGGCGAAGATCTGCCCAGCGCTCTCAAGCGGATTCGCAGCCAGAGTGAAGAGGCTGCCAAGCGCGGCGTCAATATTCTGATCTTGAGCGATCGCGGCGTCGATGAGAACCACTTGGCCGTGCCTATGCTGATGGCGATCGGCACCGTTCACCACCACTTGGTGAAGGGCGGTCTGCGCTCGCGCCTGAGCCTCTTGGCCGAGAGCGCCGAGGTGCGCGAAGTCCACCACTTGGCCTGTTTGATCGGTTATGGCGCCGAGGCGGTCAACCCCTACCTGGCCTTGGCGGTGGTACGCGAGATGGCGGCCGATATGCGCGAAGTTGCAAATCGTGCTGCTGGACGCGCTTCGACCGAACCGAGCCTGCCCGATGAGAACCCGCTGAGCTGGACGATCGTGCAAGAGGCCGAGCAGCATTTTATCCACGCGCTCGATAAGGGCCTGCTCAAGATCATGTCGAAGATGGGTATCTCGACCATCGACAGCTACTGTGGCGCTCAGATCTTTGAGGCGATCGGTCTCAGCCGCGAGCTGATCGAAGAGTGTTTCGTGGGCACGCCTGCTCGCTACGGCGATCTCGACTACGATCGTGTGCTGAAAGATATGCAAGTGCGCCATAGCCGCGCCTTCGGCAATACGCTGGACTTGAGCAAGTCCGCAGCTCAGATCCTGCCCCACCCGGGTATGTACAAGTTCCGCAAAGACGGCGAATATCACGCCTTCAGCCCACAAGTGGTGCACGCTCTGCAGAAGGCGGTGAAGGGTGATGACGCTATCAACGGCGACTTTAACGAAGGCTACAAGCGCTATCGTGTCTATGCCGATATGGTGCAGAAGCGCCCGCCGACCGAGCCGCGCGACCTGTTGGACTTCGTTCCGGCTGGCGAGCCGATCCCGATCGACGAGGTCGAGCCGATCTCGAGCATTGTGCGCCGCTTCAGCACGGCTGCTATGAGCCACGGTAGCACCAGCCTCGAAGCTCACGAGACCCTTTCGATCGCAATGAACCGCTTGGGCGCGCTCAGCAACAGCGGCGAAGGTGGCGAGGCTCCTCACCGCTACAAGGACGAGCGCAACAACAAGATCAAGCAGGTCGCTTCGGCCCGCTTCGGTGTGACCCCGGCCTACTTGGCTTCAGCCACCGAGTTGCAGATCAAGATGGCCCAAGGCTCCAAGCCGGGCGAAGGTGGTCAGCTTCCCGGCCACAAGGTCAACGCCGAGATCGCTGCGATCCGCCATACCGTTCCGGGTGTTTCGCTGATCTCGCCGCCACCGCACCACGACATCTACTCGATCGAGGACTTGGCTCAGCTGATCTACGACCTCAAGCAGGTCAACAGCGAAGCCAGTGTCTCGGTCAAACTGGTGGCAGAGACCGGTGTCGGCACGGTCGCCGCCGGTGTGGCTAAAGGCTACGCCGATGTGATCCAGATCAGCGGCTACAACGGTGGTACCGGCGCTTCGCCGCTCTCGAGCATTAAGAACGCTGGCGAGCCGTGGGAATACGGCTTGGCCGAAACCCAGCAGACGCTGGTGCTCAACAATATGCGCGACCGCGTGCGTTTGCGCGCTGACGGCGGTATGAAGACCGGCCGCGATGTGGTGATGGCTGCCTTGCTGGGCGCCGACGAGTTCTCGTTCGGTACGGCTGCGCTGGTGGCCGAGGGCTGTATTATGGCTCGCGCCTGCCACTCCAACACCTGTCCGGTCGGTATCGCGACCCAGCGCGGCGATCTGCGCGCTAAGTTCCCGGGCAAACCCGAGATGGTGATGTCGTTCTTTATGTACATCGCCCACGAAGTGCGCGAGATTCTGGCTTCGCTCGGCCTGCGCTCGATCGAAGAGGCCATTGGCCGCACCGATCTGCTGCGTCCCAAGCAGGTCGAGAATGCGCGCGATCAGTTGGATCTGACTGAGCTGCTGGGTGCTCGCGAGGTCGTCGGCAAGCGACCGATCCGCCATATGGGCGAGCGCAACCCGCTGCCGCCCGAGGCTGAAACCCTCAACGAAAAGCTGTTGCGCGACGCTAGCTCGGCTCTCAACGGTCGCGGCCCGGTCACGCTCAACTACGAGATCCGCAACTCTGACCGTGCGGTCGGTGCCAAGCTCTCGGGTACGATCGGTCAGCTCTTCGGCGATGCTGGTCTGCCCGCTGGCTCGATCAAGGTCAACCTCACGGGCAGCGCTGGCCAGAGCTTCGGCGCCTTCAACGCTCCGGGTCTGCACTTCACCTTGGTCGGCGAGGCCAACGACTACGTTGGCAAGGGCATGGCTGGAGGCTCGATCGTCATTCACCCCAGCTCGCGCGCCCGCTACGCCTGGCACGAGAACGTCATCATCGGTAACACCGTGCTCTACGGTGCGACCGGCGGCGAGCTCTTTGCGGCAGGCCGCGCAGGCGAGCGCTTCGCAGTGCGAAACTCCGGCGCTACGGCGGTTGTCGAGGGCGTTGGCGATCACGGCTGCGAGTATATGACCGGCGGCACGGTTGTGGTGATCGGCCAAGTTGGTCGCAACTTCGGCGCTGGTATGACCGGCGGTCACGCCTTTGTGCTCGACGAAGACAATGTGCTCGAACAGCGCTACAATGGCCAGTTGGTGCAGTTGGTGCGCCTGAGCGAAGAGGATGAAGCGACCGTTCAGAAGCTGCTGCGTCGCCATCTCGAGCTGACCGGCAGCCCGCGCGCTAGCGAGATCCTCAGCCACTGGGATGTCTACAGCCAGCGCTTCTGGCACGTTGTGCCGCGCGAGGGTGTTGCCCGCGCCAACAGCGAGCAGGAAGAGGAGGACGAAGAGACGACCAAGCGACCGGGCAAGCGCGTCGCAGCCTAATCGCTCTAATCGCAGAAAGCAAAGACCCGTCAGAATACTTCTGGCGGGTCTTTTTGTGCTCACCACACGAGGCGCTGAACATATTTCTATCAAATCCGGTTGATTACTTTCTCTTTGGCCTTCGGCAGAGTGGAACTTGATCATTTTTCCCGTTTTTGCGTTACAAGAGCGCAAGTCTGTAAACGGATTTGGTAGTATTCACCACACGAGGCACAGAGTCGCAGAAGCTTGATAAGAGTTTTTACAATTTTCATGCAAGCCAACATCACTAAAAAGCAAAATATTTCTCCATAAAAAGCAAAATATTTCTCCATAGATATAAACAACTATTTGCATTTTCATTGAGAACAGGCAGCCAAGCTCCCTTCTCCTGCTTGCGGAGCTATACATTACCCACAAATCGACATACGGTCAGCGTTATCGGCCCTTACCCCCCGGCCCCCTCTCCCGCACTGCGGGCGAGGGGCTGAATGTTGAGGTTGTACGTTCTGTGCTCTCAAGGATACTCCCGCGATGGTATGCGAACGATCGCCTTTTGCGGCCGACACGACTTTTGGCTAATGCATAGCTTGCGGAGAAGGGCTGGGGATGAGGGCCTTCGAAGAACAGTAGGCAACGAAACGCAACGTGTCAACCTTCTTGGTGCTTGCACCAGGAAGGTCGCAGCGAAGGCAGCGAAGGCAGCGAGAGCTGCGAAGCACTTGAAGATCCGAATGGATGGACGGCCGATTTGGTAGCCGTAGGCGGACGCGGTCGAGCCCTCTCTGTTTGGCTTACAATGTATCCGTATCTTTTTTAAAAAGTCCACTTTTTAAACTTTTTTCGTGTGAATCACCGCACTGTTACACAATTTACACATTCCGCCAATTTTATCCTTATTGCTGCTGTAGAAGCGGCAACAAAGCGGATATTACACGCTTTCGGTTATTGTCATATTCCTTTTTGCTAAGCCAAATAAGTTGTGTAACGATTACTCAAAAGTTGCCGTTCTTTCACCGCTTCAACCCTTGACTAGCACTTATGCCAACGGTATAATGACTTCACAGAACCAACTGTTTCTAGGATAGGTTCACCGCACCGAACCTCAAAGTGGAGAAAACGGATGCCGGATTCAATAGCACATCATTTAAACCTTTGTGTACCCTGAGGGCGGTTCAGGTCTGTAAGACCTGACCGCCCTTGATGCTTTCATACAAGCAATTTGTCTGTAGGCTAACGGCTTCATTAGTAACAAAACCCAAGGAGGTATCGACATGCACTCAGACCTGATTGGGAAGATCGAAAAAGCACGACGCTACGCCGAAGATCCGAGCCGCGTTACGTTAGGAGAGCTCAAAGCGACCTTTCGAGGCGGTAATAGTGATTATAATATCACTCTCAGCGAAGGCCGGTGGACCTGTAACTGCTCTTTCTTCCGCAACTGGGGCACCTGCGCACATGTGATGGCTATGCAGAAAATCCTCGCCCCCATGCTCGATGAACAAGCCCTTAAAGCCGAAGGCTTCCAGACCAACGAGAACGAGATCGAAGCGCTAGCATAACTTTTTCTCTAGTCGCTTCAGCTTAAGCGCCCCACTCGGGGCGCTTTGATTTGCACTGCAGCGCTCTGGCAGTAGCTCATTTAAAATCCGCTCGCTCAGGTTTGCGCTTTGGCGGCTTGCTCTTTCCCCTAAAGAAGATTTTTAGCGCGTCCGCCTACGGCTACCAACATCCCGCCCAACACAAAGAAGCTCCTTTCTCTCTGCTTTCATTGCGAGCTGCTTGGCTCAAACGTTGTGTTTCGCTGCCAACCCCGCTGAAAGCCTTGCATGCGAAGGCGTCTTCGGCGACAAAGAAGCTATGATCTGCTCGTTCTCAGGCTACATGCGCTTACAGGCTTGTGCTTTTGCAACATGCGAGAACGAAAACGGAGAAAAAGTAAAAGAGAAGAGTTCTGCTCTATCGAAGGCCAGAAATACTCGAATGTAAGCTGTTTACCTATCTAACCAATAGTCTGTTAGAGCTTTCTTGTTCAGGGCGAAATACATACATGATCTATCCAGAATTCTTGTCCGCCTATACTAAAGCTTTGAATAGGTCCATTAAGCATCACTGTACCAGACTTACCTCTTGGGATAGGCGTTACATTAACACTTACTGCAACCCCTGCCATTAACGATGGTGCTCTAGCGATATCATCAATAAAAGATGGATTCCCGTTGACTGCTAGATTCTCAGTACCGCCAAGATCCAAAAAATCAAGGCTTACTTGCGATGGAGAGAAACCTATAGTATTGAAATCAAACTCGACGTTTATATGGTTAAGACGTAGGCTTTGACCAGCGCTAAATGAGATAGGAGCATCATCGATCTGTGCATAATTGAATGTTCCTCCACCGCCACTGAACTCGAATGGTTGCACTAAGACGCGCACCCCACCGCTTGTGAATGCTATATTTCCAGGAACCTGCCCTACTGGATCGCCGTACTGGGTACCAAGTGCCCATGGTGGTTCTTCAAAGTCAATGCAAATAGCTTGTAATGCTTGAAGCACATGACTACCTAACAATCCAAGAAGCACATTGTATGGCGGAGCATTTTCAGGGTGCAATTCAAAACGCGCACGTTCAAACCACTGAATGTTATATGATTGGCCTTCAATCGTTACTGTTAGGATTTCACTTAATGGAAGGCCAAACAAGGCGATGCTCTCGGCTTCGGTTTTACCCTCTTGACCATCAAATTCTAAGCCATTTGCACGCCAATATGTAAGGATGTCACCACAAATATTGTGCTGCGTTTCTGCAAAATACCGACATTCAGGGAGAGGGGTAGCTGTGGGAAAAGCAGTCCAGTCTTGTCTATCTATTTCAAGACTCGTAACCCCTAGTCTACCTAATAGCACGTCATAAGGTCGGGCATTTTCAGGGTGCAGTTCAAATCGGTTACGTTCAAACCATTGTACTTGTAATGGCTTGCCCTCGACCATCTCTTCTTGCTGTGGTGTAATGGGAAAACCGAAAATACTTAAACCACCATTGCTCTCCCAATATTCGCGAAACCGCCCAGCGATACAAAAACCCGTTTCAGGAAAGCATCGTTCGTCACTTTGTGCCTGTACATTAGAAAGAGATGTCATAGTAAGAAGCGCTAAACTAATAAGCACCACTTTAATGCGGTATACCATAGCTAGCTCCTTCATACAAAAGACTATTAACAAACAAAAGCTTACTTATGTATATCTAATTGCGAGATTGGTTAGATTACTTGTAAATTGTCTGCAAATACATTACAAACTATTTGACTGTTGTCTGTTAGATACACAGAAGTCTGTTTTAATGAAGAAGAGAGAAGTTGGGGTATGGATAGGTGATTTAGCGGATTTTATCACTATTGCTGATAGGAGTCAATATAGGAAAACTATTCTACTCAATAGTTAATCTATATATACGAATTCGGTATATTTATTTGCAAAAATGTCCATTAAGAAAATGTTATTGATCTTAAATATTTATGTTGTTGCGTGACAGTATCGCTTTATTCAACGATTTAAGATATATTATCTTGTATTGCAGTAAAATTTGCTATTATCTCATAGAGGGGTTTAATAGGATAAAAACGACTATATTATTGCTGGCTTGAGATCATGAGTAATGAATTAGATCATTTTTACCTGTTTTCTATGAATGTTAATTAGTAGAAGCGGGTAGAATTAAATAGTTTTTTGAGAAATCGCATCAATAAGGTCAGGAGAGCGAACCTTTGTAGAGTGAGCTATCCCTTAGTATAGTTCGCTCCAATAGAGGCACGTAAACTGGAACGGCTTAACATAGGGTGGTACTACTCGGATCCAACATGCCGTTCTTAGCCAAACAGCCTGAAAAGAGAATAAGAAGTTTTGTTATTATAGTGATATACGGTTTCGGAGTCTGCTTTGAAAAACAGAGAAAGCTATGACGCTTATCATTGGACACCGTGGTGCATCCGGCTACGCGCCCGAAAACACGCTTCGCGCCTTTGAACTGGCCCGCACTCAGGGTGCGGAAATGGTCGAACTCGATGTACAACGCAGCGCAGATGGCGTTCTCGTCGTCTTCCACGACGATACGACCGAACGCTGGAACGGCGAGAAACGCCTCCTCAGCAGCTACACCTTCGAAGAGATACGCAAGCTCGATATCGGCGGCGAACAAGTTGCCACGCTCGAAGAGGTCTGTGCCTTCGCCCGCGACACCAATATGCAGCTCAATGTTGAGCTCAAGCAGCCCGACATCGTTGCACCTAGTGTTGCCTTGTTACGTCAATTCAATATCGTTGACCAGACGGTTGTTTCTTCGTTCTATCACGAGGCCTTGGTCGCACTGCAAAACGAAGCGCCCGATGTGCGCGGCGCCTATCTGATGGGCGAGCGAACGCTGCGCCCTGATGTACGTGCCCGCGAATTCTGGCCTTTCTTCCAACTACGCCAAGTGGGAGCCTACGCTTGGCACCCTTATTTCAAGCTGCCCATGCTTGAGAAGATTATGCCTCAAGTGCGTCGCGCAGGCTATCAGATCAACGTTTGGACCGTCAACGATCCCGAGGTCGCTAAGCAACTGGTCGAGTGGGGCGCGACCGGTATTATCACCGACGTGCCCGACGTGATCGGCGCCGCCTTGCGCTAAAGCTTTTACACTGCTTCTTCGTAGACGAGTTTGCGGACTACAAAGCGCTTTGCAGTCCGCAAGCTCGTTTTTTTTGTTGAGTTTTTTGCCAAGCTTGTGCAGATCTCGCACGAAACATTC
Source organism: uncultured Chloroflexales bacterium (assembly GCA_937902315.1). Lineage (GTDB taxonomy): Bacteria > Chloroflexota > Chloroflexia > Chloroflexales > Chloroflexaceae > CALGUG01. Next base: position 199,790 of record CALGUG010000008.1, read on the forward strand.
TTTTAAGCTAAATCGTCGTACTGTAGAGACGACAAAAGACAGAGAGATGAATTGGTGTTGTTCGGTTCCACACACCAAATTTAAACATATCGTGGTGAATTATGCATGCGAGATCTTCAGGTTTGCTTGAAACGCACCAAACATCACAGCCATCAGCGCAGCTACGTGCGGCCAGCCCACTTATTCGGGCCAAACTGATCCCTCCCAGCGTGCCAACACCCATCCTATCACGTCCTCGCCTGCTCAAACGCCTTACAGACTATGTCAGCCGCAAACTTACCCTGCTGGTTGCCCCCGGAGGCTATGGGAAGACAGTTCTGTTAAGCGATTGGTATAAACTGCATCAAAGCGAGTCATCAGAAGCGAGTGTCTTCGCCTGGCTGACGCTCGACCGCAATAACAACCAGATCGAGTCTTTTTGGAGCTATGTTGTGGCCGCCTTTGGCGAACAACAGCCCGATTTGGCTCACCAGCTTGCTGATGCGCTTTTGAATACACAGAACCATCTCGAAACTCAGACGATTCTCTTCAACAATATCTTGGGCGAAAGCCCGCATAAAATCGTCCTTGTACTAGACGACTATCACACCATCAACAACCCCGCGATCGACCAGATCATCAGTGCCCTGCTTGAGCATCTGCCTCCCAACGCTCAAATCGTGATCGCCAGCCGCAGCGTGCCTCAACTGCCGCTCGCACTTCTGCGCACACGCGGGCAACTGCTCGAACTCAACAGCAACGATCTGGCTTTCCGCTTCGACGAGATCGACAGCCTTGTGCGCGAGCTTTGGCAGGTCAAGCTCGCCAAGAGCGACATCTCGCTGCTCGAAAAACGCAGCGAAGGCTGGGTCACGGGCATCCATTTGATGGTGCAGATCATGCAGCAGAGCAGCGATCCGCGTTGGATTTCGGAGACGCAGCACAACGCCAGCATCTTGGGGCAGATCAAGGGCAGCCATCCCTTTTTCGCGACCTATTTTTACGAAGAGGTGCTTGCGCCTCAGCCGCCCGAACTGCAGCGCTTTCTGATCGATAGCTCGCTGCTCGATACGCTCGACCCCGAGCTGTGCGAGGCGCTCTTCGAGCACCATGCCGCCATCGAGGACAGCCCCGATTGCGACGTACTGAGCCTGCCGCCCTATCCTCACACCTCTTATGTTGAGAGCGTATTGATCGAAGCCATCCGCCAGAACCTATTCATTCAGGCGACCGCCAGCGAACGGCTCCAAGCCCGCTTTCACCCGCTCTTCCGCGAGATGTTGCGCTTTCAGTTAGACCGCCACGAACCCAGCGTGATCGCAAAGCTGCATCGGCGGGCCGCCCATGTCTACGAGGCGCGTGGCCAAAAAGATGCCGCTGTTCCCCACGCCTTGGCAAGCGGCGACTACACTTGGACGGCTGAACTGATCGAAACGAGCGCCCGCGATCTGCTCTTACAGGGAGAGCTTCGCACCGTACGCCAATGGCTGAAAGCCCTGCCCGACGAGCTAAGCCACGATCGTCCCGCGCTCCTGCTGCTTCAGAGTTGGATGGCACTCTTTTCGGGCGATCTTGCCAAAGCTCAAGCCTACCAGCAAGCTGCCGCTAAGCTGCTCGGCCTTGAGACGGCTGCTGCTTCGATCGAACTTTACTACGAGCTTGAAGCGATCAACACCATGCTGATTCTGCTGAGCGGCGACCTTTCAAACGGCAGCGAACACGCCCAAGCCTTGGTGCGCGATATGCCTCCCGAGGCGAGCTTCGCCCACAGTTCGCTCTTCCTAGCCTTGAACACGCTCGAACTGCTGCGCGGCGATACCAAAGCGGCCATGGCGTTCTTGCACGAATCGCTGCATAGCCAGCGCAGTAACAACAATCTCTTTATGGTTGTTATGAGCTTGTTGCTGCTGGCCGAATGCAACCTGAAACAGGGCAAGCTCGGCTTAGCCAAGATGCTGTTTGAACAAGCCATCGAGCTATCGCTTAGCGCTAAGCGCCAGCCTCTGCCGATCGCGGGCAAGGCCTACATCGGTTTAGGCGAGCTGTTGCGCGAACAAAACGAGCTAGAGGATGCCGAACGAGCCTTGTTGAAGGGAATCGAACTGAGCCAAGACAGCGACGAGCTAGCAAGCCTCGAAGGTTATATCGCGCTTACGCGGCTCTACCAAGCCAAACGTGACTTCGCCGCCGCACGCGACGCGCTCGCTCGCGCCCGCATGAGCCTGCTCGAAACCAATATTCCGCTTGAACAGAGCATGCTGGCCGTGCTCGAAGCCCAACTCGCCTTCCAAGATGGCAAGCAGTCGATCGCGCTCGAATGGCTCAAAACAAGTCAGATCAAACTGCAGCCCCAGCCGATCGTATCTTTTCAAAACAAACAGAAGCAGTTGCTCAGTATTATGCTTGGCTGCCAAATGCTCAGCACAGACGCGCGCTACGATCAGGCCTTGTTGCTGCTCGAACCGCATCTCGAACAGGCCGAGTACGAAGGTTCGGTGCCAGAAATGGCCACTCTGCTCGCCTGCCAAGCGCTGCTGCACTTCTCGCGCAACGAGCTAACAAGCGCCTTACAGCCGCTCAAGCGCGCCTTAAACCTAGCGGCTTCGGCCGGTCTCGTGCGATCGCTGCTCGATCTGGGCCAACCCTTTGTCGAGTTGCTGCGCAGGGTTCAAGTGCTCGCGCAGCAAGGCTCACCCCTCGTCGCTCAGTTCCCGCTCGACTACATCGCGCACCTGCTCAGCTTCGAGCCAAGCCAAGCCAAGCAGATCGAGGCCAAGAGCGCCACTGGATCTACGAACCAGCTTTTAAGCAAGCGCGAACTCGACATTCTGCGCCAGATCGCGGCGGGCCTTTCGACCAATGCCATCGCCGAGCGCTTTGTCGTAGCGCCCAGCACCATCAAAAGCCATATCAAAAATATCTTCAGCAAGCTCGATGTGCATACCCGCGCCCAAGCGCTGGCGCGCGCCCAAGAGCTTCAGCTTCTAAGCTAAACCTGTTCCCTCCTCCTGTTAAACAAGCTTCCTGCCCGAGAGATCTTGTAGCACACTACAAGGTCTCTCATCGCGAATCCCAACGATCACAGCACGCTCTGCAAAGCTCTAGCGCTAAGGTCTTGCCTTCAAACAAGGCTTCTAGCGCGTCCGCCTACGGCTACAAACAGCCCATCCTCCCATCCAAGCGTTAGGTCGGCCATCCTCCCACCCTACCCACCCTCGAAGCTCTTCAAGCGCCCTCAAAAAGTAAAGAATCTGTTTACACTCCCCTCTCGCCTTCTATCTCTCCCCCATTTGGGGGATAAGCCTGCTTCTGCCTTCAATCCCCCTCTGCTTCCCCTCTTTGGAGGATAGGAAACGATCGTTCAGCGTAGTACTATTTCAACATCGCACACGACGAACGGCATTCGTAAGCCATTCGTCTCAACCTACACAATCAAGTCTACATATTTCGGAATATAAATCTCAACAAGGAGTCATTGATGTTTTCGGCTATAAATAGTTTGAAGGTTGGTTTTATCTCCACCCTCGCAGTGGCTATCGGTGTAAGCGGTTTAGGCATGGTTGACACAGCTTCGGCGGCGAAAAAAGAAGAGCTGCAGCGCGCTGCCGTAAGCGTCTATGTGAAACCCAGCATCGAAGGTTCGCAGGTTCGCTACGAAGTGTCGGCTGTTAACAATGGCAAGGGCCCAGCTCAAAATACCAGTATCACCATCCCCTACAACGACGATCTGCTTGACCTTGTGAGCGTCGATATCAAGGGCAGCGGCGCTTGGGTCACCGATCGCAGCGACGACTCGTTGACGGTCAAGATCGAGAAGCTGACCAGTGGCGGCGACTCGCGCACCATCGATGTGCTCTTCGAGAGCGATGCCGAACTGAGCGCAGGCGCCGTGATCGGCGATCGCCTCAGCTACACTTGGAACGACAGCGAAGGCAAGAGCAGCGGCCAGACCAACCTGCCTATCCTCAATGCAGGCCAGAGCTACTTCGACCTGAGCGTTAGCCCTGCCAGCGCTCCTGCTAAGACCGTCCTCGCTTTCAGCAGTGATGCGATCTTCGCCCCAGGCGAACTGGTCACCTTCTGGTACAACTCGCCCGATGGTGTTGCCCACGAGCTTGAGGTCAAGGGTGTGAGCTTGGTTGACGCTGATTCGACCAAGAGCAAAGATAACGGCGGCGCCTTTATCGCAGCCGATCAGAATGGCGCGATCTACGCCGAGTTCGATGCCAAGGATCTGCCTGCCGGAAGCTACTCGCTGGTAGCTCGCGGCAGCGCAACCGGCTTCATCGCTACAGTCGCCTTCGAAGTCGAGTAACAAGCGTCAGCTCTACGACCTTCCTTCCCTCTCTCCTACAGAATGGCCTGCTTAGAACCCAGTTCTAGGCGGGCCATTCTGTATCTTCTTGAAAGGCCAAACGGTACAACTACAAGAGCCAAGCTACTTGAGTGGCAGGCCAAGGAAGAACCTAACGGCCCAGTGCTGTACTCGCTACAAAGGGACTCTTCTTATGGATAAGCGTTGCTACTACCTCGGCTTTAACTGCATTCCAGGGATCGGCCCGGTGCGCACCTACCGTTTGATCGAACTATGCGGATCGGTTGAAGCCGCTTGGAACGCCTCAAACAGCGAGTTAGCGAGCGCAGGTTTCGATGCTCGCTTGATCGAAAGCCTGCTAGCAGCACGCCGCAAATTCGATCTAGAGGCCATGCTGGAATCAGCCCTCAAGCGCGATATCCAAGTGATCTGTCGCGAAGATCCCGACTACCCTATGCTGCTGAGCCATATCCCCAACCCGCCGCCCCTGCTTTATCTGCGTGGCAACCTGCTGCCCACCGACCAATGGGCCTTAGCTGTGGTTGGCACCCGCAAACCGACCGCCTATGGGCGCGAAGTCACCCGCCGCTTTGTCGCAGAACTCTGCCAAGCGGGCATCACGATCGTGAGCGGACTCGCCATGGGCATCGATACCGTCGCTCACAGCCACGCCATCGAAGCGGGCGGGCGCACCATCGCCGTCTTGGGCTGCGGGGTCGACATCGCCTATCCAGAGCGCAACCAAGCTCTCGCCGAGCGAATCTGCGAGCAGGGCGCGCTGATAAGCGACTATCCGCTCGGCACCAAGCCAATGTCAAACAACTTCCCGCCCCGTAACCGCATCATCAGCGGCCTTTCGCTGGGCACACTGGTGGTCGAAGCAGGCCAGCGTAGCGGCGCACTGATCACAGTCGATTTCGCGCTCGAACAAGGGCGCGAGGTCTACGCCGTGCCCGGCTCGATCTATAGCGAGTCGAGCTTAGGCACCAACGAACTAATCAGAAACGGCGCAACCCTCGCCAGCAGCCCGCAAGTCATTCTTGACGATTTAAACCTCTCCGGCGCGCTGGTGCAACAAGAGATCGCCGAGATCGTGCCAAACGATCCGATCGAGGCCGAGATACTCAAGTGGCTCTCGCCCAACCCCATGCACATCGACGAGCTAGGACGCGCCAGCGGCCTCAGCTCTTCACAATTGCTGGCCGCCCTCAGCATGCTCGAGCTTAAGGGCAGCGTGCGCCAGATCGGCGGCATGCAGTTTGTCAAAGCGCGCTAAGCCTACCCAAATAATCCGCGACCTTGTGAGCGGGCCGCCCACCGAAACAAAGAAGCCTGCACACTGCGAAGCAGCTGGAAGCTTAGGATGGCAGTCGAGAACAGCGAAAATGAGTGAGAGAGTATACGCCCTTCTCCCGCATCTATGCATTACCCAAAAGTCGTGTCGGCAGCAACAGGCGATCGTTCGCATACCATCGCGGGAGTATCCTTGAGAGCACAGAACGGGGTGCATTCACCCCCTCGCCCGCAGTGCGGGAGAGGGGGCCGGGGGGTGAGGGCAGATAACGCTGACCGTATGTCGATGTGTGGCTAATGTACAGCTCCCGCAGTGCGGGAGAGGGGGCCGGGGGGTGAGGGTAGCTAGCAGCTCTGGTAGCCGTAGGCGGACGCGCTGAGGACCGAATGAACGGTCAAGACCTCGCCGACAGAGCTTGAGCGTGTAAACCCTGATGTATGCTCGCGATGCTTTCGCTGCTTTTGATGCAACTGTGTGAGCGGGGCCGCCCGCCGAAACGAAGAAACTGCTCGCTTCCAGAGTGCTTGGTGGCGTCTATGTTGCTATGTCCTATAGCATACAGCCTCTCGTATTTGGCGATTGCTCCTCTCTCCATCTATCTCGCTTTGGGGGAATTGCTGGGTTTGACAAGCAGGCGTACAGATGCTTAAACCAAGGAGACCCCTTATGGAAGTCGAATTGTGGATCTTAGGGCGTTTAGTGGTGGCGATCGTTTTGGGCGGCTTGATCGGATACGAGCGCGAAATGACTGGCAAAGAGGCGGGTTTGCGCACCCATATGCTGGTTGCACTTGGCTCGACCCTGTTCGTATCCTTTACCGATCTCTTTCTGCACGACGCCGCTCTGATCGCCCCGCCGCCGCCCGCAGGCAATCTACGTGTTCAGATCGAGCCGATCGCCACAGTAGAGGCGATCGTAACCGGTATCAGCTTTTTAGGGGCTGGTATGATCTTTGTGAGCCAGCGAAATACTGAAGTCAAGGGCTTGACGACGGCCGCATCGATCTGGGTCACGGCGGCGGTGGGCATCGCCATAGGTTTAGATCGCTATATTCTAGCAGTCGGCACAACCATCCTGATCGTAATGATCCTCTATGTGTTAAATCGTATGTTGCATGTTTCGCCCAAAAAAGTGAGCCAAGAGTAGCGCTCTTGTTTTGTTAGATTGTTGCCAACTTGGCTTGATCTCTAGCTTTTGGCTTAGCTCGCTATACAAAGCTCGTAGGTTTGTTGGCTAAAAAGTGCCATCACTCAAAAGATCAGTATGTTATAATCTAGAGGCAACATATACGCCCCGACTGGCAGTTCCAGTTGGGGCGATCCTATATTCAATCAGGAGAGACTATGAAGCCTATCATTGGCATTCCCTGTGGTTCAACCAAAGATACTCCTTGGAGTCCACCCATGCACGGCCACCGTCAGACCTATATCGACGCGGTTGTGCAAGCAGGTGGCGTCCCCTTCCTCATCCCACTTGTCGATGATGAAGAAGTCTTGCGCACGCTCTACAATCAACTCGACGGACTGCTGCTAGCAGGCGGCGGCGACATCGCCCCATCCTACTATGGTGAAGAGCCGCACGAGAACCTAGGCAGCGTTGATGAACTACGCGACCGCGTCGAGATCCCGCTCACTCGCTGGGCGGTCGCCGACGGCAAACCCGTGTTGGGAATCTGCCGAGGCATTCAGATGCTCAATGTCGCTTTGGGCGGCACGCTCTATCAAGATATCGGCAGCCAACTGGCCAACACTTCCGATCACCGCGACTCGATGCACAAAGAGGACTGGAGCTATATGGCCCACGGTCTCTCGATCGATCCCGAGTCGAAGCTGGCCAGCATGTTGGGCGTCACCGTCTTCCAGACCAACTCGCTTCACCACCAAGCGGTTAAAGACGTGGCCCCCGGCCTGCGCGCGGTTGGCTGGGCACCCGATGGCGTGATCGAAGCGCTCGAAGGCACCGGCGATCAGTTCATCGTGGGCGTTCAGTGCCACCCCGAAGCCTTGCAAGCCGAGACCGATCCGCGTTGGCGCGGCATGTTCCGAGCCTTCGTCGAAAGCTGCAAGCATCCTGAACCCGCTGTTGCATAAGGCTTCGTTATGGCACGTCCTGTTATTGGTATCCCCTGTATCACACTCGCCGATCAATGGTACGGCCCTACCAATGGCAACTTCAAGGCCTACCTTCAAGCGGTCGAATTCGCTGGCGGTATTCCGCTTCTGATCCATCTGAGCGACGATCAAGAAGTGCTGCGCTATCACTACCAGCTCTGCGACGGCATTCTTTTTGCAGGCGGCGATGATCTGCACCCGAGCAGCTACGGCGAGACGGCTATTCCGCAGCTCGGCCAGACAGACCAAGCCAAAGATAGCACCGAGCTGCGTTTGGCAGCTTGGGCGCGCGAAGATCGCAAACCAGTCTTTGGAATCTGTCGCGGTATTCAGCTGCTCAATGTGGCTTTCGGCGGCACACTCTACCAAGATCTGCCCAGCCAGTTCCCCAGCGACTACAACCACCGCGACTCGGAAGATCGCGCAGAGTGGACCTACCTCGCCCACCCCATTCGTTTTGTCGAAGATTCGTGGCTAGCGCAGCAGCTCGGCAGCCACGAGATTGTGGTCAATACGCTCCACCATCAGGCCGTGAAGCGGCTGGCCGATGGGTTGCGGGTTGTTGCCAGCGCGCCCGACGGCGTGATCGAAGCGCTCGAAGGCACAGGAGAGCAGTTTGTGGCGGCGGTACAATGCCACCCCGAAACGCTCTGGCAAGAGGCCGACTTGCGTTGGCGTAAGGTCTTCGCGGGTTTTGTCGATCGCTGCCGCTCATAACGCATACCGCATCGGCTACAGCTTTGTGAGAGGTTTCGGGCTTTGGCGCGAAATCTCTCACAACAACAGCCGTGCACCACAGCGCAGTATCCTGCAATGAGCCAAGCAAGCGTTCGTTGCATTCCTCTAGCGGCGACAGCTTTACCCTCAAAAAGTTCCTAACCGCGTCCGCCTTCGGCTACCAAGTCATTAACCTCTCAAAGCGGGTGTCCCTCGCAGCGTGTGCTGCGACCTGCTAGCTGCGCGCAGCTAGCAGGCTCAAAGGCCGTACCTCACTGCGTATACCCAATGCGCGAAAGCCCTGCACCTCACAACGCAGCACAGCGAAAGCCGAGAAGGCGATGTGTTCCCGCTGCCGAAGGCAGCTAGCGCCCTCGGGTTGGTGGGCAGGCCGTTAATAGCCGCAGGCGGACGCGCCAGCCGCCTTGTTTGGGGAAAGAGACCTTAACGCCAGAGTGCTTCAGCGACCAATATGATGGAGATGACAAAACACCCTCTACCAAGTGCGGTAGAGGGTGTTTTCAGTTGCTGATTATTCCTGAGGCTGCTCAGGTGCTGGTTGCTCCACTGGCGGCTGCTCGACCGGTGGCTGTTCCACTGGCGGCTGCTCTACCGGTGGCTGTTCGACCGGCGGCTGCTCTACCGGTGGCTGCTCTACCGGTGGCTGCTGACCCTCTGCAGGCGGCTGTTGACCATCTGCAGGCGGTTGCTGACCATCGGCGGGCGGCTCTTGGCCGTCTGCCGGCTGTTCCTGGGGTCGCGGAGTTTGGATCGGTTTACCGTCTGGGCCGAGCGAAGCTGGGTTGACCAAGAAGATATCGGGCCAAGCTTGGAACGACGAGCGGAAGAGCTCTGGCTCACGTTGCACGCCATTCTCGGTGATCAGACGATAGACTTCGACGACCATACCGCCACGAGCGGTGTCGGTCTGCTTGCGCGTACCGATCGGAATTTCCGGATCGGGAATGTAGCGCGGCTCGGTTGGAGCAGGGATGCGCTTTACAATCGACCATTCGATATCGACGGTACGATTGGGCTTGGTGCCATAGAGACGGATCTCGGCCAAGTGGCGCGAGTGATCGGCGCTCGCTTGGATCAGCATCCAGTTGCCGGTGTCGTTGACGAACTTGAAGTCCTGTACACCGGTATAGATGGTCGCATCCATACCTGGGCCGCTTGCATCAGGGTAAGCGTATTTGTCATACCAGCTGATGTAATAGCGATGCTCTTTCCATTCGGTGATGGGGAGACCGGCCCAGAAGGCGGCGCGATACATCGTGGTGCTGTCTTGACAGATACCGCCACCGAACTCAAGCTGAGTGCGGTTCTGAACAATCGCATAGCCTTCGACAAAACCATTGGCTTCGTCGATCTCACCAACGGCATCGTTGAACGAGAACTCTTCGCCCGGTGCGAGCAAGATATCGTCGAGCTTCTTCATGCCTACGGCGATGTTGGTAATGCGATAGGAAGCCGAGCCAGTGTAATCGCTGCGTCCAACCGAAATCAGCTCCTTAATGCCCAACTGGTGGAGCGTTTCGGGGCGAACCGGCGAATCGACCTCGGTGAAAGGCAGGGAGACCGAGCGATCGGAACCTCGCATGGCCGCCAGTACCAAGGGCAAAGCCGCTTCTTGATCAAGCTGATAGCCCTTCTTGCCCGGGCTGACGATCTTCAGATCGCCGTTGTTCCAGTCGACGCGCGGGTGAGTCGGTTTGGTTCCTGTCGTAGCTGCGATGGTAGCCAAACGCTGCTTGATCGGTTCTTCGTTGATGTTGACCTTAATAGCGCCATCAACTTTTTCGACCTGAACCAATTCGATCAGCTCATCGACCGACCAGCTATAGGGTCTGCCTTCGACATCGATATACACAGGGGCGCGAATGATCTGTTCGATCTCGCGTTGCGCCTGAATCACATCGGCATCGGTCAAGCTCGGTTTTACTTCGCTTGTACGCAGACTGACCTCTTGCAGTTGAAGATCCTGCAAGGCTGCTGTCAGATCCAAGGTGGTGTCATCGAGCAAGAATTCGACACCCGTTTGAGCAGGTGACAGACCGAGCGAGGTGCCTTGGAAGATCAGCTCTGCATCGTGAGCAGGCTGTTCGATCTCGGAACCGATCTTCGCCAAGTAGGCGCGCATCGTGTTCTGATCGACCGTTACATGCAAAGGCAGTTCGATACCTTCGCGCCAGATCGCAGCTACATCCCACATATCTTGCAGGAAGCCATTGCCACGACCTGCTTCATAGGCAATCTGTACAGCTCGATCAACATTCAGGCTAACACCCAGCTCACTTGCGGATGGATTCCAGGCCTTATCGCCATAGACGAGGGTTACTGGATGAGCAAGAAACGACTCATAATGGCTGGTGATCGCCGCTTTTGCATCTGCTTCCGACATCTGCCCAATGTCGATACCGCGTACCGAGATGTTGGGGTAGATTTTACCGGCAAACTGTTGATCTAGATAGTAGAGAATACCACTACCAACAGTTGCGAGCACTATAAGAGTGGCTGCAAGGATAAACCAAGGTTTAACATTGCGACCACCTGGAAGTCGACCATGTGTTTGGGGATCGGTGGACGAACCGTTAGAACGGCTATCGCTTACACCCCAATCAGACGCACCAGAAATCGGCTGAACAGCCATTATGGTATTTTCGGTTGCTCCTGCAAATTGTTCTTGTTTAACTGGCACGTATCCTCCCGGAGTGTGGTATGTTGGACAAACAATTGCGAACTTGAGTAGATATCGAAATGAAATACCTTAACCACTATACCTGTAAAGCAAGCCTCTGTCAATGAATATTTTCTGAAAATTCCTCAAAAAACGATTAACAGACATATGTAAATAAACGCTTTGTAAAGCGGTTTTTAAATTATTTTGTAAATACAAATTAAGTTAGTTTTGAGGCGCTTTTCAAGATTGTGCATTTTGGGACAATCTTTAAGCTGTTGTCAGAAAACGTTAGGCCAGAGGAAAGGCTTAACACGTTCAGACCATCGATACGTGGTTGAACACATTTTACATCAATTATTCACCTCCAGACAAGGGATTTTTACATCAAATAAATTATACAGCTCTTGACAGAAATGATTATTAAAAATAGGTTAGAAGATGTTTTATTAGAAACTCTTTTTATATACCTTAAACAATGCCAAGCAATGCTTTATGACGGGCAACAATATCGCTTATCCATTGACACGGCTAAAACGATCTCGTATGATTAACGGCATGGAAAAATGAATAGGGAAGCTCTTCTCAAAGCATCAATCTTTTTCATCGATCAACTACATTCAGCGAACCACGTGCCGTACCTGCCGCCCTCTACATCTTTCTCTTTACATTGCGTGTCTGCAAGGAGGCGATATGTCTTTGTTTAAACGGCGTTCGAGCTTGCTTGTTACAGTTTTGTGCGCCCTTATTAGCATTTCGGTTTTTGTGCCCGAGCTTAGTACCGCCCAGACGGTCAACACCCGCTACTTCCCCCAAACAGGCCATTATGCAAAAGGTGCATTCCTCTCGTTTTGGGAGCGCAACGGAGGCGTTCGTATTTTTGGTTTACCTATTACTGAAGAATACTACCGTCGTTCCGACGGAAAAGTTATTCAATACTATGAACGAGCGCGTTTCGAATTACGGGTGGAAGGCAACCAAGCCTATATCGATCTCGGCTTACTGGGCCGCGAATTGACCGCTGGACGCAACTTTGGCACTATCGCCCCCATTCCGACCACCGCCAGCCAGCGCTACTTCCCCGAGACCGGCCACAGCATTCGTGGCAGCTTCAAACAGTTTTGGGAAGCCAACGGCGGTTTAGCGATCTTCGGCTATCCGATCAGCGAAGAGATCAGCGAGCCGCTGAGCGACGGTCAAGTCCACCGCATTCAATACTTCGAACGAGCGCGTTTTGAGCTGCATGGCTCGAGCATTCAGCTTGGCCTGATCGGTCGAAACTTCGCGCCCTGCGCCCTAACCGACCCGCTGCCAGCCAACGCCGCGCCCAATAGCCCGCTCGAAGAGCCGCGCGATAACAAACCTTGTACCTCGGATGCGGCCATGCGCGGGCGCGCCTACCCCAGCCCAAGCATGCCCGGCACTGTGCTCGGCTTTGAGGCCTATGGATACGCTGCCGGAGAGACCGTTAGCCTTTGGCTCAACCTGCCCGATGGCAGCACGCGTGCCCTACCCTATCAAGCGATTGCAGGCAACGATGGCGGCGTATTGATCGGCTTCCGAACTGAAGAAAGCGACCCACTAGGATCTTGGAGCATCGTCGGTTACGGCAATAGCAGCAGACGCCACGTTGTTGCAACTTTTGAGCTACGGCGTTAAATCGCTTTCTTAACAATACGTATTGGCACGCTTATGGTTGCACCCTGAAAAGGCGACCTTCCTAGCCCTTGCCCAGAACTTTCCACCCGATCCACATACACAGGAGCGATTTGAAACCGAGCGTTTCGAATCGCTCCAAGTCTCCCAGATCCATTCGCAACAGCCCAGGGTTTTAGCTCTGACACAAAGCCATATGCTATAGGTGCTAGCAAATCCGTTTAATGACTTTGTGCTCTTGGAACGCAGAAAACAAAACCGGGGAAGAGAGACGAGTTCCATTCTGCCGAAGGCCAACATACAAAGTGATATGAAATCCGATTGAATTGTCGGCTTTGGGATGGCCTTTCGGCACACACAGATAGACGCCCCATTTGTTGGGCGGCATGTTGATAGCCGAAGGCGGACGCGCCAAGGAGCTGCTTTGTGGGGCAGAACCTAACCGCAACAAGCTGAAGAAAATAAGCGGATTTGTTATGAGCGCTTCAGAGAAGAAGGCGAGTCTGAAAGGTTTCGTAAAGCTATTTCAGTCTTTTGAACGATTTTTAGCAAAAAAGCAGATATGATCGGCATATCCTGCATCCCCATGCTATAATTCATCAGTAATAGAACGGCGTGACACATCATCATTGTGTATGTCAAATGAAAGACAGGTTTTGCTCAATCTCTCCAATAAAACTGATATGAACAAGGAAGAAACCACGTCAGACGATCTCGTCTTCCCCGTATTGGCTCTTCCTCATACGGTCTTATTTCCCCATATCCAGCAGCCGCTCTTTATCGATCAAGCCCGAGCGCTAGCGGCGGTCGAAGCGGCTACGGCCCGCGACAATATCCTTATCGTTGCTACTCAGCGCGAAACAGATGCCCCGCCAACTTCGATCGATGTGCTGTACACTATCGCGGTTGAAGCGCGGATTCAGCGTACCCTGAAAATGCCCGACGGCTCGACCAATGTTTTTGTTCAGGGTTTACGCCGCGTGCGCCTAGGCGAGCAGGTTGCAAACGATCACTTTCTCTGTGCGAAAGCAGCACCGATCTATGTTGATGAAGAGCGCACCTTGGTGATCGAAGCCATGATGCGCGCGGTGCTCTCGCTCTTTGAGAAGGTCGTTAAGCTGAGCCGCAGCATTCCCGACGATGCCTATATTTTGGCGATGAACATCGATGAACCGGGCTGGCTGGCAGATCAGATCGCATCGGTGCTGCCGCTCGACGTTGCACGCCGCCAAACAATTCTTGAAACACTCGATCCCGAAGAGCGTTTGCGCCGCATCAACGTGATGTTGATGCAAGAGCTTGACCTTTTAGAGCTAGAGGGACGCATCCAGAGCCAAGCTCAGCAGGAACTCGACCGCAACCAACGCCAAAACTTTTTGCGCGAACAGATGCGGATCATTCAACTCGAGCTGGGCCAAGAAGATCCCTACACGCTTGACCTACACGATCTGCACGTCAAACTCGAAACCAATGGTTTGCCAGAACGGGCTTTTCTAAAAGCGCAACAAGAGCTAGAGCGCCTTGAAAGCCTCCCAACGGCAACGCCCGAATACAGTATTTTGCGCACCTATCTTGAGTGGCTGTTGGATCTTCCTTGGAGCAATGAGAGCCAAGATATCAATGATCTGCGCCTCGCCGCCGAGATTCTCGATGAGTATCACTATGGCCTGCCCAAAATCAAAGACCGCATCCTTGAATTTATGGCGGTACGCCAACTTGCAGGCCCCAAACACAAGTCGCCCATTCTCTGTTTTGTTGGCCCGCCCGGTGTGGGCAAAACCAGCCTTGGGCGCTCGATCGCCGAGGCGCTGGGCCGCCAGTTTGTGCGCGTCTCGCTGGGCGGCGTTCACGACGAAGCCGAGATACGCGGGCATCGCCGCACCTACGTTGGTGCCTTGCCGGGCCGTATTCTGCAGACCATGAAAGAGGCCGGCACGATCAACCCGGTCTTTATGCTCGACGAGATCGACAAGCTCGACCAAGGTTATCGTGGTGACCCGGGCGCTGCTCTGTTGGAAGTGCTCGATCCCGAACAGAACCACAGCTTCAGTGACCACTACCTTGAGACGCCCTACGATCTGAGCAAGGTGCTCTTCATCGTTACGGCCAATATGCTCGACACTATCCCCGAGGCGCTACTCGACCGCCTCGAAGTGATCGAGCTATCGAGCTACATCGAAGAAGAGAAACTCGAGATCGCCAGTCAGTTCCTGGTGCCCAAGCAATGGGAGGCCAACGGTCTGCCCAAAAATAGCCTGACCTTTAGCTATGACGCCCTGCTCAAGCTGATTCGCGACTATACTGACGAAGCGGGTGTGCGTAACCTCGAACGCGAGATCGGCGCGATCTGTCGCAAAACGGCCCGCCGTCTGGTAGAAGGACGGCCCTTCCAGCGCCGTGTCACGCCTAGTTTAATCGAGCGCTATTTGGGGCCGCCCCGTTATAGCCACAATATCGCCGAAGAGCGCGATGAAGTCGGGGTTGCGACCGGGCTGGCCTACACACCGAGCGGCGGCGAGGTGATGCCGGTTGAAGTGAGCCTGATGGAGGGCAAAGGCAATCTGACCTTGACCGGACAGATGGGCGAAGTGATGCAAGAGAGCGCTCAAGCGGCCCTGTCATACGTGCGCAGCAACGCCAAAAAGCTCGATATCGATGCCAAGCGCTTCGATCGGGTCGATATCCACGTGCATGTCCCCGAAGGCGGCGTTCCCAAAGATGGGCCTTCGGCCGGTATCACGATCTGCACCAGTATGATCTCGGCCTTTAGCAATCGAGCTGTTAGGCGTTCGATCGCTATGACGGGTGAGATCACCTTGCGCGGGCGCATCTTGCCTGTGGGCGGCATTCGCGAGAAGTTGCTGGGAGCCTATCGGGCTGGCATCAGCACCATTATCATTCCCCACAAAAATCTGCGCGACCTTCACGATCTACCCAGTAAGGTCAAACGCAAGTTAAGCATCATCGGCGTGCAGCATATGGATGAAGTGATCGATCACGTGTTGCTCGAAGCGCCTCCTAAACAAAAGAAAACGCGCTCGAAAAAGCGCGTTCAAGACTCGAAAACAGCTAAAAACGATCAAGACAACCCTGATGCGAAACCCGATACAGTGGAGCTTAATCCAGCAGCTACGGGAGAAGCGACGCAAGAAGGACTGTAACAACGCTCTTCTTGCCGCGTTTCTCCCGCGCTAGCTAGCTCACTGTGCTGGTTGGAGCCATTCAATAGCCACCCAGCCCTCTTGACCGCTTGGGGCGCGTACTGGCCGCCAAATCCGGTCAGGGCCATGAAAGTCATCGCCGATCTGTTCGACTCGCGTGCCCTCTGGTAAGGTCTCGAGGATCTGGCTCGATGTACTTGTATCGGCCCGCAAAAATAGCCCTTGCTCTTCTGTACCAGAGACAACAAAAAAGAGTGGCTGTGGCGGTATTTCTACCTCAGGCTCGATACTCTGCGGCTCCACTGGAAAGATATCGCCACCGGCTCCGCCCAATTCCTCTTGGGTAGGAAACTCTGGTTGGTTGACGACTTCATCCTCGCTAGGGCGCATCCAAAGCACAAGCATCAGCAGAATAATCAGCAATACGGCAGCAGCCGCAACAATTTTCCAGCCACCATCTTGAAGCCATTGAGGAATTTCTTGAGCTGAAGTGGGGAAGCGATTGGGTATACCACTCACCAAGCTACGACGTGCCGTGGTTCGGCGATTATTCCGCTCGCGCCAATTAGGATTAATGGGAGCTTCGTGATCGTCATCGTATGGATCTGGACGCTCCCTTGGCCTATCGTCGGCCTGTGTCCGCATTGAACGATCCGACTGCAACTCCTCATCAGGGTCGCTCATGATCTTGCTCCTTTCTTCCACATGCGCTTCTGTATGATAACATAGTGTTGTTACGCTTACAAACCAGTTATTCGCCCAAAATACCGCTATTTATCCGCTCTAAAAGCGAAATTATTATATGTGAAGTTCTTCAAAGCCCTATGCAAGAGATTGTGCTTGTTTAGACCCTTAAGCGCATCTGCTAGCCGAATAATACCAAATCCGCCTAATTAGGTTCGTCCTCTGGCGTCTTGATCTCTAAGTTACATACGGCTCCTAGCGCGTCCGCCTACGGCTACCAACATTCTGTCCTTCAAAGTAGGGTGCTAGCAGCCTGTGCCACAAGAGCGCCCAAAAACTAAACAAACGGATTTCGTATGCTACCAAACCAGTTGATCGCTGATGTTTTGGCCTTCGGCAGAGCAAAATGTCGCTCTTTCCCCATCTTTCGTCTCCCGCGTGGCGAGCCTGCACGTCTTTTTGCCGATTTGGTATAAGTTATGTAGATTCTTAAGTTTGTAGATTGACTTGATGTTGTATTGACATTTACCCTCGATCGTGCTATTGTTAAAGCAGCACAATTAAGGATCTTTGGGGCAGAGTGAAATTCTCTACCGGCGGTAATGCTCTTACCCGTGGAGTGGTACAGAGACAAGCCCGAGAGCCGCAAGGCAGGATTCTGGTGAAATTCCAGGGCCGACGGTTATAGTCCGGATGAAGAAGATCCGTACATATTCACACCGAAGTGCAGTAGACACAGATTTGTCTGCTGTGCTTTTATGAGCGTTATCCTGTGGTTTTCTGCAGGGTCCGCTTCTGGTGAATAGTACACTGCCCCGTTACCACCTGGTAATGGGGATTTTTGTGCTTAGGAGAACGAGTTCATGCAACAGTCTTTACCTTACCAGTTATCACCAAAAGCCCGGCCTCAGCATCGGACGATTCAGCTCTCTCGGCACGCTTGGCAGTGGTTTGCCCTACCGCTCAGCTTAATCGCAATTCTTTTGCTTTGGGAAACGATTGTGGTGGTTGGCGGCTATCAAGCCTTTATTTTGCCTTCGCCCAGCTTAGTGGCCAGTCGTTTTATTGATGCGCTCGGTCAAGGTTTTGCACCCAACTCCTTACTCTCACATAGCCGCGCTACCCTTACCGCCGCCCTGAGCGGCTTCGGTATCGCTCTAGCTATCAGCCTTGTTTTAGGCTATATTTTGGCCAAAGTTCCGCTTTTAGAACGAGTATTTGCACCTATCTTGGCGGCAACCCAAGCTGTACCGATCGTCGCACTCGCGCCGCTGATCATCCTCTGGGTCGGGGCCGATCTGCGTTCGAAGATTTTGGTTGCAGCACTCGTCACCTTCTTCCCCATTCTGAGCAGCACGATCGTTGCGCTGCGGGGCGTGCCCAAAGAGCTGCGCGAAATGGCCCAGATCAGTGGCGCCAATAGCTGGCAGACCCTGATCGCGATCGAGGCGCCGCTGGCCCTGCCGGTCTTCTTCGGCGGTTTCAAGGCTGGCTTGGCGCTCGCCACAACCGGCGCTGTGGTCGGAGAATTCGTGGCCGGACGCGAAGGCTTGGGCGCACTGATCAACATCGCGCGCGGTCTGTTCGACACACCGCTGATGTTTGTAGCCCTGCTGATGCTCGCCATCTCCACCCTGCTGCTCTACTTGGTTGCGACCCTGCTCGAACGCCTATTGATTCGCTGGGAGCCAACTAACTAAAGCTGACTGGGCTGAAGGCTATCCTTCAGCCCAGAGAGCGAATAAATCTCTCTTTAACTTTTGTTATAATCTGTCTATCTGCTTTCAGTGGCGATAGCAAGCACCTTCATGGCCAATCTTCGATTGGTTTGGGTGAGTGTGTGCTGTTTTCGCCTAGCAATTAAAGGATTAACTCACATGCTTCGACGTTTTTCGTTGATGTTGCTCGTGGCCTTGTGTCTGGCGGCTTGTGGCACGGCTCCAAGCAGCAACCCAGCATCGCAGACGGACGCTTCTTCTAATCCTAGCAGCCCGAGCAGCGCTCCAACTAACGTTGCTGACGCTTCCGCAAGCGGCGGCCAAGAATTGCGCAGTGTAACCTTGGCGATGTCGTATATTCCCAATGTGCAGTTCGCACCCTATTATGTCGCAGCGGCCAAAGGCTTCTATGCCGAAGCAGGCTTGGATGTGGTCTTCGACTATAACTTCGAGACCGATGTGATTCAGCGGGTGGGCGCTGGCGACGTCGAGTTCACAATGTCGGGTGGTACCTCGGTTTTGCTCGGTCGCCAACAGCAGATCCCGATCGTAACGGTTGCGACGATCACCCAGCACTTCCCGGGCGTCTTCATCAGCAAGGCGCGTGAAAATATTACCAGCGTTACCGATATGAAGGGTAAAACGCTCGGTATTCCTGGACGCTTCGGCGCAAGCTACTATGGTCTCTTGGCGCTGCTCTACGCCAACGACATGACCGAAGCCGACATTGTTATCAACGAGATCGGCTTCACCCAAGTGCCAGCTCTGTTGGAAGACAAGGTTCAGATCATCACGGGCTATGTGATGAACGAACCAGTGATGTTACGCGAACAGGGCGAGGAGATCAACGTTATTCGCGTTTCAGATAGCTTCCCGCTGGCCTCTGATGGTATCGTCGTGAACGAGAAGCTTGTGCAAGAGGAGCCCGAACTGGTGCGCGCCTTTGTGCAAGCGACCTTAAAAGGCGTGGAATACACCATCAATAACCCCGATGAAGCCTTCGAGATCAGCCTCAAGCAACTGCCCGAGCTGACCGATCCCGAAGCTCAGAAGCTGCAGCGCAGCGTGCTCGCAGAGACGATTCTTTCGTGGCAGAGCGAAAAGACCAAAACCGAAGGTCTCGGCTATACCGACCCAGAGGTCTACGAAGCTACCGAGGTCTTTATGCGCGAGACCAACCTGCTGCAACAAGATGTCGATGTTTCCAAGACCTTTACCAACGAGTTTATTAAGTAACACAGTTGCTTAAATCGCAAACAGCTCAAAGCCTGTGCTTTGGGCTGTTTTTGTTCGTTTGGCCCGCGAAGAATGGTATGATGATCAAGCAAGAGAGAGCGTATCGAGACTGTAGCCTCTACGAACAAGAGAGAGCATGTATGACCATCAACACCATTCTTTTCGATCTTGACGGCACACTTTACCCCAACAACAACCCGATCTCGGCTGCGATCGATGTGCTTATGACACGTTACGTGCAGCGCCTGTTGGGCCTGCAAGACCCACAAGAAGCGATCAAGCTACGCCAGAGCAATTTAGCAAAGTATGGCATGACGCTCAACTGGCTGATTCAAGAGCACGGCATCGATCCCGATGACTATATGCGCTTCTGCCACAATATCGATTATCACGAATTCTTTCAAGCCGATAACGCCCTAAACGAACAGTTAGCCACCCTTCAAGGGCGCAAAATCATCTTCACCAATGCACCCAGCGAACACGCCGAGACTGTGTTGAGCCTGCTGGGCATTCGTCAGCACTTCGAGCAGATCTTCGATATCCGTTACAATAACTGGCGCGGCAAACCCCACAAAGAGGCTTATACTCGTCTGCTCGATGCGATCGCATGTCGCGCTCATGAATGCGTTTTGATCGAAGATTCGGCGCGCAATCTTCCGGTCGCCAAAGAGCTAGGTATGAGCACAATCTTTATCGGCAATGGCCCGATCGAAGCGGCCGACTTTGTAGCAGATTCGATTTACAAGGCCCTGCCCTACATTCAAAAGCTGCAAGAACAAACGGCTAGCCCGATAGTGTAAAAAAGGTCGCCGCCTTAGCGTCGAGGCGCAAGATCGAAGCTATGAAAGCTTCAAAGGAGCAGTGCAGCTATGCGGATCACAAAAATCGACACCTTTTTGGTGAACGTCGGCAATCGCAATTGGCCTTTCGTTAAAGTTTCAACCGATGAAGGCATTTATGGCGTTGGAGAGGCTTATTCGTGTGGGCCAGACAAAGCGACGGTTGAGGTTATTCGCGATTTCGAATCGTGGCTGATCGGGCGTGATCCGCGCAATATCGAGGGCCTGTGGCACTTGATGTACGCAGGATCGCGCTTCCCGGGCGGCTCGGTGGTGAACGCCGCCATCAGCGGGATCGAGCACGCGCTGTGGGATATCAGCGGTAAGGCGGCGGGTCTGCCGGTCTATCGTTTGTTGGGCGGCAGCTGTCGCCAACGGATTCGGGTCTATCAGTCGCCGCGCGGTGCGACCCCCGAGGCCCTAGCCGCAGATGCGTTGCGCCTGATCGAGCGCTACGGCTACACCGCCCTCAAGATCAATCCGCTGCCGCCCAACGCCCAAGAGCTGCCATGGAGCGCCGCTCTGCGTGGTGCGGTGGCGCGGGTCGAAGCGGTTCGACGGGCGGTCGGCGACGACATCGACATCGGGCTTGATCCACACGCCCAGATCTTTGAGCTAACCCGCGCCCTTGAGCTATGCAATGCTGTCGCGCCCTATCGCCCGATGTTTGTTGAAGAGCCGCTCAGGCCAGAAAATATCGAGGTTTTGGCCAAGCTCAATCAAAAGGTCGATATAACGCTGGCAACGGGCGAAATGCTCTACACCAAGTACCAGTTCCGCGACTTGATCGCACAGCAAGCGGTCGATATCATTCAGCCCGATATCTGCTTGACGGGCGGCCTTTTAGAGATGAAGAAGATCGCGGCTATGGCCGACGCGGCTTATATGAGCGTCGCACCCCACAACCCTTGCGGCCCGATCGCGACCGCCGTGAACGTCCACTTTGCAGCCAGCACTCAAAACTTCCTGATTTTAGAGTATCACCCCGACGACGAGTCGCCGCGACGCGATATTGTCGACGAGCCGATCAAGCTGGTCGATGGTTATTTGGAGCTGCCAGAGCGCCCGGGTTTGGGGATCGATCTTAACTTTGAGGCGCTGGGGCACTATCCCTTCCGCAGCTGGCATCGCCCCTTTCCGTTGCGCCCCGATGGTTCGCTCGCTTTTCAGTAGCCATCCCTGCTTTTGTCATTTGGAGAGACTTATTGTCATACTACATCCGTTTGATCAGTTTAGTACTCTGGCGGCTTGGTCTCTTCCCCAAAGCGGGCGCGCTAAGGAACGAATGGAAGCTAGCGACCTTTCCGCCATCACTGAAACAAAACGCAAGATCTCGCTTAGGCGTTGCGCTTGAGAATCACGATTGTGATATCGTCGTGTTGGGTTTGGTCGCCTACAAAGTTGCGCAGGGCCGCCAAGATCTGCTCGATGATCTGGGCGGGCGGGCTGGCATGATGTTGGCGCAGAATCGCTTTGAGACGCTCTTCGCCGAACATCTCTCGCCTGCTGTTCATGCTCTCGGTGACGCCGTCGGTATAGAAACAGATCAAATCGCCCACCTGCAGCTCGATCGTGCGCTGGTCGAACTGAGCCTCGGGCATAATGCCTAAGACAAGACCCTTGGCATGCAGCTCTTCGATCGAAGCCTCTTTAGCACGGTAGAGCAAGGGATAGTTGTGACCAGCGTTGGCGTAGCAGACGCTATGGTTTTCGACATCGAGCAAGGCATAGAAACAGGTTACAAAGAGGCCCGCCCGCGATTCGTCGAGGATCAGACGGTTGGTGTCTTTCATCACGGTGATGGGCGTGCGCCCACCGCTGGCATTGGCGCGCAATAGGGTGCGCGAAAGCACCATAAAGAGGGCGGCCGGAACGCCTTTATCGGTCACATCGGCGATCACTAAGCCGAGCTGCTTGGGCGTAGGCGCTTTGTGAGGCGCGCGCCCCTTGAGGCTCGCGATCAAGGGCAGATCGCGCGGCACCAACTGCTCTTGCCCGCTCTCGTAGAAGGGAATGAAGTCGTAGAAGTCGCCACCGACTTGGCGCGCCGGCAGATAGAAAGCATCGATCTGATAGCCCGGGATGTCGGGGCGGCTGTTGGGCAAGAAGCTGGCCTGAATATCGCGGGCTAGGTCGAGCTCTTGCTCAAGCTTTTGGCGTCCGAGCGACTCTTGCTGCAGACGGTCGCGCTCGATGGTTTGCGCCAAAAGGCTGGCGAGCAGTTCGAGGGTTTGCACTTCATCGTCAAGAAAGCTGCGGGCCGCATGTGAGTTGACCATCAGGGTGCCAACCGGCGCGTTGGCAACTTGAACCGTCACACACATATGGCCTGCGAAGCTTTGCTTGGCTAACAGCTCGGGCAGGGTCTCGAAGGTGTCGTCGGCCAGATTGCTCGAGCGCTCGGGCAGATACCAGAGGTGGGGCTGATGATGGTCGAGCACTACCGGCCAAGCTGTGTTTTCGGGCAGATCCCAGCCGTGGGTGGCGCGCAAGATCGCTTGGCCTGCCTCTTCGTCGGCTTCGATATAGGCGCAGGCATCGGCTTGCAACATGCGCGCTCCTACACGCACAAGGCGCTGCAAGGCCGGATCGAGCGCTTCGGCCAACAGCAGCTCTTGCGAGAGCCGCAAAAGCGCGCCCTGTTCTTGCACTCGCCTGACCTTGACTTGCTCGTAGAGCTGGGCGCGCGCAATGGCTGTGCCCAACAGGTAACCCGCCGCCGAAAGAAGCTGGAGTTGGGCCGGTGTAAAGCGTGCCCATTCGCTGGTGGCAACGTTTAGAATGCCCAAGATCTGCTCGCCGCTGTAGAGCGGCACCGAGGCATGCTGAAACAGGCCGCGTTTGTCGCCAACCGCCGTGCGTAAGCGGGTGCAGCGCACCATGTTGACGGCTTTGGTCAGCTTGCCTGCCAGGCAAAACTCTTGACAATCGCAGGGTCCTTGCCAAGCAGGGCCAGGGTAACTGATAGCTGGCGGCAGATCGTGACGAGCTGCCAGCCGAAAATGTCCGTTCTCCTCGAGCAGAAAGATCCAACCACTGTGTAAGCCCATCAATTCGATGATCTGTTGTAGGGCTTGCTCGATCGCTTCACGTATGTCAACTGCTCGGTTGAGGGTTTGTGCTAGCGAATTGAGCGTGGTGAGCTCTACAATACGCTGTTGACTATCAGTCAGCGCCATACACTTCCTTGCACCTTGTGCAACAAGAACAACAACGAGTGGTGGAAGGAGTCCACCACCCGTCGTACTGATTAATCATTCCATTAACAGATCAACCTGTCCTCAACAGCGTATAGTGATCGAGCCTAGGTGCGCTTATGGACAGAGGGAAGCTGCAATAGGTTGGCGAATGCGCCTTAGCCATCAGAGTAAGGAGTGCGAATACAGTGCTCTTAAGGGCTGGGGACAGTTCGCTCTGTTGCGTAATCAGTCCTATTTTGCGTTTTCTTTTTTACGACTAATCGAAACGCCATCTCGCAATGGAATTATGACCGATTCGAGCTGTGGATGGCTCATAACAGCGCGGTTAAAACGCTGAATACCACGCACCGTCGGCATGGCATCTTCTTCCAAGACTTGAGCACTACACAAAACGTTATCGCTGATCAACAAACCGCCGGGTCGCAGTAATGGCACACACATCTCGAGCGCAACGAGTGCGAGATCGTCTTGACGAAGATTGCGCAAATTGTCGAGAAAGATGATGTCGTACGGGCCTTCCAGACGCGAAAGCTCTTCCTGCCACTGCCCGGTCAAGATCTGCAATTGTTCGCCATAACCCGCGCGATCGACGAATTCGCGAGCCAGCCGATAACGATTCGGCTCTTCCTCAATTGCCGTCAATTTCCCGCCCACCGGACCGACCGCTTGAAGCAGCCACATAGCTGCATAGCCGGTTGCTGTTCCGATCTCCAACGCTTCACGCGCACCGATGCTCTTGGCGAGGATATAGATCAACTGCCCTTCGGTCGGCCCAAGCAATGGCAGACCGTGCTTGTGGGCACGTTGTTCTAGCTCGGCAAACACATCGTCGCGTGGAGGCATCAATGAGGCAATATAGTCTTCGATTTGGAGATTTGTGATATCGTAGCGCATGTACAGATTTCCCCGTCCTTGTAACGGATGGTTGTAAGCCTCAACCTCGATTGTACCACAAAAGCACCTATCTTTAGCGGAAATCTAGACTTTAGCGGAAATCTAGAACTTTCATACGATAAGGCGCAATCTTACCATGCCCGATCACACAGATAGTATACGCCATAGCACAAACCATTGCTATTCACTTGAGAGCCTCTAGTTGTCACTTTTGTTACAAGATACAGCCGATTATAAAACAATCTTTATAGGAGAATTACGAGAACGCAACGAGTTAGAAGCCCTTTAAACGGGTTCAGCATGTTATACTGCGAGGCAAGTGAGTTGGTGCCAAAGATGCACAATCAACAGAAGGGAGCGAAGATGACCAGTAAGCCTAACCCCATCCCCGCCCCACTGCTACAACAACTACACGAACACCTCGCTGCGATCTACCCCGCCGATCAGGTCGAATCGACCTACAAAGCGCTCGTCAGCCAGATCGAAAGCTTTCGCCAAGCCCATCCCGAGCTAGCCACAGGCACAACAAGCGAACGCTTCAGCGAGCGCGATGTGATCTTGATCACCTACGGCGACCAGATTCGCGAAGAGGGCAAAGCGCCGCTTCAAAGCCTCTACGAAGTCTTGTCGAGCTACACCGGTGATGTGCTGAACGGAATCCACTTTCTGCCCTTCTTCCCCTACACCTCCGATGATGGCTTTTCGGTTGTCGATTATCTGCAGATCAACCCAGCGCTCGGCACATGGAACGACGTCGAACCCTTCCGCCAGCACTTCAAGCTGATGTTCGACTTTGTGATCAATCATATCTCGGCCAGCAGCGCTTGGTTCCAAGGCTTCTTAAACGGCGATGAACGCTATAAAGACTACTTTATTGTGGTCGATCCTTCGATCGACCTATCGCAGGTGACCCGCCCGCGCGCCCTACCGCTGCTAACACCTTTCGAAACCGCGCGCGGCACCGAATATGTCTGGACCACCTTTAGCGCCGATCAGATCGACCTCAACTTCGCCAACCCAGCGGTGCTTTTAGACATGACCCACGTTATGTTGGAGTATGTGGCGCACGGAGCGAAGCTGCTGCGCATGGACGCTGTGACCTACCTCTGGAAGACGATCGGCACAAACTGCGTGCACCTGCCCCAAACCCACCGCGTTGTGCAGCTCTGGCGCACCGTGCTCGACGCGGTTGCGCCGCAAACGCTGATCGTGACAGAGACCAATGTGCCCCATCTCGAAAACATCAGCTACTTCGGCGATGGCCACAACGAAGCCCAAATGGTCTATCAGTTCCCGCTGGCGCCGCTGACGCTCTACACCTTCAACAAGGCTGATTCGAGTGTTTTGCAACAGTGGGCCGGCACGCTCGAAACACCTTCGAGCCAAACGACTTTCTTCAACTTCTTGGCCTCGCACGATGGCATTGGTGTGCGCCCGACCGAAGGCATTTTGTCGCAAGCAGAGCGCGACGAGCTGGCCGAGCGCGTTATCGAGCACGGTGGCTTTGTCTCGTACCGCAACAATCCCGACGGCACCCAGAGCCCCTACGAGCTGAACATCAACTATTTCGATGCGCTCAACAACCCCGAAAGCGACGAGCCGCTCGATGTCCAGATCGATCGTTTTATGGCTTCTCAAGCAATTATGCTCAGCTTGGCTGGAGTGCCGGGCATCTATGTGCACAGCCTGTTCGGCAGCCGCAGTTGGCGCGAGGGTGTCGCGCAAACCGGCCACAACCGCACCATCAATCGCCAAAAGTTCGAGCGCGCCCGTCTCGAAGCAGAGCTCAACGATCATAATTCGCTTCGTTCGCGCGTCTTCGAGCGCTATCGCACCCTGATCCAAACCCGCACGTCCGACAAAGCCTTCCATCCCAACGGCGGCCAGCAGATCATTCCCTGCGATCCGGGCCTGTTCTGTTTTGTGCGCAGCGCTCCCGATGGCACTAGCCAAGTGCTCTGCATCACCAGCGTTGCCCCCGAGCCGCGCCAGCTATCGCTCAATCTCAGCTCGTACGGTATT
The DNA here is from genome assembly GCA_937902315.1 of uncultured Chloroflexales bacterium. GTDB lineage: Bacteria > Chloroflexota > Chloroflexia > Chloroflexales > Chloroflexaceae > CALGUG01. The sequence goes on from CALGUG010000008.1 coordinate 226,296, forward strand.
GCAAGCAGCAGTCGCATGCTCGATCTCATCAGCAATCAAACCTATCAAGTCGATACCGATGGGCGCTTGAACTTCCAGGTCGAGCCGTACCGTGTGCTCTGGCTCAAAGCCTAGCTTCTAAAAGAACCGTGCCCTAAGTTTGTTAAAGGGCACGGTTCTGCTCGACAACACGCTCTGTTTTTCTTGGTCTATCTATCGCTGGCGGAGAGGTCTCAACCTCCCATCCGTTCCTCAGCGCGTCCGCCTACGGCTACCAGCATCCCGCCCTCCCATGCGGCTTCTCAAGCGTGTGCGCTGTATTCGCTGCCTTCGCCGCCTAAAGATCATCGTTGTCTTCGACAAACGTAGCCGCCGAGGCGTACCCTGAGCCTGTCGAAGGGCATGCTTCGGCGGTTTTAGCATTCCCAAGCTCTAAAGCAGTCACACAAATATCTCAAGACAAATCCCTTAAAAGACTCAGTGCCTTGTGGTGAATAATAGGCCCTCATCCCCCAACCCTTCTGCCGCAAGCAGGAGAAGGGAGCAAGGCTGCCTGTTTCCAATAACGATGTAAATTGTTTAAATTGTCTTTGGTATAAACTTAGTTTTTCAAGTGCGTTATTTTCGCATGAAACTTGTTAAAAATCTTGTCAATACTCAGTGTCTCAGTGCCTTGCGTGGTAAATAAAAACAGTGCCTCGTGTGGTGAAAAACTTGAAAAGCCGTACCCTTCGGCAAGCAATTTCTGCGCTTAAAGGGTACGGCTTGCTGATTCTAGAAGGAAACTTCGAGGGTATCGTTGACGCCGAGCTGCAGTTCGTCGCTGAAGACCAAAGTCAGGCCATTGTCGTCCGCTGCGACGCTGCACTCGACCGCGCTGCCGTTGAGGCTGACGCTGGCGCTGCTAGCGTTGACTTTGCCCAACGAGAGCTGCTTGAGGGCTTGGCTGCCGTAGCGCACCTCAAGGCTGGCCTTGTTGGCGTTCTGGCTGAAGCTGCCCCAAGCGGTGCCGGTGCTCCAGAAGGAGCGGAAGTCGCCAGACTGAACCGGAGCGAAGCCCAACGAAGCTTGATCAACATCGGCGCGAGCGCCGCTCAAGGCGATCAGCAAAGCCCAGCTCGCCATACTGCGCGCGTAGTGGTGGCCACACTCGACCTCGTTCCACGGGCTGCGCTTGTAGCCATCTTGGCGGTCGCGCACGCTCTGCACGATCTCCAAGCCCTCGTCGACCCAGCCTTCAAAGATCAGATGGGCGGCGACTTGGTATTCGATACCCGTCCAAACCTCGTCTGAGTAGGGGAAGGGGAAGCGCGGGCGTCCGCCGTGCGGCCAGCTACACAGCAACAGACCGGCTTCGTCGTTGAGAGCGTAGGTGCGCTGGCAGTTCACATGCTCGCGGAAGTCGCGCAGGAAGTTGTACGTATGCACGGCCTTGATCGCACTGCGCACATGCTCGAGCGGCAGCAGATCGCCCAAACCGAGCATGCGGGCGTGCAACTGTGCCAACAGTTGGTCCGAGAGACAGCCCGTAGCGTGCTGGTACTTGTGCTCGTTGATGTCGTCGAGGCGTTGCACGTAGTATTCGCCGTTCCAGAGCACTTCGTCGAGGCGCGCACTGCCGCGCTCGAATTCGGCCCGACAGCGAGCCGCTAGCTCCGGCTCGCCCATCACCTTGGCGAGCTCTTCGACGGCGCGCAGACCAGCCAAGTAGTGAATGCCACACAGTGGGTTGGGACCATAGAATTCGATGTCGTAGGTGTTGTGCTGGCGCCCATCGAGCAAGCCGTCGTTATCGGTATCCCAATGTTTGCCCGCGTAGTCGATCGCGCGCTTCACGCCCGGCCAGACCATTTCAAGCCACTGCTTGTTGCCGCTCAGCAGCCACTCGCGATAGACACGCAAAATACTGCCCATCTGTCCGTCGACGGCGGCCTCGGGCTTCTGATCGCCCCACGACCAAACGAACTGATCGCCGAAGGTCTTGTAGGTGCGGAAGCTCATATAGCCGTCCTCTTCGGTCTCGATCACAAACTCGATTCGGCGCATCTCGCGTTCGAGTGAGGGGAAGAGGTAAGCCACCGTGTAGGCGTAGCTCCAGACGTGGGTACAGTTGCCATCGCAGCTTCCGCCATCGTCGAAACAGCCTTCATAAGCCATAAAGCGCCCATCTTCCAGCCAGAAACAGGTCGGGCTGCGCACCACGGGGATGTTACCAGCCAGGGCGTCGATCACGCTGGGCGGCAGAGTGCTATCGAAGAGCGACTGCTGGAAGCGGCGGCTCTCTTCGGTCAGACGTGGCAGCTCTTTGACCAAATATTGAGCGGTCGCCCACGAGTTCTCGAAACGGGTGGCGTAGTGGTTGCGAATGGTCTTGTCGGTCGGCTTGCCCCAGCTATGCAGCCGATTCGGGAACGACCAGGTGATGAAGAAGCGGTATTCGCCGCTGGCGCCGGGTTGCAGCGTATCAACCAGACCGAGCGAGCCGGTATCGCTATGGCCGGGAGCGCTCGGGGTGTCGTAGTTGAAGTCGGTCAGTAGGCCATCTTCGTGTAGATCGTCCCAGAAGTCTTGCAAGAAGTCGAACCAAGCGCCGCGTAACCAAGCGCGTTTGTAGGTGACTTGACCGCTGAAGTCGCTGCTCAAGCTCAGATCACCGTAGCTCAGATCGCTCGGCTTGAACTGTTCAGAGCGCAGGAACAGGCCACGTAGACCGTCTTCCTCGCGCCAATCGTTCACATTTTGACCAACTCCACCTCGTCCCAAGTTGCCGAAGCGATCGTAGCCGATGCCGCCGACTGGGTTGGCCAGCGATCCGACCACGGTCAAGTTGACGGGCTGTTCAGCGCGGTTGGTGATGCGATAGGTCAGAATGGCGCAGGGTATGCCCGAGTCTTCGGGGTTGAGCGGAATGAGCGGGTTAAAGGCTTCGAGCGAAATATCGAGCGGCAGCTTCGGGTCGCTGAATGTGATCCGGGCGAAGGGATATTCGCCCACCATTTCCGAGCTGGCCATGCGAGGCAGGCCGCCGCCCGAGACTGGGTGGTAACCATGCGAGAGATTGTGCGGCTTCTGAAGCGGCCCTTCGATCACGCGGGTGATCGCCTCATCGCTACCGAACTGAGCGCGCAAAGCGAAGAAGGTGTTGGGAAGCACACATCCCTTGTTGGCGCTGTTGAAGATCTCCCAGTCGCGCAGTTCGCCACGCGCACCCAGAGAGACATTGCCTGTGCCGATGCCGCCGAGCGGGAAGAGCGCAGCCGTAGCTGCGGCGTCGTATCTACGAGTAGCCTTTGTTGTCATTCCAATCTCCGATGATCAATGACGGACGCTGTCAGACTGCCTAGCTATTCAGTTGTAGAACGAGTGTTGAGCTTGCGCAGTCGTTGCAAATCGATCGCGCAAGCTCGCTGAGATTAGGCCGGAATCGTGAAACTGGCTTGTTCGCCAGCTGTGATGGTACGGCTCGCTTCGAGCGTGAGGCTGCCAGCGCCGCTCAACTCGATTTCGCGCAGGCTCAGGCTGCCGTGTTTAACTTCGAGCGTAAGCTGGTAAGCTTGACCGTTGCGCTCTTGGCGGCAGATGCCCCAGGCGCTGCCGTTCGACCAAAAGACTTGGCCGAAGGCATCGGCAGTGAAACGAATACGCTGCTTGGGAGCCGAATAGTTGAAACCGCTCAAGGCTAAGACGGCTGCCCAGCTCGCCATAGCACGAGCGTAGTGATGGCCGCATTCGGCCTCGTTAAACGGACTGCGGCGCTTGCCGGTGTAGCGGGCGCGGATAGCGCTGATACAGCGCAGACCCTCTTCGATCTGGCCTTCGTAGAGCATGCCGATCGCAGCGGTGTACTCGAAGCCCGTCATCACCTCGTTGAAGTAGGGGAAGGGGCGCTTGGGCCGATTGCCGCGCGGGTAGCTGGCCATCAATAGGGCCGATTCGTCGGCGAGGGCGAAGCTGCGCATATGGTTGAAGTGACCGAACAGATTCTCGCGGAAGTTGTAGCGCAGAATGCTGCTGAGCGTGCTCTTGACCTGCGCAGGATCGAGCAGATAGCCGAGGCCGACCACGTGAGCGAAATATTGCCCAACCAGCTGATCGACCAGACAGCCGGAGCCGAGCTGCAGTTCGGGGTTGTCGAGGTCGCGCGCGCCCATGCTGGCGTGGCGCAAGCCTTCGGCAATAAAGCCATCTTTGCCGACCGGGCGAATCTGGTGCTCGTAATATTCGCCGTTGAAGAGGTTCTCTTCCGTCCACTTGCGGCCACGCTCGTAGAGATCGTGGCAGGTGGCGGCGAACTCGTCATCGCCGAGGTGCTTGGCCATCTCTTCGGCCGAACGCAGCGCACCCAGATACCAAACCTCCATCTGGGGGTTGGGGCCGTAGTACTCCACATCCATCGTGTTGTGCTGACAGCCCTCCATCACGCCGTCGCGGTCGGCATCCCAGCCACCTTTGATCCAGCAGAAGGACAAAGCCGCCTTGGCGCGCGGCCACAGGCTGCGCAACATCGCGTCGTCGCCCGAAAGCTGCCAGTCGCGGTAGAGCTTCATAATGCAGCCCATCTGCCCGTCGGCGGCGGCGATGCCCCATTGGGTCGCGTATTCGAGCGGCAAGTGCACACGGAAGCTCATATGACCGTCGTCGCGCGTGGCATGCATAAACTCGATCTCGCGCATGCTGCGGGCCAGATCGCCGAACAAGAAGGCCGTCGCCTGCTCGTAGTTCCACACGTGGGTACACGAGCCGTAGCAGGAGCCGTGATGGTCGTGGCAGCCTTCCCATCCCCAAAAACGCCCGTCGGAGGTGCGGAAACAGGTTTGGCTGCGCAGCGTGCTCAGGTTATAGAGCGCCGCCTCTTTCACTACTGCGGGCAGATCGCTGGCGCAGAAGCTCTCGACGAAGTCGAGCGTATCGCGTTCGAGCGCTTCCAACTGCAGCAAGGTCTTGACTGCCACATCCCAAGCGTCGCTGTAGCTCAGGGCGTAGTAGTTGCCGACGATCTCGCCGCCCGCTTCGGCGGCGCCACCTTCGAGCCAGGCTCCTTCGCCGTGCGGCGTCCAAGTCGGGCGATTCGGGAAGTGCCAGCTCAATAGGAAGGTGATGCTATCGCTCTGACCCGGCTCCAAGCGCATGCGAGCCGCCACTGAAGCCATGGGTTTTTCGACGCCTGCCTCGGGGCGTTCTTCCAGCGCGCCGTCTTCGCTGAAGTCATCCCAAAAGTCCAGCAGTGTATCGCCCCAGTTGAGCTTGGCCCAGTTGGTGCGGGTCGAAACATCGCTAGCTGTTGTGCTCAAGGCGATCGTGCCCGCCTGAGGCGCGTTGGGATTCACGCCATCGGAGCGCAGTAGAACGCCCTGCAAGCCGCCGCTGCTGCGCTTCTCGTTGCGGTTGTTGAGCGGTGCGCCCTCGAAGCCGTCGTAACCTATGAAGTTCTCGATGCTGCCGCTGATCGCCACCGTCAGCGCTGTTTGGCCGATGTTAGTGACCACATAGCGCAGCATCGCGAACGGGATTCCGCTGCGATCGGCGTCGCCCGGAATGAGCGGGTTGAAGGCTTGCAGACGGACCGTCACAGGCATGGCTGGGTCGCTGAGCAGCACTTGGCCGAAGGGATAGGCTGCTTCGAACGAGCAGTTGCGGAAGCGCGGCAGGCCGTGGTTATGGGCGATCGCGCCGCTCGAACCTTCGAATAGGGCGTCGTCGAGCGGCCCTTCGAGCGCGCTGGCTTTGGCCTCGCCGCCGTCGGGGCGCACATAGATCGCAAAGAAGCTCTGGCGCGGCGTAAAGCCTTTGGCCGGTCGGTTGACGATCTCCCAATCGCGCAGGTCGCCGCGCCCACCCAGCGAGATGGTACCGGTGCCGATACCACCCAGCGGAAGGGCGATTTTTGCAAGTTGTGTATGGTCGTGGCGCGTCAAGACGGGCCAAGTTGTGAGTTTGCTAGACATACTCGATCCTTGTCGGCAACGATGCCGTATCTCAATGTGGCGAAATTAGCCCTTCAGGCCGGTTTGAGTCACACCCTCGATAAACCAGCGTTGGGCGAACAGGAACACTAATAGTACCGGCAAAATGGTCATAGTCACACAGGCCATCACGATCGATGGGCTGCCACTGGCCATAAAGCCGCGCAAAGCCGTCACACCCAGCGGTAGAGTCATTTTTTCCCAACTGTTCAGGAAGATGTACGGCCCAAAGTAGTTGTTCCATGTTCCGTTAAAGGTCAGAATCGCCAGTGCCGAAAGCACTGGAGAAGCTAGAGGCAGCGCGATCTTAAAGAAGGTTGCCCAGACGCTTGCTCCATCCATTTTGGCGGCGTCGATCAGGTCTTGCGGCATAGTCAAGAAGAACTGGCGTAGCAGGAAAACGCCGAATACGCTGGTCAAGCCGGGCAGTATCAAGGCCCAGTGGCTATCGAGCAAGCCGAGCGTACGCATAATGATGAACACCGGAATGATCGTCACCTGCCCCGGCACCATCATGGCCGCCAACAAGAGCACAAACAACACTTCACGCCCGGGGAAGCGCAAGCGTGCAAAAGCGAAGCCCGCCATCGAACAGGTCAGCAGTTGGCCGATCGTAGTGATTAGGGTCACCTTGACGCTGTTGTAGGCGAAGGTTAAGAAGGGCACATTCGACTGAAAAACAGCGGCGTAGTTTTCCCAGTGCCATTCGGTCGGCAACCAGGCTGGCGGGAGTTTATACGATTCGCCGAATGGCCGCAGCGATGTCGAAAACATCCACGCAAAGGGCATGGCCATCAGAACTGCCCCGATGGAGAGCACGACGATCGCAAGCACATCCAAGCTACGATCCAAGGTTATCAGCTTACGCTCGCTGCGTTGGGACACACGCACCTGTGAAGTTGTTGCCATGAGCGTTCCTCGTCACTCGTAATGAACCCACGACTGTCCGACTCGGAATTGGAGCAGTGTCATCAGCATAATCACTATAAACAGCGTGATCGCTACTGCCGATGCGTAGCCCATTTCAAAGCTCTGGAAGGCTTTTTCAGTGATGTACATCACGATACTTCGGCTGGCATCGCCCGGCCCGCCGCCGGTCAGCACCATAATCGAATCGAAGACCTGCAAGGCACCGATCATAAAGATGATCATATTGAAGAAGAGGGTCGGTGTGATCAACGGCAGCGTGACATAGCGGAAGAGATGCCAGCGATTCGCGCCATCGATCTGGGCCGCCTCGTAATAAACTTGGGGAATGTTTTGGAGTCCAGCTAAAAAGACCAGCATAGCAAAGCCAGTATTCTTCCAGACATCCATAATGATGATCGAAGGCAGCACCCATTGGCGGCCGCTCAGCCAAGGAATCGCTTCGATGTTGAGCAAACTCAGATAGTAGTTGAAGACGCCGGTATCTTTTTGATATAAGAACTGCCAGATGATCGACGAATAAACCAAAGCGACCAAAACTGGGAAGAAATAGGTCGTTCGGAAGATATATTTCAAGAAATCGGGCATTTTGCGGTTGATCATCACCGCCAAAATGAGGCCGATCCCCACATTCAAACTAACCGCAAGCACCGTAAAGAAGACGGTATTGCCATAGACCGTCCAAACGCGTGGATCTTTGAAGAGATTGATATAGTTATCGAAGCCAACGAACTTCGCCGGCGAGAGCATATCGTATTGGGTGAAACTGATACCAACTGCGGCAATAATCGGCCCGATCACAAAGACCAAATAGCCGATCAGGGTCGGTAAAATAAAAAGATAGCCAGCCACAGCTTCACGTTGACGATCGTTAGCGAGCCAGCGGCGTGTAAGCGATGGGGCTTGCACCTTTGCCATAGCGATGCTCCTGCTCGTTTCGAATAGGTATCTGGGCAAAGAGCGTGGCCCTTGCCCAGATACGTGGCGCTTTAGCCCTTGAGTTTCTCCATAGAAGCCGACAGTTCCGTATGAGCAGCCTTGAGCGCATTCTCCATCGAGGTCGAGAGGCTCATTGCTTCGCCCAAGTGGCGCATAATGATCGTTTCGACATCGGTAAAGTTGGCCGGGCTGGGAACCGGTTTGCTGTCTTTGAGGCTGCCATAGAAGATCTTCGAATTGCTTGGGAACTGCAGGAATTCGGGGCTTTCGGCGACCGAACGGCGGGCCGGAATCGCCACACCAGCATCGGCGGTCGCTTGGATCGTCTCTTTGCTACACAGCTCTTTGATGATCTCCCAAGCGATATGCTTGTTTTTGCTTTGCGAACAGACACCCCAACCACCGACGCCATGCACCGAAGTGCCCGCCGTTTTGCGCGGCCAGTACTGTACGTCGAAGTCGCGGAATCCGTTCTTGATAAAGCCTTGGATCGGCCAGTGGCCCCAACCGCTCATAGCGACCTTGCCAGCGGCAAAGAGCGCACCCGTATCGGTGCCCTCAACGGCGGGCGCGACTTTGTGGGTGTGAACAAGGTCGTAGACGAAGCTATAGGCTTCGAGCACCTTGGGATCATCGAGGTTCGAGGCCGTCCAAGCATCGTCGAGCTGGTTGGTGCCGTTGGTTAGCAGCCATGGCACAAGGCCGAAGTTGAAGTAGGGTACGCCGAAGCCATAGATCTGATCGGCTCCACTACCGCGCGTCAGCTCCTTAGCGATCGCGAGGAAGTCGTCCCAGGTCCAGTCTTCTTTGGGTGGCTCGATACCCGCCTCTTTGAACATCTTGGTGTTGTAGTAGATCACCATGTTGTTCCACGAGTGCGGCATCAACCAGAGCTTGCCATCGACTTCAAAGGCCTTGGTCAGCGCCGGATCGACATCGTCGGTCAGCTCCTTGGCGCCGGGGTCTTGAGCGATATAATCGTCGAGCGGATCAACAAGATTTTTGCTGATCAACAAGCGAGCGCCCTCGATCGCGATGTTGATAATGTCGGGGGCTTGGCCGCCAGCGATCTGAGTCGTAACTTTGTTGGTGAATTCCGACCACGAACCACTGGGCACAAAGTTATCTTGAATCGTGATATTGGGATAGCGTTTGTTGAAACGTGCGTATGCAGCATTGTAGATCTCTTTATCGGCATCGCCGCCGAAGTTAAAGATCGAGATGGTAGCTTTTGTATCAGCCGTGAGCGTGTTATCGCCGCTGCCACTATTTACAGCAGGAGCGCTCGTATTACTACCACCGCTGTTACTACCACAAGCTGCCAAAAGAGTGGCTACACTGCCTGCACCCATTAAGCGTAAAAAGTTGCGCCGAGAGCTTGACCGCCTGAGTTCGCCCATGATCAGCCTCCTTGCTGGGATATCTGTTTCAACGAGCCATGTGTAAGGCGATTATAGTTCATGCACTAAATTTAGTCAATAGTTAAGTGTAAACTTAAGTAGTAAAATTTAGTGTATTTATTGACAGAGTTTAAGCTTCCTCGTATAGTCATTAAAATATGGGCAGAACGAATCATCAAAAAGAAGCAGAGAGTATCATGAAAGATGGACCACGCGGAACGAGCACCATCAAAGATGTTGCAGATGCAGCCGGAGTCTCTACGGCTGCGGTATCGCTGTTTTTAAACGATCGCCCCGGGATCAGCCAAGCTACACGCGACCGGATCGCAGCGGCAATCGAATCACTAGGCTACGTGCCGCGTGGCAGCGCGTCGCGACGTCCAAGCAGTGGGGCTTCAAATTTCGTCAGCTTGTTGGTCGAAAAACTGCCGCTTTCATTGCACAGCGATCACTTCTATTCGGCTGTGGCCCAAGGGGTGCAGGCCGAAGCCGAACGACTTGGCTACAATTTGGTCTTGACGGTGGTTGATCCAAACCAACAAGGTTTGCCGCGCGCCCTAGCGGAACAACACGTGGCGGGCGCAGTCGCTTTGGGGGGAGGCGACATCACCGATACGCTGCTCGACGCCATCAAACTCTCCGAGATCCCGCTGGTTGTGGTCGACAATCAAAGCAATTCGAGCCAGATCGACTGTGTTGTAACCGACAACCAATACGGTACCTATCAGCTCATTCGTTATCTGGCCGAGCTGGGCCATCGTCGCATCGCCATCATTCTAGGCCCCGAAAAGTACAAAAGCCTCAACGAACGCTATATCGGCTATCGCCAAGCTATGTTCGATCTTGGTCTCGGCTTCGACGAAAGCCTGGTTCAGCCCAATCTATCGCAAGGCATTCCGCGCAAGGGCTACCTTGAGATGATGAGCCTGCTTGATCGCGACCCATGGCCGACAGCCGTGTTTGCAGTCAGCGATCGCACTGCCCTGGGCGCGCTCGAAGCCCTGCGCGAGCGCGGGATCGAAGTGCCGCGCCAGATCAGCCTCGCCGGCTTCGACGGCATCGAGCCGGGCCAGTTGGCCAATCCAGCCCTCACAACGGTCAGCTCACGCAAATACGAGATGGGCGTGGTCGCCATGCAGCGCCTCGATGCGCTGATCAATGGCCGAGGCACGTCGCCGATTAGACATGTGCTCTATACCGATCTGATCGTTCGCGAATCGACGGCAGCTCCCAGTTAGTTACACAAGATCTTTCGTTCGGTACGAGCAAATCCGGTTGGTACGTTCAGCACTCTGGCGGCGAGGCTTCTCCCTTCCATTCGATTTCAACCGCGTCCGCCTACGGCTACAAACAGCTATCCCACCAAACGAGGTCGCCTCTGTTTGTGCTACGAAGCCGCCCGACCAACCGACGAACCAAACGGATGTTGTAACTGCTTCTTTTCGGTATGGCTTAGCAGATTGAGCAGCCATCGCTGTTGTGAGAGCCACGATTGGGCAGCTACGCTCTCACAACAGCACTCGTCGCGCAAGCTCTCCCAAGCGCATTGAGAGCTTGTTTGGAAGCAGGGCGAAGCTATGCTACCCTTAACCGCACACCGTTCTGTGAGCGAAAAAGGAAGAGTTTATGCAAACACATTCCAGCCCTGAAGTCATAACTCTCGGCAATGTGCTGGTCGAAGTAATGCGACTTGAGCGTGATATCTCGCTGGGCCAACAGGGCGAACTATTCGCAGGCCCCTACCCAAGCGGCGACCCTGCGATCTACGCCGACACCGTGGCGCGCCTGGGCGGCTCGGCGGGTTTCATCGGCGTCATTGGCGACGACGACTTTGGGCGCTGCATCATCGAGCGCTTCGAGCGCGACGGCGTCGATTTTTCGCGCGGTATCGTCTCGAAAACGCATACCACTGGGGTCGCCTTCGTGGCCTACTTCAGCGATGGCAGCCGCCGCTTTATCTTCCACTGGCGCGACGCCGCCTCTGGCCAGCTCAGCCCACAGCAGATCGATCCCGCCTACATTCGGTCCGCCAAGTGGGTGCATATCACCGGATCGACGCTCGGCGTGAACGAGAACTGTCGCGCCGCCGTTATGCGCCTGTTGGAGCTGCTCGACCCCACCACCATCGTCAGCTTCGACCCCAACATTCGCCCCGAAGTCTTGACCGTCGAGCAGATCCGCGAACTCTGCCAGCCTGTGCTCGAACGGGCCAACCTCTTTCTGCCTAGCGCGAGCGAAGCCATGCTCTTTACGGGATCCGCCAGCGACGAAGAGGGCTGTCGCCTCTTGGCTGCCCAAGGCAAACGCGTGGTGCTGAAGCTGGGCGCCCAAGGCTGCTGGGTCTTCGAGGGTCAGCGCGATCAGCGCGTCGCGGGCTTTGCCGTCGAAGAGGTCGACCCGACCGGCGCGGGCGATTCATTTAGCGCAGCTTTGACGGTTGCCCTGCTGGAAGGCCAAGATCTGGTCAGCGCAGCGCGCTTCGCCAACGCGGTCGGAGCCTTGGCAGTTACCAAACGTGGCCCCATGGAAGGCGCAGCGACTCGCGCCGAAGTAATGGCTCTGCTCGCATAGATTCCGCAGAGAGCTGGTATACTATCGCTACCCCCTGCAATGAGGCAATTGAAATACAAAAGCGAGGATGCATATGACAGCCATGGTTAGCCAGCATAACCAACTAGCGATCGACGGTGGCACCCCTGTTCGCAGCAAGCCGTTCGGCCCTTGGCCGCTCTGGGACGAGCGCGATGAAGAAGCCCTTTTGCGAGCGCTCCGTTCTGGCAATTGGGGCATCGGCGGCGACGAGACCGAGCGTTTCGAACAAGAGCTGGCCGAAGCTGCTGGCGCACGTTACGCCTTGACTGTTACCAATGGCACCGCAGCCCTCGAAGCGGCTCTGCGAGCTTGCGGCGTGGGCTACGGCGACGAAGTGATCGTGCCGCCCTACACCTTTATTGCCACTGCCTCGGCGGTGCTGCTGGTGGGCGGAATCCCCGTATTTGCCGATATCGACCCCAACACCTTCAACATCGACCCCAACACCATCGAAGCTCTGATCACGCCCCGCACCAAAGCCATCGTGCCCGTACATATCGGTGGCTTGCCTGCCGACATGGATGCGATTATGGAGATCGCGCGTCGCCACAATCTGTTGGTGCTCGAAGACGCCTGCCAAGCGATCGGCGCGACGTGGCGCGGCCAGTGGGTCGGCGCTATCGGCGATATCGGTTGTTATAGCTTCCAGTCCTCGAAAAACATCAACTCCGGCGAAGGCGGAGCGATCATCACCAGCAACCCTCAGCTCGAAGAAGCCTGCTGGGGCTTCAAAAACTGTGGTCGTGTGCGCGGCGGGCAGTGGTACCAGCACGAGACCTTGGGCGACAATTTCCGTCTCTCGCAGTTCCAGGCGGCGATCCTGCGCTCGCAGATGAGCCGCTTCGAAGAGTGGGCCGCGTTGCGCGAGCGCAACGGCGACTATCTGTGCCAAGGGCTGCGCGAACTAGGTGGCCTGATGCCGGTTGTGCGCGATGAGCGCGTGACTCGCCACGCCTACCACATCGTTGTAACCCGTTACGACTCGAGCGCCTTCGGCGGCTGGAGCCGCGAGCGCTTTATGGAAGCGCTGCGAGCCGAGGGCATTCCCTGCGCGCCCGGCTATCGCCCGATCTACGACACGGGTGGCATTCAAAAGGGCGAGCAGACTCTGCGCAAGGCGCTTGGCTTGGGACCAGCACCTAAGCCCAACTGCCCCGTGACCGAGCGCGTTTGTCACGCAGAGGCCATGTGGTTGGTCGGCCAAAGCGCTCTGTTGGGCAGCCAGTCCGATATGGACGATATTTTGACTGCGGTCGAAAAGATCAAAAAAGCCGCCCAGAAGGGCTAGCCAGCGCTTATATCAAATCCTCTTAAAGACTTGTGCCTTTCGTAATACGTGAAAAGGAAAACAGGAGTTCCGCTCTGCCGAAGGCCAAAACATAGAGTGGTCAACCAGATTTCGTATGACATCGAGCTTGCGTCAAGGTTCCCTGAGTCTGTCGCAGGGAACCTTGGCTTAGTGCAGAGAACGAAATAGTTTGGACGAGGCGTGAGGCGTTGCTCGCCTCACACCCTTCTCCCGCATCTATGCATTAGCCAAAAGTCGTGTCGGCAGCAAAAGACGATCGTTCGCATACCATCGCGGAATTATCTTTGAGAGCAAAGAACTCAGAGAGCTTGTATGCGATTTCGCATACAAGCTCAACATTCACCCCCTCGCCCGCAGTGCGGGAGAGGGGGCCGG
>CALGUG010000009.1 GCA_937902315.1 uncultured Chloroflexales bacterium
CTTTTTTTGCCCAAAAACATGAGCCACCCCGACAAACTCCGGGATGACTCATGTTCACCCCCTCGCCCGCAGTGCGGGAGAGGGGGCCGGGGGGTGAGGGTAGGCCAGCCCCTCTGATAGCCGTAGGCGGACGCGCCAAGGATCTTCTTTTTGGTACAACACCTAGCCGCATACGAGAGCCTAGTGTCTATAAAACAAGAGAGGGTGTAGGCCAAGCCTGCACCCTCTTGTGTAAACCTAGCTTGCAAATGAACCTTTAGAGTTCGAGCGATACATGTACTCGCCCGTTGATCTCTTCTTGGCTGAAGCCAAGCTCCTTGGTGAGTTTGATCATAGCGTGGTTGTCGGGCAAGAGCTCGGCCACCAGACGCTGCAGACCTTCTGCACGGGCGATCGTAACCAGACGTTGCAGCAACTCGCTGCCGATGCCCAGACGCTGGTAGGCGTCGCTCACCACGATCGCGAACTCGGCATCTTTGGTATCGACACGCCGTGTCATACGGCCCACACCCAAGATCTGGCGCTCTTCGCCGTCGCTCGCTGGCTTATCGACAACCAGTGCCATGGCGCGGTCGTAGTCGATGAAACACATCTGGGCCAGTCGCTCGTGAGTGATGCGCTCTTCGATCGCGACGTGCGACAGATAGCGGAAGCGTACGCTCTCTTCCGAGATCGATTTGTGGAAGTTGACCATCAGCGGCTCGTCCTCGGGGCGGATCGGGCGGATGGTGACAGGTGTGCCGTCCTCCAGCTTCCAAGCCTCCACATACTGGGTCGGGTAGGGTCGGATCGCAGGGTTAGGATGCAGCTTCGGATCTTCGTCGGCGCTGTGCAAAATCACACGTCCGTCCATCGCGATCAACTGCTCGGGCGAAGCGAAGAGCGGGTTGATATCGATCTCTTTGATGCGCGGCTGTTCGACAACCAACTGGCTGAAGCGCACCAAGAGCAGTTCGAGCGCGTTGCGATCGATCGGAGCACGGCCGCGTACACCCTTGAGGGCGTGGCCGATCTTGGTGGCGTCGATCATCTGACCGGCCAAGGTTGTGGTCAAAGGCGGCAGACCCAGCGCGCTGTCTTTGTAGACCTCGACCAACTGGCCGCCGGTACCGAACAGCAATACCGGGCCGAACTGCGGATCTAAGCTGCTGCCCAAGATGATCTCGTAGCCTTCGCCGCGGATCATCGGTTGCACTGTTACGCCCTCGAAGTGCTCACGCCCGACCAAGTTGGTGACCGAATTTTCGATCTGCTGGTAGGCCTCGCGCACGGCTTTCGAGTTCTTCAGGTTGAGCCGCACACCGCCCACATCGGTCTTGTGGGTAATGGTCTTCGAGAGCAGCTTCAGCACAACCGGGTAGCCGATCGAGTCGGCCGCCAGAATCGCTTCTTCCACATCTTGAGCGATCAAGGTGCTCACGGTTGGAATGCCGTAGGCCTGCAAGACGCGCTTCGACTCTTCTTCGGTCAAAATTGTGCGACCCTGCGCCTGCGCTTCGTCGAGAATGCTGGCGACTTCAGCGCGGTCGTAGTCGATATCGCCTTCCAGAGAGGGCGTCTCGTACAAGCTGCGCAGGTTTTCGCTGTACTGCCACATCGCGCTAAAGGTCTTGGCGGCGGTGTCGGGATAGTCGAAGGTTGGAATGTTGGCGCGGTTCAAGATCGAGACGCCCGCTGCTACATCGGGGCCTCCCATCCAGCTCGCCAAAACCGGCTTCTTGCTATCTTTGAGCGCCTCTACCACTTGGGCCGCCGTTTGGGTCGGATCGGTCATGGCTTGGGGTGTCAAGACCACCAGCAGACCATCGCTCTCGGGGTCGGCAGCTGCGATCTTACAGGCTTCGGCGTAGCGGCTCGGGCTGGCATCGCCCAGCACATCGATCGGGTTGTTGTGGCTCCACTGAGGCGGCAGAAGCTTGTTCAGCTCCTCCATGGTCGCCTCAGAGACCGGCGCTAGCTCGCCGCCCGTCGAGATCAGGGCATCGGTCGCTAGCACGCCCGGGCCACCCGCGTTGGTTACGATGCTGAGGCGCGGGCCTTGGGGGCGCGGCTGCTTGCCCAGCACATCGGCCATCGAGAAGAGGTCGGTGATTGAGTCGACGCGCAATACACCGCAGCGCTTGAAGGCGGCATCGAGCACAGCGTCGCTGCCTGCCAGCGAACCGGTGTGCGACGCAGCGGCTTTAGCGGCGGCGGCGGTGCGGCCCGCTTTGATCACAATGATCGGCTTGCGCAGCGCTACCTCGCGTGCCGCCGAGAGGAAGGAACGCGCGTTGCCGATCGTCTCCATATAGATCACGATGCTATTGGTGTGCGGGTCGTTGCCCAGGTAGTCGATCAAGTCGCCCCAGCTAACGTCGAGCATCGAGCCGATCGAAACAAAGGCGCTGAAGCCAACTTGGGCCTCTAAGCTCCAGTCCAACACCGAAGTACAGAGCGCGCCGCTTTGGCTGATAAAGCCGACGTTACCGGGTCGGGCGATCGTGCTGGCGAAGGTTGCGTTCAAACCGGTGCGCGGCGCCATCAAGCCCAAACAGTTCGGGCCGATGATGCGCATATTGCCGCGCTGGGCCTGCTTCAAGACCTCTTGTTCGAGCGCTGCGCCTTCAGGGCCGATCTCTTTAAAACCTGCCGAGATAATGATCGCGCTCTTCACGCCGATATCGGCACAGTCCGAGATCACACCTGGCACAGTTTTTGCGGGCGTTACAACAACGGCCAGATCGACCACTTCGGGCAGATCGCGAATGCTTGGATAGGCGCGGATACCCAACACTTGGGCACGTTTGGGGTTGACGGGGTAGACAGTGCCCCCAAACGGACTATTGATCAGATTCCACAGCACGGTGCGGCCAACACTGCCGGCAGTGTCGGTTGCGCCGATCACGGCGACCGACTTGGGTTGAAAGAAGGCGTCTAAGGGACGATAGGCAGCTTCTCTATTCTGTTCGGCTGTGGGGAATGTAGGTGTTTGCATTTTTATATCTCTAACACTCGTCGAATCTACGACTGCGTATACCAAGCGGGTGGAAGAGGAACCAATCGCGAGTTTGGTTCGTCTCTATCATTGTAGAGTTGAATTTGAATGTTCACAAGAGCAATTAGACCGATGTTTGTCTTCTCTTGTTTAAACATAGAGATCAGTGCGTTTGAACGATCTGTTCTATGCTTTTGCCTCTTTGAGTATACCCTTAGTTCGAGCGCTAGAAAGAAAGAAACCTTTATCAGAGGTTAGCGAAAGACAACGCGTATCCGCTGTCTGCTAGCTGATAGAGCGCTTAGAAGCGCCATTTTTTCAAATTGGATCGAAACGACAAACGTAACGATTTCACCTAGATAAGTGGGATCGTTCTTGGGGTGTGTTTAGGAGCTTTAGCACGGCATGATACGACGTTTGTTGCTCTGACTTCCTTGTCAGAAGCAGAGCTTTATTTGAAATGACGCCTTGGAAACGTTTATAAGTGTGAAAGCTGTATGCAGTCTCAATTGAAACAAACAATTTTGAGGAGGAGTGTATGCCCATAGAGGCTAAGCTCGATCTTTTAAAAGGGCAGATTAGTCAACTTCGTCAGCTGCTTGCCGAATCGTATACAGAACATGCTGCTCAAGCCTCTAACGCTGATTCGATCCGCTACAAACTGGCCCAAGCGCTCGACCAACTCGGCCAATACTACTTCCACCAAGCGATCCATGCTGAAGCTGCCAACGCTTTTGAAGAAGCGCTCAAACACTTTGAGGAACTCTTAACCCAGAAGGAGGCTGCGGTTGGTCTGCTTCTAGCTGATTTCTCGCTCTGTTGTCGCCACTTCGCTCGTTGTTTGCAAGAGGAAAATAAGCAGAGTGAGTTGGGTCGCTTGCTGCAACGCGAGCTTCGGCTTTGGCTCAAGTTAGCTGGGATCGAGCACTTTTTCACTCAGAACTTGATGCAGCGCTGTGCCAACTGGCATCAAAAACAGGGTCACTTTCGCATCGCTGAGCAGCTCTTGCGCCAGATTGTTTCGTTTCGTGAACGACATCAGGGGCCGCTTGCCAGCGAGACCGCCTATAGCCTTGAGCGCTTAGGAGAATGTTATGAAGCCCAAGCCGCCTACTACCATGCCAGCGCCTCCTATCGGCGCGCCTTAGCGATCTTCGAAGAGTGCCTTGCCAATCCCTACCAAGATAACCTTGAGCTGGCCCAGCAGATCAAGGCGATTCGTCGCTCGCTGGCACGCATTCAGCACTTCTTCCCCCAAGCAGGCACTTGGGATCAGTCGCGCGAAACGCCGAGCGCATAGTGCACAGCCGATTATACCAAATCCGTTTAAAGACTTGCGCTTTTGTGATGCACAAACAGGAAAAAAGTTGTGAGAAATCTCGCGCCGTCGCGCGAAATTTCTCACAACAAAAAAATGGTCAAGTTCTACTCTGCCGAAGGCCAAATAGAAAGTAATCAACCGAATTTGGTATTAGCTCTGCGCGTGAACGAAGCGTTTAGGCTCCCTTTGCTTTTGCCGGATTCTGCACAAAAATTAAAAAAAGAGCAAAAATCTTCTCAATCGTAACTAATAGTATAGAGAGAACGGATTCGCTGGTCGAAATTGTATTTGCAGCGAGGTGTTACCGATCGCTTACGATTGTTGGAGTAAACTATGCAGAATCTCTTTTTAGTCAGCTTTTCGCCAACCTTCTATAACGAGCTGCTGAATGTGCCGCGCCAGATTCAGAAGGGCCTCGATCAAAAGCTCAAAATTCTTGAGAGAGATCCGATCTCGGCCCAGCAAGATGCGAAAAAGCTCCATGCCTACAAAGATATCTATCGGGTGCGTCAGGGCGACTATCGCATCTTCTATCGCGTTTCGGGCAATGTCGTTAAGCTGTTGAGCATTCGCAAACGCGACGATCGAACCTATTCGCTAAATCTGAGTGGAACCGACGAAACCCTGCCTGAGGTTACGAGCGCAGATTTAGCGACTCCTAGCTTGGATCTCGATTCTGGTTCCGTCTCAGAGGTCGAAAGCGCCAATCATTGGGCTTGGCAGAGCTTTCAGCCGCAAGAGCCGTCCCCAGAGCCCTCCACAGAGCCGCCTTCGATCAGCAAAGAGCTGCCTCCGCTTAGTAGCGAGCAGCTAAGCTTGTGGCGCATTCCAAGCGAACTGCATGCCACAATTTTAAGCGCTCGCACCGAAGACGATCTGCTCAATCTCGAGATCGAGCCGCGCTATATCGAGCGCATCATCGACAACTTGTTCCCGCGCTCGCTCGACGAGATCGTCGCACAACCCGACTATCTCTTGGGCAAGGTCGAAAATATCGAGCGTCTAGCCGAGCAAGATCTGAGCAGCTTTCTCCTGTTGTTGTCGCCCGAGCAACAAGAGATGGTTCAGATCGATCGGCGCGGCCCCATGTTGGTGCGCGGTGGCCCGGGCACGGGCAAATCGACCTTGGCGCTCTACCGCGTTAAGTTTCTGCGCGAAGCTGGTATCGAGCGTATTCTGTTCACCACCTTCACCAATGCCCTCACCAACTATTCCGAACAACTGCTCAGCCATTTGCTGAATGGCGATCCGGCTGCACAGGGCGTAACCGTGAGCACTGTCGATCGGCTCGCCTACGAATGGTACAGCAGACACGCCAAACAGCGCGGGCGCTTCCCCACCGATGGTCAAGCGGAAGATTTGATCGAGCGTGCGATCAGCGAAGTCGATCTGGGTGGCGCGAACATGTTCGAGAAAAAGATCATGCAACAGCAGATCAAACGCTTGGGAAGCCAATATCTACTCGAAGAGTTCAACAACTTGATCTGCGCTTGGTGCCTTAGCAGTCGCGAAGAGTATTTGGCGATCGAACGTCGCGGACGCCAACTGCCCCTGCGTGCTCCCCAGCGCGAGGCGATTTGGCGCGTCTATGAGCGCTGGTGCGAGCTGATGCGCGAGCACGGCCTTGTAACCAATGCTCAGGTGCGTGTGGCCGCTTACCAGGCGGCCAAGGCTCAGACCGAAAAGCCCTTCCAAGCTTTGATCATCGATGAAGCCCAAGACCTGACACCAGCAGCGATCCGCTTTCTCTTGGCGCAGGTCGAAAACTACGACCATATCTACATCACGGCCGATGCCGCCCAGTCGATCTATGAGCGCGGCTTTAGCTGGAAGCAGATCGATAGCGATCTGAATGTGAGCGGGCGCCGTTCGTTGATGCTGAAGCGTAACTATCGCAATACCCAACAGATTTTGGAAGCGAGCGCTAAGATTCTCGAGGACTATCGCAAAGAGTTCGACTACGAGACGCTTTACCCCGAGGCGGCGGCCTATCAGGGCGATGCGCCCAATGTCTTGTTATGCGACTCGTTGAGCGATACGGCTCGGCAGATCTATCAATTCTTTAAGGCTTCGGCCAAGCGCTACCGCTTGCCGGTCTATAGCGGCGCGGTGTTGTGCGCCAATAAGCGCATCGCCACCAGCTTGGTCGATCGCTTGAACACCATCGGTTGCAAGGCCCAATATCAGGCCAGCCGCGATCTCGATATTCGCGCCAAGGTGGTTAAAGTCTTGACTATGCATTCCGCCAAGGGCCTCGAGTTCCCCTTTGTGGCGGTTGTCGGCCTCGAAGACGATGTTTTGCCATCGCGCTTAGAGAGCTATCCCAGCGAAGAGCGCGAGGTGATCGAGTCGGCTCAACGCCGCTTGTTCTTTGTGGCCTGTACCCGCGCCATGCGCGCCTTGCAGGTCTGTGGCTCACAAAGCAAGCCTTCGCGCTTTTTGGAAAAACTCAAGGGCCAAGGTTGGCGTTGGCAGCAACTCAGCAATTAGCCGAGCTTCATCGCTAGTTCGTTTGCACACTTTATGGCGGCGCGCTTCTTACCCCAAGCAAGGCGTGTAGCGCGTCCGCCTACGGCTATCAAGGGCATGTCCGCCACCCCGAGCTGCTATCTGCCTCGCTGGCGAAACCGCCCCCATAACACAAACTGTTTTCGTAGAAGCTATCAAACGCTTATTGCAAGCTGTGCTGAGGATGATACTAAATTCGGTTGATTATTCTCAATTTGGCCTTCGGCAGAGTGGAACTTGACTAGATCTTTCCCGGCTTTTCGTTTTTAATGTAGACCTTTAAACAGATTTGGTGCGAGCAGAGACCGACGCCGAAAACGCTGTCGCCCAACGCAAAGCATTGATGCGGCATTGAAACGCAAGGTTGGACCTGCTTAGTGCTTGCACTAGGCAGGTCGCAGCGAAAGCTATGAAAGCTACAACAAGCCTCTTGGCTTGGGTTGCCCATTTTGTAGCCGTAGGCGGACGCGCTTAAGACCCTCTTTGGGGGAGAGACCAAGCCGCTAGAATGCTAAACCCATAACCCTTGTGTCACTGCGCGTTACAGCCATACGAGCGGAAGATCTCGATCACTTCTTTGACTTGAGCCTGGCTGGGCGGCTTGACCCCTTCGAGCGGATAGGGGATGCCGCGTTCTTTCCATTTGTAGGCGCCCATCTGGTGGAAGGGCAGGATCTCGACCCGTTCGACATTGCTTAGGTGGCTTACGAAGCGCGCTAAGCCATGTACATTGGCCGGATCATCGGTTAGACCTGGCACCAAGACGAAGCGGATCCAGGTGGGTTTACATAAATCTGCTAGGCGCTGGGCAAAGACCAAGACTGGCCCAACCTCGCAGCCCGTAACTTTGCGATGGGTGTCGGGGTCCCACGATTTAATATCGAGCAAGACTAAATCGACCGCCGCCAGATCAGAATCGCTTAAACGATGTCCGAAGTAGCCGTTGGTGTCGAGCGCGGTGTGCAGGCCCATGCGTTTGCAGCCTTGGAAGATCTGGCTTACAAAAGGTGCCTGAATCAATGGCTCGCCGCCGCTGATGGTGACGCCACCGCCCGAGTTGCGCAAAAAGCGCTCGTAGCCTGCGATATCTTTGAGAATGCTCTCGACGCTGCGCTGCTCACCATTGCGTTTGTGCCAAGTGTCGGGGTTATGGCAGTATTGACAGCGAAAGGCGCAGCCCGTCGTCCAAAGCACATAGCGGAGGCCGGGACCGTCGAGAGCAGATCCCGTTGTGTAGGAATGGATGTAGCCAATCATTCCACGTCGCTCTTCGCGCAGGACCTCACTCGATATGCTGCGTAGTTCAATAAGCTCTTGCATGGTATTCTCCAAGTGCTCTCGCTCGTTTATCCCAAAGCCTCTTCCAGTTTCTTGCATTGTTGTCTGTCGATCCATACCAAATCTGATTCGTTTTGGTCTTTGCTAGTCATACCAAATCCGATGGCGTTGTTGTTTTTTTGGCCTTCGGCAGAGTGGAACTCGGAGGCTTTTCCACGTTTTTGTTTTCCCCGTTGCGAAAAAGCACATCTTTTAAAGCGGATTTAGTATCAGATCGATTGGTTGGAGGATGGAAGCGGCAGCACAAGCCCCATCCTCCAACCCTCATTCCTAGGCAGCTTTTAGAGGCTGCCGTGGAATGTGCGGGTAATTACATCGCGCTGCTGTTCAGGCGTCAGCTTGATGAAGTTAACCGCATAACCCGAGACACGAATGGTCAGTTGCGGGTATTTCTCGGGGTGCTCCATCGCATCGAGCAAGGTTTCGCGATTGAGCACGTTGACATTAACGTGGAACCCGCCTTCGGTGAAGTAGCCGTCCAGAACGTGTACAAGGTTCTGAACTTGTTCCTCACGAGTCTTGCCCAAAGCCGATGGGATCATCGAGGTTGTCCACGAAATGCCGTCTTGGGCGTTTTCGTAGGGCAACTTCGCCAACGACAGCGCCGCAGCGATGATACCGTGGCGATCGCGGCCATGCATCGGGTTCGCTCCAGGCGCGAACGGTTCGCCCTTGCGCCGTCCATCGGGGGTATTACCCGTATTTTTGCCATAGACCACGTTCGAGGTGATCGTAAGCACCGATTGAGTGTGGGTTGCGTTGCGGTAGGTCGGGTGCTTGCGCAGCTTCTCCATAAAGGTTTCGACCAACCAGACCGCGATCTGATCGACCCGATCGTCGTTGTTGCCGTAGGTCGGGAATTCGCCCTCGACCAGATAATCGACCACCAGACCTGTTTCGTCACGGACCGGCGTCACTTTGGCGTACTTGATGGCCGCGAGGCTGTCGGCTACCACCGAGAGGCCGGCGATACCGAAGGCCATGGTGCGCAGCGGGTTGTAGTCGTGCAATGCCATTTCGATCCGCTCGTAAGCGTATTTATCGTGCATATAGTGGATGCAGTTCATAGCATTGACATAGACCTTGGCCAGCCACTCCATCATGTGATCAAAGCGCGGCATCAGCTCTTCGTAGGTCAAGCGGTCGCCCCTGATCGGCTCGAAAGCCGGAGCGATCTGCTCGCCAGTCAATTCGTCGCGGCCACCGTTGATGGCGTAGAGCAGACACTTGGCGAGGTTGACGCGTGCGCCGAAGAGCTGCATTTGCTGACCGACCTTCATGGCCGAGACACAACAGGCGATTGCGGTATCGTCGCCCGAGAGCGGGCGCATCAACTCGTCGTTCTCATACTGAATGGCACTGGTATCGATCGAGACCTTAGCACAGAACTCCTTGAAGCCTTCCGGCAGTAAGGGCGACCAGAACACGGTCAGGTTCGGTTCCGGCGCTGGGCCAAGGGTGTAAAGCGTATTTAGGAAGCGGAAGCTGGTCTTGGTCACCAAGGGGCGTCCATCGCTGCCGATACCGCCCAAGGCCTCCGTCACCCAAGTCGGGTCGCCCGAGAAGAGCGCGTCGTACTCTTTGGTGCGTAAGAAACGCACGATACGTAGCTTGATCACAAAGTCGTCGATCAGCTCTTGAGCCTGCTCTTCGCTGAGCACACCCGCCTGCACGTCGCGATCGAGATAGATGTCGATAAAGGTGGCGGTGCGTCCTAGCGACATAGCCGCGCCGTTTTGCTCTTTGACCGCCGCCAAGTAGGCGAAGTAGAGCCACTGAATAGCTTCGTGTCCTGTCTTAGCCGGGCGCGAGATGTCGTACCCATAGTTGGCCGCCATCTCTTGCAGCTCCTTGAGGGCGCGGATCTGCTCGGCTAGCTCTTCGCGGTCGCGGATAATCTCGTCGGTCGCATGGTAAGCATCGAGGCTGCGCTTCTCAGCCTTTTTGGCTTCGATCAGGCGTGCTACGCCATAGAGCGGCACGCGCCGATAGTCGCCGATGATGCGCCCACGTCCATAGGCGTCGGGCAGGCCCGTCACAATGTGCGAGCGACGCGCTTTCAAAATCTCTTCGGTGTAGACATCGAATACGCCGTCGTTGTGGGTCTTGCGATACTTGGTAAAGATCTCCTTGACCTGCGGATCGACCTCGAAACCGTAGCTTTCAAGACTGCCTTCGACCATACGCCAGCCGCCGTTCGGGAAGATCGCTCGCTTCAGGGGCGCTTCGGTCTGCAAGCCTACAATCAGCTCGCGCTCTTTGTCGATATAGCCCGGCGCATGGGCCGTGATGCTGCTTGGAATCTGCGAAACATCGAGCACACCACGTTTGCGCTCTTCCACAAATAGCTCACTTAGCTTCTCCCAAAGCTGGGTTGTGCGCTCGGTGGCCCCTGCTAGGAAAGAGGCGTCTCCAAGATAGGGCGTATAGTTGCGCTGAATAAAGTCGCGCACATCGATCTTGTGTTGCCACTCGCCAGCAACGAAGCCCTCCCATTCGGGAACCTGTACTTCGTTGATGGTGTTCGAAATAAGTGTCATATGAACCTCCTTCCTGCAAGGGCAGGAGTTATCATTTCTGCGCTAAACAGTGATTAGCTGTTTCTGGCTTTATCATAGCATTGAGAAATTATTCACGAATAGTGAGGGACTCGCTTTAAGTGGAGAAGCCGCAACACTTGGCGCAACTGAGAGGTACAAACGAGGAAAAGTATTCACCACGCGAGGCACGGAACGCATTTATTCACCACACAAGGCACAGAACGCATTTATTCACCACGCGAGGCACGGAACGCATTTATTCACCACACAAGGCACAGAACGCATTTATTCACCACGCGAGGCACTGAGACACAGAGTTTTGATAAGAGTTTTTGGGTGTGTTTGCGGAAAGAAAGACACTACAAAAACAAATCTTTGTGCTAAAGACGCTCATAGCCATTTACACCGTCATTGAAAACAGACTGCCAAGCTCCCCTCTCCTGCTTGCGGGAGAGGGGTCGGGGGAGAGGGCCTTAGCCTTTTTCACCACACAAGGCACAGAACGCATTTATTCACCACGCGAGGCACTGAGACACAGAGTTTTGATAAGAGTTTTTGGGTGTGTTTGCGGAAAGAAAGACACTACAAAAACAAATCTTTGTGCTAAAGACGCTCATAGCCATTTACACCGTCATTGAAAACAGACTGCCAAGCTCCCCTCTCCTGCTTGCGGGAGAGGGGTCGGGGGAGAGGGCCTTAGCCTTATTCACCACACGAGGCACTGAGACACAGAGTTTTGATAAGAGTTTTTGGGCGTGTTTGAGAAAAAGAAAGCGCACTACAAAAAACAAATCTTTGCGCTAAAGACACTGCCAACCATTTACGCGATCATTGAAAACAGGCTGCCAAGCTCCCCTCTCCTGCTTGCGGGAGAGGGGTCGGGGGAGAGGGCCTTAGCCTTATTCACCACACGAGGCACGGAGTCACAGAGTTTTGATAAGATTTTTTGGGCGTGTTTGAGGAAAGAAAGCGCACTATAAAAACAAACCTTTGTGCTAAAGACACTCATAGCCATTTACGCGATCATTGAAAACAGACTGCCAAGCTCCCCTCTCCTGCTTGCGGGAGAGGGGTCTGGGGGAGAGGGCCTTAGCCTTATTCACCACACGAGGCACGGAACGCATTTATTCACCACACGAGGCACTGAGACACAGAGTCTTAAAAATCGTACCCTGCCCTTCGACAAGCGGTTCCTGAGCTTGCCGAAGGGTACGGCTGGTGAAATGTAGCCTCACTCCCTTCTCCTGCTTGCGGGAGAGGGGTCGGGGGAGAGGGCCGATTCACCACAGCACAGAGTCTTTCAAAAGAGGGGCACAAGCAAGGGTTGGCCCAGCTTATTACTAGGGCGAAGACACCTCTACCTCAAAATAAGAGCCAAACCGCGTCCGCCTACGGCTACGAAATCGTATTCAACCGAGACAGAGGATCCGATAGTAGTACAATTAGGTTCTGAAATTTCATAACTATGTTATGTGACTTGAGCCAAGCTAGTGAAAGTAATAATATTTACATTCTTTTTTTTGTATTTTCTGCTATCATAGAGCCAGTTGGTCTAAATATAATCAATAGTAACCAGTCGAACAATACAGGCCCACTAAGCCTATGTATGCCTAATTGTGTTCACTGCCAAGCTTTACAATAGTTGAAAACTTGGCATTATAATTAGGTTTGCTAAGTGATTATTCAAAATTAAATTTTATGTAATCTAATTTTGAATCCTAGGTTATAGGGTCTTGTTATAAATAGTCCGGAGAAAGCCTTGAAACTTGTAGATGAAACTGTTAATAAAGTTCAATGTCAACAGCCAGATTTAAAATCTGCTATTATCGATACTAGCGGTGTAGTATCTAACGGGCAATCTCCCGCATTGGTTCAGGATATATATCAAGGTGATGCACGTGATCTTTCGTTTTTGCCTGAGGCGAGTATCGATCTTGTAATCACTTCGCCACCCTATTGGTTAAGACGTGACTATGGTCATCGAGATCAGCTAGGGCGAGAAAGAACACCTGAAGCTTATATTGAAGCCCTTGTTACTATTTTAAATGGATGGAAACGCGTGCTTCGACCACATGCTTCGGTTTTTTTAAATATTGGAGATTCTTATGATAAGGGTTTTCTTGTTGGTATACCAGCACGCTTTGAAGTTGCAGTTCGGGCTGCAGGATGGAAAGTAGTAAACCATATTATATGGGCAAAATCTGTTGGGAGACCTGAGCCGTTAGCCTATCGCCTTGCTTCTCGGCACGAGACTATATTTCATCTTACTTATGCACAGCATGCAACTGATATTTATTTTGATCTTTATGCGTTAGCATCTAGTTATGGAAAAACTGCAAATCCTGGTGATGTATGGACCGAACTGGAACAGGTAGATGATCTTTGGGAATTACCTGCAACCCGAAACAAGAGTGGACATCTTGCACCTTTCCCGCCTGAATTAGTACGACGTGCTATCTTACTTGCATGCCCAGAGCATATTTGCAGAAAGTGTGGTAAGCCCTATACACGCAGACTTGAACCATCAGCTGATCTTGATCCTGAGCGTCCTCAAGCTCGTCGTGCAATGGAACTGTTTCAACAAAGTAATTTAACAGATGAGCACTTAGCTGCTATCCGAGCTGTCGGCATCTCGGATGCAGGCAAAGGTAAACGAATCCAAAAAGGATCGGGACGAAACGCGGCTCATGTTCGACAATTGGCTGATGAAGCGAAAGAAGTTCTAGGTGGATATTTTCGAGAGTTTACATTTGCTCCCAAACGAATGGTTGGTTGGAATACATGTGACTGCAATGTGGATACCACACCTGGAACTGTTCTTGATCCGTTTATGGGAAGCGGAACTACCCTTAGTGTTGCAACAGAGTTAGGTCGTCATAGTATTGGAGTCGATTTGGTAGTGCCAGAAATATTGAAGAAGGTGTAATACGTATGCCATCACTGAAAAAGAAAGCACTTTCCCTTTACTTCCGTAACGGCTGCCAGCGTCAACTTTTACTGAATCTCTACAATGATAAAGAACGAAAAAGTAAGGGTATGCCGGAGCGACAGCAAGCTCGTGCTGGCCTGGGTCTAACTGCTGAAATGGGCTATAAATGGCAAGATGAAAAGGTCAATGAGCTTGGTGATGTGTTTGGTAAGAAAGCTGTGCATGTTAGTCCAACAAAAAAAGGTAACCGACCGGCATCGATTCCTCTTCGCAATGTGCTGCCACATTTACAACCATACCAATTTATTGTTGAAGGACACTATGACGCTGCTACAAAGATATTCAAGGATGCTATAGGGATTTCTTCATTACAGGATATTTATGGTGAGCAACTAGAGGTGAGTGATGCACTACCTGATCTTATTCAAGTTCTTCCTCCGGCTGCTACTCCTGCTTCTTGGGAAATGGATCAACAAGATATGGGCCCTGTAGCGACTATGCAAGCTGTGCAGCCAAATGGTGATGTTATTCCCCTTTCTTCAACTGATCAGCGTTTGCGCCTACGCGTTATTGATATCAAGCTGTCGGCCGAGCCAGGAGCTCATTATTTTGCCGAAGTAGTTTTCTACTCGATGACACTTGCTGCTTGGATCCAAGAATATAATTGGGATCAGCGTTTTGTTGTTGTTGCAGCACCTGCTGTCTGGCCTGGGTCTTATGACGCTTCGCAGATTCGACAAGTTCATTATCACTGTTCGAAAGAAGGGCGTATACCTGATGCAGAGGCACTTGCACAGGCGCTTGAACAAGACATTGAGGTTGCTCCTTTTGATGCCTTTGCACCTCGTCTGAGACGTTTCTTCCATGAAGAGCTGCCTAAAGTACTTCAGACCTCTTGGAATCAACTTCCCTGGCATGTTACACATACCTGTAATAGCTGTGAGTTTTTGGGTTACCCTTGGAAGGATAAAGTTGGTCAGCTAAACAATAGCTCGTTGCACTGCTGGCCAACGGCCGAAGCCACACAACATCTTTCGCGCATTGCTGGGCTTTCTCGAGGTGGGGCAAAGCTTCTCAGCTCTAAAGTTACAGATGTTAACGTACTTGCATCGCTTCTATCAAATGACGCCGTATTTGAGCTTAGTCCTTCGCTTCGTGCTAAACGCTCCATCTATCCATATCGAGCAAAGGCACTGAAGAAAGATCTGACTGCTACTATTCCGAATTCGGGTGGCGATGCTCTTATGCCCAAGTGGCCCGATTTACATATCTATATCTTCCTTGACTATGATTTATCGAGTGCCATCACGGCAACATTTGCTCTACGCGCTTTTTGGCGAGAGCCCCTTCCCTACGATTCCACTCAAACAGCCAAGAAAAAGCGATGGGCAGCCCGCAATGGTGGTCAGTTGACGAATTTTCAAGAGGTTTATCTTGTTGATCAGCGCAATCTATCACGAGAACGCGAAGAGCTAATCAAGTTTTTGCGTACGCTTCGTAGCATCATCACTGATATCGAAGCGCAGGATGATGAAGATATCCAGAACTTGCGGCGTGGAGATATTAATGATCCCAAAAAACTGAAGCGCAGCACCTATCAAATCTATCTTTGGGATGAGGCGCAACGCAAACAACTAACACGGGTGATTGGGCGACATCTTGAGGCAATCCTCGCCGATAAAAAGATACGAGATCTCGCTTGGCTATTCCCTCCTCCTGAGCTGCTAATGCATGCAGAAGAGGCATCATACAAATCACCTTTCACATTTGTATCAGCTATTGTGCAAAATACGGTGGCAGTGCCCATTCCACATCACTACACATTACTTGATGTAGCTAAGACTTATCACCCTGCCTCGGTCAATGAGATCTCTGTCCATCCCCTTTACCGAGAGCCACTAAGCGATCTTATTCCTGGAGAACGTCTCCATGAAATGTGGACGCGCCGCGGATACTATACGGAGACCCAGCGAATAATCGAAGAGACTACTGCACGCAAGCTCCAGGCACTAGCCTATATCGTTGCACAATTAGAAAAGGATCTTGAGCCGTTGCTTGTACGGGCTGCTGCGCCACCAGTAAGTCGGAATATCAAACCTCTTACAGGACTTCCTCCACGAAGTATCCTCTGGTATGAGTTCACACGTCTCAATCAAGCCTTGAGTGAACTTGATGAACATATGCTTCGTGCTATGCCTGCTCATGAAAGGGAAGCACGTTTCAAATCCGCATACTTACTCAAACGGCTTGAAGGGGCGGAAAAGTTTAAAGCATATCAAGCTTTACAAAAGACAGTCAACAAACCTCTAATAGCCCCAGAAGAGTTACTTATTTATCAACTAAACTCTGACTCTTATGAGTTTAATGTTCGTCCTCCTGCGCTTGGCTATGCTATTTCGCCAAAAAGCGATCCTACATTCTTAAGCAAATCTGCTTATCCATTACTTAAAGGGACTGGTATTAATATCCAAGGTCGACTCTCAGGTTCGGTGGCAGATGCCGGATTGACTAAAGTCTCAGTTGTAGCAATAGACCGGGTCAATGGCTGGATCGCACTTAAGCCCTGGCATAACAATCGTGTGCTTGAATTTGAGCGTTTCGGAATTGCTGATTTTCAGACGGACGTCATACTCGACCCACTTAGTGAAGACTACCTCTCGAAAAAAGTATTGCTGACACTCAAAGGAATTGGTCGGCCTGTATCTGCTGATGAGGATGAATCTATTGTTCGTGCATTAGGAATAACAGCTCCAAGTAGGATGAAGAGAGCTCTTGAGACGCCCTCTTCAGAGTTTTTGTGGCAAGCTCCTGCTCTGACTACTTCTGCTGTTACACGAGATGTTCATGGTGCGCGAGGCAGTTTAGAGAGCCGTGGAGTGCAGCTTAATGCCTCACAATGGGAGGCTTGGAGAGCTGCGTTAACTCAACGACTTACTTTAATTTGGGGACCACCTGGAACTGGTAAGAGTCAAACACTTCGGGCTATCATTAGTGGTGCTATTTGGAATGCACAACAGTATAAACAGCCGCTTCGGTTACTGATCTCCTCAAATAATTATACTGCTATCGACAATGTGCTTATTGGCGTTGATACCCTCCTATCTAAGGTTATCAAGGGAAAACCATATCGCCTGTTTCGCCTTCAGAGCCAGTATAACGATCCACCTGCCGATCTTGTAAAACATCCTGATATCGAGCCAGTGATCGTGAAAACCTCGCAAGCCCCTATTGAAGTTCAAGACCTTCAGGCTATGCTAGCTACACCAGAGGATATTATCATTGTAGCAGGTCCACCACAGCAGTTGCATAATCTTGCTATCGCAACCAAAGATGATAAGAAGGAGACACATAGTCAAACTCAACAACGTTGGTTTGATTTGCTAATTATTGATGAAGCGTCACAGCTTAGTGTGGCTGAAGCAACCCTGATTATTTCTAAGGCAGCAGAAAATGCTTCCTTTGTGCTTGCTGGTGACGACAAACAGCTACCCCCAATTCAACCAGCAACGCCGCCTGAGAATCTTGAAGATGTTGTTGGATCGGTCTATAATTACATTCGTCATTATCACCAAATCATCCCGTATCCCTTGCAAGTGAACTACCGTTCGTCTCAAACGATTGTAGATTTCATAAAATGTGCAGGTTACGATCCGGGCCTACATGCATATCACAATAATTTGAGACTTACATTGCTTTCTTCTGAGATTCCTACAGAAAAACCTGCGAATTGGCCCAGTGAGCTTTATTGGAGTTCGTCTTGGGCTCAACTGCTTGATCCTCAGTATCCTGCTACTTGTTTTATCTATGAGGATGATATTGCTGGGCAATCGAACTCATTTGAGGCTGATGCAGTTGCTTCTCTAATCTGGCTCCTCTATGGGCGTCTTGATCGGCAACTGTCTGGCGAGCGTGATGGTAACACGTTTGCAACACTAACAGGGCAGCCACATGATGAAAAGAGTTTTTGGGAGCAAGCAATTGGTGTTGTGACTCCACATCGTGCCCAAATGAGTAAAATTGTGAGCCGTTTGCAAGCTCTCTTTCCGAACCATAATCCGACGGCTATATGGAATACTGTTGATACTGTCGAACGATTTCAAGGACAGCAACGCGATATCATTTTTGCCTCATTCGGACTTGGAGATGTGGATCTTATTCGTAGTGAGGATGAATTTCTTTACAGCCTCAATCGTTTCAACGTAATGGCCTCACGAGCGAGGGCAAAACTTGTTGTTTTGCTTACACGTTCGCTCATTGATTATCTTGCTGATGATGGTAAGGTGCTTCAGGAATCACGTCTGTTAAAAAACTTCGCTGAGTCTTTTTGTCAGTCCTCGACTCCTATTGTACTCGGCTATCGAGAGAACAATAAAGATGTGTTGAAACCTGGAATATTAAGGTGGCGTTAATATTGCAATATAAATTTTGCTATGGATCGCATTGCGATCCATAGCAACTGTACCATCTCCAATAGCCTTTATAATAATCCTAATGTCAAAAACCTTACTTCCAAGTATTTATCAGTAGAAGCATTAAACTATCTAGTTTTGTTTAAGTGCTCTCTGAGTTTAAGTTTGATCTGATAAGACAGACTTTATGGCTTCCGAAAGTTGCTTGTATATTAAATGAGACTCTAGCTTTATGGAAGTTATTACCACTATTATTTTGGTGGCTATAAAATAGGTGATTAGATCTTACTACTACCCCTGATATTTGACAAATTGATATGGGCTTTTTTGCCAGTTGCAGAGCGCATCTTCCAGCACCTGCATACCCACTTCAAGCCGAGAGCCAAGCTCGCCAAGCCAGCTATCGAGCTGGCCTGCAAGCTTTGGATCGTTTTGAAAGGTGCCAAAGAGCAGCTTTGCGCCCTTTAAAGGCCCGGTTGCGCCCTCCATATAGGGAATAGCTGGCTGGATCGGCGCTAGCCCCAAGTTGGCGAGCAGCGAGAGATAGCTAAAGCGGGCCAGTCTACCGAAGCGCCGCACCATCGACATCTCTTGGTAGAGGTAGTGGAAAGTTCGAGCTGGATCGTGCTCGTTGGCATCGAGAGCGGTCGTGATCAAGCTGTCGTGGTCGCCCGCGCTCAGCACCCAGTCGACATAGCTCTCGATGACGGCGCCGGTGCCGATCGGCGAGGCCGCGTCGAGGCTTTCGTACTTGCGATGATGCCCAAAGCCGCCCGGCGCATCGCTGCGCTTGATATAGCGCTGATGCTCGCCGAGCCAAGCGCGGAAGCCTGCGACATCGTTGCTGGTGCTGCGCCAATCCCAGCGCGCCTCGCCGCCAAGCTGCCCATAGACCTCGCGCAGATAGCGCCAGCCGCCCAGCTGATGTTTGCCAAAGTGGATCATCAAAAAGACCAGCCAGAAGGCCTCGTCGCTATCGCCCGCCCGATGGTGCAGGGCGGCGGCTTTGAGTGGGTCGAAGAGCGCATCGTTCGGGTCGGCGCGTCGTGGGCTAAGGGCTCGCTCGCCGATCAGTCTGATATAGCGGGTGCGGCGCAGACTATCGATCAGCTGCTCGATCAAGACCCAGCGCATCTGCGGATCTTGGATGCCCGGCAGCGGGCGCTCTGTTCGATCGTAGCTGAGCAAAGCCTGCTCTAGCTGTTCAGCTCTCGGGCGTTCTTTCGGTCTCATCGTTAGGCTTCTCGCTTGTCGTCGGCAACGGAAGCTCAGCTTAGCAGCCTAAACCTCCGTTGCCAGCCAATCTCTTGCTTGTTTCAAGCCTACATTGTACCAAACAGGCCCATTGCTAGCTGTTCCTCTTAGGTACGAAAGGCGCGATGCTGGCGCAGATCACTGGAGGATAGCTCGCTCAAAAATTGATCGACCGTTGTGATATGGCGATAGCGGTGCAGATAACCGCCAGCACGGGTGAGCAGCCCAGGTAGATCGCCTAATGCCCGGGCGACCCGATCTGCTTCTTGATCGCTGAGATTGCTGGCGAGGGTTTGTAGCAGCCTAATGCTATCTGATCGATCCAAGCCGCCCAGAGCGATCGTTTCCACTCCCAGAGCAGGGCTCCAATCTTGGCGGCGGCTGGTCATCAAGACGCGGCAGCCTCCCATATGCGGCAACCACTCTTGCAAGCGCCATTCGATGCTCAGTTGCTCGTTCTCATCTTCGCACTGATCGAAGATCAGCAAGCGCGGCAGTTCGCTCTCCCACTGGCGCCTCACCCGCGCGACCTGCTCTGTAAGCGCAAGCTCTTCATCGCTATACCATAGCTCAAGACCGCCGGGGCCGCCGTAGCGCGAAACTTGGTTCGCAATCTCACTCGGCTTGTCACACGAGATCCAAAAGACGCCGCCTGCAAAGTAGGCCCCGTAGCGATGGGCGAACTCTACTGCGAGGCTGGTTTTGCCCACCCCTTCTGCGCCCGTCAAGACCATGCTTCTGGCGCCCTCAGGTTTAAGGCGTTGGGCAAGCGCTGCCAAGATCGCATCGCGCCCAACAAAGAGCGGGTTATGACGGATCGGGAAGAGCCCTGCGAGCAGGAAAGGGCGCATTTTTGAAGGTGTTGGCTCAGGCGGCACAGGCATATGACACAGCAATTCTTTGCCCTTGCTGATCTCCTCTAAGCTCGGTGTGGAAGGAACACGCGCAGGTAGAAGTCTAAAGATAATATCGCCGTGATGATCACCTGAGATAGCTACATCAACCTTGCCTTCGATTCTAAGATTCTGTTCCCGACTAGGTGGCGTTTGCTCTTTTAGGCCTAACTCTGTTTGCCGTAGCTCATCGTTGAGGTCTTTTATCTCGCGTTCGATAGAGGCCCGTGTTTGGGCTGAACAATCGGGACGGCTTTGGCATTCAGCGAGCCGTCGTTGAGCGTCTTCGAGCTGTTGGCGGAGCCGTTCAATTTCGTTGGGTTCAGTCATGGGTCGCTCGTTCTTCAAAAGATCTACTTCAAGCTGTCTCCTCTATAATTTGTACCGATTCGCCCCAAAAATGTTTATGATGCTCATACAAAAGCCCTTTAGAGCCTTCCGCTTTCAGCAGAGATCGCTCACCCTATGGCGGAGAGGCTTCTAGCCTCCATGCGTTCCTCACCGCGTCCGCCTACGGCTACCAAATCGCCTTCCTGACCCAACAGGCTGCTTATCTGTATCGCTGCCATCGCTGTTTTCACTGTTATCGCTGCGACCTGCCCGGTGCAAGCACCGAGCAGGTTGAAACGCTGTATTTCGCTGGCTAAAGCCGTCCGAAACCTTCTCGCTGCGAAGCTGCGGGAAGGTTGGTTGGTAGGATGCCGGTCTGGAACAGCGTGAATGAGCGGGAGAACATACGCCCTTCTCCCGCCTTTGCGGGAGAAGGGTCGGGGATGAGGGCAGGCTAGCCTATCTGATAGCCGTAGGCGGACGCGCCAAGGACCGAATAGATGCTAAGAACTTCGCCGCCAGAGCTTGAGAGTGTAGACCCAATTTATTCTTGCAAGGCTTTCGCTGCTTTCTAGGCAACTTTGTGAAAGAGTGGCCCACCTGCCGAAACGAAGAAGCGAAGCGAGTTTGCTATCACTCGTTTGAAGCATTTGATCTACTATGCTACAGTGTGACGTCATGTGCGATCTGTTTTTATTCGATGGGAAACAGCAATGGCGGCTTTATTAGAGCGACTTGGACTAAGGCTAGCGATCATTCAAGCGCCCATGGCAGGCGTTTCGACCCCAGAGCTGGCGGCGGCGGTTTGCAATGCTGGTGGGCTTGGTTCGATCGCGCTGGGAGCGAGCACTCCTGCAGCGGCCCGCGCCATGATCGCGGATCTGCGCGCTCGCACCGATCGGCCTTTTAATCTGAATGTCTTTGTGCATAGCCCGCCCAAGCCCGATCCAGCTCGCGAAGCTGCCTGGCTCGCCGCGCTCGCTCCCCACTTTCAGGCTTTTGAGGCCACTCCACCTAGCTCGTTACGCGAGATCTATAGCAGCTTTCAGCACGACGATGCCATGCTTGAGCTGCTGATCGAAACCAAGCCAGCTGTGATCAGCTTTCACTTTGGACTGCCCAGCGCGGATCGTATCGCCGCTCTTAAACAGACGGGCGCTCTGTTGTTGGCCTCGGTGACCAATCTGGAAGAGGCTCGCGCTGCCAAGCAAGCTGGTATCGATGCGCTCGTAGCCCAAGGCATTGAGGCCGGTGGCCATCGCGGCATCTTCGACCCCAATGGACCTGATGATAGCCTGAGCACGCTGGTGCTGACCCGCCTTCTGCTGCGCGAACTCGATCTGCCAGTGATTGCGGCAGGCGGCATTATGGACGGCTATGCGATCGCGGCGGCGCTGAAGCTCGGTGCAGTCGCCGCCCAGCTTGGAACGGCCTTCATCGCCTGCCCCGAGGCGAGCGCTGCCCCTGCCCATCGTGCAACATTGCTCAGCCGCGACGGCGCGCGCACCGTGATGACAAGGGCGATCTCGGGGCGGCCAGCGCGCTGCCTTGTCAATCGCTTCACTGCTTTCGGAGAAGCCCACCCTGAACTGCTGCCTCCCGATTATCCGCTGGCCTATGACGCAGGCAAAGCCCTGCACGCTGCTGCAAGCGCCAAGGGCGAGTATGGCTATGGCGCATATTGGGCCGGCCAAGGCGCATCGCTCGCTCGGGCGCTGCCCGCCAGCCAGCTGATGCAGCTCTTAGAAAACGAGTTACACGCAGCCTTGGCATCGAGTTAGGCCACGTTATCCTCTTTTGCACTGATCGCTGTCATCCCTCAAGCCTTCTCAGCTAGCCTCTAGCTCTCTATGCCCTTTTCTGGCCTCACTACGAACGCACAGTTTACGCACATATTGCTTTAATGAAAAGAAAACTCCTACCTTATTCAAGTTATGCCTTTATCGACAGCATAGTTGTTTTGATTTTATGGAGAGCTTTATGACAAGGCTAGCCCAGAAACACGCTCGGTTTGCAATGCGATCGCTTCGTTTTGGCTCACTTACGCTAGCGCTTCTATTGGCCATCTGTTTACTTCCAGAACGCTCATTTTCGGCTTTATCTCAAACACCAGATAATGGACCTGCGGCCTCAACTCCACAATATATGGCTTTTTCTGCTACAGCAAGTATGAAAACCGCTCGCTACGGGCATACTGCTACCCTGTTAAAGAATGGCAAGGTTTTGGTTGTAGGGGGAGGTGCGAGCACCGTTGCCGAAGTGTATGATCCAACAACAGGTACTTGGAGCGATACTGGGGATATTGGTAGAACTCTTTATAATCATTCTGCAATTTTATTACCGAATGGAAAAGTTCTGGTTGTCCAAGATCTAGTATCTATATTGTACGATCCAGAAACAAATTCGTGGAGTAATACTGGAAATATGGTGATAGCTGCCGAAATCGGCCACACTACGACGCTTTTACAGAACGGTAAAGTGCTTTTAGTTAATGGTGTAGGACGTAACAATGCGGCATTATATGATTCTATTAGTGATGCGTGGAGTACAACTGGGAATTCGAATGTAGCTCGTGGCTATCACAGTGCAACTTTGCTAAATGATGGAAGAGTTTTAGTAGCAGGCGGTCGTAGTGCTGCAACGAGTTCGCTTGCCAGTGCAGAGCTTTATGATCCAACAACAGAGACTTGGACCATGACTGATAGTATGATATCTAAGCGTGAATTGCACACTGCTACTTTGCTCCAGAATGGTGAAGTATTAGTCGTAGGCGGCTCAGAGTTCTTGGGAGATTCATATCCTTCTGTTGAATTGTATAGTCCTGTGACTGGTGCATGGACTAAAGCTGCTGATACTAATAATAGACGTTTAAACCACACTACTACCCTATTGAGTAGTGGTGAGCTTGTTGTTATCGGTGGAGATGTAAACTCGAGAGCATTTAGTTCTATTGAAGTGTACGATCATACAACAGGAACTTGGAGGCTAGTTGGCCAAACAGAATATCGACATCGGCATACTGCTACATTACTAGATAATACCAAAATCCTTGTTGCAGGAGGAAATGTAGGTTGGCCTAACACTACTACATCTAAGATTGCACAACTTGCAACATTGTCTGATGATACTGACCTTCCGACTGGGACAATTACTATTAATGGGGGTGCTCTGGTTAGCACTGCTTTAGAGGTTACTTTGGGTATCTTAGGGCAAGATGCTACCAGCGGCGTGGGACAAATCAGCCTCTCTAACGATGGGCAAACTTGGGAGCCTTGGCAACGTTATAGCGAATCGCTTGAATGGAAGCTTTCGCCCGGCGATGGGCCGAAGACAGTCTATGTGCGCTTTAAGGATTACGCCGGGAATGTGTCTGCGCCGGTATCGCGCTCGATTCGGCTTGATAGCGCGGCAGGCAACGAGTATGGTTTGACGATCAATAATGGCGCGCTCTTCACCAACCAGATCACGGTTGAGCTACGTCTCTCGGCGCCTGCTCTAACGCCCGAAATGATGATCAGTAATGATGGTGGTTTTGCTGGCGCGACTTGGGAGCCATACAATAGCGTGCGCTCATGGCAAATTACCCAATATGGCAGTTATGTTTTGCCGCGCACGGTTTATGTGCGCTTTAGAGATGCCAGCGGCAAGATTTTTGGCCCATATCAAGATGATATTTTGCTTGATGTCAATGCGCCCTCTGGCTCAGTAACTGTGCTTTCCGCATTGAGAACAAGTGAACAGTCAGCTACTACACCAAGCGCCGATACAGCGGCGGACTATAGCGTCTTGTTGCCGTTTGTGACTAAAACTGGTGAGTGTCCTGCCGCAGGCACAGTCAACGTGACCCTTGCACTAAGTGCCGAAGATGACGTAAGCGGCGTGGCTGATATGATCATCAGCAATAGCGAGAACTTTGCCTGTGCCAAGTGGGAGCCTTTTAGCAAAACCAAAGCTTGGAAGGTCGCAGCGAATGCTGAGACGCCGATCTATGTGCGCTTCCGCGACCATGCGGGTAATGTCTCGACGGTTTATAGCACGGTTGCACGACCATAATTTCGTTTTTATACCAAAAGAGGGTGCAGACTACCTGCACCCTCTTTATTGATTCTGCTATGGCTTGACTGAGCGCTCCTATACGAGAGCTACTTGTCTCTAGGCGTTATTTGTTCTCGTACAAATAATACCAAATCCGTTTAAAGACTTGCGCTCTTGTAACCAGAAAAATAAAAACGGGGAAAGAGTTGTATGAAATTTCGCGCGACAGCGCGAAATTTCATACAACAAAAAGAGGCAAGTTCCGCTCTGCCGAAGGCCAAATAGAAAGTAAACAAACGGATTTGGTATAACGCCTCATTTTTCGGCTAGCAGATAGGCTAGCCAGCCCATCTCGCAAGCTATTCAGCGGAAGATTTACACAACTATATGAGGCTCAACGTCTCTAAGCTTAAGCGATTGGAAAACATTGGATACAGGAAAGTGGTGAGGAGCCTCATGGCAGCTATAGTTGTTTATGCTTGCTATTTAAGAAAAACCTTTTAAGGAGACCGGTTTGGTAACTCCTTAAAAGGTTTTGGCTAGGCTCAGGTCGTTTAGTGCAAAATCAGTCGAAGGAAAGATCCCACTCCTGCTGAAAACCTACTCGCCCTTTGGGTGTTAGCTGAACCGCCCGACTACTGCCGATTCGGGTTATCCAGCCTGCATTGAAGAGCCAGTGGGTGATGGCCGCGCCCGCCGCCCCAGCGAGATGGTAGCGCCGTTCGCTCCAATCGAGGCAGGGCCGGGCCGCCGCGCGTCGCCCTTTTTGCCAAGCCGCCAGATCGACTCCGCAGCTTTTCAGCCAGCGCTCGCCCGTCGCGCTGATTTGCCAATGCTCGCCCTCGACGGTCAGAAAGCCGCGCTCGACTAGGCGATCGTTGAGAGCAACGCCCACTCTGCCCGCCAAGTGATCGTAGCAGGTGCGCGCAAAGCGCATGGCGCGCGCTCGCTCCGATTCGCGCAGTGAGGCGATGCGGGCAGGCGGCGCGATGGTCGCCAAGGTCTCCAAAACGTGGGCCACTTGTGGGCTGGCAAGCTCGTAGTAACGGTGCCGCCCCGAGGCCGATACTTTCACCAAGTTTCCCTCTAGCAAACGGGCTAGATGCATACTGGCCGTTTGAGCTGTGACCCCCGCCAGATGCGCCAATTCGCTGGCTGTATGGGCTTTGCCGCCCAAGAGCGCGCCCAAAAAGGCGGCTCGGGTGGGCTCGCCGATCAGGGCAGCGATCGACGCGAAGTTCGGATCTACCGACATACTTCGATGCTCCTTGAACTATTTCCGTGCTAGCATAGCTGTGAGGGAAAAAGAGAGGCGATTCGATTATACCGCAAAAAATCACTTGTCGAACCGAATAGTAGCGCTTATCTAAGCTCACTAGCACGAGAGGTCAGGTATGTTTGTGGTGCTTTTTGAGGTGGAACCCTATGCGGCCCGAACGCAGGACTATCTGCAGTTTGGCAAACTGTTGCGTCCGGAACTTGAACAGATCGATGGCTTTATCGATAACGAACGTTTTGCGAGCACACCCTCAAGCGCTCGTATTCTCTCGCTCTCGACCTGGCGCGACGAGAAGGCTCTGATCCGTTGGCGCACCCACGCCACCCACCACTCGGTTCAGGAGCAGGGCCGCAACTTGGTCTTTTCGGGCTATACCTTGCGGGTCGGTGAAGTCTGCTTCGATAGCGCGCCGCCGCCCGGCCAGAGCTTGCAGCAACAGCGCTTCGACGTGACCCAAAGCAGCAATGTACGTTATGTGACTCTGCTTGAATACAGCGCCGAACAGGCCGATTCACCCTTGGCGCAGCTCCAAGCCAATCCCGCTTATAGCAGCTTCGAGCGTTTCACTAGCCTGTATCAGCCGGGCAAGCAGATCATTTCGATCGGCTGGTCGGATGAAGCGAGCGCCCAAGCTTGGCTTGCTGATTGTGTGCAGCCTCAGCTTGATGCTGGGCCGCGCTGCCGAATGCTGCGTATTATTCGAAGCTATGGCCTACGAGATCGCGACGAAGCGCCCCAATATTATCCGGCTGTGCCAGCCCAATTTTAAGCAGCAGGAGCCAACATGATGCGGCAGCTCGACCCGTTTACAGCGGTGACACACACCGATCCATACGGCTATTACGCCGATCTGCTGGCCCAGCGGCCCTTGTACTACGACCAGCAGCTTGGGATGTGGGTGGCCTCTAGTGTCGCTGTTTTGCTGGAGATCTTTCACCATCCTTATGCGCGGGTGCGCCCGCCTGCCGAGCCGGTGCCCAGCGTTTTGCTTGGTACACCTGTCGCCACAATCTTCGCTCGGCTTGTACGTATGATCGATGGCCCGAGCCGTTGCCCAATCAAAGCGTCGCTTGTAGAGGCGCACGCGAGCTATGATCCCGCTCATTTTGCGGCTTTGGCGCGGCACCATGCCCGAAGCTTGCTGCGGCGCTCGCACTTACGGCTTGAGGAACTGAGTACGCGCTTGCCTTGTTATGTGCTAGCTGATTTGTTTGGCTTCGCGCCTGAAAACGTGGAGCAGATTCGTCTGCTGGTGGCAGATTTTGTGGCAGGCATCGCGCCCGCGCCCAGCACTGATGCAGTGGAACGCGCCTCGCTGGCCGCGCAGGAACTGCTGCACCGTTTCGATCACCTCTATCAACGGCAGGCCAGCGGCGAGCGCGAAGCTGGGCTGTTGCTGAAGCTTATTCCGCCCGATCGAGAACGCAGCCCAGAGCAACACCAAGCGCTGATCGCCAATGCTATCGGTCTGTTTTCTCAAGCCTACGATGCGGGCGCTGGACTGATCGGCAATAGCTTGCTGGCGTTGCAAGCACGGCCTGAGCTTTGGCCCGAGCTGCGCGCCCGACCCGAGCT
This sequence comes from uncultured Chloroflexales bacterium, assembly GCA_937902315.1. Lineage (GTDB taxonomy): Bacteria > Chloroflexota > Chloroflexia > Chloroflexales > Chloroflexaceae > CALGUG01. The sequence continues at coordinate 27,389 of CALGUG010000009.1, forward strand.
TTGCACTGCTTTTGTAGAGGAGGTCGCCCGCTATGATCCGCCGATCCAGAATACGCGACGCTTTTTTGCCCATGCGAGCAGCATCGCAGGCCAGCAGCTTGGGGCAGGAGATACCGTGCTCTTGCTCTTGGCGGCGGCCAATCGCGACCCAGCGCTCAATCCCGGGCCAGAGCACTTTCTGCTTGACCGCCCCAAACGGCGCAGCTTAAGCTTTGGGGAGGGAGCACACGCCTGCTTGGGCCAAACGCTGGCGATTATGCTGGTTAGCGGCCTTATTCAGCAGCTTGTGCAAGACCAGCGCGAGCTTCAAATCGCTGATTTGGCCTACAAGACCTCGCTCAATGCACGAATCCCAACTGGTATGCTTGTGTTAGCGAGTTAGAATTATTGGTGTATCTTAGCTGAACAGCTCAAAAAGAAGGATGTAGCATGCATCAAAGGCGCTCAGGCTCTAATATACAAGCTGCTTTCACTTGTAAAAGCCTTGGTATCACCCTTGAAGAGATAACAGCAATTTTGGAATTAGAGCCAACCAGGTATCGTAGAAAAGGCGATCAACAACAGCAATCACAACATAGCCAGAACGCTAGACTCACCTCTAGAAAAACAGATCGATACGCTTGGAATATTTGGACACTAGAGTTTGCAAGTCTAGAAGTAGAAGCGCTTATAGAGCGACTTTTAGAAAGCTTTCAAGCTAAACAGGCTGGCTTAGCACAATTGGCCGCTTTGCCAGATACTGAGCTAAGCACAAGCATTTGGTGGGATTTAGAGGATGGCTATGGCGGTTTTAGTATTCGAGCAGATACTATGGCGCAGTTTTGCGCTTTAGGAGAGCGTCTGGATCTTTATTTGCCTGGCCTTGGTGGAGCCTATGATCTAAAAGAATCAAGTCACCCAGAGTTGACAAGCGCTCTTAATCAGGCTTTTAAGCTTGACCTTGATTATCTTAAATGGTCTTGGCTTACTGAAGCGCTAAGATACGATTTGGGTATGGATCAGAGGCGCTTGGCTGACCTGCTGCCATCGGGTCATGTTATCGATCAGGCAACTGGAATATCGCTTGGTTTGTTGAGGGATTATCTACCAGTTTATGATGATCGATGTATAGACGGAATAGCACGTCTGAGCCTTATGATTACAGCGCCTGATTTAGAGCTTGATCAGCTTACCGAGATCTTAACACTAGCTCCAACACGATCTTTTCTGAAAGGCCAACGAGCCTCGCAGTATGATTTTGAGCTGGTACGTCCTTGGAGTTTGTGGGCTTATGAAGTAGTGGGCTTGCAGGTAGAAGAACTGGCGCTAGAGCTTTTGCGACTCTTTGGCGCTAAACAAGTTCTTTTACAAGAGATTGTTACAAGATACGGCGCGGATCTTTCGGTCGGAATTTGGTGGGAGCCGCCAGATGGTTATGGCGGATTTACTATCTCGAAAGAAGTGTTGCGTGATTTGTGCGCTCTAGGGGAAAATATCCATGTCTATCTACCTGGCGCTCTATTCTATAAGCCAGAAGGAGAGGATTAGGTAGCCGCGCTCTGGAGTAATCCTAATTTACATAAGAAGGTGGTCTATGAGTGCAAAGCCCTATACTCTATTGATGTTGGTAGATACTCCCTTTCTACGCAATGCTATTTGCGATGGATTAGTAGATCATCCCTTCAACATTATCCTTGCTTCCTCTCTGGAAGAGGCTCAATCGATAGTCCAAACCAGAGAAATCTATTGTATTTTGGTCACAGATAAGCATGCTCTATACTATGATCAAGCCTCGAATAGAGCTTTTCATGATATTGCGCCCAGCATTCCAACTCTGATGATTTTTAGGGAAAGTCATCGTGAGCTATTCATAATCTTTGATCAATACTACCGCCCTGCTAACGCCCTGTATAACTATTTGCCACTACCTGTAGATATAGATGAGATAGCAGCTCTGCTTGGCAGAATGCTGGCCACTAAAGCCTCACAGAGCTAGTGCTGCGCAACTGCGAGAGGATTATCGCCAGCCTTTTCGGCTGGAGAAGCACGGCTTATCGCAATGAATATGATTGTGAGGCTAATAGCGCAAACACGATTATGTTATACAAACTGACTTGACATAACATAATCTTCCAGTGAGCTTGTTTGGTGCTAGTGATACTATTAAGAGGGACGCTGGCGTTTTTATGGAAGGTTCCTCTTAAGGATCCTTAGTTTCACATGAAGGTGCTCTATGAATGCAAAGCCCTATACGCTATTGATGCTGGTAGAGGATCCGCTAATGCGCGATTTTTTTTGCGATGGCTTAGTAGATCATCCCTACAACGTTATTCTCGCTTCCTCCTTGGAAGAAGCACAATCGATAGTCCAAACCAGAGATATCTCTTGTATTTTGGTCACAGACAAGCTTGCTCTATCCTACGATCAAGCCTCGGATAGCACTTTTCAGGGTATTTCGCCCACCATTCCAACCCTGATTATCCTTACAAAAGGCTATCAGGAACTATTGCTGACCTTTGATAAATATTATCGACCTACTAGCGCTCCTTATGAATATTTGCCACTTCCTGTAGGTATAGAAGAGATAACAGGTTTGTTTGGCAGAATGTTAGCCACTAGAGCCTCACAGAGCTAGATCTATTACAACTGTGAGACAATGCTTGGATCTTTGATCGTGGTATCGTCAGCCAGCATGAGGGCTTTACTCAAAATGATCGAAAGCATTTGGTCGCCTTCAAAGGGCAAAAAGAGCTTATCCTTATGAGGCTGTGCCTGTTGCGAGGGCACAATACAGAGATACTGATTGTTATCGGTGATCAGAATATTGCCGCTGCCCAAGTGGATCTTGTAGTTGTGCAGATCGCCGCGCACCTCAAGGAAGCGCTCGCTGAGTTGGCAGCGCTGAGCAAACTTTAAGCGCGGAATGATCTGCTCCAGAACCTGTTTGCGCATCTTGGCACTCTCGGAAAGCGTTCCAAACGAATATTCCTGCCAATAGTTGAGGTGTTCTTGTCGAGTGGGGTCCAATCTGCCGTTGACCCAAGTCGGGTCGTTGCCGATGCTAGCCACCCCCACAAACAGATCGACATCGCGCATAATCTCCGAAAAGACCAGTGCTGGCACCTGCTCAAGTGGCAATGGCTCCGCCAGATGTTCTGCGTCCCAAGCCGGAGAGTAGCTACCGCCTCCGGCGTGGGCGTAGTGCTGGGCGGCGTCGATTGGATAAAAGCGCACTTGATCAGTTGAAAGATAAAGGTAGGCTCCCGAGCCGCTTATATAGCCCTCATAACCGTTGTTAACTGTTTCGACCCAAAATTCGGCCCGCAGATTCCAGTTTGGCAGCAGACGTTGGCTGGGCGGATAGGCGTCATCTACCGCTAATCGTAACTGATTGCGCCAAGCGCGCGCCTCGCAGAGCGAGTTGTACTGATACTGGCGTACAATATGGGCGGCAAAGCGATTGGAGTAGTTGTGGGTTTGGCGTTCGGCGTCGGTGAGCAGATAAACTTCGCAATAGGCTTGCTTAAAGGGCTGTTGGATTTCGTGCTGATTGAGCCAAGTGCGCCAAGCCACAATCTCTTCGATGCTGCTTTGGAGCGGGTGCCAAAGCGTGACCTCGCTCGAGTCGTCGATCCAAGCTAGGGTATGGCCATCATGCCCAACGATCTCTCCTTCGTACCAAATGCCGTTGGCTTGCTGGACGCCTTGGGCAAAGTGCCAGATCAGGCGTCGCGCCAAGCTTCCAAGCAGAGGGTGTTCAAGATAGCGCTCGCGCCAAGCTGCAACGTGCCAAGAACGCTGGCTGAGATAGCTCTGTTCGATGCGGTCGCGCTGGATGGGCAGCATCTTTTTCAGATCGGCGACTTCTTGGAGAAACTCTTTGATCTCATCGCCATATTGCTCTTTAGCGGCTTTAGGCATCGACCGCAGGGGCTTGCCATTGGCACTCGACCACTGAACCGCTACTGTGCTGCCTTCTACCCGCACTTCGGCCTGATACTCGCCAAAGACTTCGCGCCCATAGCCGACAGCTTCGAGGCCAAAGCTTGGCACCATCAATTCGCTCAGCTCGTCGATGCTCATTCCTTGAACTTTAGCCGCTTGTTCGAGCGCTTTAGCAATGATTTGTTGGGGCTGCTTGCCGCGCACTCGTCCCTTGAGCAAGGCGAGCTGTTCGAGGCCGAGCTTATCGGGCATGCTGGCGAGCGCGGCTATGGCTGCATTGCCCACCCGTGAGCAGCGTGGGCCAAGACCGGGCAGCTTGCGATAACACGAGAATGTGACCGCTGTAAGCGCTCGTGCCATGGTGGTGCTTGGAAGCAAGGGCGCTAGCCAGACGAGGCCTCTCAGTACATCGAAGTTGAGATGGATCTGCTGGAGGGGCGGCATTTCGCTTTCCCAACCATCAGGCATTGGGGTCGTTCGGGGTTTATCGACCAGTGGAAACCAGCGCAATAAGGCGGCGCTCACAAGCTCGTCCCCAAGAGATGCGATCAGCTTTTGGGCGCTGCTTTGCCATTTAGAGCTTGGTAATGCGCTCTTTAATTTTGCGCAGTGGCCAAGTAATGCCCGCCACATGGCTCCCTGTTCGGGACTCGCCTTGTTAATATCCTCAATAACCGCATCGCTCCACACATCGCCCGCATGCAGCGGTATATCCAACACCTCTATTCCAAGCCGTCTTTGCAATTGCTGAACTCGGCCAAGCTCTTCGGGCGAGTAGGCCTGAGCGCTTAAGAAATCAAGTAGCTCGCCGAGCGATTGATCAAGCGCTGCTGTGCGTTCGTTTTCGTTAAGGTAGCGCTCAATGGTCCGCATAAGCGCAGTTTCGATCTCTCTCCATTCAGACATATGAAGAAAGAAGGTTATTAGGAGGATAAGATCTGTTTCTCTAAAGGGAATACGACGCTGCAGAATCTGTTTTACCACATGTAAAATCTGGTAGAAGAGCTTCATCTCGCTAGAATCATCAACCTGAACTAGCTGCGCGATCGCTGCTAGAACAAAGTCGCGCTGGGTCTCGCGTTCGGATTGTAAAAGGTTCTGAACAGCCGTTTCGTTTTGGAAGTGAGGGTAATCCCATGAATGAGGCTCCTCTTGAAGGAGCGCGTTAAGATGCTTGTTTTGGACTAAAAGCTCTTGGATCTGTTCAGCGAGTTCTTCTTCGCTTAGAGCTGCTGTATCGCCCTGCCGCGTCAAATTGATCGCCTGCCAGAGCTGTTGTTTGATACGTTGCCACATCGCTTAAACTCCAATCGATGGCTACTTTGTTGCGGTTAAGCTCCTTGCTTGCGCTGAGTGTTCTCTGGTTGCCAAGGCCGCAGCGCAAGCAGCGAAGCGAGCGATAAGCCGAATGTTTGGAAAGGATGTTGATAGCCGAAGGCGGACGCGCTAGAAGCCGAATGGAAGGTAAGGACTTCTCCGCCAAGCTTAGACAACAAGCAATGTCGTTGCGGCGGCACTTCACCCAAGGCAAAAGGTCGGGAGATAGGAAAAGATGCATCTGAATGGCCCAGATGCATCTTTTCCTAAGCTAGCTTGTGGCTTTGTACGCTACCTGGCGGCGGCCTTTTGGCGCATATGCTCGCGCAGCGGGCGGTAGCCGATCAGCTGCACGCCAGCTCGCTCAATATAGCTGCGCAGCTCGCTGCTGACACAGGCTTGGTAGTTGGCGACTCGGCTGGCCCAGCCCGGCGTGATCGCGCGCAGCTCGGGCGTATCGTGGGCGGGGTGCACGATCAAGATCGTCAGGCCCGGCTCTAGATGGTCGACGATCTGCTTGAAGATGCCGACATGGTCGTTGGGATGATCGAGCGGCAGCATATACATCGCGTCGAAGAGCGGCATATGCGCTGCCTCCATAGCCTGCCAATAGGGCCGGAGAAAGTCGTTATCGAGATAGAGGCCAACTCCTTGTTCGCGCAGCCGTAGACTGGCCGCCTCGCTGAAGGACATCAGGGGCAGCTTGTTGCGCTGGGCCAGAGCGACATAGGAATCGAAGAAGCGCTTGTCGTAGAGCGTGCCCATATGCGAGTCGATATGGGTCGGCTCGATGCCAGCCCGCAGCGCCGCCTCGAATTGGGCCTCGATTTCGCGCGCGACGGCTTGCGGATCGGCCTGCTCGTGGGTCGCGGCGGTGCTGCTGTGCAAGAAGCCTTGGGCATCGAGCAGGCCCGAGGCTTGATCGCGGGTTGAGAGCGCGCCCCAGCGGTAGCGCGACCATTCGGCGTTGAGCGTCAGGTGCACGCCTATGTCGAACTCGGGGTTTTGGCGGCAGAGCTCGGCGGCCTCAAGGAACCAAGGGCAGGGCACCATGGTGGCTGCCGATCTGACGATTCCGGCCTCGAAGAGATCGCTGAGCACAGAGGTGCTGGCTTGGCACATGCCGATGTCATCGGCGTGAACTAACAGTACCCGATCTTTAGCGTCGTAGCCAAGTTCCTGCAAGAAGGGATTCATAGATGTCTTTCTCGCTCTCTTCAATCTGTGTACTAGCTACAAACAAGGCCGATTTAGGCCTTTAATTTGCTGAGAAACGCGCGCACCACCTGTTCATAGGCGGCCGCTTGGTCGCGCCGAATACAGTGGCCCGCATCAGCGATCTGAGCGACCTCTACATGGGGCAGAAGCTGTTGCAAAGCTTGCGCTTGTTCAGGCGTAATAATCGCTCCACACTTCGGATCGCCAGTGATCAGGAGCACGGGCAGCTTGAGCGTGCTGAAATCGACTTCGTCGCTGATGGTGAGAACATAAGTCAGGGCGTTCTCATGAAGGGCGATTTTTGCATCGGCCCAAGGCCCAAACTCTCCTTCAGCCCACTTTGGCGCTTCGGCGCGCTGATCATCGATCGCTTGCTGGCGCGTTTTACTTTTCAGCTTCGCCATCCACTCGTCGAAGCCGCGACGCGATGCGGCAGCTTGCTCGGGAGTTAGGACGGGGCGTCCTGCATTGGGCAACCAGCCGGCTGGTGGGTCTTCGAGGATTACGGCGCTGATCGCATCGGGGTGCGTTGCCGCCAGCACCAGCGCCATCAGCGCGCCCATAGAATGGCCGATCACAACAGGCCGATCGAGTTCCAAGGCTGCGATCAGGCCGGCGCAATCGTGGGCTTGGGTCAGCGGATCGTGGCCCTGCTCGGGTGCCTCCGAAAGGCCGTGGCCGCGCGCATCGAACATTACAAGGTCGTATTCGCCCTCAAGCGCTTCGGCAAAAAGGCTCCAGCACAGCCCGTTATCCGAAAAGCCATGGGCCAAGACGATGGGCGGTTTATTGCCGCCTGTACGCGTATAGTGCAAGCGAATGCCATTGGCGATGACTTCGCCAGATCTCCACTCTGCCACTGGAACCTCCTTTGGTGCCAACACTCCTGGTTACCAAACTATGCTGATTACAAGAGAAGATACTCGCTCTCACGTCTGTGGGTAGAGCTAGTATAGCATTAGATTGGAGCTGAGCGAACGGCTCTAATCCCAGCTTGTGGAGGTTTTATTTTGGCGGAGAAGTCTTATCCTTCCATTCGGCTTCTAGCGCGTCCGCCTTCGGCTATCAGAGCCCTTTCCAATAAATTGGGCTTCTAGCTCTCGGCCCTCCACCACCCCTCACATGTTCTGTTTATCATCGCTTGTTGCTCAAACGCTCTTTCGAATGGGATTGCTATAGCTCGTCTCTAAATCCAGTGTGGCTATATGACCTAAGTAGATAAATCAACCATACGAAACTCAATCTACAACGAAATAAGCAATGTACTGGCTTGGGAAAAGGGTAAATGCTTATAACGTACTTCTATAAGTTTGGCCTTATCTGGGTAGGATCAGCGCTTACTCTTTTTAAGGACGGACTATGCAGCGTACGATCTGGAGCCTCTTCAATAGCATTCCATTCTTCTTGCTCTGTATGTGGGTCGGCTACGCGACACCCATCGTTTCTCAAGACCCTCATCCGCAGACCAGCGATGGTGTGACGATCATCTTTGTAGACTAATAACAGCTTCAGCAGTCCCGAATTCGTCGACGTTCGTTTCGAGGCCAACCGAGCCGAAAAGGATGGTGGTGCTCTGTTTAACCACTACAGCAAACCGCTCCTCACGAACGTCTATCTTGTGGGCAACAGTGCGACGGCTATACAAACGACCTCGATGGGAAGGCGCGCATTAGCGGTGCGCGCATCGATCTGGGAGCGTATAAGAGTGGGGATGGCTTGTAACAGCGCTTGCTAGCCGTTTGATGCGCCTACTAAGTCGAGCGAGCGAGCTGCTCGGCTTGGTGGGCGCTTTTAGTAACGATGTTGGCTGCAGGCTTAGCCGAGCGTGCCGTTCGGCGACAGGTCGTGTAGGATGTAGCCCGTTCCCTTGACATGTTCCAAAAGTTGCTGGCCAAATTTGCGGCGCAGATTGCGCACATGCGATTTGAGCAGAAGTTTGGCCTCTTGCTCGCTTAAACTCTGGTCGTGGGTCCAGCGAACGATGTCGCTGTAGCGGCGTGGCTGGCCCGGCGTCTCGGCGAGGTAGCGCAACAAGGCGTACTCGGTTGGCGTAACCGCGTAGGCTTGTCCGTACCATTCGACGCTATGCCGCTCTGTGTTGATGCTTAAGGGTCCGATGACCAGTTGCTTTGTGGAAAACTGGGCCTCGTGTGCATCCTTGCGCAACTGAATGAGATGGTAGAGCTGTTCGAGCTCATTGCTTATGCAATGAAATAGCTGCGCTTGGCGGATCGTTGCTTGGCGTTGAGCGAGCACGCTCTCGACGGCGATGCGTACATGCTCCGAGCGGATCGGAAGAGGCAGGTAATCGGCTACTCTGAGCCGAAGTGCTGTAAGGATCTCGTCGGCAGATCCGGCCCCAACGGCGATCACCGCTGGCCCGCTATCTTGTTTACATAGGTTCATTAGCAGATGAAGCGTCGCTTGATCGCTGATCGATAGCTCGCTGATAAGCAGATCGAAGGGAGCGCTCGAGGATTCGCCATCGTGGATCAGTATGTGCGCTGTGGCCAGATCTGGCACGATCGTGTAGTGCATATGCTCTTGAAGGCAAGCCTCTTGGCAGAGCTTTGGCGAGATGTGAGCGCTTTCGACGAACAGAAGATTGGCTGGCTGCCCGATGAGTTCACGTTGGACGGCCGAGAGCGGACTCATCGTTTGATACGATGGTGGCGCAGAGTAGAGCTTGGCTGATTGGGCTTGGTTTGCCCATTCAGAATAGTCCTTTTGCATGCAGGTCTTTCCAATTGCGTCTCTTAATATCTGCAAGAGACAGATCCATAGATCTAGTTGCCTAGGATCGTCTGTAGTACAAACCTAGGGCATGTCGATGCGTGCCCAAGAGAGGCCCGTTTGTTAGCGAGCGCTCGGCTAGAAAGAACATATCTCGATGGCTAGAAAGCGCGTTGTGCACAAACAAAGGCCCATGGCCTACCATAGACGAATCTGACTGAAGCCACTTTATCTAGAGTGAAACGCTGGCTTTCAGCCGTTGAGAGTAGCTTGTGCTGGGTGAGTGAAGAGGGAGTGGTTGATCATCTGGTATGGCGGCCATTGAAACAGAGAATCAAGTGCTTGGACGAAGAAAAAGGAGTGCATAGGCCACAGACGATCCTGCGATGGAAATAGAGATTGTATATTTGCAGTCTTGCTTTTGTAAAGACAAGTTAGGCAAGCTGTTGTAGCATCCTTGTTTTGAAGGCTTACCTTTGTTATGAGGCTACAAAATGATGCTCGATAATTTGTCTTTACTTCTTTATACCACAATTTAAGCGATATTTAATAAACGATTTTCCTCAAAAAGATGAAATTTGCTTTTTCCAGACGAATGGAGACATAAAATGAACGCTCTAGATTGTTAGAAGCAGTTTGTCCAGAATATGTGCTGGGAAGTTTGCGTTTTAATATGAGATCCGTTTGTATGTTTGTGTTTTGGGCTGCTCTTTCGGCGCACAGCTACAACCCGTATGGGAGGAAAGGGCGTTGATAGCCGTAGGCGGACGCGCTAGAAGCCGAATGGGTGGAATAAGACTTCTCCGCCAGATGTTGAAGTATGCCATAGCTAAAGCGATTTCGCACAAGCGCACGAAATCGCTCACAGCACGCTACTCGCTTTTGAAACAGGTGTTAAGTCTGGTAAGAGGGGGATTCAAACAAGTTGACTAGCAGAGATTGCAGCATAGGGATCTCGCTGTTGCTGTCGAGAACAGCGTGGCATCCCACGGCGTAGGCAGCCTCGATGAGCTCGCTGGTCGGCTGATCACATAAGAGAATAATCGGTACCTGAGGTCGACGTTCGATTAAGATATTTGCTAGGGCGATAGCATCTAAGGGCTCCTCTTCGTAACACAAGATAATGCCTTTAACAGGCGAATAGCTCATGTAGTTTAACGCCTGTGCGCCTTCAGAACAGACCCGAACGATATGGTGAGGGGTGATGCGCGACACTAAACGCGCCACGCCCAAGAGCGCTTTGCCATCGTCTGAGATGACAAGCACTGTTGATTGGCCATCCTCTTGCACAGTTATCTCCTGTATGTAATGAGCCTCAAGAAGGCCAGCTTTCGAAAAGGGCTGATAAAGGCTGTTTGCGTATGCGCTAAAAAGAGATGCTTGGGATGTGCAGCAGCTATGGCGATGGGCGCGAAGTGGGCTATTTGTATTGTACCAGTCAGGTCAAGTAGCTGTGCAGTTGTTACACGAGCGCGTTCGAACAGACGCAACGATAGGTGGAACTTCAGGTCGAAGCTTCCACCTATCGTTATCTATGCTGCTTCCTTTTGTAGAAGCTAGCTTCTCCATGCGGAGCTAGCTTTCTAGTTGGGAAAAGCGTATTCGTTTGTTCGAGCTAGCATGCTGTCGAACGAACGATTGTATGACTATAGAGCGTTGTTACGCGCTATTGTTTGCAAGCGCCGAAGCTCTAGCCTCGGTTGCCGCCACCGCGATTGCCGCCTTGGTTGCCGCCACCGCGATTGCCACCTCGGTTGTTGCCCTCGCTGTTACCTTGGTTGCCACCTCGGTTGTTGCCCTCGCTGTTACCTTGGTTGCCACCTCGGTTGTTGCCCTCGCTGTTACCTTGGTTGCCGCCTCGGTTGCCGCCAGAGGCTTGGCCGCCTTTGCGACCAGCTTCGCGAGCTTCTTCCGAGTCGAACTCGTGGGCAGTGCCGCGTTCGTGGGCTACTTGACCACCTTTGCGGCCAGCTTCGCGAGCTTCTTCCGAGTCGAATTCGTGGGCAGTGCCCTGTTCGTGGGCCGCTTTTCCACCTTTGCTTGCGATCTCGCGCTGTTTCTCATCGTCCATTCCTGCAAAGCCACGTTCGTTACTCTGGTCGTTTTTTGAACGGTTGCGATCAGACATGGTAAGAGTCCTTCCTATGGGAAAGCGATAGACTTATGGAACGCTTCCATAAGTTGTACGTTCAGTTCGTGAGCTAAGAGCGAGATTGTCGTGCTAGAGCTGCGTTCAGGATCGTGGCTGCAACACAACTTTAATGCAGCCATCTTCTTTGTCGCGGAAGGTTTTATACAGCTGAGGACCATCCTCGAGCGGTGCGCGGTGAGTGATCACAAACGAGGGATCGATCTCACCCGCTTCGACCTTCTGCAACAGGGGTTCCAGATAGCGCTGAACATGGGTCTGCCCGGTCTTGATCGTAAGCCCTTTGTTCATCATGGGCCCGAGCGGGATCTTGTCGCCAAAGCCGATGTAGACACCGGGAATGGAGATTGTTCCACCTTTGCGGCAACACATAATCGCCTCGCGCAAGACGTATGGTCTGTCGCTTTCTAACATCACGCTCTGTTTTACGCGATCATAGACCCCTACTACGCCTGAAGCATGGGCTTCGGTACCAACCGCATCGATACAGCGATCTGGCCCGCGACCGTTGGTCATCTCCATCAGGCGCTCATAGACATCCTCCTCTTCATAGTTGATCGTTTCGGCTTTGCCATAGCTTGCGGCCATGCTTAAACGCTCGGCTACGCGATCGATGGCGATCACTCGGCCTGCTCCAAGCATCCATGCGCTTTGGATGGCGAATTGAGCCACCGGGCCGCAGCCCCACACAGCTACTGTATCGCCGGGTGTAATATCGGCGTTTTCAGCAGCCATGTAGCCTGTTGGAAAGATGTCCGAGAGAAAGAGTACCTGTTCGTCGGGCAGCCCCGAGCTGATCTTGATCGGACCAACGTCGGCATAGGGCACCCGCAGATACTCAGCTTGCCCGCCAGCGAACCCTCCCAACATATGCGAATAGCCGAAAAGGCCAGCAGGCGATTGACCCATTACTTCACGTGCCATCTCGGCATTGGGGTTCGAGTTATCGCACAGCGAATACATGTTGTTTTGACAGAAGAAGCATGATCCACACGAGATCGTGAAGGGCACCACCACTCGGTCGCCGACCTTGAGCTTTGTGATCGCTCTGCCGACTTCAACCACCTCGCCCATCGGTTCATGGCCTAAAATGTCGCCTTTCTGCATTGTCGGCATAAAGCCGTCGTAAAGATGCAGATCTGAGCCGCAGATAGCGGTAGAGGTAATTTGAATGATGATGTCGCGATCATCTTGAATCTGCGGATCGGGAACCTCTTCGACCCGCACATCTTCCTTGCCAAACCAACACAACGCTTTCATGCTGCGCTCCTCTCGTTCCATACCCATTCGATGACACGCTAGTTGAAACAAGCATAAACAAGACCTCAGAGCAGGCCATAAAAGGGCGAATTCGGGGAGATAACGCCCCTCAATCGACCCATAAAACTAGCGCAAGTGGTATGCATCATGCTTGCAATCTGCCGTATGGTACATGGGCGATCAAGAGAGCGATTGCGCTCTAGGACAGCTTGTTTTGCGCCATGCGCCATGGCTCAGAGGCGAACTATAAAAAGGAGAAGTACATGTTTTTTCATGTGAAGGAACTTCAGTACAAGGCCCGCCCCGAGCGTCCTGATCCCGTATTTGCCAAACAGCTTCAAGAGGTGCTCGGCGGCCAGTTTGGAGAGATGTCTGTGATGATGCAGTATCTTTTTCAGGGCTGGAACTGTCGGGGACCGCAGAAGTATCGCGATATGCTGTTCGATATCGGCACCGAAGAGATCTCGCATGTCGAGATGCTTTCGACTATGATCGGTTGGCTGCTCGAAGGTGCGCCGCTCTCAGAGCAAGAAGCCATGGTCGCCAAAAACCCCAGCGTTGCCGCCGTGCTTGGAGGTATGAATCCTCAACATGCGATCGTTTCGGGTTTGGGTGCCACCCCGACCGATAGCGCAGGCTTCCCGTGGAACTCGCGCTATATCGTCGCCAGCGGCAATTTGTTGGCCGACTTCCGCGCCAATGTCAACGCCGAGTCGCAAGGCCGTCTGCAGGTCGCCCGCCTCTACAACATGACCGACGACCCAGGCATTCGCGACATGTTCTCCTTTATGCTTGCCCGCGACACTATGCACCAGAATCAGTGGATGGCGGCCATCGCCGATCTCGAGAGCGAAGGTCTAGAGACCACTCCATGCCCGAGCAGCTTCCCGCTGGAATTGGAGAAGCGCGAGGTAGCCTATCAATTCTGGAATATGTCCGCTGGTGAAGAGAGCCAACAAGGCATGTGGGCCGCAGGCAAGACGCCCGATGGCAAAGGCGAATTCGAGTATATCTCCAATCCGCAGCCGCTCGGCCCCGTGGCTGTGCCGCCCCCTGCCGATCCGCGCACATTCGGCACCTTAGATGGGGCTAAGCAGACCAAGGCCAAGACCGTTTCGCGTTAGGCGCGATCGCTGCCTATAGATAGGGTAATGATGTTGAATTATAGGAGGACGAAGATGTCGCACAAAGAAACGATTATCGCTTGGTTGAACGATGCCCATGCCTTAGAGCACAACCTGATCCAAGTTCTCGAGCATCGTATCGAAGACACCAAAGACCATCCACAGATGCAGCAGATGGTTCGGCAGCATCTCGAAGAGACTCGCCATCATGCCGAGCTAGTAGCTTCTTGTATCGAGCGTCTGGGCGGCCACACTTCAGCCATCAAAACCGGTATGGCCAATGTGATGGGTGCGGTGCAAGGCATTTCGACCGGCCCGGCCCGCGATGAGATCGTTAAAAACACCATCGCTGACTACTCGTCGGAACAGTTAGAGATCGCCTCGTATAACTCGCTGCTGGCTGCGGCCCAAGCGATCGGCGATCAAGAGATGGCTCGCATCTTCGAGTCGATTCTGCGCGACGAAGAGGCGATGGCGAGCTTCCTTTCGCAGCAGATCCCGGTGGTTACACATGAGTACCTCTCCATACGTGCCCGCGAGCATGGCGTCTAGGCGCTTAGGCGTTTAAGCCCATAACAAAAGGGAAGACTGTCATTCGGCAGCCTTCCCTTTATTTTGAAAGCGAGTTTCTAGCAGATTCGCTTGTTTCGTATCAATCGCGTGTCGAGCATCGCTTTGGCGGCCAGATCTCTCGCTTCCATTCGGTCTCAACCGCGTCCGCCTACGGCTACCACCATCCCAACCTCAAAACGGGGTGCTATCTGGCGTGGACAGCGACCGCCCGAAGGCGAAATGTTTCTGTATGATCAGGCTAAACCAGCCTTTTGGGTAAGCCCTCCATCAACAAACAGGGTGGTGCCTGTTACATAGCTGCCGTCGCTGGAAGCCAGATAGAGCGCTGCCCGTGCGATCTCTTCGGGCTGGCCCGGACGACCAAGCGGGATGGTATCGCTGGCCTGTTTGGCCTGTTTCGGATCGTTGAGACTTTCTGAGGTCATGGGTGTATCGATCATACCCGGGGCGATATTGTTGATCCGGACCCCTTTGGGTGCGAGTTCTAGCGCCAAAGTACGCGTGATATTGCGCAGACCTCCTTTGGCAGCGGCGTAGGCAGCGCCGCCCGGACTTGGAATATCTTCGTGCACCGAGGTGATATTGATAATCACGCCTGCGCCTCGCTCTTGCATAGCTTGGGCCGCGCTCTGGCACAGTACCCACGGTGAAACCAGATCGATGTTGAGCACACGCATAAATTCAGCGAGTGGCGTTTCAAGCGAGCGTTCAACATCCGCTCCATCACCAGCATTGTTGACCAAAATATCGATCGATCCGAAGGCCGCTACGGCTTGATCATAGAGCTGCTGAGCTTGCTGCGGATCGGCGAGGTCGGCTTGGAAGATCTCACAAGCGCTGCCAGTTTCGTGTACCGCTTGGGCGGTTTTCTGCGCACCTTCTTGATCGCTGTGATAATGGATAACTACATTCGCGCCCTCACTCGCAAACAGCTTGGCGATCGCTTGGCCGATTCCGCTATCTGATCCAGTCACAAGGGCGTTTTTTCCCTGAAGTCTCATGCTTATGCTCCTTCATTAAGGATACGCTTTGCGTTCGATTGGCGATCTTAGCGCTTTGAAGTTTCTTCTCTCTCCTCCTGTGGTTTGTTCGGCCTTCGCTCGGCTAAATCGAAGCTATCATCGGCACCAAGCACGTGCAAACGGACATCATAAATACTGACGATGCCTTCTGCCTGTTCTTCAGACAAGCTTGAGTAAGAGATATCGCTGCCGTCGGCCACATAGACAGCTCCTGATCCCACCACCCTAAATTGCTCCGAATCGCTTACCACAATCGCCGTATCTTCGTCGATACCAATTCCAAGATTGCGCGGGTTTTGGGCAACTACGCCGAGTAAGCGGCCTATTCGACCACGCTGAGCGAAGTGCGAATCGATAGTCACCCCACCTATCAAGCCAAGACCCGCTGCCATCCTCAGAGCCGAGATCCGATTCGATTCGTCACTTGGCCCACCAACAATCATCGTTTCGGGCATGGCCGCCGCTCCTGCTGAGGTGCCAGCGATGGTGCCACCGCGATAGTAATGATCGCGCAGGCTATGGAATAAGGGCGAATCGCCAACTTGGCTGGTGATTCGCAACTGGTCACCACCTGTAAAGAAGATCACTGAGGCCTCTTGAATGGCTTGAATACGTTCTGGGTCGTGCGCTTCATCGCGGGTTCTAATATCTACTACATCGACCTGCTTGAGGCCTAAGCCCTCAAAGATCGAACGATATTCTGTAGATAACTCCTCTGGTACACGTGATGCCACAGTTACAACAACCAAACGCCCCTTACCTTTTCGTGCGTGGCTAGCGACTTCGGAAAGAATCGCTTGATCGCCTTCCTTTTCTTCGTGGCCGCCGATAATGATGAGTGTGCCCTTCGGCTTGCTTGTCACTGCAAGACCTCCTTATTTTTATCAGCTATCCAACTGTTTTTTCGCGTAGTGGAACTGTCTGACAGTCCGTGCCCTCTTGTAGGGCGGCGCTGAGACGTTCGATGAGCTGGATGGCATCTTCAACGATATCGGCGATAAGGATCAGACGGTCACCCGGTCGGACGCGCTGCCAGGCCAGCGCCAAGGCTTCTTCTTGATTGGCCGCATAGAGGCGAGGTACATAATCGGGCAGTTGGCTGCCAAGCAAGGGAGGAATCGTTCCTACCGCTCGCCCTCGCAGTTCAGCCGTATCGTAGATGATATATTCGTGGCAGAATGAGCGGGTCGCCTCCATAGTCGCTAAGAGGTCATCGTCGCGACGATCGCCAGGTAGGGTGATCATCAGGAGGGTATGGCGTGGTTCTAGAGCTGCCATCGCCTCGCCCATGGCTTCGAGGGCAGCTCGGTTATGCCCATAATCTAAGATCAGCTCTACGCCGTTGATCTGGCTGATATTGAAGCGTCCGGGAACCATGCTGTAGCTGGTGGTGAAGGTTGAGAGGGCGCGAGCGATAAAGGCCGGATTCAGCCCTTCAGCCCAGGCTGCTGCTGAGGCTGCTAGAGCATTCTGGACTTGGAAGCCGATTCGCCCCCCAGCCGTCCATGCTAGGCGTTCCAGTTCGATTAATGAGATGCGGGTTGTGCTGTCGGCTAGGGTGATTACACCGTTTTGAACCATGACAGCTCGGCCTCCACTCGCCAAGTGGGCTGCAATAATATGGTTATTCTCTTGGCGGCTGAAGTAGACGACCCTGCCGTCGCAGGCGGCCGCCATCTCGGCTACAAGCGCATCGTCGGCGTTTAAGACCGCAGCTCCATCGCGATCGACCGCCTCGATCACAACCTGTTTAACCTTGGCTAACTCTTCGATCGTATTGACCCCGCGCAAGCCGAGGTGATCTTCGCTAATATTGGTGACAACGCCCACGGCGCAGCGATCAAAAGTAAGGCCCTCGCGTAAGATCCCGCCGCGTGCCGTTTCAAGCACGGCCACTTCGACCCGTGGATGCAGCAGCACCGTTCGGGCGCTTTGCGGGCCAGAACAATCGCCAGTAACTATCTGCTCGCCAGCGATATAAATGCCTTCGGTGCTGGTCATGCCAACAACTTTGCGGGCTGTTTCATACATATGGGCGATTAGGCGCGTTACCGTGGTCTTGCCATTGGTACCTGTTATAGCAATAATCGGAATGCGCGACGGGGCATGGTTGGGGTAGAGCGACTCGACAATCGGGCCACCAACATCGCGCGGCTGGCCCTCGGTCGGCGCAATGTGCATGCGCAGGCCTGGGGCGGCATTCACTTCAACAATCGCGCCGCCCTGTTCAGGAAGCGGAAGGGTGATATCGTGGCAGAGCACGTCGATGCCAGCCACATCTAAGGCCATAATTTGGGCGGCGAGTTCAGCCATGCGAGCGTTCGCCGGATGCACACTATCGGTCACATCGGTGGCAGTGCCGCCAGTAGAGAGATTGGCATTGGTGCGGAGGCGTACGACTTGGCCAGCGGCCGGAATCGATTCGCTATTCAAGCCTTGTTGGGCTAAGACAATTTTGGCCACCGGATCTAAGCTCAAACGGGTAAGCGTGCTACTGTGGCCGGGGCGGCGCCGTGGATCTTTGTTGACGATCTCGACCAGTTCGCTGATGGAATGTAATCCATCCCCAAGCACATGGGCTGGATCGCGCCGCGCAGCTGCTACCAAACTACCATTGATCACCAATAAGCGGTAATCATCGCCCTCGATATAACGCTCAACCAAGACGTTGCCAAAGCCTGAGGCGATCGCGTAGGCGCTATGTACATCTGCTTCGTTGCTGAGACGCACGCTTACACCCTTGCCTTGGTTGCCATCTTCTGGTTTGACTACGACGGGCAAGCCGATCTCTTGAGCGGCCTCCCAAGCTTCCTGTGCCGAACTGACGATCCGCCCGTCGGGTACGGGCACGCCTACATTGCGCAACATTCTGTTTGTCAGGGCTTTCTCTTGGCACATATTGACGGCAATCGAGCTGGTATTAGAGGTTTCAGCTGCTTGGATCCGTTTTTGATAGATGCCGTAGCCAAGCTGTACCAAGCTGCTGCCTTCGCCCAAACGAATCACCGGAATGCGGCGGCGACGGGCGGCTTCAACAATTGCGTTGGTGCTTGGGCCAAAACGGTAACGATCGGCAAGATCTTTCAGCTCTTCAAGCTCGCTATTAATATCGAAAGGCTCATCGTGCATTGCTGCAAGCACAAGGCGAAGGGCTGTTTCAAAAGCGGCCCGCGCAGGGACTTCCTCTTTATAGGCGAACACAACGCTATAGACACCGTATTCGTCGGTGCTGCGTGCCCGCCCAAACGAGACTGGAAAGCCCATCTGCTCTTGCAGTTCGAGGGCGATATGCTCGGTGATATGTGCCAAATAGGTGCCTTGCCGCAAACGTTCAACAAAACCGCCATGACGGCCCACACTACAGGTATGACTCTCTAGTCCGGGCAACCAAGCGAGCAAGCGCTCGATAAAACCGGGGAATGTATTGCTAGGGCGTTCTTCATACGGGCCAATATCCATTTCCACATACATTACTGTAAAGTTTGCGTAGAGGTTTGGCCCACGCAAAGGGCGAATGCTACGAATCGAGACACCGTGAGTGTCCATAGGATTGACCTCCATTGGTATGCGGCTAATTACCAGTACAACGCTGTAGCACTATCGCCCATCACGAGTCGACTCGAAGCGGGAGGCACTTCAAGGGGTGACAACTAATGATGGTGATTAAAAGCACAATGCCCGATCTCTGCAAAAACTATACCAACTAGCAATAAATTTCAGCATTTAATCGGGGCGATAGCGGGGAATATTCGCCCTCATCTCTCTCTGATACCAGATCCGCTTGATCGCATTAAGGATACATAGCTCGCGCATTAAGGTCGCTATCCCCAAGAAGGTTCTTAGGGCGTTCGCCTCCGGCCTATTAAACGGCCCGTCCGCCAAAACGAACTTCTCTTGTCTGCCAGAGTGTTTTTTCGAATTACACAAAATGGTTTTCGATTGTTGAAGAAACAGACGGCGATCCGAGGATCACCGTCTGTCGGTCTCATTTAATAGATCTTGATCGTATGTATACCTTGAGGAAGGTGATTGTTCAGACTGAAATCATTAGCTGAGTGCTTAAGGTGTTGTGCTGGGCGTCTCGTCAGGATCCATCTGGCTGCCCGGCTCGGTGCTGGTTTCGTTGGGATCGGGAGGGCTGGTTACAGTGGTAAGGGGTTCCATGGTGGTGTTTGTATCGGGTTCGTTGGTGAGATCAGCACTGGGCGCACTCGGAATGCCTGTGTCTGGCTCAGAGGTGCTGCTATTATCGGGCAAAGCGGTATCGGGGTCACTCGTCACTCCTAAATCAGGCTCAGCTGGAAGACCTGTATTTGGATCATTGGTTACGTCCATATTAGGAATGCTGGTTGTGTTCCCTCTCGGTCCAGTGCCGCCATCGCTACAAGCACCCAGTGCGAAGGCCAATGCTAGGGCGCTGAATGCGCCGACGATCCGCAGAGATCTATGCTTATTCATGATTTATTCCTCTCCTGTAAACGATACGTCAGTGTCACGTGACGCTGCTGTGAAATATCAAATTGCATGCTCACAAGGAGCGATAAGTGGGGAGAAAAAGGATGTCTTTTGCTCCTAAATTGCTACAGCTATCCCGAAGTGTTCTCGTGCTACAGTGAATATATAGATGAAGCTCTCCAAGCTCTTGTAAAGAGTTTTCGCACAGTGCTTCGATCTCGTCTAAAGGAGGAAACCTATGTCTGACCCCAGCTTGGCTCCGCCTGAAACAGGCCGTTCGGCTTGGATAAGCGCCTTGATCGGAATCGGCTTGATGGCCGCCCTCGATGAGATCGTCTTTCATCAGCTATTGGCTTGGCACCACTTTTACGATCAGGCCAGCTTAGAGATCGGTTTGTTGAGCGATGGCCTGCTCCATTCGGCCGAATTGATCGCGTTGGTGGCGGGCTTCTTCTTACTCTTCGACCTGCGTCGCCGCCATACACTCGCGCCACTCTGGGCTTGGGCGGGAGGATTTCTGGGAGCCGGGGCTTTTCAGCTCTTCGATGGGGTGATCAATCACAAGCTGTTGCGCTTGCATCAGATACGCTATGGGGTCTATCTATTGCCCTACGATCTCGCTTGGAATGGGGCTGCTTTGCTGCTGATTATGATCGGCGTCGGATTGTTAACACGTGCGCGCTTTGTTCAAGCTCAGCGGAATCTATCTGCAGCTGAGACGCGTCTAGGAGAAAGCCTATGAGCCATCAGCATGGCGCTACGAGCTTTTGGGGCGAGCTTGTAATCAGCTTGGCGATTATTACGCTGTTTGTTGTCTACCTATGGGCTGCTTGGCAGCTGCGTTCGCGTCGTGGCTGGAGCTGGCTGCGCAGCGTAAGCTTCGCAAGCGGCATCGTCCTTGTGCTGCTCGGCCTTTCGCCGACACTTACGGCTATGGCCCAACACGACCTGCGCGGCCATATGCTGCAACATTTGCTGATCGGCATGTTCGCCCCGATCGGCTTGGTATTGGGCGCTCCCTTTACACTGGCGCTTAGAACGCTTTCTGTGCCTGACGCCCGTCGCCTGAGCGCCTTCTTTCGTTGGCGCCCGATGCGCTGGCTGAGCCATCCTTTGACGGGCTTCGTATTCAGTATCGGCGCTATGTATTTGCTCTACGCCACCCCGCTGTTTGCCGCTTCTCAAGAGCAGGCTCTGCTGCATAGCCTGTTACACATCCATTTTCTAGCGGCTGGTTTTCTCTTTACATGGTCGCTCATCGGGATCGATTCTGCACCCCATCGCCCAAGGCTGCGCATGCGCCTTGTAGTGCTCTTTTTGGCTGGCGCCGCCCACGCCATACTTGCCAAAGCTATGTATATCTATCTCTGGCCGTTGGGCGTTGCGGCTGATGCCGAACAGATTCGAACCGCCGCCAAGCTGATGTATTACGGTGGCGATCTCGCCGAGATTGTGTTACTGATTGTGCTGTTTGCGCAGTGGTATCGTAACCCACGCTGTCAGCGCGACCTTGCCTCGCAGACAGTCAGCGTTTTGCCGAGTAAATAAATTTGATGAGCTTTTTTAAGACTCGTCAGTCGCTTCTAGCCGTACAAACTAGCGTGCTTGGTACACTCCTTGCTATTGAGTGCATTTGTTCGGTACATTGTTCGAATATGAGCGAAACGATAACGTTCATAACAAGGTACGAATAGAACATAACCTTCTTATTGCTCGCTCTCGCTTCATTCCTCTTCATCTAACCCCTGTTCTCAATTGTCCGATTAAGAAAGCACAGCTGCTTGTGACAAGGTTGTATGTTAAGGCTCTTCAGCCTTAGCTTAGCCTTGTATGTGCAGTTGTAGATCCTGTGATGGATCTTGTGCTTACACACAGAAGAGGAGCATAGTATGCAGAAGAATACTCGCGAACAAGCTGTTCAAAAACAACCCATGCCACCTTTTCCCGAACAGCATCAGCCAAAACCAGGCATTGAGTCGAAACTCGATCCGCGACCGCGTTACCAAGCGCCAGCCTACCGAGCCGCCGATAAGCTACATGGCAAGGTCGCCCTTATCACCGGCGGCGATTCGGGTATTGGGCGGGCGGTTGCGGTGCTGTTTGCGCGCGAGGGCGCCGATGTGGCGATCGTCTACTTGCCGGTTGAGCAATCTGACGCTGAAGAGACGCGCCAAGCGATCGAAGCCGAAGGTCAGCAGGCCTTGTTGTTGGCGGGCGATCTAACCGACCCCGATTTTTGTCGCGATATCGTAGAGCAGACCGTTAAGACCTTTGGCAAGCTCGATATTGTGGTCAACAATGCGGCCTACCAACAGCATCAGGAGGGGATCGATCTGCTGAGCGAAGAGCAGTGGGATCGGACCTTCAAGACCAATATCTACAGCTATTTTCGGGTGGCAAAGGCCGCTCTTCCCCACCTTAAACCTGGCTCGACCATCATCAACACCGGTTCGAGCACAGGCCTCGATGGCAGCGAAGCTCTGCTCGATTATTCGGCCACCAAAGGGGCGATCCATACCTTTACCAAGTCCTTGGCCGCCAATCTGGCCGACAAGCATATTCGGGTCAATTGCGTGGTGCCCGGCCCTGTTTGGACTCCGCTTAATCCTTCGGATCGCGACGCCGAACAGGTCGCTGTCTTCGGCCAAGAGACGCCCTATAAACGGCCTGCTCAGCCGGAAGAACTCGCGCCTAGCTATGTGTTTTTGGCTTCTGAAGCTGATTCCAGCTTTATCACTGGTGAAGTTATTACGGTTGCTGGGGGCAAGACCTCTACGGGTTAGGGGGTCGCTGAGAAAGGATAGAGATCGATGACAACGCTAGTGGTTGCAGTCTTTCCGAGCTTTGCTAAGGCTCAGATTGCTGTAGAACGCATACTACATATGGGGATCGACTCGGCTGCCATCAGCTTGCTGTATGCCGATCCCGCTTTTGGAGAGAACCTAGAACAGGAGCTTGTTGTTGGCCAGGAGGGTTTTAAACCGCCCGTTCGCTACCGTTTGGCCGAGGAAGTCTCGCCCGCCCTCGGCCTCTTGCTTGGTATTGGACAGATGTCGCTTCCGGGCGTTGGCAAGATCGTGGCTGGCGGGCCACTGGCCACAGCCCTGAGCAGCATTCTGGCCGATGAAAGCTCTGATCCATTCCGCGATCTGTTGCGCAATGCTGGCCTCTCTCCCGATGAAACGCTGCTCTTGAAAGAGAGCCTACGGCGCGGCCTTGGGCTTGTGATGATCCATACCACGCGCAATATGAGTGACCACGCTCAAGCAGCTCTCGATCAAGTCGGTGCGCTCGATATGCAGCGTCAAGCCGAAGAGTGGCGAGCGGAAGGATGGCTGCCAGTGCACCTTTCGGAGGAGGAGTTTGGCTTGGATCGTGTCGAGAGCGGCAAGCTCGCAACCTTAGGTGGTACCCTAGTGGGCGCTGCCACTGGCGCGGCCTTGGGCAGCTTTGGCGGTCCGCTCGGCACTGCGATCGGTAGCGTGGCGGGGGCCATTTCGGGCGGTGCGATCGGCGCAGCCAGTGAGCCAACCGATGATAGCCTACTTGAAGTCCAAGAAGAGACCCAATCAGATGAACATGATCGAGCGGAATTGTAACTAAAGCGAGGGAGTGATATGGGAAATAGTAGTGATCAGAACAGCCCAAAGGCCGCTTTAGAGAACCAGCTCGATCAGGAGCCCCAATACCACGCGCCTAACTATCGCGGCGCTAACAAGCTGCGTGAGAAAGTGGCCTTAGTGACGGGTGGCGACTCTGGTATTGGGCGCGCCATTGCCGTGTTGTTTGCGCGTGAGGGCGCCGATGTGGCGATCGTTTATCTGCCCGCTGAGCAGAAGGATGCCGAAGTGACTCGCCAAGCGGTTAAGGCGGAAGGCCAAGAGGCGCTTCTATTGGCGGGCGATCTGACCGATCCAAGCTTTTGTCGCGAGATCGTCGATCGAACCGTCGAGCAGTTTGGCAGACTCGATATTGTGGTCAATAACGCCGGTTTTCAAAGCCAAGCAAAGAATATTGTTGAGCTGAGCGACGAGCAGTGGGAGCGCACCTTTCAGACCAATATCCATAGCTTCTTTCGAGTGAGTAAAGCAGCTCTGCCTCATCTGAAACCAGGCTCAAGCATTATCAACACTGGCTCAACCACCGGCCTGGATGGCAATCCCGATTTGCTCGATTATTCCGCCACCAAAGGGGCGATCCACAGCTTTACCAAGTCGCTGGCCGCCAACTTGGCCGATAAACATATTCGGGTCAATTGTGTGGTGCCCGGCCCGGTCTGGACCGCCCTTAATCCTGCCGATCAAGATCCCGAGGAGATTAAGAATTTTGGCAAGGATACGCCCTTTAAACGGCCTGCCCAGCCGGAAGAGATCGCGCCTTGTTATGTGTTCTTGGCTTCTGAAGCCGATTCGAGCTTCATTAGCGGTGAACTGATCACTATTACCGCCGGATCGACCTCGACCGGCTAGTCTGCTTATACCAAATCAGGTTGATTAGGTTTTATTTGGCCTTCGGCAGAGCGGAACTTGTCTCTTTTGTTGTGTGAGATTTCGCGCTGCCGCGCGAAATCTCACACAACCCTTTTCCCGGCTTTTCGTTTTTCTGAGTTAAGAGAATGCACGTCTTTAAACGGATTTGGTATTAGATCCGCTTGTATCGTTTTGGACGCTCGTATGGCTGACGCAGCCAGCTAGCACTGTCTTTTGTTGGGCGGGATGTTGGTAGCCGTAGGCGGACGCGGTTGGGTCCGAATGGAAGCGAGAGATCTGGCCGCCAAAGACTTTGCAACCTTTACGAGCAGATTGTTAGTAGCGAAGGCTTAGACTGAGTTTTATGCTGTTTTGTCGGATTGTGACGAGCTGGGCTCGGTAGCTAGCTCTGCATTGAGGAAAACGTGGAGTTACATGCCATGAAGAGCGATCAAGATAAGCAGAGAGACTCCGGCTTTGAACAGGAACGCTTGCCTGAGGAGACAGTGGAGACTGTCATGCCTCGGGCACAAGCTCCCGATGATTTGGAAATGGGGGCGCGCGATCGTGGCGAAGGCAAGGTGAGTTTTGCGCTCTGGGCGCCTTGGAAGAAGTCGGTGCATGTGATCGGCGACTTTTGCAATTGGGAACAGCCGGGTCTGCCGCTGGCTGTCTCTGATCAGGGCGTTTGGTGGACGATCATCGATCTGCCGCCAGGGGAACACGCCTATCAGATCAGTTTCTGATCGATGGCGAACAGATTCTGACCGATCCTTATGCTCGTCAACTGCGTTGGGTCGATTCGGATCAGGCTCAAGCGCTTGTGTCGGTTAATGCCCAAGCCTATTCCTGGAACGATGGCGATTTTCAAGCGCTTCCTTTTAATTACCTTGTGATTTATGAGCTGCACGTCTCGGACTTTAGCCCGCAGGGTACCTTTCGCGGGGTGACCGCTAAACTTGACTATCTGCAAGAGCTTGGTATCAACGCGATCGAGCTGATGCCCGTTCAGGAATATCCGGGTGATAGCGGTTGGGGCTATAATCCGGCTTTTCTCTTTGCGGTCGAAGCATCTTACGGCAGCATCAACGATCTCAAAGAACTGGTCGACCAAGCCCATCAGCGCCAGATCGCTGTGATCGTTGATGTTGTTTTTAACCATACTTCCTCCGACAACCCGATTATTGCACTCTACTCCTCCGAGGAGAACCCCTACCTTAGCCACGAGACCAATCCGTGGTTTATGCCCGATCTTGGTCATCAGGGCGAGGGTATGAAGCGTTTAGTCTATGACTTCCAAAAATATTGGCTGGAAGAGTTTCATATCGATGGCTTTCGTTACGACAATATCGAAGGCATCGGCTACGACGATGAAAACGGGGCTTCGTATATGGCCAAAACGGCCCGCCAGATTAAACCGCACGCCTATTTGATCGCTGAAGAGCTGCCCGATCCGATTTCGGTGGTGCTCGATACCCAAGTGAATGGATCGTGGCATCTAGGCTTTGAACGTGTGCTCAAACCCCAGTTGTGCGAGGGCGATTACGAAGATAAGCACTATGGCGATATGCAGGGCCTGCAAGAGGTGATCGATTTCCGTAGCCAAGGGTATAGCGATAATGCCCAAGCCGTGAACTATACCGAAAGCCACGATGAAGAACGGGTCTGTTATATCGTGCAGACCAATGGCTTCGATTATGCTACTGCCTTGCGGAAATCTATCTTAGGCGCAGTGGCGCTCTTTACGGCCTGTGGCGTGCCAATGCTCTACCACGGTCAAGAGTTTGGCATGGATACGCCAAAAACCATCGACTCGAATCCATTACAGTGGGAGAAATTACATGACCCGGCCATTCAAGATCTCTGGAAGACCTATCAACGCCTGATTCTGCTGCGCCATAACGAAGAGGCATTAGTTCAGAACAAGCTCGAGATGCTGTTAGCTGATGATGAGCGCAAACTGATCGTCTTTCGGCGCTGGACCGAGCTGGGAAATCAGATTGTAGTGGCGCTTAATTTTGCGCCGTTGGCTCAAGCGGTCGAGATCGACTTTCCGCGCGGCGGGCGCTGGCACGAATGGATGTCTGATGGCGAGCAGGATTTTGGCCAACAGACCCTGCAAACTATGGGCATTGCCGCCTCGGCAGCCAAAGTCTGGATCGCGCTCTAGGATCAGTTCACATAGAGAGATTGCTCCTTATCTACTTTTGGGTAAGGAGCGATCTCTTTCTGTCGTTTGAAGTGCTCACGTAAAGTGGTTGACATAATTATTGGAGGCGATCATGAAAGAGCTATTTCGAATCTTTGCCCAAAAGACCTCTGATCGGGTCGGCTCGCCTTGGGCTTTTATGCTTGCGGTTGCGACCGTGATCGTCTGGGCGGTTAGTGGCCCGCTCTTTGGCTTCTCCGATACTTGGCAGCTGGTGATCAATACCGGCACCACGATCGTGACCTTTTTGATGGTCTTTCTGATCCAAAATACCCAAAACCGCGATGCCAAAGCCATGCATCTTAAACTCGATGAGCTGCTTCGGGCTGCCAGCGAGGCTCGAACCTCCCTGGTTGATTTGGAAGATCTCTCCGATGAAGAGCTTGCAAAGCTACAAAAACAGTTTCAACAGTTGCGCGAAACCTATGCCGATGCCGAACAAGAGGTAAGCGAAGCGATTGATGAAGAAAAGTAAGAATAGCCAAGTGATGAACAGTGAGCTGCTTGCTTTATTGTGTTTCGCTACTTTCTAGCCCATCCTTAGCTTCATTATTATTGCTTGAAGCGGCGTTTGAAAAGGAAACTTGCGTTTCTAGACCAGTAGCTTGCTTAGTACTTTTTCGACGAGCTATATTCTGCTTAATGCGCTTCTCATTAAGAACAGCCAGTTGTTTCCCCATGGCAGTCGATCTTCTGATCTGATCGCGCTCGATCAAGCTTACCAAGAGCAGTTCGCGAACCGCCTCACCTTTACGATTCCAGCGCAAGCGATTGCATTGCGTACAAGCGGGAAGATAGTTATTAACTACATTGCGCCCGCTTTGCTGCCTTGTATCACATGATCGACACCCAGATTCGCAATGCTAGCTTTGCTGGCTGGGCGTTTGCGCCGAGCGCCCCAGTCAGGCTCGATGTAAAAATTTATCAGCCTGTTGTTATGGCTGGTACCACCCAGACGGCCGAGATCCAGCTGAAAAATATTGGCACCGCAAACTGGGATGCAAACACCAAACTTGTTGCACTGCCACACGACGGCGGTAACCCATTCTACGATCCTTCTTGGATCGCTCCTAATCGTATCGTAGGCGCAGCAAATACCCCTCTAGGAGGCACGAATACCTTTCGCTTTACTTTGGGTGCACCCACAACTCCAGGGCGCTATAAAATCGAATTTGCCTTTGTTCAAGAAGGAAATATGTGGTTTTTAGAGCCGGGAGATAGACATATTTGGTTCGAGATCGATGTACGCTTTCCTGTAGACATAGGCTCATCGCGTCCGCAGATGTTTATTGGTGCCTATAACCGCAACGCTGGCAGCGCTAAGCTCGGCTTCCCATTGGCGACTGTGGGCTGGTCTGGTCCCGAAAGCGATGCGGTACGCGTCACTACGCAAGCCTTCGACGAGGGTGGCTACATTATCCATGACGAGAATCAGGACAATCCGATCAACTCTGTGCCAGCCTATTACTTAACCGGACCGATTCTGAAACACTTCCAAGATCTCGATGGCTCGCGCTCTTGGATTGGAGGTGGACCGACCAGCGACCAATTCAGCAACAGTAGTGGACAGCAACAGGTCAACTTCCCCAAGGGTTATATCACTTGGGACGGTACAACTGTGAGGGATGCAGCTTGGCCTACAGCGCTAAAAAACCAGTGGCATGCCGAATACCATAATGGCAGCAATCTCAACGCTGGCCCAACTTGGGTCCAGAACGAGGCCGAGATCAACCATCAATGGGGTACGAACGCTCCGGGCAATGGCAAATGGGGCGTCTGGAACGATAACTTCTCGGCCCGTTGGACAGGGACATTCGCCTTTAGTGCTGGAGACTATAGCTTTAAGGCGGATAGCAACGATGAGGTCAAGGTCTGGATCGATGGCCAGCTGCTGCTTGATAGTGCAAGCCTCAAACAAACAACTCGTTTTATAAGCGCTGGCGATCATAATCTGGTTGTCGAATATAGGCATCGAAATGGGGCTGCCTCGCTGCGCTTTGGCTGGCAAAGCGAGAACACTGGCTGCACCGCCAGCATTGAGAACGGCACCGTCTACATCAACAAGCGCAATGTGCAACTGCGCTTCAATGTGCCCGGCGCAACCCAGATGATGCTTAGCAACGATGGTGGCTTTGCTGGCGCAAGCTGGCAGCCCTACCAGTCAACCGTCAACTGGACTTTGAGCGATCCGGGCAATCGTATCGCCACATTGGTCATCTACAGTCGCTTTAGAGATGCAAGCGGCAAGGAACTGTGTGGCGGCAACCTTATCGACGATATCGTCTATGATCCGCTACCGCCGACACTTAACGTCCGAGTGGTGCAGTTAGGTACTCAGGCGCTCCAGACTGAGTCAACGCTCGCAGCCAATACGCTGACGCTCCAGTTGGTAGCGTTGGATCAGCAGGGCGGAAGCGGTGTGGCCGACATGCAGATCAGCACCGACAAAACCTTCGCTAATGCCGCTTGGTAGCCCTATCGCGAGCTTTACCAGATCACTGTAGGCAGATCATCTATGTACGTGTACGCGACTTGGCTGGCAATGTCTCTGCGACTGTCAGCATCAATCCCGACAGCCCATAGACGATCTATCTGCCCGTAGTTAAACACTAAACGCTAAGCGACGATAGGTGCTTGGAAGCACTCCAAGCACCTGTCTGCATTTATGAGCCTGTGATTATGATCCGAACCTTCCATATTGACAAGGCCTTGTTTTCTGATATATTTGATATATATCAGAAAAATAGATGGAATTTCTAATCTATGCTAACGACCTCGCTGTTGACTACTGTGCAGAGTCGGCGCGCTAACGAGCAGTCGCAGAGTAGCGAAGCCTACCGCCTAATCAAAGAGAAGATCATCACCTTGGAGCTGCCGCCTGCATCGCTGATCGATGAGGCCTCGCTGATGGCCTCGTTGGGCTTGGGGCGCACGCCGATTCGCGAGGCGCTGCAGCGCTTGGCACTGGAGAGCTTGGTGGTGATTCTGCCACGGCGCGGCACGATCGTGGCCGATCTGAATATGAGCGATCTGAACAAGATCTTCGAGATGCGCTTAGAGCTAGAGGCTATGGCGGTGCGTTTGGCGGCCCAACGGGCGCATGCGGCCCAGCTCGCCGAGATGGAGCAGCTTTTTGAGCAGGCTGATGCGCTTTTGCAGAGCGGCGATAACTACGAGCTGATCAAGCTTGACCATGCGATGCATATGCTGATCGCTCGGGCGGCAGGCAACGAGTTTCTGGAAGAGACGCTCGACTGGCTGTATAGCCATGTGCTGCGTCTATGGTATGTCTCGCTTCATCGGGTGCAACGCCTGCGCGAAGCGATCGAAGAACACCGCGAGATGCTGGCGCTGATCAAGCAGGGCGATGGCGAGGCGGCGGCGGCTTTGATGCGCAAGCATATCAGTGAGTTTCAAGCCCAATTTATGGCGATTGGCTAGAAGTAACGCGATTTTTGTTTGGGTGGTTGTTTGGATGGGCAGTGGCTTCACAGAGACTGCTAGCACTTTTTGGTGGCGGGCGGCGTGTTGATAGGCCGTAGGCGGAGCCGGTTGGGAACTTCTTTGGGAAACTCAGGTACACGCCAACATTTTGAAGCTAGCAACTGGACTTAGTAGAACATCCTGTTTTTTCTTTCAGACTTGCTAAATATGATACTAGCGAACTCTCTTTTGTGAGCATTGAGCGTTTTGACGATCAGGTGTATCACATTTTGCGGCATTCTCAGTGCTCTTTTCCTTTTCTCTGTTCAGAATGGAAACCACTATGCCGTCTGTTCGTTCGTTCAGCATTCCAACTGTTATCAAACACGGGCTAGGCGCGGTGAGCACGCTCGGCGAAGAGGCCAAAGCGCTTGGCATGCGCCGCCCGCTGGTATTGACCGACCCGGGGATTGTGCGGGCTGGCCTGCTCGATCACGCCTTGGCCCCGCTGCGGGCGGCCGGGCTAGACTACGTGGTCTTCGACCGCGTCGCGCCCAACCCGCCGATCGCGTTGGTCGACGAAGCTGCGGCGCTCTACCTTGCGGAGCAGCGCGATGGTGTGATCGGTTTGGGCGGCGGCAGCACCATGGACACAGCCAAATCGGTCGGGGTGGTGGTCGCCCATGGCGGCTCGATCCGCGACTACGAATGGGCCGACCCGCAGCCGATCACAAAGCGCATTCCTCCCACGATCTGTGTGCCGACCACAGCGGGCACCGGCAGCGAAGTCACGCTCTGGACCGTGATCACCGATCCGGCCCGCAAGATCAAGTTCAATGTGGGCGGCACCCCGCTGATCGGTGCTTGGGTCGCGCTGATCGATCCCGAGCTGACCTTTGCCCTGCCAGCCCACGTGACGGCGGGCACGGGCATGGACGCCTTGGCGCACGCGATCGAGTGTTACACCTGTGCCTACGCCCAGCCGATCACCGATTCGGTGGCGCTTTTGGCTATGGAATACGTGGCCCAATATCTGCGCATCGCCTTCGCCCAGGGCAACAACGCCGAGGCGCGTTACAAGATGAGCATGGCGGCTATGTTGGGCGCTCTGGCTTACGGCACCGAGAGCGCGGGCGCGGCTCACGCGATGAGCCAGTCGGCGGGCGGCGTACACGATGTGCCGCACGGCGCGCTGACGGCCCGTTTGTTGGGCCCGGTGATGGAGTACAACTATCTGGGCGCGCCCCACAAGTTCGCGCGCATCGCCCAAGCGCTGGGCGAAGACATTCGCGCTCTGAGCGTCTGGCAGGCGGCCGAGAAGGCGGTCGAAGCGGTCTATCGCCTCACCGACGACCTTGAGATCCCGACTCTTCAGGAGCTGGGCTTCAGCGAAGACGAGATCCCGCATTTGGCCGAGATCGCCTTCGCCGACCCCCAAACCATCGGCAATCCGCGCGATTTGAGCAAAGAGAGCTACGTCAAGATCTATCAACGGGCCTTTAGCTTTGGCAAGCGCGCCGATACGCACGAGCACTGAGAGCTGCTTTTTAACACTTTGGCGGTAAGGCTTCTTGCTCCCATTCGGCTTCTAGCGCGTCCGCCTACGGCTATCACCATCCTTTCCATCCATTCGGGCTATCGCCTGTGCGACGAAGCCGCCCCGCTGCCCTTGAAGCTCGAAAGCGCCGAAGCCCACAAACAACGTCGCTCTGATCGACGGTAAGCGAAATCTCACACAACAAAAGATAGTCAAGTTCCACTCTGCCGAAGGCCAAAAAGCAACAACATAATCGGATTTGGTATGACATAAAACGAGGCTTGGAAGCGCAGCTTTCCTCAGACAATGCCCTCCAACGTGCAAACAGCAGGGAAAGCGGCAATGCTCCGTCTGGCGCGAGCCAACGGAATGCTGCGAAATACCTATGAAAGATCAAGCAGAGATTGTGATCGTTGGGGCGGGCATTGTCGGCGCGAGCACGGCCTATGCCTTGGCCCAAAAGGGCTGGAGCGATGTAGTCGTGATCGATCAGGGGCCGCTCTTTGCGACGGGCGGCTCGACCTCGCACGCGCCCGGCTTGGTGTTCCAAACCAACGGCTCGAAGACGCTTTCCAAACTGGCTCAGCGCAGCGTGGCGATCTACAATACGCTGGAGTGGGAAGCCCAGCCCGGCTTTTATGCGGTCGGCAGCATTGAGGTCGCGACCAGCGTCGAGCGATTGGAAGAGCTGAAGCGCCGCCACGCTTGGGCCACAGCTTGGGGCTTGCCCAACGCACTGCTTTCGCCCGAACAGGTTCAGCAAAAACTGCCACTCATCGATCCAGAGCGGATCTTGGGTGGCTACTTTGTGCCCAGCGACGGCATCGCCAAAGCCGTTCGCATCACCTCGGCTATGGGCGCCTACGCCCAAGAACGCCGGATCAGCTTTTATGGCAACATCGAAGTGACGGGTTTTGTGCGCGCCAACGGACGCATTCAGGCCGTGCAAACCAGCGCGGGCCAGATCAAGTGCCAGCATGTGCTGATCTGCGCGGGCATTTGGGGCCCGAAGATCGCTAAACTGGCGGGCATCAGCATTCCGCTCACTCCGGTCGAGCACCAGTTGGTGACCACCACCCCGCTCGAGGAGCTGGCGGGCGTGCGCGAGGAGATCAGCCACCCCATTCTGCGTCACCAAGATCGAGCGCTCTACTACCGTCAAAACTTCGATAGCTATATGGTCGGATCGTACCAGCACGAACCGCTCTTGGTCGATGCCGAGCAGATCCGCCGCCACGATGCTTCGCCAGTGATGCCCTCGATTATGCCTTTCACGCCCCAGCACTTCAGCCAAGCTTGGCAGGATTCCTGCGAACTGCTGCCCGCCCTCAAGCATACTGAACCTGCCAAAGGCATCAACGGTATGTTCTCCTTTACGCCCGACGGCAACCCCGTTTTGGGCGAGACCCACATTCGCGGGCTGTGGGTGGCCGAGGCGGTCTGGGTTACGCACGGCGGCGGGGTGGGCCAAGTGATGGCCGAGCTGCTGAGCGATGGCCATGCGAGCCTCGATCTGCGCGAGTGCGATCTGTGGCGCTTCGATGGGCATGTGGCCAGTCCGGCCTATGTGCGGGCGCGCGGCGCGACCCAATACGACGAAGTCTACGATATTTTGCACCCCTTGCAGCCGCTTGAGCAGCCGCGACCGCTGCGGGTTAGCCCGTTTTATCAGCGCCAATGCGAGCTGGGCGCCTACTTTCTCGAGGCGCGTGGCTGGGAGCGCCCGCAGTGGTACGAGGCCAACGCAGCTTTGCTGGCCGATCTGGGGCCAGTGCCGGAACGCAGCGGCTGGGAGGCGCGCTACTGGTCGCCGATCAGCTATGTCGAGCAGCACCTCACACGCAACAATCTGGCGCTCTATGATATGACCAGCCTGCCGCGCTTGGAGGTGGTGGGCCGCGACGCGCTCAGCTTTCTCGAGCGTATGACCAGCAACCTGGTCGATAAGCCGATCGGCAGCCTGACCTACAGCCTGCTGCTCGATGAACGGGGCGGCATTCGCAGCGACATCACGGTGGCGCGCCTCGACGAGCAGCGCTTTCAGCTGGCGGTCAACGGCCCGCAAGACTACGCTTGGTTGCTGAAGCATGTGGGCGACGACGAGCATGTCTTTATTCGCGACATCACAGCGGGCACCTGCTGTGTGGGCCTGTGGGGCCCAAATGTGCGCAGGCTGCTGCAGACGCTCTGCGAAGACGACCTTTCGAACGAAGGCTTCCCCTACTACAGCGCCCGTCAGATCTTTGTGCGCGAAGTGCCGGTTGTGGCGCTGCGCGTCTCGTATGTGGGCGAATTGGGCTGGGAATTGTATACCAGCGCCGACTATGGCCTGCGCTTGTGGGATCTGCTCTGGCAGGCGGCCCAGCCTTTGGGTGGGATCGCCGCGGGGCGGGCTGCCTTCGACGCCTTGCGTCTAGAGAAGGGCTATCGTCTGTGGGGCAACGATATTCACAGCGAGTACGATCCCTTTGAGGCGCGGCTCTCCTTCGCGGTGAAGCTAGACAAAGGCCCCTTTATCGGGCGGGAGGCCCTGCTTGAGCGTAAAGAGCGCGGCCTTGAGCGCAAGCTATGCTGCCTTGTGTTTGAGAACCCTGCACATGTGGTGATGGGCAAAGAGCCGGTCTTCGCTGATAACGCGCTGCTGGGCTATGTGACCAGCGCCAACTATGGCTACAGCGTAGGCCAAAGCATCGCCTATGCCTATCTGCCCGTGGCCCACAGCAAGCCTGGCAGCTTGGTTGAGATCGAATATTTCGGGCATCGCTATCCCGCCAGAGTCGCCAAAGATCCGCTCTACGATCCCAAAGGGCTCAAGCTGCGCAGCTGACAGCGAACTTCGCTGGGAGACTCGCTGGGGTGCGCTGGATGGCGATGTTGAGGCATCGATTGCTCGCTGATGACGAGCAGACCTCTTTTGATGGATCAGCTGTTGATAGCCGTAGGCGGACGCGCTAGAAGCCGAATGGGAGCTAGAAGCCTTACCGCCAGAAGCGCGAGATGTGGCGTTCAGTATCACCTGAAAGGGAGCTGATTATGGCCGTGTTGAATAGTGCGCAGTTTAGTCCGACCTTGGGTGGGCGCTACTACTACGAGCCCGAGATTTACGCCAAAGAACTTGAGCGTATTTTCGGCCAGATGTGGGTTTGTGTGGGGCGCGCCGAGGCGATCCCCGAAAAGGGCCAGTTCTTTTTGGTTGATCTGGGCGGCGAAAACATCATCGTGGTGCGCGGACGCGATCTGCAAGTGCGCGCTTTCTTTCTACAACGTTTGTCGCCATCGCGGGGCGCGCGTCTGTAACGAGCAGCAGGGCAAAGCCGCCGCGTTACAGTGCCGCTACCACGCTTGGACCTACGGACTGGATGGCAAGCTGAATGGCGCGCCCAACATTATCAACTCCGAAGCCTTCGACCGCGAGGCCTATGGGCTGGTGCCGGTCGCCGCCGAAGTCTGGGAGGGCATGATCTGGCTGAACCTCTCGGATAAACCCGCCCCGATCGAAGAGCAGCTCCACGAGCCGATAATCAAGCGCTTTGGCTCGCTCGACACCTGGAAGCGCTATGGGATCGGCGATCTGACGGTTGGCAAGTCGATCAGCTACGATGTCGAAGCCAACTGGAAGCTGGTGGTCGAGAACTTTATGGAGTGTTACCACTGCGGCCCGATGCACCCCGAATTGTGCCAGCTGATCCCGGCCTTTCGGGGCGGCGTCTCCTACCAAGCTCATGTCGGGGTTGGCTCGGCCTTCGCCGAGGATATCGAGGGCTTCAATTTTTCGGGCAAGGCCACGCGGCCCATTTTGCCCAATTTAAGCCCGGCCGAAGAGCGCATGTATTACGGTTTGGTGCTCTGGCCGAATGTGCTGGTCAGCCTGTTGCCCGACCATGTGATTTTGCATACTGCGCTGCCGATGGGCCCAGAGCGCACGCGGGTGGTCTGCGATTGGATCTTCGATAGCGAGGTGGCGGCGCGCCTCGACTTTGACCCCATGGACGCGGTTGAGGTCTTTGATCTGGTCAACCGCCAAGACTGGGAGGTCTGCGAGATGGTGCAGAAGAACGCTCGCTCGCGCGCCTTCGCCAACGGCGGGATCTTTGTGCCGACTGAGCAGCATATCAATAGCTTTAACGATCTGATCCGCCAGCGGATCGGCGCGCTCTGAAATGCTGCTCTGTGTTGTGCGAAACGCTTAGTTTGAGGAAGCCTTATGGCCGAACGCAGAACTCCGCTCTATGAGACGCACCTTCGCCTCGGCGCCCAGATGGTGCGCGGCGGTGGCGACTACCTCTTTCCGCTCAGTTATAGCTCGCCCGTCGAAGAGCATCTCAACACCCGCAGCAATGTGGGCATGCAAGATCTCTCGACTATGGGCGAGATTGATATCAAAGGGCCGGGCGCTGAACGCTTGCTCAACACGCTCTTGGTGAACGAGATCCGCGATCTTGAGCCGGGCCAGATGCGCTATTCGAGCATGTGCAACGAGGCGGGCGGCATGGTCGACGATATCACGCTCTACAAGTTCAGCGACGAGCACTTTATGCTGGTGACCAGCTCTGCGCCGCGCAAAAAGACCGCCGCCTGGATCCGCGATCACGCTGTGGGCACTAGCACCTATGTGACCGATATAAGCGCCGCCATCGCGCTGCCGGTGGTGCAGGGGCCGCGTTCGCGCGAGCTATTGAGCAGCTTGCTCGAAGGTCTCGATCTCGATCGTCTGCGTTATTTTCGCTTTGGAAGCGGCACTATCAAAGGAATCGAAGTGCTGATCTCGCGCTCTGGCTATACGGGCGAGCTCGGCTATGAGCTCTACACTCCCGCCGAAGAGGCGGCCGCGCTGTGGGAGATTCTGCTGCAGGCGGGCCGCGAGTTTGGCCTCAAGCCCTATGGCGTGGCGGCGATGCACACCCTGCGCTTAGAGAAGGCTTTGGTGCTCTATGGCGTCGACGCCGACGAGAGCCGCACGCCCTTCCATATGGGCCTCGAGCGCTGGATCCGCTTCGATAAGCGCCACTTTATCGGGCGCGACGCCTTGCTGCGTGTGCAGTCGCAAGGCTTGGAGGAGCGCTGGGTCGGCTTGGTTTTGCATAGCGAGCTGCCCGCCGCTGCTGGAGCCACGGTCTATAGCATCGGGCGCGAAGCCAGCAGCGAGACGGTCGTTCACCACGGCCCCGAGGCGGGCGCGCGCAACGAGCGCCAGCGTCCGGGCGAGCCGATCGGCACGGTTACGCTCAGCGGGCGCGGCCATTCGCTCGAAAAGACTCTGGCTATGGCTCACCTTAAAACGGCTTTTGCATGGCCGGGCAGCCGTGTGCTGGTTCAGATCGGCGAGCGTTATCTGCCCGCCACCGTTACGCCCACCCCGTTCTTCGACCCTCAAGGCATTCGCCTGCGGGCCAAGCCGAACAAATAGCGCCACAGAGAGAGGTCTATGAAGCGACTTACCAAACGTTACAATGCGATCGTGATCGGCGTGGGCGGGATCGGCAGCTCGACGGTCTATGCTTTGGCGCGGCGCGGCAAGCGGGTGCTCGGTCTGGAGCGCTTCGATGTGCCGCACGAGATGGGTTCCTCGCACGGTTATACTCGCATTATCCGCTTGCCCTACTATGAGGACCCTTCCTATGTGATGCTGTTGCTGCGCTCTTACCAGCTTTGGCGCGAGATCGAGCAGCTTGTGGGCGAGCAGCTGCTGCATATCACCGGATCGATCGACGCCGGGCCAGCCGATAGTTGGGTCTTTAAAGGTTCGCTGCAGTCGGCCCTTGAGTACGATCTGCCCCACGAGGTGCTGACGGGCCGCCAGATCAACGAGCGCTTTCCGGGCTATCGCCTGCCGCCCGAGACCATGGGGATTTTGCAGCCAGAGGGCGGCTTTTTGGTGCCGGAGCGCTGTATTGTTTCGTATGTTGAGGCGGCTATGGCACTAGGCGCGGAGGTGCATGGGCGCGAGGCGGTGCTCGACTGGGAGCCTTACGGTGAGGGCGTGCGCGTTACCAGCGAGCGCGATGTTTACGAAGCTGATCGCTTGGTGATCACCGCAGGCGCGTGGAACCATAGCTTGCTCAAGATGCTTAAGGGCCTGCTGACGCCCGAGCGCCAAGTTTTGGCTTGGTTGCAGCCCACTAAACCCGAGCTGTTTAAGCCCAGCCGTTTCCCGGTCTTTAACCTGATGGTCGACGAAGGGCGATACTACGGCTTCCCCGTCTTTGGTATTCCCGGCTTTAAGTTTGGGCGCTACCACCACCTTGAGGAGGCTGTCGACCCTGATGCAATCCGGCGCGAGCCGACCGCCCAAGACGAGCAGCTTTTGCGCGATTTCGCCGAGCGCTACTTCCCCGATGGCGCTGGCCCAACTATGTCGCTCAAGACCTGTATGTTCACCAATACGCCCGACGGCCATTTTATTATCGATACTCACCCCAGCTATCCGCAGGTCTCGTTTACCTCGCCTTGTTCGGGCCATGGCTTTAAGTTTGCCAGCGTGCTGGGCGAGATTATGGCCGACCTAGCCGAGCGCGGCGAGACCCGCCACAATATCGAGCTCTTTCGCTTAGCGCGCTTTCAACAGCAAGGCTACGCTGTTGGCCATTCCGCTCCAAGCCTAGCTGCGGCTCAACAAGCTTTCTCGCCTGCTGCCCAGGGCGAGCTCAGTATCCGCCCCTTCTGGTAGGCTTTAATGTAGAGCGCTGAACCTATCAAGTGGATTTGCTATCAACTGTTCTTCTTTGCCCAAAAGAATGAGCCATCTCTACCTAGGTAGAGATGGCTCATGCCGACTAATCATACCAAATTCGGTTGATTACTTTCTCTTTGGCCTTCGGCAGAGTGGAACGTACCTCTTTTTGTTGTGTGCTATTTCGCGCGACAGCGCGAAATAGCACACAACGTCTTTCCCTCGTTTTGTTTTCTCGCGTTAAGCAAATGCACGTCTTTCAAACGAATTTGGTATCAGCGTTTGTACGCTGTTTTATTTAACTACGTAGGGCATATAGACCTGGTAGCCTTGGTTGCCAATGGTCCAGGTGTAGGTTGCAGGGCTGGGATCTACAAAGCCCGCCGTATCGATCGCTCGTACGCTAAAGGTATGCGTACCTAAGCTGAGGTTTTGATACTGGGTTGTGCTTGTGCAGATCTCATAGTCGCCATTGTCGAGCTTGCACTCGAAGAGCGCGATATTGCGTTCGCCCGCCTTGCCAGTGAAGCTAAAGCTTGCATTGCGCGATGATGTGTTGTTGTTCGGTTTAGCTGTAATGGTTGTATCGGGCGGATTGCTGGTTGTGATCTCGACGTTGACTGTACGAGATGTTTCGGTAACCCGTCCAGCTAAGTCGGTCGCTCGAACGGTGACGCGTAAGGTCTTGCCTTCAGCATCGCGTACCATTTGTGCGGTTTGCCATCTGCCGTTGCGGAAGGTGGCGTCGGCGAATGGGCCGCCGTCGATGCTGATTTTAACCGCTGAGAGGCCGATGCTATCGTTTACGCTTCCGCTGAAGCGGAGAACGTCGCTGCCAGGTCCGTAGGACTGGGCGAGGGTAATGGGCGAACCATTGATCGTCAAGGTCGGTGCGCTCTTATCAGCGACGAATGTCACCGGATAGAGCGTATTTTGCACCCGTCCTGCCCAGTCTGTGGCTTGAGCCACAAGCGTATACTCTCCTTCATTTGCGATGGGCACATTGAGCGTCCGTAGATCGCGTTTCACATTGTCGGCTTGGCTAAAGTTGATCTTCTCAATCACCTTGCCATTGAGCGAAAGGGTGACCTCGCGCAAAGCTTGGCTAGATTCGCTCAAGAGCGTGACACTGATCTGGTCGCTTGCTGTGATATAGCTCTTGTCTGTTGGGTTGGTGACCACAGCTTTAGGCGCTCCTGCAGTTGGGTTCGGCATGTTGACCGTTACGTTTGTGCTACGGCAGTGACCGAACTGGTCGCAGGCGCGCATGCTCTGCGTTGCAAGGTTGAGGTTCTGCCAGTGCGTGTACGAGATCACAAGCCCGTTGCGGATGGTGATATCCGGGAAGCGCTGCAGCAAGATCGGATCAGTGTTGAACAAACTCGATGGTGCTGGCAGATTGTCGCCGGGACAGCTAAGGCGTGAGCCATCGAGATACTCATCTTCGGCTGCACAGACATAGCTTACCGCTGCTTTATAGCTGTTGCTAGCCGCATCAAAGAAGAATGCTCCTGTTGGCACGGCGCTCAGAGTTACGCGCGGCGCTAAGGTATCGATGACACCACGCCAAGCGTTGGGCAGAGTTCTGCGGTTAGCGACCATGTCCTTACTGCGAAGGTTGATCTGATAGATACCCTCTAGGCCAGCAGGAACTGTGACCGACCAGCGTGCTTGGCTGACACCGATGCCACGCTGCGTCAAACTAGCTGGGAACCATTGTAGGTCTGCACTTTGATAGAGCGCTGTTACTTCTGCCGCAGACAGCGAGCGATCAAAGATCGCAACCTCATCGATCAGACCATCCATCAGTTGTGGCGTTTCAGGTATCTGCATCTGACCTGCCACATGGATCGGGTCATCGCTGCTGAAGTCGCCACTGACATCGGCACTAGTGACGAACTGACCATCAACGAACAGGCTAGCACGCCCTCGGCTACGATCTACCATACCAACGATTTGGTGCCACTGGTTGTCGCGCAGATCTGATCCACCCGTCACAATTGTGGATGTTCCTCCGCTCCAGAGGCCAAGGCTTGCGCGTCCGTTCGATGCCACTGAGAGCCGATAGCGCTGTTGGTCGCTGCCTTTATGGATCAATACATTATCGCCCCGAGTTGTTTTGACCCAAGCTTGGAGTGTGAAGCTCTGGTCAGGACCAAAGTTGAGGTTCGGTTTGGTCTCGATCTGTAAAGGCTGGTTCGCTCGAATCGCTCGGTCGACCCGTCCGGCATTGCCAGCTGTTGGGCAGGCTGTCGGGAGCACGCAGATAGCATGATTCGCGCGGCCCGACAGATCGCTAAAGAATACGTCGCCTGTCGGCTCATCAAAGGGCAGATGTACGATCGCATCGCTCCAGACTTCTACTTGGTCGAATGGTACAAAGCTAACCTCGAGTGAATCGATACCTATTCGGCTGTGCTCATCAGTGATAACACCGGTTAAGGTGATCGTATCGGAGATAAACGAGCGAGCGCTGTCTTTTAGGTCAAGGCGGGCCAGTGGTCCAATGGCGTCGAGATCGAGAAGGTCTGTTGCATACGAAGTATTGCCTAGTTGGTCACTGGCTTGGAGCTCGATCCTATATAGACCGGTTGGATCGGCGAGGCTGATTGGGAAGCGATAGATATGCTGCCACTCAATGCCATTGACCGTGACCTTTTGCCACTCATTGAGCGTTGTTTCGTCGCCCTCGCGTCGCAAACGAACTTGAATCGTTTCTAGATCCAGCTCAGAGCCCTCTCGGGGTATGCCATTGGCAATTGTGCTAGAAGTGCCGATCACTCTATCCCAGATCGTACCACCCATAGGCACAGTCCAATAGCCCTCTATGTCGCGTTTCGGTACGATCGGTGCTGCGCTTGTGTGAATGAAGTCCATTTCTGGACCATGGCCGTCGGCATAGATGCTGATACTTGTTGTTGGCACTTCAACATTGCCAGCTCGATCGGTTGCGCGAGTACGGATTTCAAATTCACCGTCGTCGATTTGAACCCCAAAGCTCCAAGTGTTAGTACCTTCCGCCTCTTGCCAAGGCCCATTATTGACACTTACCTCAACTTTTATAATATCCGAGAGTTCATCGCTGGCGCTACCTCCGATGATGTATGTAATGGGTTGGCCAGTAGGGCTGCCCTTTACATGTTGTTTGTGTGTAAAGGAGGTAACGCTTGAAGTTGGCGGGTCAGCGTCAACAATCAGCTTTAGCGTAGCGCTTACGTTAACGGTTTCGATGTTACCAGCGATCTGGCCAGCGACGTTGCTGATAATCTCAGCTTCTGAGGAGGTCGCGCCACTGGCAACCGTAACCTGGTATGCTTGAGTAAGCGATTGAGGGATTGTTGCGTTGTTAAATGTTAGAGTTGAATTGTGAGTTGTATTGCCAAACTGGGTGGGCAAACTCACCTGTAACGGGCTTGGATTCATCTCTTCCTGGGCGACTACGGTAGTGGTGTAGGTAAAAGTTTGATTTGGACCTACAACGCCCATGCCGATCATGC
Source organism: uncultured Chloroflexales bacterium (assembly GCA_937902315.1). GTDB lineage: Bacteria > Chloroflexota > Chloroflexia > Chloroflexales > Chloroflexaceae > CALGUG01. Next base: position 68,969 of record CALGUG010000009.1, read on the forward strand.
CAGTAGGTGTATCGCTTTCAACGAATACGCTTATTGGCAGCGCATTAGCTACCAGCGGATGGTAGGGGCTATTATTGGAATCGACAAGCCCATCTCTAGCCTTCGACCATTCGAAGAAGTCGCTTAGGCCATCGTCATCGCTGTCTGTGAGCAGCGGATTAGAATTGACATGAATGGTCAATGTTGATCCAGGAATGCTTATTTCCCAACCACCTTCCCAATTATTGGTTGGCTGACAAGTCGTCGTGTTATAGACACGATGCCAGACTTCTTGGCCGTCGCTAAGCCCGTCACCATCGCTATCACTCTTATTTGGCAGCGTGCCCAACTCGGCTTCTTGCTTATCGGTCAGACCGTCTCCATCAGTATCGCATTTTTGAGGATCAAAGGCGACACCGTTCCTGCTCTGTTCCAATTCATAGCTGTCAGCTAAGCCATCACCATCGGTGTCGGCCTTAGTATCGTCGGGGTCTATACCGCCTTGCGATTTAACCACAAGCCCATCGCCATCGCTATCTTTTAAGGCTCCAAACTCACTACTCCAAGCGAGACTGTACCCGAGCCCGTTTACACTAGCAACGAGGCTCATAGTCATAAAATCATCCAGCGTGGGAGGGAAGATATCGAAAATTAGAGGGTCGAGGCTGACCATGTTACTATCGGCAAGCTCGCGTGTATAGCAGTATCCAATGATCACAACTCCCCAACATTCATAGGCTGGAATAGCATAGGCCATAGTTAGGCTTAAGGGAACCGTTTGGTTTATGCCCGTGGATAGGTTGATATTCGTTAGAGGTGGTGGTGTGGTATTGGCATACCCCCTATACATAGGGCTGGCTGCCCATTTTTTGTATTCGTGCACCCCTTGCCAGCGCTCGTTCATTTGATTGAGGCTTGTTTGGAGCTGCTGAGGTTCAGAAGTAGGATGTGACAAGCCATATTTGAAAGAGCTACTGCGCAGATTGTCTGGTGAGTATAACCACATATAGGGCAGGATGAGCAAGCCATTCGAGAGATCAGGCTCCTTATGAAACGCTGTGGTCGTAATTGGCATGCTAACAGAGAGAGCGTTGCCTGCTACATAGCCCTTATTGGGATCAGCAAGGCTAATAGATGGTGTTCCAACCGTCACTAGTTCATCGTGATCCACATCGACCATAGGGCTATAGCCGTAGATCAAGTATGCTAAAAACTTGACGGCTGCTGTGTTAAGCGTAAAACAAGCACCATTTAAGCCTGGGACTTCGCGTAGGCTTTCGTAACCATCTTCACATAGTGCCTGAAGTATCGTATCAATTATGCTGATGAGCGACGCAATCAATGTGCCAATGAATGTAAGAGAAAGGATAAACAGTAGGATGGCAAGGATAGTCGCAGCGATAGCTTCTGCCAATGCCCGATTCATTTGAGGGCTAAATGCAGGTTCATTACTGCTGAAGGCACTATAGAAGAAGAAGCCCCAAATAACAACAACGTTAACGATAAGACCGATAACTCCGGCCTTTTTCGCAACATTCGAAATAGGAGACACCAAACGTAAGGACTTGATGAGAGAGCCCGTTTGGGCTAATGCTGTACCGAGCGAAACGGCTGTCTGAATGATAGAAGCTGCTGATGCAAGAGCACTGAAAGTCAGCACCATGCCTCGGTAGACTTTTTGTGCAGTTTGATTACCCTGATCGGCTAGATTCTTTGAGACAACAAAACCCGTAATTAACCCTGCGATGAGCCCTGAAACGATAAGCGTAACTGAAGCGGCACCTACTGCACCTTTAACAGTAACATTCTTTAAGAGCTGTACTGCCTTTTTCGAAGCTGAGATGACCGAATCTACGCCAGCTTTTAAATCCTTCGACAGCTTGCCGAGGATTTCTATTGCTTTCATATCGAGAAAGCGAGATTCGATGACGTAACTTGCGATGAACTTAGCGACGGCAGGTGCGCCGCTAACAAGCGCGGGTCGCAATAGCCAAGCGATCTCGGGATCGCTCTTTTTAGCATATATCGTAGAGAGTAATATAGTGTCTTCCTGTACAACTCTACTTACGCCCATTTGTAATTGCGAGCTATAAAGCACCATGGAGAATACACGTCCAGCAAGTAGATCCTTGTTAAGTGGGTCATCATCTTGCTGAAGAACGAGGTTCTGTTTAAGAGTGTCGTTCTCAGGCGAACGTCGCTCAAGTTCTTCCCACCATACCTCGTTTTCACAAGCAGCCCAGCGTGCGTCGGAGCCGGCGGGCGAGCAATAGGGAACCCAGCGCATGTGAGCTGTGGTGATAAGCGGGGTTTTCTTTTGACCACTTGGCTGCATGTTAATGGTGAGTGCATTGCCGTTTTGGCTCACATAGCCGTTCGCACCACCTAATCCATCGAGACTAAGCTGGCGTGAACGAATTTCTTGGGCAAAGAGTAGCAAAGGCTTGATCTCTTTATCGTTCTTCCAGCGCGGGCTAAATTGGTTGGTCAAGATACGCTGTGTTTCGGTCATTGCTGTTGTAGCAATGGCCTCATCAAAGGTCTTATAGGTTTGCGTTTCGACCCGTAGAATGTTTGGTATACCCCAACGTAGGTCGTTGCTGTCAGGAATGCTTGTGTTGGTGGTGCGGTTAAAGCGACGCGCAATCTCACCGATGGTTATACTGCGTTGATTACTGCCATCCTCATAACGTGCACCAATAAAGGCTGCGTCAAGACCATAGGTCAGACCAGTCAGTGCTGCATCGTTTTTAAGGTCTGTATCAACAGCGGGATCTTCATAAATGATTGCGACGTCAGTGCCTTGATCCTCCTGAATATTGAAACCGGTTAGATTCCAAGAATCGTAATAGGTATGAACAACTTGTGGTACATTGTAAAAGTACCCCTTATCGCACCCTTGTTGACGATCATCAGGATCGTTAGGATCACAAGGTATATCAACCAATACCTGCACCGACCAAGCGAGCCGGATTTGGTGAGGTGAAGGCCAATCTCCAGTGGGCAAATAGCGCATACGACCAGTAAATGCTTCGCGCATGCCGGTCTTATCATTGGTTTGCAGCGTAAGCGGCACATAGACCACTTTAGTGCTACCATCGCTGCTGTAGTTGTTGATCGAGATATTGTAGGGGGTAAGATCGCGTTGTGGCGGCAGATTGACACCATTGTTGGGCACACGGATCTCCAACATCGGTATCAATTTCATATCGCCATTAAATTCATTTGGCTCGGGGATACGGCCATTAGCACGCGCTACATCGGCATAGGTTTTTTGATCCTCGTCGATGACTTGTCCGTTAAGATCCCAAGGCCAGTCGAGTACATTAAAAGCGAACCATAAGTGCTTGGGATCGGTGGGGCGTAGCTGGAAGTCTACAAAGGTAGGAATATTTGGCGTTAAATTATAGGCCGTGAAATTGAAAGGCGTTGTCTCATTAAAGGTCTGTGTTATACGGGCGAATGGCGATAGATCCATACTATCGGATACGCCATCACCATCGTTATCATCATCGAAGGCATCGGGTATGCCATCGTTGTCGGTATCATCAGGGATGCCGTCGTTATTATTATCCCATTCTTGGCTATCAGCAATCCCGTCTTTGTTGGTATCGGCTTGAAAAGGATCCAGATACCACATCTTGCCGCCATACGATGCGCCTAGCACCTCGACGCCATCCGATAAGCCGTCTTCATCACTATCGTGGTACTGGTAATTGGTGCCGATCCGTTCCTCTTGAAAGTCAGTCAGCCCATCGCCGTCGGTATCGCTACCATCTTCAGTGAGTTTGAGCACAGCAACCGTCATTCCTACATCGATATCTGCTTCGAGCGCTGTAGGAGCGACGTTTGTATTCGAATCGATGTTCTCTAAGGCGTTATGATGCGGATCAAAATCGCTCTCGCGGAAGGCGGCTACGATCTCACGTTGCTGCTTATTTAATGCGCGCTCTTCTTCTCGCTCGGCGGCTTTAGCTGCTTGAACCTCAAGGAAACCTCGCAATTCGAGACTATTCAGTAAGGGTCCAAACACAAAACTTGCGATCAGAACAGTCGCTACCGCGCGATGCAGGCGCTTCGAGCTGCGTAAACGAATCAACAGAGCAGAAAAGAACATCACAGCTCCAATCATTGGAACTGCTGTTAACTGCGCTGTAAAGCGGCTGAAAAATGCAGCGAGCTTGTTTGGCGAAGCAAAGCCGAAATTAGAGAAGTTTATGGTGACATTCGCCGTTACCGTTTCACCATCCTGTTCTGGGAAACGTAGCTGCAAGATCTGACGAATGGGATAACCATCTTCAGCGATCCACAATTCGCCCTCGCCGCTCATTGCTTGATAGCTGTCTGAGACAGAAAGCTGTGCAACAACGGGAATCTGACCATCTTTATGCAGTTGTTGCTCTAGCTGATCGCGGATATATTCTGCAAAAGCAGGTCCATCGATCTCAAAGCTCATGCGCGAAAAGGTAATGCCCGCTCGTGTCTCTCGCTCGTGGGTAGTAACGTTGCGAGCGGCAACCAGATAGGCCATAAAATCGCCTTGAGGCGCGAATCCATCGGTGAAGCCATCTCGTTCTTGCCATTCGCCATTACCTTCGCGAATAAAGGTTTTAGAGCCTTCGCTCCGAACCCAGAGACTATCTGCAGCTTGCAGGACGCTTCCTGAATTCGCCCATAATTTCATATCTGCAAGCCGTTCATGCAAGTTTGCCTGCCCTTCAACATAGAGGCGGCTTATCTCACTGCTACGCCCAACATTTTGGATTGTGGCGCTTGGCGTAGTGATTTGTTCTATTTCGCCGCTAAATTTATACGAGCCGGCATTTTGCACACGGTTCCACACCGCATTTATTTCATGGGCTTTTCCATATGCTTGGGCGGATAACAAGCTAAACATGCCGACAAGGCCAACAGCGATCAGTGCTATAAACAGAACTACTGGTATAGAGTGCCGAGCTGTTCTACTCATGGTCATCCTCTGCCCTATGTTTGTGGGCTGATAACGTGAGATAAATGCCTGTGTGTTAAGCCAGAAGCTCAATCGTCCGATGCTGACAAGATGGATAGGGCAACAATAGAGCTGCTAAAGTCCGTTAACTGTTGCTACACAAGCCGAAGCTCACTGGAGATACCATGCTCTGTAGATCTATAGCGCCGTGTAGCCTTGGTAAGAGCATTTAGTGGCCCTATTGTGCGATTGATGCTGCAGTGCAACATCTTGCTAGGGTGGTAGACAAGACAAGTTGAATAGCCCGAGATACATTAACCTCTCCATCGCATTACAGGGAGAACATCTAGACATCACTCTTACTGGAACGCTTGCCCTCAAGTAAGCAGGTGGGTTTAGATGTCCTGCACGGAAGATTTTGCTCAAGCATAGCAGCTAGGCGTCTCAATAAAGTCTCTTAGCCTACTACTTATCGTCACAAAAAGGGGTCTTTATCGTCACAAAACTAGCCATTTATTGTCACAAGCAGCAAATTAGTTAGTGGCTTTTTTCTGTTTCAGTCTGGCGAAGTCCTAATTATCGAAAGGTGTGTCTGCTCAAGCTACAATCAGTTGCTCACTTCATATCTGTTTGTACTTCCATAGGGCGGAAAAAGCCTGCTTGCTTCAAAACATTCCCAACCGCGTCCGCCTACGGCTACAAACATCCTGCCCTCTCAAATAGGCTTCTAGCCATCGGTGACGAAGCATTGCCTTAAAAACTGACACGCTCACAAGCCGGAAAAGCGAACAACTGAAGAGTGAAGCCCAAAAAGACGCCTTCCGCTCTGCCGAAGGCCAAAAAGCGAACATATGAAATCCGTTTGAATCGTTGTATTTTGGGGAGCCTATCCACACAGCGATACGCCCTCTTTGCTGGCTTGCCTGTTGGTAGCCGTAGGCGGACGCGCCAATGACCGAATGGAAGCGAGAGACTTGGCCGCTATATCGCTATGCTCATCAAGCAGACTTGATATCAACCGATGAAGGGGAAGTGTTAAGAGGGCTTGTGCTTTGAGATAAGGCTGTATACTAAGTGTGTTGAATGGCTCAAAAAGCACAAAAATAGGCTCTTCAGTCGACTGAAGAGCCCAAGAGTATTCGTTGAAAGCAGGCTTTTAGGCTTGCAAGCTGCTAAAGGGATCGCGCGGGGCACGGGTTACGCGTGTGGCGATCGCACGTTGGTAGAGGTCGACATAACGCTTGGCCGAGACCCTCCAAGAGTGATCGGAGCTCATAGCGCGCAGCACCAATTGGCGCCAAACATGTGACGAGCGGTAGTGCTCGATCGCACGGATAAGCGCGGTGTAGAGCGCCATCGAGTCGTAGGGCTTGAACGAAAAGCCGTTGCCTTCGCCTGTGGTCGGATCGTAGTCGGTCACGGTGTCGGCCAAGCCGCCCGTTGAGCGCACCACTGGAATCGAGCCGTAGCGCAGGGCGATCATCTGGCCCAGGCCGCAGGGCTCAAAGCGCGATGGCATCAGGAAGAGATCGCTACCAGCGTAGATCTTTTGGGCCAAGGCTGCCTTAAAGGTCAGGAAGATGGCCGCTTGTTGCGGGAACTGGCCGCGTATCTCGTTGAGGCGCTGGTGATAGCGTTGATCGCCGGTGCCGAGAATGACGATTTGAGCGTTGGTATGGCGCAGCAGCGGCTCGATAATATCGTCGATCAGGTCGAAGCCCTTTTGGTTGGTGAGGCGCGAGATCACGCCGATCAAGGGGGCGTCGGGCTTTTGTGGCAGGCCAGCTTCGCGCTGCAGGTCTTGTTTACAGATCTGTTTGCCCGCCAAGTTGTTGCGGTCGTAGTGGGCCGCGATGTAGGGATCGGTGGCGGGGTTGTGTAGTTCAGCGTCGATGCCGTTGAGGACGCCGTAGAGCCGGTCGCGGCGGTCGCGCAACAGTGGGTCGAGCCCTTCGCCCAGTTCGGGTGTGAGGATCTCTTGGGCGTAGGTTTCGCTCACGGTGTTGATGATATCGGCATAATAGATGCCGCGCGACATAAAATCGACGACCTCGCTGAGGTGCGGGATGTCGGGATGGGCGATAAAGCCGTATTCGTCGACGCCAGCGATCTCAAGCACACGATGGCCAAAAACGCCTTGGTAGGCAAGATTATGAATGGTATAAACAGTTGCAGTATTTGCAAAAAATGGATCGTCTTTATAAACCGTTTTGAGCCAATTTGGAACAAGAGCGGTATGCCAATCGTGACAGTGGATAATATCTGGTGCCCAGTTAAGTAGTTTAAGCGCTTCAAGCATAGCGCGACAGAAGAAAATAAAACGGTCGGCATCGTCTTCATACATATAAATGCCGTCACGATTGTAGTAGTGGTCGTTGTGGACCATATAGACTGGCACATAGCTGTCTCCAGCGGGGGTGCGGCCCTCGATCAAGCTCGCCTCCTCAGTGCGCTCGTCCATAGGGACGCTGTAGGGCGGTAGCAGATCGTGTAGGTCGAAACGTGCTGGATCGATACGTCCGTAGTGCGGCATCGCAACACGAACATCATGCCCAAGCGCCTTGATAGCTTTCGGAAGCGCGCCAGCCACATCCGCAAGACCGCCAGTTTTTGCAAAAGGGTAGACCTCTGCAGACATCACCAATATTTTCAATGGTTTTTCTTCCATCAGTACAAAGCTCCTTCATGTCGGACTATGGCTGAAGCAACGACAATATAACTTCATTTTAATGGCATTGTACCATAGGCGTATTGCGGCTTGATACACTGTCACGTACACTAAAAGGCGCGAAGTTTACTTATTTAGCAAACGTTTTGAAGGCATGAAAGCGAGACTATGCGTATTTTGATTACTGGTTCAAGCGGACAGATCGGAACCAACCTTGGTTTGCAGTTGCTTGAGGCGGGCCATGAGGTTTTTGGCATCGATAAGCGGCTTAATACTTGGACCGATCACATTCCGACGCTCTTGCAAGACCTAAGTGCTCCCTATCGCGATTTTGTGGGTGGAATCGGCAATGTACCCTACCCGCCTTGCGATGTGGTAGTGCATTTGGCCGCTAATGCCAAGGTTCACGAATTGGTGCAGAATCCTCATCGCGCGATGGAGAATATCAGTCTGACCTTCAATATTTTGGAATATTGTCGTCACAATCAGGTTCCCTTGATTTTCGCCTCGTCGCGCGAGGTCTATGGTGATATTCACCGCTATATCACCGAAGAGCAGCAGGCCGATTTCGCCTTTACCGAAAGCCCGTACTCGGCCAGCAAGATCGCTGGCGAAGCCTTTGTTTACTCCTACGCCCGTTGTTACGGTTTACGCTATATCGTCTTCCGCTTCTCAAATGTTTATGGCCGCTACGATAACGATATCGAGCGCATGGAGCGGGTTATTCCGCTCTTTATTCGGCGTATGTCGAACGGTCAAGCCGTGACCGTTTTTGGCAAAGACAAAACGCTCGACTTCACCTATGTTGATGATTGTGTGCAAGGGATTATAGCTGGAATCGAAGGCTTGGCGAGCGGGCGCATTCATAAGGAGACGATCAATCTGGCTTATGGTCAGGGCAATACCTTGGTGCGCATGGCCGAGTTGATCGCCGAGGCGCTTGGCCTAGAGGCCGAGATTCATGTCGAGCCGAGCAAGCGTGTCGGCGAAGTGACCCACTATATCGCCGATATCAGTCGAGCGGTCGAGATTTTGGGCTATCAGCCGAAAGTTCCGCTCGATGAAGGCATTCGTCGTGCTGTAGCTTGGTCACGAGAGTGGGCTCAACGTAAGCGCTAAAAACGTTTGGCAACAAAAGCCCAGCTGTCAACGTAGATTCCAAAGGCGACATGTGTGGGTTCTACCCACTAGCGAAGGGAAGAGTATGCAAGATCCCCAGCCTTTACAGCAGCCTACGATCACGGAAGGGGCTTTACTTCCGCTAGACGATAGCCTTGTGCCGATTCCATTGCAACATACGGCGATACGCGCCCTTTTGGTTGGCCCCTTGGCGTCGGTCGAAGTGGAACAGCGCTTCCACAACACCCATAGCAGCCCGATCGAGGCGCGCTATGTCTTTCCGCTGCCCGACGACGCGGCGATTTTAGATTGCCGTTTGGTGCTCGGTGATCGTGTGATCGAGAGCGCTGTTCGCGAGCGCGAAAAAGCCAAGCAAGAGTATCAAGAGGCGGCTAGGCAGGGCCAGACGGCTGGTCTGTTAGAGCAGCATCGTGCCAATATCTTCAGCATTCAGGTCGCGAATATTCAGCCCGACGAGCAACTACAGGTACAGTTGCGCTTCCAAGCACCGCTCGCCTTCGATCAAGGCAGCTATAGCCTCGCCTTGCCGACCGTGGTGATGCCACGCTACACGCCGCCCGACAAGCAGAACGATGCTCCGCCGAGCTCGCCCTTGATAGCCGAGAATCGCGAAGGTCATACCCTCTCCATCGAAGTCGAAATCGACGCGGGACGCTTGGCAGCCGTTAGCAGCCCATCGCACCCTATCGATGTGGTCGAGTTGGGCGGCGGGCGCGCCCGTGTAACGCTGCAAAGCAAGGATACGCTGCCCAACAAAGACTTTGTGTTGCGCTATACGCTCAGCAAGACCGGGCCGAGCAGCGCTTTTTATAGCTATCGCCAGGCCGATCAGCCCGGCAGCTTCTTGCTGACCCTTACGCCCCAAGTCGATACGCCGCCCGAGGAGATTGTGCCGCGCGATCTGATCTTTGTCTTCGACCGCAGCGGCTCGATGGGTGGCACCGCGATTATGCAGGCTCGCAATGCGCTGCGCGCCTGTTTGCGTGCGCTCAACGAGCAAGATCGCTTCAATATTTTGGTCTTTGACCATAAGGTCGAAAGCTTCGCCGACGGCCTGCAAGCCTTTACCCAAGAGAACATCGACCGCGCCGACGCCTATATCGACACCGTTGAGGCGCGCGGCGGCACCGAGATTTTGGGCGCGATCAAGCAGGCTTTGGCTCAGCAGCACGATCCCGAGCGCCTGAGCTTGATCGTCTTCTTGACCGATGGTGGGGTTGGCAACGAGGAAGAGGTCTTGCGCGAGCTACAGGCCAAGATCGGCTCTAATCGAATCTTCGCCTTTGGAATCGGCTCGGCGGGCAATCGTTATCTGCTCAAGAAGCTGGCCGAAGTGGGGCGTGGCAGCGCCGAGTTTTTGTTGCCCAACGAAGATATCGAGCGGGCGATCGAGCAGTTCCAGCGCCGTATCACCTATCCGCTGGTTACCGATCTGGCGATCGATTGGGGTGGCGCGCAAATCATCGACACTCTACCGCCGACCTTGCCCGATCTCTATGCGGGCCAGCCCTTGAGTGTGACCGGACGCTATCTGAGCAGCGGCCAGTATCGCTTCAAGCTGAGCGGACGCACCCCGCGCGGTCTGTTTGAACAGACCATCGAGGCCGAGCTGCCAGCCGAAACGCCCGATCGCAGCCCGCTTTGGCAGGCTTTGCCTCAGTTGTGGGCACGCCAGCGCGTCGAGTATCTGCTCGATTCGCAGCGCCGCTTCGCCGAGCACAGCAGCCAAGTGCGCGACGAGGTGCTGAGTCTAGGCTTGACCTACCGCTTGCTTACCCCTTTCACCAGCTTTGTAGCGATCGAAACGCTGCGCGACGAACACGCCCAGCGCGATACGGCGACGCAGATCGAGGTGCCGATCTATCTGCCCGAAGGTACGCTGCGCGAGGCCTTCGAAGGCCCCCAAGTCGCTTTTGCCAGCATGCTGCATTCGGTCAGTGGCGCTCCGGCTATGCTGAAGCGCTCAACTGGTCGTGGAGTTGCCAAGCTAGGCGGTTTCTCTCGGTTTATGAAGAACTTTCTGGGCGATAGGACCGAGGAACAAGCGACTCTCACGGGCGGCTTCGCCGGGCCGATGCCCGACTTGGCCGCAGCCGCGCCGATGCCAGCCGCCAAGCATCCTGCTCCTGAACCTGAGCCTACGCCTGTTTCGATCACGCCAAGCCAGCGGGCCGAAGCCGCCCTGCGCTATCTGGCGCGTACCCAGCAGGTCAATGGCTCGTGGCACGCTGATCCGATCGCCACTGCGCTGGCTTTGGCAGCCTTTGTGAGCGGCGGTCACAGCGATAAACGGGGTGCATTCCGCGCGCAGCTTAGCCGCACCCTGCGCTGGTTGCAGTCGCAAAATGCCGACGATCTGAGCGCTTGGGTTTTGGCGTCCCTCGACAAGTTAAACGCCGAGAGCACTCAAGCTGCTCAGTCTGCTGCGCTGCTTGCTCAGCTTCAACAGCGCTATGCGCTGCCTGCCCAAGCCCAAAGCGCCGATTTCAGTGATCCTGCTCAGATCGCTGGCTTGGTCGTGCATAGTCAGGGCGATGCGAGCCTTGCGGCTGCGCTCGCTCAGCGTTGCGCCGCTGCTCAGCAGGGCTTCGATGCTCAAAGCGGCGCGGTCTTGACGCCGAATGCCTCGGCTGCGACCCAAACGGCGGCGACGGCCCTTGGCGTTCTGCTCTGGAATGGCTTCGCGAATCTGGGCTGATAGGCCATCAAAACTTGGATAAAGCCAAGGCTCATTCTCGCAGAGAGAATGAGCCTTGTGAGTTATTAGCGCTGCTTGCCCCGAATAGCGCAACCGTTTTGTTATATCGCTCAAGCGGAGAATGCTTAATCTCTAATTCGCTCCTTGGCGCGTCCGCCTACGGCTACCAAACGCTTGTCCCTCCAAAAGGGCTGCTATTGCACAGCTTTCGCTGCGACCCACCTTGTGCACGAAGCAAGTCAAACAAACGTTGCCTTTCAATGCCTCCAGCGCTGATCCTAGATCCCGCTTGATCAGCTTATCGTTTTTGGCTTTCGGCAGAGCGAAATGTCATACAACTCTTTCCCCGGTTCTGTTTTCTGCGTTCCAAGAGCGCAAGTCTTTACATGGATCTGGTATTATCTTTCGGCCTTCGGCCGAACAGAACATGACTTGTTTTGCTTGGCTTCTTGGCATTCGTTTGTATGTTTGTGTTGTGGAGGCGGCTTCGATACAGCTAGAAGCTCTTCGCGATGGATGGGCGGTTTGTAGCCGAAGGCGGACGCGCCAGCAGCCTTCTTTGGGCCAAGAGACCAAGCCGCCAGCACAAGGAAATAAAAAAGCAGGCCGTACAGTGTGTACGACCCGCTTTCTGATTTCGAGCTAGATCTTAGCGCTGGAATGCGCGGCGGCGCAATCCATAGCCAGCACCAGCCAGACCAAGCGCAGCGACTGCGATCCACCAGTAGTTGTTCTCCTCGGCACCGGTGTTAGGCAGAGTCGCCGGAATAGTCGGCGGGGTGACAGGCTCGCTCGGGGCGGGCGCAGGAGCAGGAGCCGGAGCAGGAACCGCTGCGCCGCTGCCAAAGTAGTGCGCGCCCAGATCGGGAATCAAGCTGTAGTTCTTGACATTGATGGCGGCTGGATCGAGCACACCATGCGTGCGCGCGTAGTCGGCCATCAGGTCGCGGATCTCGCTGGTCGAACCCCAAATCTGCTTACCTTCGCGGAACATCGGGAAGCCTGCACCACCCACGGCGCGGTAGTTGTTGATCGCCACGCGGAAGATCTGATCGTCGGTGACATCTTGACCGTTGAACTGGAGCTTCACAAGGCGCTCGCCCTCGGGCTTGGTGAGGTCATAGGTGTATTCGATGCCGCTGTAGAGGTCATAGGCATAGTCGCGTTTGTTTTCGGCGACCACACCCTTGGGATCGGCGGGCAGATTGTTGGGATCAAGCTGGCGGAAGTAGGTCGCGTTCGCTTCCAGCGCGCGGCGCAAGATATCGCCGTTGATTTCGATCACATAGAGCGTGTTGTCGTAGATGTAGGTGCTATAGACATCGCGCAGCGTAATCTGACCAGCGGGCAGTTGGCCAGCATCGACAAACAGGGCTGCGATCGAAATATCGACCGGATAGCCGGCTGCGGCGGCGGCTTCAGCCTGAACGGTATTGATCAGGTCAGCCAGCGGGCCATCGGTGTAGCGACCCTCTGGACCACCCGGGAAGGCGCTTAAGGTTTGGCCAACCGGAGTGCTGATGTACTGGATTGTCTGATCGTGGTAAGGATAGGCGACATTGGTGAGCTCGCCATCCTGCTCGACATCGTTGACCTTGATGGTAGTCGAGTCTTTGGCGACGACTTGCCACTTGCCATCGACTTGCTCAAGCTCGAGTGTGGCTTTGCCAAGCACGCGACCCCAGTATGAAGCTTCGAGAACCAGCACACCGTTGATCACGGTCTTGGGCACATCGAGGTGTGAGTGACCGGCCAAGATCACATCGATGCCGGGCACGCTTTCGGCCAGCTCGACGGTGGTGTTTTCGCGACCGGGCGAGTTGGTGCTGACCCAGGTCGAAGGATCAGTCAGCCAAGCTTCGGCGCTGCTGGTGCTGGCGGGAGTTTTATCCCAACCGATGTGCTGCAGCACAATGATCACATCGGCGCCTTCAGCGCGCATCTTGGGCACATAGGTCTTGGCTGTCTCGACCGGATCGTCGAAGCGCAGGCCAACGATGTTTTCTGCCTTCTCCCAGTTGGGGATGTGGGGCGTGGTCATACCCAAAATGCCCAGCTTAACGCCTTTCACCTCTTTGATGATGTAGGGCGTATAGGCTTCGCTGCCATCACTCTTGCGAATGTTGGCCGAAAGAACTGGGAAGTTGAGTTGACTGATCCAGCGGTTCAGCGTGTCTTGGCCATAGTTGAATTCGTGGTTGCCGAGCGCTGCGACATCGTACTTGAGCGCGTTCATGGCAACCGCCATGGGGTGCGGCGCGTTCTGATCGATCGCAGCGTAGTAGTAGCCGAGCGGGGTTCCCTGAATGGTGTCGCCGCTATCGAGCAGCACAGCCTCGGGATCGAGTTCGCGCTCCCGTTTCACCAAGGTTGCCACCTTCGCCAAGCCCCATTCAGCGGTTTGACCGGTGTAGTAGTCCCACGCGAGCAGATTGGCGTGCAGGTCGGTCGTTTGGAGCAAAGTGATGGTGGTTCGATTGGATTGAGCCGCAACTGGCGAGATGCCGATGGGAGAGAGGATGAGTGCTAGTACAGCTAAAACACCCAAAAAACGAAGCTTCATCTTACAGACTCCTTGATACAGAAGAAGGTTCTGCACAGTGGTCACAAGAGGGTATAGTGCATGGAGAAGTTCGATAGCGGCGATTATACCATATCCTCTCAAAAGCATTATTGCTACAAATCTCCATCTAAAGTCGGAGTTTTAGCCATTGACGATATATCGTTATCGTGATATTCTGTTTTCAACGATATAACGATATATCGTGATAGGTTTTAAAAGTAAGGAGCGTTGTATGCATCATCGAGATAGAAATCAAGCTTCTGAGCGTGGTATGCGCGCTCATTTCGAGCGAGGTTTCGGGCGGGGCGGACATTTTGGCCGCACGGAGAGCGACGAACGCGGACATCGTTTCGCCAATCGCCATGGTGGGCACGGAGGTCCGGGTGGACCGTTTGGACGCGGCCCATTTGGGGGTGGCCCCTTTGGCGGCGATCCCTTCGGTGGCGACGATGGGCGTCGTGGCGGCCCGCGTCAGCGTCAACGCCGAGGCGATATCAAATACATTTTGTTGGAAGTCTTAGCCGAACAGCCTCGCCACGGCTACGATCTGATCAAGGTTTTGGAAGAGCGCTACGGCGGCTTCTACCGCCCCAGCCCGGGTTCGGTCTATCCCACCCTTCAGCTCTTGGAGGAAGAGGGCAACCTGACCAGCGAAATGCAGGAAGGCAAGCGGGTCTATACCATCACCGAAGCGGGTAAGGAGCTGTTGGCGGCTCGCAAACAAGAAGAGGAAAATCAGCACCATGGTTTCTTCGGTTTCGGGCGTGGCGGTCCCAATCCCGAACTGCGCAAGCTGCGTGAGAGCATGGGTGCTTTGAATACCAGCCTGATGCAGGTCGCAAAACACGGCAGCCCCGAACAGCTCAAGGCCGCTATCGAGCAGGTCGACTCTACCCGTCGTGCGATCTACGCGATTTTGGCTCAGGAAAACGAAGCCTAAAGCGAGCTGGCTTTCGCCAACTCGGCCTGCACAAGCGCAAGATCCTCGGGTCGATTGATATTGCGGAACGAGCGACCCGTGGGATCAACCTTTGACCAGACTTCCGGCTCGACGATGCGGGTCTGAAGTTTCGCGAAGAGATCGCTGATACGACGCTCGCCAGCGTCAAGCAAAGCCGACATCACTGGCAGCGCACTGCGCGCATAGATCGCCAGCAGCGGCTCGAGATCGAAGCGGTTGCGCGTGCTCCCCTGCTGTTGGGCGCGCGGCACCAAGGCTTGGTAGTCGCGCGGTTGCGCGAGCAGCAGCTCGATCAGTTCGCTTTGCAGCAGCGGCATATCGGCGGCCACCACGAAGGCGTATTCGGCTTGGCAAGCGCTTAAACCGCTATAAATGCCGCCGAGCGCCCCGGCATCGTCGATCAGGTCGGGCACGCGGCGTGCAGCAAGCTGCGGCCAGTCGTCCCCATCGTTCAAGACAACGAGCGTTTCGCTACAAAAAGGCGCGATCAGGTTCACTGTATGTTCCAGCAGTGTCGGCCCTGAGTCGCCCCATAGGCGCAGTCGGCGCTTATCTTGCCCCAGACGGCGGCTTTTGCCGCCAGCAACCACAATTCCTGCTAGTCCTTCCATTCTTTTCCCAACCTATAGCAAAGGCTGGATGGGCATGTGCATCCAGCCTTTGTATACGATCTAATCCCAAATCCACTTCAGCACTTTATCGCTTTGGCGGTTAGGTCTTTACCCCAAAGAAGGCTTTTGGCGCGTCCGCCTACGGCTATCAACAGCCCTTCCTCTCATTCGGGCGATCGGCCTTCGGCAGGGTGAGATACAGTGCCAGCTCAGCGTCTACAACGCACCCTTCGCCGACAGCGAGCGTACCCTTATTCGCCCCAATAGCCCCCTTCGCTGAAGAGGCGCTCTACAAAGCTATCGAGCACGCCGGTTTCATACACCAGATCGAGCACGGTGTAGCGACTGCGAATGGTGCGAGCTAGCCAGTAGCTCTCGCGCACCTGCTGCAAGCTCAGGCCGATCTCTTTGGGATCGATCGGACAGCCCGCCGTTTTGAGCATATCGCGAATCTGCTTGGCCGGAAGCATCTGCTCCTGAATTTTGGGCAGAATGCTGGGCCAGAGCTGCTGAATCAGCTCTAGGCGGGCGCGCAGCTCCTCGGGAGTCAGGTATTTGGCCAAGGTCTCTTCGACGGCGTTTTCGGCCAGCGGTGCGATATCGTGGCCTGCCAGCACCATCTCTTTGACCTGTTCGCGGCTCGGCCAGCGCGCCACACAGCCTTCGATGTCGATCTTCGTGAAATCGTGGGCCAGCACCAGCTCATACAGCGCAGCTCCGGCGATCGAGCCGACGCCGACTTTGAAGCCGTGCGGCACAGCGGGGTGACCGTGGCCGAGCGCCTGCATCTCCCAGAGGTGGCTGAAACGGTGTTCGCAGCCGGAAGCCGGGCGCGACGAAGCGCTGATCTGCATCGCGATGCCGGTCAGAATCAGGCCCTCAAACAGTGAACTGATCGTTTCGGGATCGCCAGCGCTCAGTTTGTCGGGAGAACCGACCCAAGTGCGCAGCGAGTCTTGCACCAGCGACCAAGCCACTGGATCGATTGGTTCCACGCCCAAGGCGTCGGCTAAGATCCAGTCGGCTCCGGCGGTGATCTTGCCCAACAGGTCGCCGTAGCCAGTCGCGTTCATTTGGCTGGGCGCTGTCACTAAGACATTTTGGTCGGCCAGCACTACGCGTGGTGCCGGGCAGGCCATGGTCTGCTTGAAGCCATCCTTGGTGATCGCGGCGCCGAAGGCGGTATAACCATCCATCGATGCGGCAGTACCAACACACATATACTGCCGTCCAAGCCGATGCGATGCCAGTTTGGTAACATCGTTGAGCGTGCCCGAACCGACCACAACAGCGATGGCATCGAGTTGGCGTAGTTTCTCTTCGATCAAAAGAACAGTGTCGAAGTCGGCGTAAGGAGCGGGGTGCGCAGGCAGAATGATGGGGGGTTCGACGGTGCGCCCAGCAGCTTGAAACTGCTGGAGCACCGCTTCACCCGCAACCTTGAAGGTTGTCTCATCGGCTACGATCACCGCTGCCGCATCTCCGAAACCCTTGGCAAAACTTGCGTCTACCTGGGCAAGCGCACCTTGGCCGATCACTACGCTTTGTGTGTCGCTTGCTTTCTTCAGGGCCTCGTCAATTCGTGCGGTATCCATAGAACTTATATGCCTTTCGCGAGATGATAATACAGATCGTTCCAGCGCAGCTCTTTCTTGAACTCGGAAACAGTGGTCTGCTTATCGATCAAGAGATACTCCATACCAGCGATGGTAGCGAAGTCTTCTAGGTGCTCGGCGGTCAGGTCGAGGCTGAAGCCAGTGTGGTGTGCGCCACCTGCGTAGATCCAAGCGGCAGCAGCCACCTTGAGGTTCGGCTCGGGCGTCCAGAGCGCGCGTGCGACCGGCAGCTTGGGCAGATCAGCCTCTGGCTCGACGACATCGATGTTGTTGACGACCATGCGCAGGCGGTTGCCCATCTCGACGATCGAGGCGTTGACAGCCGGGCCGGTCTTGGAGTTAAAGACCAAGCGCACCGGATCGGCCTTGCCGCCGATACCGAGCGGGTGGATCTCCAGCTTGGGCTTGGCGTTGGCGATCGAAGGGCAGATCTCAAGCATGTGCGCGCCCAGCACCTTGTTGCCGTTCGGGTGGAAGTGGTAGGTGTAGTCTTCCATAAAGGAAGTGCCCTTGGGCAGGCCGGAAGCCATCACCTTCATAGCGCGAACCAGCGCGGCGGTTTTCCAGTCGCCTTCGCCAGCGAAGCCGTAGCCATCGGCCATCAGGCGCTGAGGTGCCAGACCGGGCAGCTGTACCAAACCATGCAGATCCTCAAAGGTGGTGGTGAAGCCTTTGAAGTTGCCCGCTTCCAAGAAGGCGCGGATACCCAGCTCGATGCGCGCGCCTTCGATCAGCGATTGGCGTTGAGCGCCGCCCTCGCGCAGGGCAGGCACCAGATCGTACTCATCTTCGTACTGCTGCACCAGCTTGGCCACATCGGCGTCGCTTGCTTCGTTCACCAGCTTGACCAAATCGCCTACGCCATAGCCGTAGACGCTGTAGCCCAAGCGCATCTGTGCGTTAACCTTGTCGCCTTCGGTCACGGCCACATCGCGCATGTTGTCGCCGAAGCGCACGAAGCGGGCACCCTGAGCGTCAGCCCAAGCGCTGGCGGCTCGTGTCCAAGCTCCGATGCTGGCCTGGACTTCCTCTTCCTGCCAGTGGCCCACCACAACCTTGCGCTCGATGCGCATGCGGCTGCCGATGAAACCGAACTCGCGGTCGCCGTGAGCGGCCTGGTTCAGGTTCATAAAGTCCATGTCGATCTCGCCCCAGGGCAGTTCGCTGTTGTATTGAGTGTGGAGGTGCAGCAAAGGCTTCTGCAAGGTGCGCAGGCCTGCGATCCACATCTTGGCGGGCGAGAAGGTGTGCATCCAAGCGATCACGCCGATACAGTTCTTTTCGGCGTTAGCGTCGAGAGCAACGTTGTAAATTTCGTCGGGGGTTTTAACGACCGGCTTAAACACCACACGGACAGGGATCTGGGCCGATTCGTTGAGAGCGGCGGCGATAACCTTCGAGTGCTCAGCGACTTGTTCGAGGGTTTCGGGGCCATAGAGATGCTGGCTTCCGGTCAGAAACCAAACTTCGTACTGCTTGAGATCGATCATGAGAACCTCTTTGTTAACAAAAACGGACGCTATTGGCCGTACACGTGAGTATAGCGATAATGCAGTTTTGCCACATCTTCGGGCGAGATCTCTTCGGGCTGGCCCAGTTGCAGCGCGTAGAACGTAGTGCGGGCGACATCCTCGGCCATAACGGCAGCTTTCACAGCAGCCTTGGCATCTTTACCGACCGTAAAGACACCGTGATTCTTGAGCAGCACAGCGGGCGAATTGCCGATATGCTCGATCACCTGCTTGCCGATATCTTCGCCACCGATCAGCGCGAAACCAGCGCAGGGGATCGGACCGCCGAATTCGTCGGCCATAGCGGTCAGATAGACCGGAATGGGGCGACCGACTGCGGCGAAAGCTGTTGCAAAGGGCGAGTGGGTGTGCACAATGCCGTTGATATCGGGGCGATGGCGATAGATGTAGAGATGGCTGGCGGTATCGGAGGAGGGTTTGAGGTCGCCCTCAACGATATTGCCATCCAGATCAACCACAACGTGGTGCTCGGGGCGCAGATCCTCAAACGCAACGCCGCTCGGTTTAATCACTACCAAACCGCTCTCGGGGTCGCGCTGGCTCACATTGCCACTGGTCCAAGTAACAAGGTTATTTTTGGGAAGCTCCATATGGAGCTTGCAAACGAGTTCTTTGATTGCTTCTAACACAAAAACACTCCTAAATGTCGCCACTCGAGCGAAGATACCACACATCAGTTGCTAGGGCTGAAGCATCATTGTCTTCAGCCCTACAAACGTGTGAACTAGCTAGCCAGCACTTCTTCGCGCAGCTTCTTGAGCCGTTTCATGGCATCGTTAGCGCCGCGACCAAAGTAGTCGTGCAGGGTCTTGTATTCTTCGTAGAGGCGATCGTAGATAGCTTTGTTTTCGGGGATCGGCTCGTAGCTCTCTTCGTGGAGGTGCGCCATGTGTTCGGCGGCCTCGACGATGCTGTCATAGCCGCCCGCAGCTTTGCCTGCGGCGACCGCGCCGTGCATCGCCGAACCGAGGGCCGCGCCCAAGGCCGTGCGCGCACGCGTGATGCGCTTGCCGGTCACATCGGAATAGATCTGCATCAGCAGCTTATTGCGCTCGGGCAGACCGCCGGTGCCGACGATCTCGTTGATCGGAATGCCGTTGCTCTCGAAGGCCTCGATGATCGTGCGGGTGCCGAAGGCCGTCGATTCGATCAAGGCGCGATAGATCTCTTCCGGCTTGGTGGCCAAAGTCAGACCAACGATCACGCCCGAGAGATCGGCGTCGACCAAGACGCTGCGGTTGCCGTTCCACCAGTCGAGCGCTACCAGACCGCTCTGGCCGACCTTTAACTGCTTGGCCAACTCTTCAAGATACTGGTGAATGTTCTGGCCCTTGGCAGCGGCAGCCTCTTGGTAAGCGGCGGGCACACACTGATCGACGTACCAAGCGAAGCTATCGCCGACACAGGACTGACCGGCCTCAAAGCCCGCAAAGCCCGGGATGATGCCGTCTTGTAGCCATCCACAGATGCCGGGTACTTCGCGCGCTTCGCTGCCCAACACCATATGGCAGTTCGAGGTGCCGAGGTTGATCACCATACGGCCCGGCTGAACAACGGTTGCAGCCGGAACGGCCACGTGGGCATCGACGTTAGCGACCGCCACTGCTGTGCCTTCGCGCAGGCCCGTCCAAGCCGCAGCCTGGGCCGAAAGACCGCCCGCTTTAGCGCCCAGTGGCAGCAGCGTGCGCGACATCTTCTCGTCGATAATGTTCTCTAAACGTGGATCGAGCGCTTTAAAGAATTCGTTGGGCGGGAAACCTTCGCTCTTCGACCAGATCGCCTTGTAGCCGGCGGTACACTCGTTGCGGGTCTCGACACCCGTCAGCTGCCATACCACCCAGTCGGCGGCTTCGATCAGACGATCGGCGGCGGCATACACTTCTGGCGCCTCGTCGAGGATCTGCCACGCCTTGGGGAAGAACCATTCCGAGCTGATTTTACCACCATAGCGCTCTAAGAAGGTATAATCCAGCTCGCGAGCGATCTCGTTCAGCTTGTTGGCTTCGTCTTGAGCAGCGTGGTGTTTCCAGAGTTTGATCCAAGCGTGGGGGTTGTTGCGCCATTCGGGCAGGAAGCAAAGTGGGGTGCCATCGGCCTTGGTCGGTAGCATAGTACAGGCTGTGAAGTCGATACCGATACCGATCACATCTGCTGGATCGACGCCGCTCTTGGCGAGCACACCGGGAATAGTTTGCTTAAAAACTTCGATATAGTCGTTGGGGTCTTGCAGCGCCCAGTCTGGCTCTAAACGAATATCCGTTCCGGGTAGATACTCATCGATCACGCCGTTGCTATAGGGATGAACCGCAGTGGCGATCTCTTCGCCATTGCTGACATCCACAAGCAGTGCGCGTCCGGATTCTGTGCCGAAGTCTACACCGATTGCGTATTTTTGCTTGCTCACGAAACCTCCTCTTGAACAATCATCGTTCAATATGCAAAGACACTGTGGAGCAATCACGGTGCTACCACTTCTGGGAATTGGCCTTATCCAAGCTCCCAACGAGCGTGCTTTGCTCGCTTGAAAGAACCGGATCTGATCCGTATGCTACGACCTTGTCAGATAGTTCGTGCTCTAGGCTTGAAAAGACTGAGGCCTTAATGCCCTCATAGCTCGCATGTTGATCGAGGCGGCACAGTCATACAAGCGATAGCCGCTTATCAGAAGATCAATAGTCGCGCTGATCGTCCGATCGATTGAGATTATTGGCTGATACGGTTACTAGTATACTACAAAAAACTTACTAGACGTAAAGTAAACATTCTAGAGATATTTTCTAGTACAAGCTATTATACACGAGATCCCATGCTGCTTTGCATAAACTCTCTAGCTGTTTCTAATGCCAGACGTTTTAATTGAAAAGATTTAATAGATGTTGAGTAACTCAAACCTTGGCGGAATGTTTTCAACCTTCCATATTATTCCTTGGCGCGTCCGCCTACGGCTATCAAATCTTCTACCTCTCATTCAGTCCATCGATCAGCTCGCCCTCCCCATATCCCGCCTGCCAACGACAATGCTATTGCCTGCCGAAGACCAAAACAGTAGACATAATTCACAAACCGCTTTGATGGTTTGTGTGCTCGCCCATGGGGGAGCAAAGATGAAAATAGTCATACGAAAGCCATTTGCATCGTTTTATTTTGGGTAACCTTTCCACACACAGCGATACGACCTCTTTGAGGCGGGCGGGATGTTGGTAGCCGTAGGCGGACGCGGTTGGGACTTTTTTGGGGGAAGGACGACACCGCCAGAGTGCTGACTCAGTAAGCAGATGTAATATCAAGTATCACGCTATCGAAGCTCAAAACAGAGCAGACATGACCAAGGCAGGATGAGCGCTGCCCATCCTGCCTCTGTTGATCTAGCGTTGCTTTATCGTTTAGATTTTCATAACGATCGGTAGCAAGATACGTTTGATGTTAGTGACGATCAGCTCGAGTTTGTTGTAGGTCTGATCCAACTCTTCGATGTCGCCCGTTGCCTTGACTTCAAGAACCGCTTTTGTATCGTAGCTCGGCGCACGGAGCTTAAAGTAGAGTTGGATTTGGGCCGGAAGTTTGCCATCGCTGGCCGGAACTTGCGGAATAATCCAGGTGAGAGTACGAGAGCTTGAATCGTAGATAGGTTCAAAGTCGCTCTCATAATTACTTTGGATCATCAGCCCTTGGGCTTCCTCTCCCTCTTCACCGTCGCCTTCGTTGTCGCCATCGCCTTCGTCTTCACCGTCACCTTCGTCGCCACCATCGCCTTCGTCTTCACCGTCATCACCCTCGTCACCATTGGGTACATAGGTGAAGCCATCGGGTACGACGGTTGTTACAGTGAGTGACCCTAGCGGATCCGTCTTCGGGTTAACGATGGTTACGCGGAAGGCCTCTACCGAATCCTTCTCAATCAGCGTTGGGCCTGTGAGACTCAAAGCTGGTGCAGGCGGTGTAATGACAACCTCGGCCGCTTCGTTCAAAGGTGGAATGATACCGACAGGACTTGTTGCTTCAAGATCTGACAGGAAGCGCCCATAGGCAAGCGGCGCTTGTGCCGTATATGAAAGCGATAAGATGCCAGACGTGTTGCCTGATTTTCTCGGCAAGGTTTGGTTATACCAAACCAGCTTGTTACCTAGAACGGTTGGCTGAGGACCAGCGACCATGCTTCTAAATGTGAAGCCGAGCGGCAGGCTGGTGGTGATAACCATCGAATCGTAGGCTTTATCGTTAACGTTGACGAACGTTAACTCAAACGAAACAACACCGTTTGGCTCGATCTCGGTTACCGATGGAATAATATCGCTTGTGACACGGTTCTCGACATAGACTTCCGCCGTAGACAGACAGTTACCTTCAGTGGTGTTTCTATTACAATCGTAAGCCGGGCTTGGAGATCCTCCAAAGACTTCAACTTCGTTGGTGTAGGTACCGATCAAGCCTGGCATGCGTGCAGTGAAGCGAATTTGGAGCGGCGAATCTTTCTCTATTTTCAGATTCTGCCACAGCAACTGTTGGCGGCCATTGTCGAGCATACTGACTGTAGGTGCAGGAGCCTTTTGGTCCGGTGGATAAGAGACATAGGTGACGAGGTTGGGGAGAACATCCTTGACCGTCACTCCTTGAACAGGGTTGTCGGTGCTTCTGTTTTGGACATTGATGGTATAGGTGACTAATTCACCCAACGCCGTCCTTTGTCGATCGACGCTCTTAGAGACTCGAAGGACAATGTCGCTCACTCGCAAACAGATTTTAGGCGTATAGTTTTCGTAAACTTCACCTATATGGGCGACATAAGCGGTATTGCAGTAGTCTGTTGCAAAGATGCGCCCGTTATCCTCTCTCGGCAGTGCCACCCTGAACTTATAGGTAACGGTTTCTCCACCATTGATCTGGAAGGCTGGCCATTCGAGACGTCCATTTGCCTCAAAACCTCCAGTGATCGGTTCAGGGCCTTCTACCATCCTCAAAAATGTGTAACGTCGCGCCACATTTGAGGGCGAGTTAATTTGATCGCGTGGTTGGATCGTAAGAGGCTGGTTGAGGTTGTTATGCATAGTAAGCCAGAACTCAACCTCGTTATCTTGATCCAACGGGTTAATAGACTGTCGCGACGCCTGTTTCGTGAAGCTTAGTGGCGAGAGGATACAGACCGATGCAGCCTTTGTATCTATAGCATTGCTTCGAGAACTATTAGCAAGCACCGTATTGCTTGAACAGCGTGTTGGAACACCGTCCACTCTCATGACCACTTTTAAGGTTATTTTGCCCGGAGAAGTTTTACTTCCTCCTGGTACATAGAGGTTGTCCCAACGGATAGACGTTGATGAAGTAGTATTTGGATTGGGCCCTTCTTCCATGCGTATATACTGGAAGGGGATACCCGAGATATTGGGCAATAAGTCGGTGATCGTTACATCTGTTAAAGGTTCAAGCCCTTTATTGAAGACGTCGATCGTGTATACCACTTCTTCAAACCGGAAAGCTGAATCCTTATTGACACTCTTTTTAGTTTCTAAAAGTGGCTCTACTTTAATGTTTCGAGCTGCAGGCCTGATACACGTGCTTGGAACATCATTCGACGGCAGCGTTACTTGAACGTCCAGAGCATGGTTCCCGATCGTTGGACCTTTAGCCCGCACTTGAACGCTGAAGTCAACCATTCCGGGCGCATCAAAGCTTGTTTTTACAGGGAAACTAACATCTGTCCAGGTTACCGTTGGTGGACTGCCCTCTGTAAACACGGCCGGAGGTTCGCTAGAGATGTATTCGAAGCTCGATGGCAGAATAACTTTGACTGTTACGCCGGTTAGGTTGGTATTCCAGTAGTTTGCGATTCGGAAGCTAAAGTTGCTGCTCTCGGTGATCATAATATTGCTAGGAGTAGCTTTGAGATTATTGATCACCAGGGGTGCAAACAGAGTTGTACTTGCACCACTTTGAGCTTTTATGGTAAAGCGCGTCTGGGTAGAGGCGTTGTTGTAAGGTATTTCGTTGCTTGTAACAAAGACGTTTGAATTGTTAATATTGCTACAAGTTGCCAGATCGAGCTTAATGGTCGCCTTGAAACGAAGCTCGCGCGATTCGCCAACTTTCAGAGAGGGAATCGTCCAAGTAATTCGGGTGGCATTGTTTACTACCGAGACAACGCCGCCATCTTGGACATCCGAAGGGTTAACAGTGATGTGACCTGGCAAGTCGTCATAGACAACAACATTGGTTGCATCGATCGCGTCACGACGTGGCAAGCCATCAGGGTTATCGTTTGTTGCGATCGTGTTCCCCACCAAGATGGTGTATTCGAGCACATCACCCTGGACAGCGTTGGGCAGGTTGACCGTTTTCGTAAGGTTGAAGACTGGGCCAACAACCAATGCGCCCCATTCGTCACTACTAAGCTTCGTAGAGTTTCCAATTGTGCTGTCGCGATACAGAGCTGCCGTGTTACCTAACACGGTTGCTACCTGTCGCGTTTTTGGATAGATATCGTTACGTACCTTAACGGTGTAGGTAATCTTGCCATAGGCGCCAGGTGCTACAGTAGCCAAACGCCACACAAGTTCGCGACCTGTCATGGTATCCTTTTTACCGGTCACCTTATCCATTGATGGGGGCGGGTCGATAGTACCGGTATAAGTGTAGCTACAGTTATTGACTACTTCACAGGCCTCGAATTTTTGGTTTGCGCCGATCGTATTTTGGAGCAGCACCTGTTCAAAGGTTAAACCTGTGGTGTTTGTAAAATAGATGGAGTAAGTGAGCTGCTCATCTGCTCTTACGGTTGGGCTAGAAACGATATCGACGAGAAAACCAGACGTCGTTTGAGCAATCTCTGGATCTTCTTGGATGCTCAGGTGCGCGCTAGGGCTGGGAAGCAGAGGATCTTCACTAATTGGGGAACTATCATCGATGAGTGCGTTTTGATCATCAGCTTCTTGCGAAGGGTCTTGAGTATCCTCTTCGATAAGTACTTCGTCATCTTCGCCGACTAACCGAACGAGATCGGTATTAGTTGGTTCTGACGACTCAGAGTTCGTGGGTGGATCTTCCTGGGCGTACGCCAGATTTTGCGGTTGTAGACTGGAGCCAAAGAGCGTGGCTATCAGACTGACAAGAGCGAAAAAGTGTACAACAACTCTGATAGGGCGTTGCATGGGAACTCCTTAGTCATGTTTGGATGTTCGTTCTTCAAAATCGTATTGTTTTGTGAAACCCTCTTAATTTCAGAGAATACAGGTTGGCAACCGATTCGTCTTTACACTAGTTCAGGTTCATGCTTAGAGTAACTTGGGGTGCTAGTTGGCCCTTCTCTCTTCTATATACATGGTAAAGAGACTGAGCAACTATGATCGATTCATCATCTATAAATAATTGCTATGTAGAGAACTAAGATAATTGTACCGATGAAGCTTACAGTATTAATAACAAGCGATTGCTTGAGATATTTTTTTCTTTAGAAATAGTTGGTCTAATAGATCTAAAATTGATCGATAAATGACGATCAAAGCGCAATTACGCTCTATAATTTCAAGAGGACAAAACAGTTGGAATAGCCAAGCATTAAGAGGCTTGTTTCCAAGAGGGGTTTTGAAGCAGAGTTGTATGTTGTGATTCGATCGCTTCATTGTTTGAAATAGCAGTGTAAACACATTGTCAGATAAGACAACTATGTTCTTAGGTAGGTTCGATGGGGCTGTCCAGAACGTATTCAGATCGTTAGGAAGCTCTTACAATGTCGGAAAGACATTGTAAATATTGTATGTTACCTATTATTATAACATTTTCTAAGGAAATGACAATCACTTTATGAAAGGATACTCGTCTTACTAAGCAATACGATTTTGATTTTCATTCCTCTTTCCTAAGCGTGAGAACTGTCCTTCATATGCTCCTCCATGCGCTTGGGCTGATTCGTTTACCCGTTAAGCATCGTTAAAGATCCTCCACTCTTTGCTTGTTGCTAGAGGGCCTAATAATCTGGCACAATGAGCATGATTATTCTTAATAATTATGCTTAAATTTGTTTGACATGTTGGAATACTCTAGCTACAATGGCCATCTCACAATGAATTGATCGTATTAAAAAGAGAACTCGTGTGGTGATCGGGCAAGGCCGCAGCCGTGTTTTACTAGGCGAAGAAAGAGCGATACCAGATCGGTATTAGTCATGCGCTTTGTATCAAACCGCACAAAATTCATCAGTTTCAGCTTGATGCTGAGATGTCCTAGACTTTTGAATGTTAGTCTGTTTGGGCGAAAAGTCTAGCATTTATATACGTTTCGATCTCTACCGAATGTACTCGTTTTGGCTTGGCTGCGAAGTAGGGTATGATAGCCTCTACTGCCGATGGCTTTCAGCAACATAAGGAGTATCGCGTGTCTGAATTTGAGCGCCGTTTTGGCTTCCATACGCGTGCTTTGCACGCAGGTCAGCGCCCCGACCCGACGACGGGTGCGCGAGCTGTGCCGATCTACCAGACCTCGTCGTTTGTCTTCGATGATACCGAGCACGCGGCGGCTCTGTTTAATTTGCAGCGTTTTGGCAATATCTATTCGCGAATTATGAACCCTACTAACGCCGTGTTCGAAGAGCGGATCGCCTCGCTCGAAGGTGGGGTAGGCGCTTTAGCAGTGGGCAGCGGCCAAGCGGCTCAGTTGGTGGCCTTGTTGAGTTTGCTCGAAGTGGGCGATGAGATTGTGGCGGCCAGCACGCTCTACGGTGGCACCTATACCCAGCTCGATATCAGTCTGCGGCGTATGGGCATCAATACGATCTTTGTGAACCCCGACGATCCCGAGAACTTCCGCCGCGCGATCACGCCGCGCACCAAAGTGCTCTACGGCGAAACCTTGGGCAACCCGAGCATCAATGTGCTCGACATTGCGGCGGTGGCCGAAATCGCTCACGAGCACAATATCCCCTTGATGATCGACAACACCTTTGCGACGCCCTATTTGTGCCGCCCGATCGAGCACGGCGCCGATATCGTGGTGCACTCGGCTACCAAGTTTATCGGCGGGCATGGCACCAGCATCGGCGGCGTTATCGTCGATAGTGGGCGCTTCCCGTGGGACAAAGGCAACTTCCCCCAGTTGCTCGAACCCAGCAAAGGCTATCACGGCATTCGCTTCTTCGAGACCTTTGGCGACTTCGCCTTCATTATGAAAGCGCGTGTCGAAGGCTTACGCGATCTCGGTCCGGCCCTCAGCCCATTCAACAGCTTCCTCTTTTTGCAGGGCGTCGAGACCTTAGGTTTGCGCATGGAGCGCCATGTCGCCAATACCAAAACGATCACGGCCTATCTGAAAGAGCATCCCAAGGTGGCTTGGGTCAACTATCCTTCGCTGCCCGATAGCCCATACTACGACTTGGCGCAGAAGTATCTGCCCAAGGGCGCAGGCGCGGTCTTCACCTTTGGCGTCAAGGGCGGGCGCGAGGCCGGTCAGCGCTTTATCGAGCGCTTGCAGCTCTTCTCGCACTTGGCCAATATCGGCGACGCCAAGTCGCTCGTGATTCACCCGGCCAGCACGACCCACCAACAGCTCAGCGAAGAAGAGCAGCGCGCCGCTGGGGTCCAGCCCGAGATGGTGCGTGTTTCGGTTGGCTTGGAGGATGTAGAAGATCTGTTGTGGGATTTGGATCAGGCGCTATCCTAAGCATATCAGAGAGGCAGCACTATGTCGGATCAAGCCATTCCGGGCACGGGCGCGGTCAGCGCCAATTCGCCTGTTAATAATACCGATTTCGCCACCACGGCCTTTCAGAAGCTCTCGATTCTGCGCGAAAGCCGCACGATCGCCATGGTCGGCTTATCGTCGAACCCCTTCCGGCCCAGCCACTTCGCCGCGATCTATATGCTCGCAGAGGGCTATCGTGTGATTCCCGTCAACCCGCGCGAGACCGAGATCTTGGGCCAGAAGTGTTATGCTTCGCTGCGCGATATCCCCGAGCCGGTCGATATCGTTGATATTTTTCGCGATCCCAAAGCGGTTCCGCCGATTGTTGAAGATGCGATCGCGATCGGCGCCAAGACGGTCTGGATGCAGTTGGGCGTGATCAATCTGGAGGCGGCTCAACGCGCGCGCGAGGCGGGCTTGCAGGTCGTGATGGACGCCTGTGTGAAGATCGAGCACGCCCGCTTTTTTGGCGGCCTGAGCACGCTCGGCCTCAATACAGGTGTGATCACTTCGCGTCGGATTGTGCGCTAGGCGACAGGGCCAAGCAGCTATTTGGCGGTGAGGTCCTTAGCTCCCATTCGGTCCTCACCGCGTCCGCCTACGGCTACCAACGTCTTAACCATACAGTCGTGTGCTAGCTGCCGTGCGGAGAGGCCGCCCACCTTGGTGGTCACACAAACGAATTTGGTATGACATCGGTGGAGCTTGCTGTATCGCTCTCACCGTATTGCTGGAAGGTTTTTAACCGTGAGAAAGTCCAGCAGTCTGAAAACTGCTGGGCGCTTTTAAGGAAAGTTGGCTATATGACAGTTGTTCCTGCTCCAGAGCTGACCGTGATACGCGGCGCCTGTCCGCACGACTGCCCCGATACCTGCGCAATGCTCGTCACTGTCAAAGATGGGGTAGCGATCAAAGTTCAGGGTGATCCCGAACATCCCTTGACCCAAGGTTTTTTGTGCTCGAAGGTTTCGCGCTATGTTGAGCGCACCTATCACCCCGAGCGCCTGCAATACCCCATGCGCCGCGTCGGGCCGCGCGGTTCGGGCCAGTGGCAACGCATCTCGTGGGACGAAGCGATCAACGAGATCGCTACACGCCTCAAGTCGATCTGCGCCGAGTACGGGCCGGAGGCGGTCTTGCCCTATTCGTTCGCCGGAACCATGGGCCTGATCCAAGGATCGTCGATGGATATGCGGCTCTTTCACAAGATGGGCGCCTCGCTACTGGACCGCACGATCTGCTCGGCGGCTGGCAAGGTGGGCTACAGCTATACCATCGGTCAGCCGATCGGAACCGATCCCGAGCAGTTTGAAAACGCCCGCTTCATCATTTTGTGGGGCACCAACACGCTCACTTCCAACCCACACCTCTGGCCCTTTATCAAGCGGGCGCGGGCTAAAGGCGCCAAGGTGGTGGCGATCGATCCCTTCCGCACGCGCACGGTCGAGCAGTGCGACGAGCACTACGCCATCAATGTGGGCACCGATGGCGCGCTGGCGCTCGGTATGCTGAACGTGATCTTCGCGGAGGGCTTAGAAGACCGCGACTATCTGCGTGACTACTGTGTGGGCGGCGAACAACTGCGCCAGCGCGCTGCCGAGTATCCGCCCGAGCGCGTCGCCGAGATCACAGGCATCAGCGCAGAGCGCATCGTCGAGCTAGCGCGCAGCTATGCCACAGCGCAGCCCTCGGTGATCCGCATTAACTACGGTATGCAGCGCCACGCAGGCGGCGGAATGGCGACTCGCACGGTCGCCACGCTTCCGGCGGTGGTCGGCGCTTGGCGCCATGCAGCGGGCGGCATTTTGCTGAGTACGGGCGGCAGCTACCCGATCAACTGGCGCGACCTGACCGCGAGCTATCTGATCCCGCCCGGCACACGCACTTTCAACATGAACGAGCTGGGCCGCGTGCTGACCGAGGTCGACGATCCGCCCGTGAAGGCGCTGGTGGTCTACAACGTCAATCCGGCTGCGGTCGCGCCCGATCTGGAGAAGGTCCACGCCGGTTTGATGCGCGACGACCTGTTTACGGTGGTGCTTGAGCACTTTATGACCGATACTGCGGAGCTAGCCGATCTGGTTTTGCCCGCCACCACTCAGCTCGAACACGCCGACTTGCACACCTCCTACGGCCATCTCTATGTGCTCTGGAACGAGCCGTCGATCGCGCCGCTGGGCGAGGCTCTGCCCAACAGCGAGATCTTTCGCCGGATCGCCGCTGCCATGGGCTACACCGATGAGATCTTCCGCGATTCTGATGAGGAGATGGCGCGTCAAGCCTTGAATGTGCGCCATCCTTCGATGGAGGGCATCACGCTTGAGGCTTTGAAAGAGCGCGGTTGGATGAAGCTCAATCTGCCTAAAGATTGGGCACCATTCGCCCAAGGCGGCTTCCCAACCCCAAGCGGCAAGTGCGAGCTTTATTCGCAGAGTTTGGCGAATCAAGGGTTCGATCCGCTGCCGACCTTTACGCCGCCAGCCGAGAGCCGCTTCAGCGATCCCGAGCTGGCCAAGAAGTACCCGTTGGCGCTGCTGACCCCGCCCGCTCATCACTTCCTCAATACCACCTTCGCTAATGTGCTCGAGCGCTACGAGGAAGGCCCGATGTTGCTGATTCACCCCGAAGATGCGGCGGCTCGCCAGATCGCGAACGGCGACCAAGTGCGGGTTTTCAACGATCGAGGCGACTATTTTGTACCTGCTGTGCTGAGCGAGAAGGTCAAGCCGGGCGTTGTGCTGACGCCTTCGATCTGGTGGAATCGCAAGATGAAGCGCGGTCGCGGCGTGAACTTTACGACTTCGCAGCGCCTTTCGGACTTAGGTGGCGGCGCAACCTTCTATGATAACTTGGTTGAGGTAGAGAAGGTTGATGTTAGCGAGGTCTAAGCGCAGGGGGCGACAAGCGACCGCCCGAATGGAAGGGCGGCGATTTGTTAGCCGTAGGCGGACGCGCCAAGGAACAAATGGCAGGTAGAGGCCTTTAACGCCTTAATCTGAAAGTGTGCCTACAAGCTGTGATACCAAATCCTGTTGATTACTTCCAATTAAGCAGATACGCTTTTGAACACAGGCCTTCGGCAGAGTGGAACTGCTCTTTTTTGATATGCGAGATTTGGCGCTTGAGCGCCAAATCTCGCATATTACTTTCCCTGATTTCTTTGCGTATCAATGTCCCTGTTGAAAGATGTTTCTAAAAAGAGAACGCTTTAAACGGATTTGGTGTGATACAAAAGAGCGAGCTAGTCAATAGACTGGCTCGCTCTTGCATTTGATGGAGATTATGACTAGATCGCTGGCATCACCGCGCCGCCCGCCACGGGGATGTATGCGCCCGTGATGAAGCTGGCCAGGTCGGAGGCCAAGAAGGCGACCACGTTGGCGATCTCTTGGTCGGTGCCACGGCGCTTCAGGGCGACCTTCTTGGAATAGGCTTCGCTGACTTCGGTGCCGCGCTCGCGATCGCGGTCGCTGATTGTCCAGCCCGGAGCGACCTGGTTGACGGTGATCTGGTGCTCGCCGATCTCGCGCGCCAGAACGCGCAACACGCCGTCCATACCGCGCTTACCGGCCACATAGGCCGACTGAGTCGGGAAGTTTTCCATGGCGCACTCGGTGTTGGTTGCGATGATGCGACCGTAGTTGTTTTCGATCATATTTGGCACAAATGCCTTGGCCATCAAGACGTTCTGCAAAACACAGGAGCGGAACTGGCCTTCGTAATCTTCGATAGCTTGATCCAAAACGTGTACCCAGTTGTATTGGATCACAGCGTTGTTGACGATAATCTGAGGGTGGCCCAACTGCTCTACGATGATATCGCGCATGGCAAAGACCGAATCGGCATCGGTAACATCGGCTTGCACGGCGATGGCACGGCGGCCCATAGCGATGATCTCGTCGCGAACTGCCTCGGCTTTGCTTTGGTTGCCGTGATAGTGCACAGCAATATCAGCGCCGCATGCAGCCAAGGTTCGGCACATAACGCGCCCCAGTTGGCCTGAACCGCCAGTGACCACCGCGATTTTGTTGGATAGATCGATCTGCATTGATGTTGCTCCTTCTTCGGAAACGCTCAAACTAAAGGATGAACCACGACCTCATTCATCTGCCGAATCCGTTGAGTACGGTAGGCGACGCAGCGCTGCAAGAAATTGCTCTTGGTTATAGCTTTTTCCGCTTGATAGCGCTGGAAACAGTTCCTGTACAACTACATTGGCGATCAGTTGGCGCGCACCTTCGGGACTATGGCCCGCCGCGACCAAACGCTCGAAGGTTGCGAACACTTCGGGCGGTTGGCCGTTTGCCAACTGTTTGTCGAGCTTGGCCAGCACAGCCTCAGTTAAAGCGGGATTGCTCGCTGGGGCCGCGTTCTGGTTAGGCGACGACGGTTTTTGTAGACGTACGGGGCGTTTGCGCTGCATAATACCTCATTTTATTCAAGATATTTCAAGCGATTCGCATTGTTTGAAGGACTGTTTTGAGCTTATAGCGCTTCCTCAAGCTCTAAAACCTCTTTTGGTTTGCGCCAACTCTGGTAAATATTGGCGATCACTTCGTCGATCGGCGCTCGTACGGTTTCGACATCGATGATGCTGGTTTGCTTGGCGGCTTGGTTGAGCAGATCGACGATCTTGATTTGCGAAGCGTCGAAGCGATATTCATGCCGCCGTGCTTGCGATTCGATCAGCTCGGCGCCCTCTAAGCTGGGCGCGGTTTCGTCGCTGGTTTCGATGATCAGGCGGCGACCGTCGCTCATGGTTTGGCGCAGCTGTTCGAAAGGCCCATCGAAGGCGACTTTGCCATGATCGATCATCACCATACGTCCCGCCAACTGTTCGAGCTCGGCCATATCGTGGCTGGTGATCATTACGGTGACCTGCTGTTTGCGATTCAGCTCTTTGACGAAGTCGAGCATCATGCGCTTCGAGAGCACATCGAGGCCGATGGTCGGCTCGTCGAGAAAGAGCAGCTCCGGCTCGTGCAAGAGCGCTAAGCCGAGCTCGGCGCGCATGCGTTGGCCCAAGCTCAGTTCGCGCGCCAAGCTGTGGAAGAACTCTTCCAAACCGAGCACTTCGATCAAGCGCTTTTGCGTTCGCGCGAAGCGATCTTGGGGAATATCCCAGACCACGCGCTTCCATTCATAGCTGGCCGCTACAGGATGATCGTACCAGAGTTCGCTGCGTTGGCCAAATACAACGCCGATGCGCTTGACATATTGAACGCGCTCGTTGATCGGATCGAAGCCTAAGGCCCGTACACGGCCCGCATTGGGTGCCAGCAAGCCCGAAAGCAGCTTGATAGTGGTGCTTTTGCCTGCTCCGTTCGGGCCTGCGTAGGCTACGATCTCGCCGCGCCGGATCTGCATACTGACGCCTTGCAGCGCGCGCACCTCGCGAATGCGTGGCTTGAACATATGGCGGATGGTCTCGCTCAATCTGCTGGAACGCTGGCGCTGGCGAAAGACCTTGTGCACATCTTGCAGCTCAACTACGATGTCCGAGTGAGCTGTAGCGTTGTGAACCTGTGGTGGCATAGTAACCTAATCCTTTCAAAAAGCAGAAGAGTGCGATCCCCAGCATAAACAGCGCGGCTAGCGGTGTGATCCAGATGCTCCAAGCAGAGCTATTCAGGCCCAAAAGCGCCCGAACGGGATACCAAGCAACCAGACCGACTGGCGCGACCGTCATAAGGCTGCCGAGCAGTAGGCCGCCCAGCCCATCGAGCGGATAGACCTTGAGCTGATCGAGTAGGCGCGAGGCCGAGCTACTGATCTCTTCGCTGCTGCGCGGTGCGACAAAGGCCAAGCTACCCCAGATATAGTTGAAGCTCATCATGATCGTGCCTGAGGCGAACAGGTTCAAGACGAGCAGCGCCCACCAACCCAGATCGAGTGAGACTCCTAGCCCTATCAAACCCCAAGCAAACAGTAAGATTCCCGGGATCAGGCCCATCAAACCCGAGAGCGGCGCAAAGCCTTCGGTGATAAAGATCATCCAGAGCGGCTGAGGCTGCACCAGCACATGGTCGAGTTGGCCTCGCCCGATTCGTCGGCTGATCAGCGAGAGATTGTAGTTGAAAAAGGTGTTCAATATACCCAAAACCAGCGTCGAGTAGCCTAGCAAGACATAGAGGTGGTTGAGCGTCCATGTGCCGATGCCATCGAAGCGTTGGGCCAACAACAGCAGACCGATCACCGAGCCGATGCTGGTGAGCAGTTCGCTGCTGAAATAGATCAAGGCCAGGCGAACATCGCTGATTAGCAGCAATAGATCGAGCTTGGCATAAAACAGCCAAAGTTGCCAGATGCGTTTGAGCGTGCGCCACACGCTGTTCAGTTTAGCCGCCATAGGAAATCATCCCCTCTCGCCCTTTGAACCACAGCCAGTGTGCTAATGGCCAAAGAAGCGCCGACCAGAATACTTGTAACAGCACCAATAACAGCGTGTTGCCTGCCCCGACGTAGATCTGCAGGGGCGCTGACGCCATCGAAGCGAAGGGCAGCCAGCTAAAGATTTCGCCGACCAGATCGGGCAAAAAAGCTAAAGGCAGCATCGCACCTGAGAGCAAGGTGATAAAGGCGCTACGGATTTGCAGCATCACCCAGAGCGGCAACTGCCAGATCACTAACAGCGCGCAGAAGATGTATTCCAGTGCCAAGCCGACCGAGACCGCCAAGAGTAGGCTAACGATGAAGAGCAGTCCCGCGCCTAGGCTGGCTGGCAGCACATTCACGCCCAACAAGGGCGAGATCAGTACCAAGGGGATCGAAAAACAACACCACTCGAAAAACCAGCGCCCTACCGTTTCCGAGGTAAATTGTTCGAACAGCCCCAGCGGTTGGGCCATGCGTCCCGCAATGGTGCCCTGCCAAAAGGCATCTTCCATTGAGGTGCGCGGATTGAGCTGCGAAAAGAAGACCTCCGAGATCAAGGTATAGGTCAAGACCGCCTGTAAGCTCAGGCCGCTCGCACCCTCTTCGCTTAGCACAATCCGCCAGATGCTTAACAACACCAAGACGCGCAAGACGCGCATCACATAGTCGAACATAAACAGCGGGCTATCGCCGATATAGCCACTAGCCGCCATACTTGCCGTTTTGGCGTATTTGGCCAGCCGGCGAGTCCACCTGCCGCGCCTTATAATTGTTTGCTGACCTAAGCCGTTCTCAATCATTCACACTCTCCTTGTGGGCCAGCTTCACTCCCTTGGCGCAGGACGCAAAAAAGCCGTGGGCAGTTTAACTGGCCCACGGCTTCTATTCGACAAATCGTCGATAGTTTACATAATAAATATCGCGTTGGGCACAGTTAGGCTATGTCCCACGCGCAGCATGGCACCTCGGAAAGAACTCCAGCAATTTGTAGTTACATTCCAACGCATTGTCGAGACTTCCTCCTTAGTGACGAACGCTCCAATCATAACATTTCGGGGCGAAACCGTCAATCGAGTTTATTGTGCTTTTGGTAACTGCCGCAGAATGGTTGGGTCAGTAATCTGATCGTCGTTGGCGAGCAAAAGCGCTTTACTGATAATCATTGAGAGCTGATGATCCTGTTCGACTTGTAACAATTGGCTGGTGTCTTGTGGTATCAGTTCTTTCCTTGCCGAAACAACACAGAGGTACTGATTGCTCGGATCGATAAAGATGCTTCCGTTATCATAGCGGATCTTATAGTTGTGAATCTGCCCTTGGATTGTCAGATAATCTTCGTCTAAGCGGCACTGCGAAGCGATTTTAAGCCGCGGTATGAGCGAACTGAGTTGCTCTCGGCGTCGTGCTACCAGTTTTGGATTGCCCTGTTGCTGGGAACGATCAACCCGTCTAATTGTCCTAGCGCGATACTCGTTGCGGTCATGCCAATCCGGATCGAGTTGAGTAAAGCATTGGCGAATCAGGTAGTCGATGTCTCGCATGGCTTCGGAAAAGATTACTTCCGGAATCTCTTCAACCCGTAGTGGCTCCTGATCTGGCCATCGGTAATAACTATGCGAAACTTTATACTGTTCAGCACTCATGCGGTAAAAACGGATCTGGTCGCTTGTCAAAGGATTATCGTTGTAGGGTTGATCAAGGGGGTCGCTCAGCCAGTACTCGATTCGTAGCCCCGCATCTGCTAACAAGAGCCGGACTGAACTGTCGGAAGTATACAGGCTTGCTTGTTGCCAGCGCAATCTATTGCGCGCTTTGTCTAGATCGGCCTTTTGGAAGATATGTCCAGCAAAACGGTTAGAGTAGGTCGCCGTTTGCCGCTCTGCATCGGTCAAAATATAGACCTCGCGTTCGGCTTGAGGGAAGGGCTGTTCTACTTTATGGCGCTTGATCCAGTTGCGCCAAGCCAACACTTCTTCGCTTGCAACGCCGAGTGGGTGCCAGAGCCGTACCTTTAGCTCGTCACAGGTTTCCAGCGCTTCACCAGTATGCGTGACCAAGTGATCCTTGTGCCAGATCGCATTGGTGGCTGAGCCATCTGGATGTTGAAAGCGCCAGATCAAGCGCCGTGCGATCGCGCCCACCAAGGGATGATTGAGGTAACGCTGCCGCCACTCAGTGAAGCTCCACTCAAGTGGGCTACGATAAAACTGTTCGATCCGCCATAGCTGCTCGGTATAGTCGAGCTGAATCAGCTTCTGCAAACGTTGAAATTCCTTGAAGGCAACGCTGCGCCTGATCGCTTCAGGAAGCCCTGCGATCTCTTCCCCATTAGCGTTGAAGTAGCTCTGATAGAAATAATCCTTATGCAGTTGCAATTTGATGGTGTAGCCTTCGATCACCTGTTGGTAGCTACCGATTGAGCTGAAATTGGCGTAATTGGCGAGGCTTAATTCGTGGATCTTGGCGAAACTCAGTCCGTTCTCTGCTGCAAACTGCTTATGGAATTGGAGAATCTGCTTTTGAATCTGATTGTGGCGACAGGCAAGCCGAATATGCTCGATCGCTTGTAGATTGTGGGGCATGGGCATCTGGCTGAGGCTCCACAATAAAGCGTGACCAAACTTGCGCGTCTTCTCACGCGGTAGGCTTTGGTAGATACGGCGAGTCAATTCGGTCAGGAAGCCTAAACTGTTCAGATCGCTGATCGCACCGCCTAGCCATAACAAGCCTTTTAAGAGCGACGCATAGCTCGGCTCTAGTCGCGTGAGCGATTTGTTGCGCGCAACATCCCACACCACAACACGAGATAACCAGCTCTCTAGGAAGTGCTGAACTTGCTTGTATCCGATCTGCTCAACCAAGCTGCGGCTTTTCTTAACCCAAGCTCTACCGGGCGAGCTGTTTACTGCGCGACTGCAATGCAAGAGCAATTCTTGCCATAGCCGTTGTTCTTCCGCTTGCAGAACTGCTAGATCGTTGCGAATGTTTTCGACCCAACTATCGTTACAATTCGCCAAAATATCCTTATACACCAGCCGTTTCAGTTCAAAAAAGCGACTCGTTTTGAAGTAACTGGTATTAGTTTCAAACTTATCAACAAGCTCACGAACGGCCTGCAACAGATCAGGACTATGTTCGACTTTGGCCAACTGTCGTAAGATATTTTCGCAGCTAAGCGATGAGATCGGGACATATGACTGTATGAACCTAGTAAGACTTTCAGTTTCAAACCCAATCACATAGTTGAAAAGATGGCGTATTAACGAGTGGCATATCCAGCTGCCGTAACGATCGTATTGTTCGCTTCCTGCTATAAGCTCTTGAAGATACCCATAGCGCGTTGCTGGATCGGCTTGCGCCATCGCTTGTTTTGTGGCTTTAAGCAGAGGATCACGGCTTTGGTAGCTCTTGGCCGCCATTAATGCTGGCAGGTCGAAGCTGCTATGTTCGATTGTAGACATGCTCTAGGCTCCAATTAAATGCTCTTTTCCATCTTTACTACTCGTTTACGGTTTCGATCTGAGCTGTCTAACATATTTTCGGCTAGACAACCCGTTGATTGAGATTGCGGCTCGCATACTCTATTTGGCGCAAAATAGTCGGATCGGTAATTTGATGATCATTGGCCAGTAAATGGGCTTTGCTGAGGATCATCGACAGTTTGTAGTCTTGTTCGGCTTGGAGTAAGCTTGCGGTCTGAGCCGGAACCAGTTCTCGCCTAGCTGAGACAATGCACAAGTATTGGTTACTTGGCTGCATAAAAACGCTGCCATTTTTACAAGAGATCTTATAGGTTCCTCGTTTTCCTTTTACAACCAGAAAATCACCTTCTAGATGGCAATCTGACCCTATCTTCAGGCGTGGAAGCAACTGTTCAAGCGTAGTGAGCCACTCAGGCCCCCTAAGCCAGTTGTCCGATGAGACAGAATGGGTGAGTCTGTTGAAAGCTCTGCGGGTGTTGTTTTGAGGCTGCCAAGTCGGATCGATTTGGGTTGGGCAGCTTTCTAACAGGCGATAGACGTCGCGCATCACTTCGGAGAAGAGCAGCTCGGGAACTTCTTCCAAGGCCATTGGTTGGAGATTGTAATCGTGGTAATAGACGTGATGACGACCCTTTCGCTCTTCTGGAAGCTGATAAAAACGCACTTGATCGCTTGTAAACAGACCCCCA
The DNA here is from genome assembly GCA_937902315.1 of uncultured Chloroflexales bacterium. Taxonomy (GTDB): domain Bacteria; phylum Chloroflexota; class Chloroflexia; order Chloroflexales; family Chloroflexaceae; genus CALGUG01. The sequence goes on from CALGUG010000009.1 coordinate 107,897, forward strand.
CTACCAAATTCCTCGACGTCTACTCCATCAAGCCAATAGGAAATCATAAATCGGCCATCGGGCAGCAGCAGCGACACGACTCCATTAGGATCAAACAGCACAGTTCGTTGCCAGCGAAGTTTTTTGCAGGCTTTTTGCAGATCACGCTTACGCAATATATGCCCAGCGAAGCGGTTGGAATAGCTCTCTGTCTGCCGCTCTGCATCGGTCAAAATATAGACCTCGCGCTCAGCTTGAGGGAAGGGCTGTTTGAGCTTATGGCGTTTGATCCAGTTGCGCCAAGCCAGCACATCCTCGGTCGCTACGCCGAGCGGATGCCAGAGCCGCACCTTCAGTTCGTCGCAGCTTTCCAGCCTTTCGTCAGCATGTGTGACCAATCGATCATTGTGCCAGATCGCATCGGTGGCTGAGCCATCTGCTCGCTGAAAGCGCCAGATCAGACGACGTGCGATTGCACCCACCAAGGGATGATCGAGGTAACGCTGGCGCCATTCCTCAAAGTTCCACTCAAGCGGGCTACGATAGAGCTGCTCGATCCGCCATAGTTGATCTTTGAAGTCGCGTTGGATCAGCTTCTGCAAACGCTGAAATGCTTTGAAATCTTCGCTCGCTTGGATTTGCTCGGGCAGCTTTTTGATCGGCTGGCCCTGCGCATCGAAGTAGGCAAGCAGGAAACGATCGTTGCGGATCTGTACTCGAATCGTGTAGCCTTCAATTCGCTGTTCATACGCTCCTACAGCACTAAAATTGGCGTAATTGGCTACACAGCGCTCCTGAGCTCGTGCCATGCTAAGCTGATCGGTCTCTGCCAATCGCTTAAGCGCTTTGTTGATCTGCTTACCGGCTTGGTGTTGAGCGCAGCTTAGGCGCAGATAGCCTAAGGTCTGATAGTTGTGCGGCTCAGGCATTTGAGCGATGCTCCATAGGAGCGCTTGTGTATAGGGTCGCGTAATGGTGGCTGGAGAGGAGCTATACAACGTTTGGATGACTTCAAGCAGAGTCGGCAGTAATTGAGGATCACGAATAAGGCCAGCTAGCCAAAAGAGACCTTTAGGCATCTGCCTGTAAGCAGGGTCGATCCTGTTCCGGCCTCGTTTAGGATCGATGCTTCCCTCGCTACTGGCAACCAACCAAGCTGAGAGATGGCTTGTAACCTGTTGGCTACCGATTTGCTTCACCAACTTTTGGGCATGGGTGACCCACGTACGTGATGGAGTGATCGAGTTGGCGCGATTGCAATGGAAGAGCAGTTTTTGCCACAGTTTTGCTTCTGCTGCGGGGACGGCTTTGAGCTTCTGCCGAGCGAGCACAACCCAAGGGTCGTTGCAGTTGGCGAGAATATCGTCATAGACCATCGACTTGAGCTTGAAGAAGCTCCTTTGCTTGAGTTGATTGTCGCTTTCAAGTCGATCGACCAGATCGCGAATAGCCGCTAGCAATGCGGGTGTTCGCTCGTACTTTTGGGCGAGTTTTAGGATTTTGTGAAGAGGAACCCGAAAAGGTCGTCCATAGGACTGCATCAGCCAAATAAACTCATCGGGCTGAAAATCGATCGGATATGTAAACGTGGCCTCTGCTAAGCTATGAAACGGCCAATAACTGTTATTGCTCTGTCCCTGAGCAAACTCCGCCAGTTGGCGAAGATAGAAATAACGCGTTCTTGGATCAGCCTGTTGGATGAAAGCGACATGCTGCTTAAAAGCCTGATTCTGGCTTGCACGAAATTCCCTCCACTCATCATTACTCAGCCTAATGCCTCGTGGCGTAAGAAAGACCTCTAGATTAAGTTGATCGAGCATGTTCTAGCCTCCGACCAGAGGCACCAGTTTGAGGAAGGTGACAACAGTTTGTGGATTGAGATTGACATAGTCGTCCAGGTGGTCAACTTGGCGCTCGTCGATCAGAATCAGCAGACCGTTGCGCTCAAAGGCGGAGCAAGCCAGTTCAAGCTGCTGTTCAACATTCAGTTTGGCGATAGTGCGAATGGCAGGGCGCTGGGGGTTAAGCAGCTCTTGGCCTTGGAGCTGCATAAAGCTATTGAGGTTACTTGCTTGTTGGGCATTGTATGCCGCGATCTCTTGTTCGATGCGTTGGCGGATCAGTTCGCGCACCGTGATGTAGTTATTTGGCAGTTCAAGCACAAATTCCGTGATAGGAGTGCCCAAACCCGTAGCTAACTCATCGCGAACGGTGATTTCTGTCTGCATACAATGCCCCTTTCTCATACTCTTATTCAAAGCAAATACTCGTGTATGGGGTCAGTGTAGCCTAAGCTTGTGACAGCTAGTGTCACTATTTGGAGTGAATATTAAAAAAAGGTAGTGAATATGGATCGAGCTGGATCGGAGGTAGTTCGTTGCAGGATGTAGAAATATGGTAAATAGATCGATTTTGTTTGGAAACTGTGCAAAAACAGTGATTATTGACGTTTCTATGCTTACAAATCGATCTGTTGGCTCTATCTATGCTACGTTCAAATTGGTGGCTTGAATCCGATCCTCGCGTGAAGGAGGACGCCAATGTTGGCATCGAATAGTTTATCGATCTATGTTTCGCTTTTGGGCTTGTTATATTGGTTCTGGCTGGCAGGCTGGATGGAGCTGCTCGGCCGCTTTTACCCCTTCGCTATCAGTTTTCTAATTGTTTATGGCTTGCTGAGCTTGATTAAGTTCGGCCTTTGGCGCTTTTTAGTCACAAGTTTTGCTTGCCTTTTGTTTGTTCTTCTAGCCTACCGCATCTATAGCACGCACTGGGATCCCGCCAGCCTGATCTTAACTCAGTCGTTGCTACCAAATATATCGCTGCGATAATCTGCATTTTTGTTAGCGAATTAGCGGGTTAGCGGCGTTAATCTTGCTGTCTTTTCCTTAGACCTTCCAGCTTCAGACGCCCCAAAATGGTATGCGCAAGCTTTGAAGAAAGGACTAAGGAATGGCCCGTACAGTAGCCGCTATGCTGGTTGAAGCCCTGATTCAAGCCGGGGTCAAACGTGTGTATGGGATTGTCGGTGACAGCCTCAACCCTGTGACCGAGGCGATACGCAAAGAGAAGCGTTTACAGTGGATCCATGTGCGACACGAGGAGGTAGCCGCCTTTGCGGCTGGCGCAGAGGCTCAGCTCACTGGTGGGTTAGTGGTCTGTGCGGGCAGTTGTGGCCCCGGAAACCTGCATCTCATCAACGGCTTGTACGACTGTCAGCGAAGTGGTGCCCCCGTCTTAGCGATCGCCTCACATATCCCCAGCAGCGAGATCGGTACCTCCTACTTTCAAGAGACACACCCTGAACAGCTCTTTGCCGAATGCAGCTACTACTGCGAGCTGATCTCTTCGGCCAAGCAAGCGCCGCGTGTCGTGCAAACCGCTATGCAACACGCCATCTCGCAAAGTGGGGTCGCTGTCATCGTACTGCCCGGCGATGTGGCGGGTCAAGAGACGCCCGACAACTACATTCCCCAGGTGGCGCGCGCCTATTCGGTCACCCAGCCCGCTCCTGCGGAGCTGCAACAGCTCGCCGAGCTGATCAACGCCAGCAAGCGCATCACCATCTTCGGGGGGATCGGCTGCGCTGCGGCCCACGACGAGGTCGTCGCACTGGCCGAGCGTATCAAAGCGCCGGTAGCCTATGCCTTCCGCGGCAAAGCCTACCTCGAATACGACAACCCCTATGGGATCGGCATGACCGGCCTGCTCGGTTGGGGCGCGGCCTACGAGGCCATGCACGAGTGCGATCTGCTGCTGCTGTTGGGCACCGACTTCCCCTATGACCCCTTTATGCCGACCGATTGCAAGATCGCGCAGATCGATCTGCGCCCCGAGCGCCTGGGCCGCAGAGCGCGCTTGGATCTGGGCTTGTGCGGCGACATCAAGGCGACTCTGACGGCTCTGATGCCCTTGTTGCGCGGCGAGCAGCCCGATACCCACCTCGAGAAGATGCGCAAAGCCTACTACAAAGCGGTCGAGAAGCAGAACGCCTATGTGGTGCATGGCGAGAAGCAGTCGCCCATTCGGCCCGAATTTGTGGCCGCCACCATCAACGAGCTGGCCGACAAGGACGCGATCTTCACGCTCGATACCGGAACGCCCAACATCTGGGGCGCGCGTTACATCCAAGCGGCGCGCAATCGACGTATGCTAGGCTCGTTTACGCACGGCTCGATGGCCAATGCTATGCCCCAGGCGCTCGGGGCGGCTCTGGCCTACCCTGGCCGCCAAGTGATCGCGCTGGCGGGCGACGGCGGCTTGAGCATGCTGTTGGGCGACCTGATCACGATCGTACAGTATCAACTGCCGGTCAAGATCGTGGTCTTCAACAATGGGCAGCTCGATTTTGTGGCTCTAGAGATGGAACAAGCTGGCCTCGTGCCCTTCCAGACCGAGCTCTGGAACCCCAACTTCGCCAAGGTGGCCGAGGCGATCGGCGCTCAAGGGGTTCGTATCGAAGATCCCAAGCAGCTCAAGGAAGGGCTGCGCGCGGCCTTGGCGCACCAAGGCCCGACTTTGATCGACGTTGTTGTCGATGAGAACGCGCTCTCCTTGCCGCCCCACATCACGCTCGGTATGGCGGAGGGCTTTGCGCTCAGTATGGCTAAGCAGATCTTGGAGGGCAAAGGCGGCACAGTGGTCGATATCGTCAAAAACAATCTCCGTTTGCGCCCATAAATGCAAGACACTGCTGTTTCGCACGAGAAAGCGAAACAGCAGTGTCACTCTCTGCTAGGGCCTATCGCTCTGGCGGAGAGGTCCTTAGCTTCCATTTGTTCCCAACCGCGTCCGCCTTCGGCTATCAGAGCCCCTTCCAACAAAAAGGGCTGTTTGCCGCCGCGCTGCCAGCGCCGATCGAACGCAGCGGCGATCAGAGTAGCTCGAAGCCTTGTTCTTCGATGCAGCAGCGCAGCACATCGCGCCCCGAGAGGGTCTGCGGCCCAGCCACGCGGCGCGACGAGTGCGTCGACCAATCGACTTGCACATTCATCTGTTGCTGGCGATAGAAGGCTTGCATACGTTGGTTGTACTCTTCCAGAGCGCTCTCTTCTTGCTCGGTCGAATAGCTTTCGCGGTGCAGAACTGCTGCTTGAGGCAGACGCGGCTTGACCTCGACCTCGAGATCCTCTTTGGGCCAGCCCACGCATAAACCAAAGATCGGGAAGACCCGTTTGGGCAGCTTCAGCTCGCGAGCCACTTCGAGCGGATGGTTGCGCATGCTGCCGATATAGACCGTGCCGAGGCCAAGCGATTCGGCGGCCACCACGGCATTCTGGGCTGCCAAGGTCGCATCGATGCTGGCCATGAGGAACATCTCGGTGTAGCGCAGGGCCTCGTGGGGCAGGTCGCGCTGGCTGGCTATGCGGGTCAGGCGCGACAGATCGGCCAACCAAACCAGCAACAAGGGGCACTGGCTGACCTGTTTTTGGTTGCTAGCCAAAGTTGCCAAACGATCTTTGCGCGCCTGATCTTCAACCGCGACCACACTCCAGGTCTGCAGGTTCGAGGAGGTTGGGGCGGACTGGGCGGCCGCTATCAAGGTTTCGAGCGTATACTCGGGAAGTGGTTTTGTGCTATATTCGCGGATCGAACGATGCTTGAGTAGGGTTTCGAGAGTTTCGTTCCAAGCGAATGGGCTAAACGGCACATCGTGTCCGTAGCGATCGTGCAGTGCCGACTGAGTATCAATCGTCTCCATACTACCTCTTTATACTCTTCAACTGCTGGGAATGTTGGTATTATAAAGCAAGATTGTTTAAAATCTGCACTGTACAACTGCTCTTGGTGGTGTAATCGGAAATTCGCTTTGTATCGCCCTATTTGGGGGCGCTCTCGCTCGCTGCTAGCAGCTCAGCTTGCTGGGCGGGACCCTGATAGCCGTAGGCGGACGCGCCAAGGACCGCATGGGAGCGACAGCATTCGCCGCCAGAGTGTTGAAACAATCGGGTGGATACAGCATGAGAGATTTCGCACCCAAATGCGAAATCTCTCGAATGCCTTGTGTTATGTCTGTTTGCGGAGCGCCCGTTTAGGCGGAAGGTTTCTCGCTGGGGCCCGAGCGCTGGGCGAATTTGGTCTGCCAAGCCACCATCGCAACGACGATCATCGAGACCGCTGCGCCGGTGTAGCCCAGCATCGTGAAGCCTAGGAAGGCCAGAATCACGCCGCTCAGCATGCTGCTGCTGGCCGAAACCACGTTGATAATCAGCTCGTTGTTGCCTTGAATGGCGGCGCGTTCGTTGGGCGAGAGCTGGTCGGAGAGCAGGGTCGAACCCGCGATATAGCAGAGGTTCCAGCCCAAGCCCACCAAAAAGAGCGCCAGCGCGAGCCAAGCCGTATGCAGCGAGATCGGCGCCATCAAACAGCCTGCGACCAAAATCAGCGCGCCAAGGCCGATCGTGAGCGGGCGGCCGATGCGGTCGGCAAGGCGGCCACACAGCATCGAGAAGCCGTACATGCCCAAGGTGTGGGCCATAATCACCAGCGAGATGTCGCTCAGAGCATGGTGGTTATGGTTCATATGCTCGGAGGTGACGGTCATAATCAGCACCATCACCGCTTGGCCGATGATCATCGCGACCATAGCCAGCAGCGCTAAGGGTTGCTGCACAATGGTGAGAAACGAGCGGGCGCTGCCTTGGTACTGCTGTGTTTCTGGGAATTCGCGCGCGATCGCCTGAGCCATGTCGCGCGGATCGGGGCGGAGTTGCAGCAGAATCAGTATGCCCGAGATCGCAAAAAAGAGCATGCCGCTGAGCATCGGCCCCGAGAGCGGCGCTAAGTTGAAAATCGCCAAGAGCTTGCCGCTTGGATCGACGAGGGCTGGACCGAGAATCGCGCCGATTGTGCCTGCAAAGACAACTGTGCTGATCGCGCGCGCACGTTGGGAAGGCACATTGGCGTCGGCGGCTGCATAGCGGCTTTGGTCGACCGCGCCGCGGGCCGCACCGATCAGCAGCAGGGCCGCCAAAAAGAGCAGAAATGAACGGATGTTGATGGCTAAGCCGCCCAACAACATGCCGAAGGCTCCGATAAAGAAGCCGAGGGCTAGGCCCCAACGCCGCCCGATACGTTGCATAAGGCGGCCTGCGATGGGTGCGACGCTGGCCGCTCCCACCAGAAGAAGTGTGCCGGGTAGACCAGCGAGCGCTTGGTTGCCGCTGAGATCGACGCCGACGATCGCGTTGACGGTTGCATTGGCGATCAGAGCAGCCGAGCCGAGGCTTTGGGCCGCAAAGAGGGTCCAGGTGATGCGACGGGCTGCGCTGGCCGAATAACTAAGAGTCATGTTCTTCCTTTGTTCACTTTTTTCGCATGAGGTATGCGAAATCCATGCGCTGTGGTTTGCGACGCTGTATCGCTCTGCAAAGGCTGAGATGGCAGGGCGCTGGGCGCGAACGCAGTAGCCCGATCGACATTGACGGGCCGAGCGCTGGTAACGGTTGCGAAGTAGGCCGATTCTACCATATTTTTACGATCGGGGCGGGATCAAGCGGATCGCTTAAGAGGGGAGGATAAAGGCTTAGATCCTTATTGCAAGCGCAAAAAAACTTGCTATAATACGATTACACTACCAGTGTTAGCGCGGTGAAGGGTTTAGGGAGGGTTTCTACCTTCCTTAGGCCCTTCACCTTTTTCCGTTTAGGACCGTCAAAATAGCAACTTCTATTCGCATAAATGCCTGCATCGTGGTATGCTGTATCTATAAAATCCCAAATATTATGAGGTCGCTATGAAAAAGCTAACCGTCGAAATTTGGTCGGATATTGTTTGTCCGTGGTGCTATATTGGCGAACGTCGGTTTGAAAAAGGGCTCCAGCAGTTTGCCCACCGCGATCAGGTCGAGGTGATCTGGCGCAGCTATCAGCTTGATCCCACAACGCCGCGCGAGAGCAAAGAGAAGACCTTGGACATGCTGAGCAACAAGTATGGAATCAGCAAGGCCGAGGCTGCCATGATGGAGCAGCGTGTCGCGAGCCAAGCTCAGTCCGAGGGCTTGCCTATGAGCTCCGAGCGTTATACCGCCAATACCTTCGATGCCCATCGTCTGCTGCACTACGCCGCCAGCAAAGGCAAGCAAGAGGAGCTCTTGCACGCTCTGTTCGCGGCCCACTTCGCCGACAACGAGATCGTCGATAACATCGATACCTTGGTGAAGATCGCCAGCGAGCATGGCCTTGATGGCGCTGAAGTGCGCCAAGTGCTCGAAAGCGACGCCTATAGCGCTGAAGTGCGCGCCGATCTGCAGCGTGCCGCTTCGTTCGGCATCACGGGCGTGCCCTTCTTTGTGCTCAACGAAGAGTTCGGCGTCTCGGGCGGTCAGCCATCCGAGGTCTTTGCCCACGCGCTGCAGCACGCTTGGGAGCATAGCTCTTCCTCGGCCAGTTAAGCACAGAATCGCTGTAGTTTATCGTTAGGAGGCGGCTTAAGCTGCCTCCTTTTTGTGTTCTTTTAAATGATATGTAACTTTATTGCCAGTGAGCGTGATATATTGCTGTTTGACTAAGATTGCAATTAAATTCGGCACTTGATTACGCTGAATCTTGTGTCGTAAGTGCGCAAATATATGATTTATGAGGGTTTCTTGAGTACGAGGAGGATGTTCTATCTTACGCAAAATTTCCAAAATCGTCTGAATCAGTTCATTTTGTTTAGTGAGATTATTTGCTTGTGAGTTAGTAACAGCAGGAGTTGTGGAGGCATGGACGATCGGCTTAATTGTGTGCTGAGCTCGTATAGGTGTCGTGTTTGTAGATAGCGTGTTCGACGGGTTTTGAGGTTTGCTGGTAGCGTTTGAACCCCTTGGGCTTGCACTAGTTGAGGGACTTGTCACACGTTTTTGATTTGTTTTGGGCACATCGTCGAGCTGAAGCGGCCGAGTTCTTACCGATTTCAAAAAAGGTAGTTGTTCGATTTCTTCGCATAGGGCAGCGGAGATACCTTGTTCTTTAAGATGGTTGATCAAAGGTTCATAGTCAGTATCCTTAGAAATAATGTAGACACTGCTTTTAGGGACATGGGCGAGAATTTTGCCCATATAGAAGGCGATATGGAAGTCGAGCGCGTTATTGGCAGTCTTGCTAACTTTGATATAGCGAGCACGTTCACCCATTGATTGCATCTTGAGGACTATATCGATTGGGATTTTTGTTTGTTGAGAACCGATAAAGAGAATGACAAATATATCGGGCCGATTCAATAATTCAAGGTTGGCAGGCTGAGTATTCTCGTAGTCAATGAAGATATAGTTGTGTTTCATGCATGCTCGCTTCGTTTGGTGGTGAAACAATATACTCATTCTATTAGTTTCAGATTATAACGAAAATACATACTATTTTGTTGATTTCTCCACTTTTTATACCGGATCTGACTGAAAAGTTCAGATATCTAGCGGTAAAGCTTCTTCCCTCCATTCATTCCTTGGCGCGTCCGCCTACGGCTACCAACATCCCGCCCGCCACAAGGAAGCGCTAGCTGCGAGCAGAGCTCGCCTGACAACCCAACGATACACACGGATTCGGGAACATCTGTCGCTAATTCCAATTATGCTTTTCTAGAGCGACACTCAGAGCTCTTGCACCTGATATAATTGCATACACATCAAATATCTCTAAATCTCTGTATAGGTTTGGAAAGAATAGACAAAGACCCGTGCTCCTATGTTTTGTTTTTGATAGGCGCACGCTAAAAACTATGCTCACTTTGCCAAATAGTAACTAGAAACCAAGATCGCTTCTAGAAGCTTCTAGACAGAGTCTGTTCCACTTGTGTATATGTGAGCGACCGCAAAGGCTTTCAACAGCAACGTGCTGATATTGGATGAATTGGATTAAGCGCTCGGAGGCAAGCAATGGATATCGCGACCTTACGACAACGGATGTCAGAACGCGACTCAATCAGCATTTTGGAAACGGTCGATGTACATACGGGGGTTCGGACGGTGCTCAAAGAGTTCGATTATGTGATTGAAGCGCCGAACTGGACGAAGGATGGCCGCTATTTGGTCTACAACAGCAAAGGCCGCATGTATACCTATGAGTTAGCCAATGGCGACATCAAGGAAATCGATACCGGTTTTGCGATTGATTGTAATAACGATCATGTCCTGTCGCCAGACAACTCACAACTTGCAGTGAGCCATTTCACCAACGAAGATGCGATCTCGCGCATCTATATTCTGCCGTTTGGAGGCGGAAGCCCGGTATTAGTCACCCAAAACGGCCCAAGCTATCTGCATGGTTGGTCTCCAGACGGCAAGCGCTTGGCATATTGTGGTGCACGCAATGGCCAATATGATATCTACACCATTTCGGTCGATGGTGGTCCAGAAACACAACTAACCAATTTGCCGGGCCTTGATGACGGACCCGAATATGCTCCCGATGGCAAATCGATCTGGTTTAATTCGACCCGCACAGGATTGATGCAGATCTGGCGTATGGATGTCGATGGCTCCAACCCGGTTCAGGTCGTCCAGGAAGATGCAAACTGTTGGTTTCCCCATGTTTCACCAGACGGCAAGTGGGTTGTGTACCTCACCTATGACAAAAACGATGTAGATCCCGGCGCACATCCACCAAACAAGCATGTTGAACTACGTTTGATTTCAGCCGATGGCGGCGAATCAAAGCTGATTGCGAAGCTCTTTGGAGGCCAAGGAACGATCAATGTGAACTCATGGTCTCCTGATAATCGTACAATCGCTTTTGTCTCTTATCGTCTCAAGCAGAACGCTTAATAGACTTTAACAAGCTAAGTGTAAATTGACATAAAATTTCTTGCAAAGAAAATGGGCTGATTGCCTTCTCGCAATCAGCCCATTCGATTCGCTTACAACGCGTTTAGGCCTTGTTTTTCCAAGCTGCGTAGCCCGCCTTGTCCAGTGCGGCAAAATCTTCGTCGCTGAGGGTCAGGCTTGCGGCGGCGACGTTCTCTTCGAGGTGGGCGACCTTGCTGGTGCCGGGGATGGGCAGCATCACGGGGCTGCGCTTGAGCACCCACGCCAGCGCGACCTGAGCGGGCTTGGCTCCTAGCTTCTTGGCGATCTCGTCGAGTACACTGCCTTCGCGAGCTAGGCTGCCTGCGCCCAAGGGGAACCAGGGAATAAAGGCGATGCCCTCTTGTTCGCAGTAGTTCAGAACTTCTTCGCTCTGGCGGGCCACTAGGTTGTAGAGGTTTTGCACGCTCGCCACCGGGAAGAACTGGCGCGCCAGCTTGATCTGCTCGACCGAGACTTCACTGAGGCCGACGTGGCGGATCAAGCCCTCTTTCTGCATAGCGGCGATCTCGGCGAATTGCTCTTCTGCGGGGATCTTGCTATCGACGCGATGGAGCTGCCAGAGGTCGATGCGCTCGACATTCAGTTTGCGCAAGCTCATCAGCACCTCTTGGCGCAGATAAGCCGGGTGGCCGTGCGGCACCCATTTGCCGGGGCCGTTGCGAAGCTGTCCGGCTTTGGTAGCGATCACCAAGCCTTCATAGGGGTGAAGCGCTTCGCGAATCAGGTTTTCGCTGACATCAGGGCCGTATGAGTCGGCGGTATCGATAAAGTTAACACCTAACTCCGGCAGGCGGCGCAATACACGCAGCGCCTCGTCACGATCTTCTGGCTCGCCCCATGTACCTGGCCCAGTGATGCGCATGGCGCCGAAGCCGAGTCGGTTGATCTCGAGATCGCCGCCGAGTAGAAAGGTGCCACTTGCTTTTGCCGAAATCTGAGACATACTCGTACATCCTCGTCTATTCAATTCCACCAAACGGCACTAGCCCTAACGATGTTGTCTAGCGTGCCGAGTTACTATTGTACACCCCAGAGCGAAAAAATTCAGGCCTTCGCTTGAGACTGCTGCCATTCGGCCTTCCCAGCCTCGTCTAAGGCGGCGAACTCTTCGTCGCTAAGCTGAAGCGTACAGGCCGCTACGTTCTCTTCGAGGTGCGCGATCTTGCTGGTGCCGGGGATGGGCAGCATGACCGGGCTGCGTTTGAGCATCCAGGCCAGCGCGACTTGGGCCGGGCTTGCGTCCAAACGTTGGGCGAGCGCTTGTAGCGGGCTGCCTTCGCCAACTAGCTTGCCAGCGCCGAGCGGGAACCAAGGGATGAAGACGATCCCTTGCTGCTCGCAGTAGTTCAAAACCTCTTCGTTGTGGCGGGTCACTAAGTTGTAGTGATTCTGCACGCTCACCACTTTGAAATACTTTTGGGCCGCTTTGATCTGCTCGACCGTGACCTCGCTCAGGCCGACATGGCGGATCAGTCCTTCTTGCTGCATGGCTGCGATCTCGCCGAACTGCTCGTCTTGATCGACTTTGGGGTCGATGCGGTGCAGCTGCCAGAGCGTGATCTGCTCGACTTTGAGCTTCTGCAAGCTGAGATACACCTGTTGGCGTAGATATTCGGGGCGCCCGAGCGGAATCCACTTGTTTGGTCCGGTGCGCGCCATGCCCGCTTTGGTGGCGATCAGCATCCCTTGGTAGGGATAGAGCGCCTCGCAGATCAGCGGCTCGCCCAGGCCCGGCCCGTAGGCGTCTGAGGTATCGATAAAGTTGATGTCGAGTTTGGCTAAATGGCGCAGCAGTGCGATCGCACCTGGGCGGTCCTCTGGCTCGCCCCAAGCGCCCGGCCCCGTGATGCGGCGGGTGCCGTAACCTAGGCGCGAGACTTCGATTTCGTCGCCGATGCGGATCGTGCCGCTTGCCTTTGCGGAAAGTCCTGTCACAGAGAGTTCCTTTGTTGCACTATGTTGGTCTGGATTTGGCTTGATTCTAGCATGTTTCGAGCCGCAGCTTGTTTCAGCTGCCTGCTGGCCGCTGAATTTCTTTTGGCCTTCGGCAGAGTGGAACTTACCTGTTCTTTCCTCTGTTTGTGTTTTCTAGGTTGCGAGAATGTGAGTGGTTAAGTGGATTTGGTACGAAATGGGTATTGAAGGTCGCTACGTGTTGTAGTCGCCATGTTGGAACGAGGCTTGGTATAATGCAAAGATCATCCTTAAAACCTTTCAAACTTCATGGCCCAAAGGAAATAGATTTATGGCGATCTCAACCATCTTGTTCGATCTCGACGATACGCTTTACCCCGCTTCATCAGGTATGGGTGACCATGTCAATACACGCATCACCGAGTATGTTCATCGGGTGGTCGGCGGCACCTATGAAGAGGCGCAGGCGATGCGTTATCACTATTATCACGAGTATGGAACTTCGTTGCATGGCCTTATGAAGCTCCATAACATCGACCCCGACGATTACTTGGCCTATGTACACCCTGAATCGGCCGATAGCTTGATTCAGCCCGACCCCAAGCTGGCCGAGCTGTTGCGAACCTTCGCTGTCGACAAGCACATTTTCACCAATTCGCCCATCGAATACGCGCGGCGAGTCTTGGCCAACATCGGGATCGCTGATCAGTTCGGCGAGATCTTCGATATTCGGCGCTGCGACCTCGTGCCCAAGCCGATAATGCAGAGCTATCAGCTTGTGCTCGACACACTGCAGCAGCCAGCTGAAACGATCGCTTTTATCGAAGATTCGGCCAAAAATCTGCTGCCTGCTAAGCAGCTCGGTATGACAACCGTGCTGATCACGCATGAGCCTGCTTCGCCCGTGGCCGATATTGTAGCGCCCGATATCTACAGTGCGCTCGAGCTGTTACGCGCTCATATCGCTTAGGCCCAATCTGCGTTCCGTATCAACAGAGAGATTTCGCGCAACATAGGCGGAATCTCTTTTGTTTGGGGAACGGACGATAGCGTGTTCGGCCGATCGCTGCGCGAAGCCTTTGCCTGCGACGGGGCGCTGCAGCTTGTTGAGGTGTTGGAGAGAGTTTGGGCTTAGCATGCTTGGACTCCCTTCTCCCGCCCTGCGGGAGCTGTACATTAGCCACAAATCGACATACGGTCAGCGTTATCTGCCCTCACCCCCCCCGCCCCCCTCTTCCGCACTGCGGGCGAGGGGGGTGAATGCTCCCCGTTCTGTGCTCTCAAGGATAATTCCGCGATGGTATGCGAACGATTGTCTTTTGCTGCCGACACGACTTTTGGATAATGCATAGCTCCTGCCAAGCAGGAGAGGGGCTGGGGATGAGGGCAGGAGCTACCAGCTGATAGCCGAAGGCGGACGCGCTAGAAGCCGAATGCGTGCTAGACGCCTCTCCGCCAGAATGTAAAAGCTCGCCAAGCGGATTGTGCTCTCTGGGCTAATGCCTCGCGTGTCTCGTATGGTGAATTTGAAAACCTGCTCTAGGAGCGGAAGAGTACTACCATAAAGATGATGTAGAGAGCGAGCGCTATCAGGCCGATGCTGTTAGCGAGCAGGACGCCGCCGGGCAACAGTTTGCTGCGCATCAGGAACATGACGGTGAGACAGAGCCATACTAGGGGGTGGAACCAGCGCAGGACGATCAGTTGGAGGCCGCTCGTATCGGGCGTGATTTTGCTGTTGGGGATCACAAAGGCGTAGAGCAGAGCGACGATCAGGGCTAGGATGGCCCAGACGAGCCAAGGGAGGCCGAGAAACTTTTCCTCAAACATAACGTGTTCGCTCCTGGAGAGATCAAGAAGGCTGGTTCTGGCTTCTAGAGCGGGAGTATACCATAGTTCCTGTTCGAAAAATGTGAGCGTGCTATACTGAGGAATGAGTACAAATGTTTTAGATTTGGAGCGACTATGGACGTTGAGATAAAAGAAGCGCGCTCGATTTTGACGTCCCAGCGCAGCGGTTTTCTAGCTTCTGGACCGTATCCTTTCACCCATACGCTTGCGGCCTACACCGGCTGCGGCTTTGGAGCGACCACCTGCGGCTTGTACTGTTATGCCCAGTTTATGCCGAATTGGGGCTTTCACTTTAACGATAAAACCTGGGGCAGCTTTGTACAGGCCAAACAGAATGCGCCCGAACTGCTCGCCAAAACCTTGAGCCAGATGTCGAGCGAGCGCCGACGCAGTCTGCGCATCTTTATGTCGTCGAGCACCGATCCCTATCAGCCGCTCGAAACAAAGTTCGGCCTGACGCGCGCATGTCTGGAGGTCTTTCGCGCTTTCGACGACCTCGATCTGCTGGTGATCCAAACCCGTTCGCCCACGGTGATGCGCGATTTTGACCTGATCGCAGAAATACCGTATGCTTGGCTTTCGATGACGATCGAGACCGATGACCAAGAGCTGTTGCGGAGCATGCGAGGCGGCCCGGCTTTAGCTAAGCGTTTCGAGGCGGTGCGCGAGGCCAATGCGCGCGGCATCGCCGCTCAGATCGCGGTGAGCCCGTGTTTGCCGTTTAGCGACGCCTTTGCGACCAAGCTGCTGCGTTCTGGCGCGAAGCGAATCGTTGTCGATACCTGTGTCGATGGAGATGGTTCGGGAGGCCAACGCACGGCCCGTAGCCTCTATCCCAGCTTTAATCCGGCTTGGCGCGACCGAGAGGCCCCTCGGCAGCTCTTTGAAGAACTACGCGCTTTGGGTGCGGATGTGGGCTGGAGCACCCAAGGCTTTTGTGGCATTCCACCTCGGACCCTGTAGCTTTCGTGAGTGCGCATGAAACGATGGATCCTCTCTGTTGCTGTGTTCGTTGCTTTTTTGGCTCTCTACACCTACACGGCCGCGCCAAGTGTGCTTTCGGGCGATTCGGCCGAGTTTCAGATGGCCGCCGTGCTGTTGGGCGTGCCGCACCCAACCACCTATCCTCTCTACATTTTGTTGGCTAAGCTCAACACCTTGATGTTGCCCTTCGGCGATCTGGCTTGGCGCGTTACCATGCTCTCGGCGATCGCGGCGGCGGCGGCGCTGGGGCTTTTTCATGCTTTGCTTCAGCGGCTGAGCGGCTCGCGGCTGGCGGCTCTGCTGGCGACGCTCTTTTTGGGCTGCTCCCCGGGCCTTTGGAACGCGGCCACGGTCGCCGAAGTCTACGCCCTGTTGGTCTTGCTGCTGGTGAGCTTGGCCTGTCTGCTCTACCTTGATCAGCGCCGCTCCAAAGCCCGCGCGAGTCGCTACCTCTATCTCGCCAGCTTTGTAACTGCCTTGGGCTTTAGCTATCACGGCCTGTTTGTGATCTGTGGCGTGCCGCTGTTCGTCGCCTATCTGCTGTGGCGCAGCCCGGTCTGGCGCACTGCTAAGCTGAGCGATCTGCTGCCGGATTGGTCGTTTGAGGAGTGGTCGCGGCTGGTGCTGAGCTTCGCACTGGGCTTTCTGCCGCTGCTCTACCCGATCGTGCAGTACGCGCTGTATGGCCCCTTCAACGGCTGGGATTACGGCCTGCCGACCCACTACTTTTGGGGATCTCCTCAGAGCTGGGGCGAGCTGTTCGATCTGCTGGGCGGCGGTGTGGTGCGGCGCGGCATCTTTCGCATACCGAGCGCGGGCGAGGCAGGCGAGACCCTGCGCATGCTGAGCGAGCGCATGTGGTTTGAGTTTGGGCCGCTGGGCGTCTGGGTCGGTCTGGGCGGCGCGCTGGCGCTCTTTCAACGCCAGAAGCTGCTCTTCGCTGGCTCGCTGTGGGTGTTTCTGATCACGGCGCTCTACCTCTTTTTGCTAGGCCCTGCGGTTGCCGACGCGCCAGTCTTCACTCTGCCAATGCTGCTGCCTTGGTCTCTCTGGATCACCTTCGGCATGGCGGCGATCATCAAAGGTTTGCGCTTTCCACGGCGCTTCAAGGTGCGTTATGCGCGGCCCGCGCTTGTGTTGGTGCTCTTCGCCTTGACCTTGATCTGGTGCCAATCGCGCTACCCCTATTCGAACAAAAATTGGCTGTGGCTTTTCCGCGACTTCGCTGAGACGACCCTAGCTCAGGTCGAGCCGAATGCGGTGATTATGACCCACTGGGAACAGGGCATGCTTTTGCAGTACCTTCATCTGGTCGAAAAGCAACGCCCCGATGTCTGGATCGATGTCAACGAGCCAGGCGATGACCCGTGGATGGAACGCGCTCAGCGGCGCTATGCCGATCGACCGGTCTACTTTGTGGGCCGCACAACCACACTCGAGGCCGAGGGTTACCAAGCCGAGATCATCTTCGCGGCTGACTATGCCGATCTCTTTCGGGCTGTTCCATAAGTGATCGGAGCGCCTACTTCAAACCTGATAAAGCTGAACGCACGTTGTTAAAGCTCAACGGGAGCATTTCAGCCTCATCCAAAGCGCGAAACCGATAGATCCGTCCCTTGCCAAGCCTGCTATCTCGCTTTCTGATCGATGATTTGTTTGGCAAAGAGAAGCAAATAGCGTGTACAATAGTGGCGTTTGTGCCTGATTGATAACATCGAGGTTGATATGCCGATTCATGTTCAAGACCAAGGGTGGATTCTTGAAACCCGTTCGACGGGCTATGCGATTGGCCTAAACGAGATTGGCGTTGTAACCCATCGCTATTGGGGCGCGCGCCTGCCGTTTGTCGCCGATTATCCTGCGCCCGCTCCTGTTCAAGAGTGGGCAAGCTTTAATGGCTATCTCCATCGTACCAACGCGGAATATCCGCCCTACGGTGGTACTTCCTATACTGATCCGACCTTGAAGGTTAGCTTCGCCGACGGTGTGCGCGACGTCGTTGTGCGCTTCGAGCGCGCCGAAGTCGACGGCGAGACTCTCTCGCTCTACCTGAAAGATGCGCACTACCCCTTCCAAGTTGTGCTGCACTACCGCGTCCACGCCGACTACGACCTGATCGAGCGTTGGGTCACGGTCAGCAACACCGGCAGCGATCCTATCAATATCGAGCGCATCTTCTCGGCTCAGTGGCACCTGCCGACCAGCACCGAGCTCTACCGCTTCACCCACTTGAACGGGCGCTGGATCGACGAGACCCACATTCGTCGCGAGCCGCTGGTGCAGGGCATCAAGACGATCGAGAGCCGCCGCATCGTCACCAGCCAGCACCACAACCCCTGGTTCGCGATCGATCGTGGCTCCGCCACCGAAGAGCAGGGCGAGGTTTGGTTCGGTGTCTTGGCTTGGAGCGGCAACTGGAAGCTGAACGCCGAGGTGACCGACTTCCTCTCGACGCGCGTCAATATCGGCATCAACGACTGGGACTTCACTTGGCGCCTCAATGCAGGCGAGAGCTTTAGCACGCCCAGCAGCTTTGCTGGCTACACCAAAGAGGGCTTTACGGGCGCGAGCCAACGTCTGCACGACTACATTCGCGACAACGTGCTGCCGCACGGCAAGAAGCTTCACAAGGTGCTCTACAACTCTTGGGAGGCGACCACTTTCAATGTCGACGAAGAGTCGCAGATCAAGTTGGCCGAGCTGGCCGCCGAAATGGGCGTCGAGCTGTTTGTGATGGATGACGGTTGGTTCGCGGGCCGCAACAAAGACAACGCCGGCTTGGGCGACTGGTGGCCCGATCCCAAGAAGTTCCCCAACGGCCTTGGCCCGCTTGTCAAGCGCGTCAACGAGCTGGGTATGGATTTCGGCCTCTGGGTCGAGCCGGAGATGGTCAACCCCAACAGTGAGCTCTATCGCGCCCACCCTGATTGGGTCATTCACTTCCCGACTCGCGAGCGCTCGCTGCTGCGCGATCAGCTGATCCTCAACCTTGGGCGCAGCGATGTACAGAACTATATCATCGAGAAGATCGATACGCTCCTGAGCGATTACAACATCAAGTTCATCAAGTGGGATATGAACCGCAACGTCAGCGAGCCGGGCTGGCCCGACGCACCCGGCGACCAGCGCGAGCTGTGGGTGCGCTACGTGCAGGGCGTCTATCACGTCTGGGGTACGCTGGCCAAACGCCACCCCGATGTGATCTGGCAGAGCTGTTCGGGCGGTGGCGGTCGCGCCGATATGGGCATTCTGCGCTTGGCCGACCAGATCTGGATCAGCGATAATACCGATCCAGCCGCTCGTCTTCGTATCCAAGAGGGCTTCTCGCAGGTCTACCCGGCCAACACTATGGAGGCTTGGGTCACCGATATGGGCGCCTCGTACTTCCCGCTGAAGTTCCGCTTCCACGTGAGCATGTGCGGCTCGTTGGGTGTGGGCGGCCACTTGATCCACTGGGGCCCCGAGCTGCGCGCCGAGGCTGCGCAGTACATCGCGCTCTACAAAGAGATCCGCGAGATCGTTCAGTTCGGCGATCAGTACCGTCTGCGCTCGCCCCACGAGTTCCCCTACTCGGCGGTTCAGTACGTCAGCAAGGATAAATCTGAGGCGGTGCTCTTCACCTTCCGCACTCACATCCCCTTCCCGGCTCAGATCGCGCCGATCACGCTGCGCGGCCTCGACCCCGATGCGCTCTACGAGGTCGAAGGCTACGGCACTCGCTCGGGCGCCGCTTGGATGCAGGCCGGTCTGCGGGTCAAGCTCGAACAGGACTTCAGCAGCGAGGTGATCCGCATCCGCCGCGTGGGCTAGCTCACTTCGCCCATTTGCAGCTAAACACAGCAGAGACCTGTTAGGCTTTCCAGCTTAACAGGTCTTTGTTTGTCGGGCCTTTGCTTCATATGGCGGAGACGTCTCAACCTACCATTCGGCTTCTGGCGCGTCCGCCTCCGGCTATCAAACAGCTTGTTCACTACATTCGGCTTCTATTTATGCGCCGCGTCCCTTTGCTCACTGCGCCTTATATCAAATCCGGTGAATCACTTACTTTTTGGCCTTCGGCAGAGCGGAACGTGACTCGGCTTTTCGTTTTTCTGAGCGAAGAGCATGCAGGTCTTTAAACGGATTTGGTATCAGTCTGGAAGATCACGAATGAGGGGGAATGCATACTCCCTTCTCCCGCAATGCGGGAGAAGGGCTGGGGATGAGGGCAGGTTAGCCCATCTGATAGCCGTAGGCGGACGCGCTAGGGCTCGAATGGAAGCTTGTGACCTTGCCGCTAAAGCGCGAAGCTTATTAGGCGGGTTGACATAAGGAAACGAGCGTTGGAAAAGTATTGTGTGGATAGCTTAGCAGCTTTGCTATGACACAATTAAAAACAGCGTATTGCTGCATGTTAATGGCCAATACGCTGAGATATGCTATTTTCGCAGCCCTTCGATATAGATCTGGCGAATATTATTGGTGATCTCCGGGAGCGTTAGGCCTCTCACTTCGATCTGATAGGCCAGCAGAGGCGGTGATACCGATGCTAATAAGCTATCGGCGACTAAAATCGGATTGCAGTCTCTGAGCTTCTCCTCGGTCTTAGCCTGATCCAAAAGCCCGACGATTTGTTGGTGTAGCCAGGTGTAGAAAGGACCTTGGAAGATCTCGCGGCGTCGTAGCCCGCTTGATGCCTCTTGCATGGCGGCTAGTAAGGGGATATGGGTGGCGGTCATTCTGATCAGCTCGCGAGACAGAAAGTCCAACTGTTCAAAGGCGCTGCGTGTGCCTTGTGTGGCTTCGAATTGAGCTGTAATAAGCTGCTGGAAGCGCTCGATATCGTCCCAGAGCAGGGCTAAACAGAGTTCGCCTTTGTGGGCAAAACGTCGATAGAGCGTTCCGACCCCGACCTGAGCAGCATGAGCGATCTCGTTCATGCTGGTCTCTTCGACACCTTTGCTGGCAAAGAGCTGACGAGCCGCTGCCAAAACGCGTTCGCGGTTCTCGATCGCATCGCGGCGTTCGCGGCGTATACGAACTGGCTTGTCTTGATTCGCTGCCGTCCGCGTTTGACGGCTGTAGCGCTGAACCTTCTTAACGCTGTTCATGACAATCCTATCGGTTATAACATATAAGCTTAGAATTCTTGAGGGTATATTCGCCCGCCAGAGCTCGCACATGTCCTCTTGCTAATAAACCCGCTTGATTGCTTTGTGTGTGTTCGTTCCTTTTCAACACCAGACTTGCGGTAGAGCCGAACTTCTCGTGCCAGGTCGCTTAATTGTTTGTTGATGCTAATTCGTTATGCTATTGTATAAGAAGAACGTATGGTATAACAGTCCGGTATTATAAAAACGGAGTATTCTCCATTATTGTACCATAGGAAGCAAGCGGGAGGAACTAGGGGAGATACTTTTTTTTGGGAAATCGGTACTAATACTATAAAGAGACCTACGATGGTATCCTGTTTAGCTCAAGGAGGCCTCTGATGACGTTTAGTCAAGGTCGCGCACTCTTGATCGGGGTTGATCTCTATAAACATAGACAGGGACACAACGTTCCTCAGACTGCAAATGATATTGGTGCGCTTGCTGAGGTCTTACAAGATCCCCAGTATTGTGGATATCCGACGGAGCAGATTCAGGTTTTGACGGGCGAGCAGGCTACTCGCGAGCAGATCTTGGCAGGCTTCCAAAAGCTCGCAGGTGAGGCCAAAGAGACCGATACAGTGATTATTTTTTACGCTGGCCATGGGTTTTTCTCGCTCGATAGTAAGTACTGTCTTTCCTGTTACGATTCCACCTTTGAGGCAGGCCATATTAAACCGGACCAAGCTCTCCCTGAGGCTGAGCTTGTTGAGGCGCTTCGTTATATTAAGTCGCAGCGGCTTTTATTGCTCGTGAATGCTTGCCATTCGGGTAAAGTGTCACCATCCTTAGGCGCCGAGACAGCCTCCGATGACCTCCAAAGTCAGTCGCTGCCTATGGGCTTGGCTAATGCCTTGCTTTCGGCAGGCGCAGGACGGGCGATTATTACAGCCTGTCGCGGCGGCCAAAAGGCCTATTACGATGAGGACGCAAAGTTAACCTACTTTGGCGAAGATCTTATCAACGGCTTTAAGGGCGAAGGGCCATCAAGCAATAACGGCTATATCGGCCTGTTCGACCTCTACGCCTATTTGTACCATAGTGTGACTGGACGTAACCAAAAACAAGAGCCGGAGCTGACCATTCTAAAAGGTGTTGGCCCCTTCCCGTTGGCGCTCTATAGAGGTGCGAAACAGCCCGGCGCTTTTGAGCCTGAGAGCGAAGCGATTCTCGATCAGACGGCGGTACGGCGTGTGAACCCGGCCTATAGCCAGAGTTTGGTCAAGCGTTACCACAATGTAAGCGTGTCTGGCAATGCTAGGGTTAGCAATATGGTCGTAGGCGATTCGTTCGGCCCGATCAACTATACCGATAGAAGCACAAACACCAACGTCTCCGGCATCGGCAATGCTGTCGGCCCGGGAGCGCGTAGCAATGTGGTACATACAGCTGGTGGAAGCTACGTCGGGGGCAATCAGAATAACTTCGGATCGATCGACAGTAGCATTGTGAATGTTGACTCGACTGTGAGCAATTCCAGCCAAACCGTCAATAGCCAAAAGGGAGCGCCGGGCCTTGAACAACAACTGCGCTCGCTTCAGCAAGAGCTATTGAACGCCGTTACCACTTATCAGCCCGCTATTCGAGAGAAGGTTAAGAGCTATAGCGATGACTTGATTGAGGCGATTACCGTTTCACCTATCGATTTGGAAGCACTTAATGCTTGTCGCAGACTGCTGTTGCGTTCTCTCCAAGGCGGCCCTACCTACGTTACTCAACCCCTCAACCGTCTGCTTGAAGCGATTCCAGCAAACTAGTTCTTTAGTGGTCTAACTTTGAGCGAGAAGCGATTTTGCCGTTGTGCTGAAAAATCGCTTCTCGCTTTTTAGTGCTTGGCTTTATACAGGGCATGTGATACCAAAACCATTTAAAGACCTGCAGGCTCTTCGCTCAGAAAAACGAAAAGCCGGGAAAAGGAGAGTCACGTTCCGCTCTGTCGAAGGCCAAAGAGAACCTAATCAACCGGATTTGGTATGATAGCAAACCCGATTACTTTATTGCTTTTTAGCCTGCAGCAGAGTTGGATGTGACTATTTCTTTGCTTTGTGTTTGTTTCTCCCCGTTGCAAGCAAGCAAATCTTCAAACGGGTTTGCTATAAGCTATCACAGTGGAATATGGGCATAAGCAAGTATCGCTTATGCCCACTTGCTAGTTATCGAAGGAGTTAGCGTGCGATCAAGGGCAAGTAGACCGTATGTCCCTCTTCGGCTTCGGGTTGCAGCGCAATGCTTGCACCTACCAAATTGTCGAGCGTGGCTGTAACGACTGCGATATACGAGCCTTTGGCCGCCGCCTCTACGCTGTTGGCGTAGACACCATCGCCAGCTTCGCCGTCGCCATGTTTACCATCGTCGAACAGCTCGACGCTACCCTGTTGGCCTTCATCTGTAAATAGCTTGGCGAGCACCGTGGCACCGCTAAGGGCGGCTATATTCTCGTCGTCCGAAATGCTGAGCGACAGGATCCAGCCATCGCCATCAGGGCTTGGGCTGAACTCGGCGCGTGTCTCGAGCCGAAGTTCCGACCAAATGATGGCGTAGCTGACTTTGCGATCTTGCTCGCCTTTGTTTTCGAACTGTAGCTTCCACATGCCGCTCTTCGGTTCGTTCACTCTCAGGCTTAAGTAGCCTTGGCCTTCGTTCGCATCGTTAGCAACCAGCGAATCGACGGTATCGCCCGCCGGATTGATCAGACCTGCTTCGATATTCTCAAAGGGCGCGAACAATACGTTGAGGCCAAGAACGTCCGTCGAGGTGATCTCGAAGGGAATCTCGACACTACTCGAAGCAGCAACTTCAGTTTGGTCGATCAAGCCAAGTTCAGAGCTTAGGTCTTTGCTTGGAACTGAAGGCTGCCCTAGCTCTTGTATACGGATAAGCCTCGTCTCTTTTGCCTCGGTGCCCCATGGGAACAAGTACCACAGCAGCACCAGAACTCCCAAAAAGCAGACCGCAGGTTTATGGGGCGATCTCATCAGCATGATCCTCCATTACGTCTTCCAAACAACACTACTCCAAAAATCTGCCATAGGAGCGAATAAAGGGCTTGTGTAGACGCGATTTTCCCCTTTGGCAGACGCCCCCTATTGGATCATACAGACGCAGCCTGTTGGTATTAGTTTTTGCCCCAAAAAACGGTACATATTTAATGTAACGTGGTACAATGGCTAAGATTTGATGTAACGTCTTAGCAAACATAGATTGAGTGAACGAGACATTACCTTTTTACGAATGGCTTAAAAAACGTCGTAAAGCGCTAGATTTTACACTGCATGGATTGGCTCAAGAGCTTGCCTGCTCGCCCAATACGTTGCGCAAATACGAATCGGGCGAACGACGTCCTTCTAAGCAATTGGCCGAGCGTTTAGCCCATCTGCTCAAGATCGAAGCTGAAGATCTGCCACACTTCATCAACTATGCCCGCATTGGCAGCATCGACACCCCGATCGCCTCGATCGTCCCGCCGCCTTTAAAGCCCGTTTATCAGCTCAGTAAGCCCTTTCCGATCGCGCGCCCGCTGAGCCGCCTGATCGGCCGAGCCGAGCTGCTGCACGACGTGCGCGATCTGCTGACCCAGCAGCAGAAACGCCTCGTTACGCTCTGTGGCCCGGGCGGTGTCGGCAAAACTCGTCTTGCCCAGGAGCTGCTCTACCAGCTTCAAGATGACTTCGCCGACGGCGCGCTCTTTGTCGGCTTGAGCGAACTGCGCGAGCCGATCGCGGCCTTGACCCACATTGCCCAACAGCTCGGTTTAGCGGCCGAGAAGAGTGAATCGGTCGAGCTAGAGCTGCGCCAAGCGCTGGCCGAACGCCATATTCTGCTGGTGCTCGACAACCTTGAGCAGATCGAAGGATTTGCAACGCGCCTGCTGCCCCTCTTGAGCGAATGCCCTCGCGTTTGGGCCATTGCCACCAGCCGTGCCCCCCTCTTGTTGCAGAGCGAACAGGTGGTGCAGGTGCCCCCCTTGGCCCTGCCCGACGAGAGCGCGCCGCTCCAGCTTGAGCAATTGAGCCAGGTTGCAACCATCGCGCTTTTTGTGGAGCGCGCCCGTTTGGTCAATCCTCGTTTCGCCCTTACAGAGCGCAATGCCTCCGCGATCGCGGCCATCTGCCGCCGCCTCGACGGTCTGCCCTTAGCGATCGAACTGGCCGCCAGCCGTCTGAGGGTGCTCGCCCCTGCGCGGCTGCTGCAAGAGCTGGAACGCTGTCTCTCGCTGTTGGCCAGTAGCGCCGTCGATCTGCCCGAGCGCCATCGCACCATGCGCAGCACCATCGCCTGGAGCTGCGATCTGCTAGCTGCTGAGGAGCACGACCTCTTCGTCGCTTTGGCGGTGTTTGCGGGCGGCGCTACGCTCGATATGATCCAAAGCGTCTGCGTCGATGCCGACCAGTTCGATGGCGTTACCCTGCTCGATCGCCTTCAGGTCTTGAGCGAGCAGAATCTGATTCAGGTCAGCGATGACGACGAAGAGTTGCGCTTCAGCATGTTGAGCGTGATTCAGGAGTACGCCAGCGAACGCTTGGCGGCTAGCGGGCGCGAACAGCAGCTGCGCCTTCGCCACGCCCAGTGGTGCCTCGACTTCGCTAGCCAAGCGGTCGCCATGATCGAGCACCCCGATCAGCAGCTCTGGATCCATCGCTTAAAAGCGGAACATGTCAACTTTCAGAGCGCCTTGAGCTGGCTGCTCGCCTCCGACGAGCGCCTGTTGGAGATGGGCGCGCGCTTGGTCTGGCAGCTCCAGCGCTTTTGGTATAGCTGCGGCTATCTGGCCGAAGGTCTGCATTGGATGCAGCTCTACCTGGGCGCGGCCGACAAGCTGCCCGAGACTCTGCAGGCCGATTTGCTCTACAGCGCGGCCGTTTTGGCCAACGAGTATCGCCAAACAGCCCAAGCCGAAGCCTGGGCCGAACAGAGCCTAGTGCTCGCCCGTAAACAGGCCCGCCCGGCCGCCATCGCCGCCGCCCTGCCGCTGCTCAGCTCGATCCGCCAGCAGCGCGGCGATCTTTCGCAGGCCGAGGAACTAGCCTCCGAGAGCGTCGAGATCTTTCGCACCTTGGGCGATCAACACGGCTTGAGCGACGCCCTAGATCGCCTCGCCCAGTGCGCCTACTTTCGAGGCGACTTGGCCCGCGCCATCAGCCTGCAAGAGGAGGTGCTCGCCCTGCGGCGCGGCTTAGCGAACCGCTGGCTGCTAGCTTCGACCCTCAACAATCTGGGCGTTGCGATCCACGAACAGGGCGATTCCGCGCGAGCCCTGCCTTTTTTGCGCGAGGCCGTTGCGTTGGTGCAGGCGCTCGGCAACCGCTTGATGCAGGCCCGCATGCTGGTCAATCTGGGCGGCGCTCAGTTCAATCTGGGCGATAGACGCGCTGCGGCGGCTTCCTTCGGTCAGAGCTTGCAGATCATTTGGCAACACAACGACCTCTTTACGCTCGCTTGGCTCTTGCGCGAGGTCGCCATTCTGATCGCCGAGAGCGATCCGCTGCAAGCTGTGCAGTTTTTTAGCAAGGCCGAGAGCTTGCATGCTCAGCATCAGTGGCAGTTGCCGCACTACGATCAAGTGCGCTTTGCGGCCGCGCTCGAGCGTGTGCGCTCCGAGCTTGCCGCCGATAGCTTCGACTTCGCTTGGCGCAGCGCCGAACAACAAGCGCTCTCCGAACTGGTGTTCCACGCTATCGCAGCCTGCCAAAAACTATATAAACAGCGCAAGAAAACGTAGCTGGAAGAATAAAATTTCCATTGCGTGCCGATGCGGAACCCGCTATACTGCTAGTGTGTTTCCCATTACAGCGCTTTCTGCCCCGTTTTGCCTTCGATCCCACAGCTTGCATCCCTTCTCGTCTTGAGCAAACACACCCTCTGCTTGTGTGGTCCGCTGTCAGAGAAAGGAGTTTCTCGATGCTGAGTAGGTTCCGTTGGCTACGAACGCTGGCCTTGCTGGGCTTGGTTTGCTTGTTGAGCACGCAGACGGTTGCTGCCTCGCATATCGGGCACGATGCGATCATCTACAGCTTCCCGGCGGGCGATGAGGTCTACCCCGAAGGCATCGCCTTCCACGCGGGCAACGGCGATTTCTTCGCAGGCAGCACGGTCGCGGGCGCGGTCTATCGCGGCAATACCCGTGGTACATCGCGCAATCTCACGCTCTTTCTGCCGCCCGGCAGCGATGGCCGCACCGATGTGCGCGGCCTAGAGGTCGATTCTCAAGGACGACTCTGGTTGGCTGGCGGCGCGACCGGCACAATGTGGATGTACGATGCGGTGACGGGGCGCTTTTTGAGCCAGTTTAGCAACGGCATCGAGGGCAGCTTCGTGAACGATGTCGCCATCGCACCCGATGGAGCGGCCTACTTCACCGATTCGCGCGTGCCTTACATCTACAAGATCGCACCCGATTCCGAGGGCATCTTCCGCTTTGAGTTCTGGCGCGATCTGAGCGATTCGCCGATTCAGTTTACGGAAGGCTTCAATTTGAATGGCATTGTGGTCACGCCCGACAACAAATACCTGATCGTGGTGCAGTCCAATACGGGCAAGCTCTTCCGTGTCGCCATTGATAGCCCGCAGATCGACGAGATCACCATCGCCAACGGCGACCGTGTGACGGCGGGCGACGGCCTGCTGCTCGATGGCTCGACCCTGCACGTTGTGCGCAACAGTTTGAACCTGATTGTGCAGCTGCGCCTCTCGAACGACTATCTCAACGCCCAGCAGATCGGCAGCTTCACCCACGAGTCCTTCGGCTTTACCACCACCATCGCCAACGCCGACGGACGCCTGCTCGTGATCAATTCGCAGTTTAACCGCCGCAATAATCCCGACATGCCGCCGATTATGCCTTTTACG
This sequence comes from uncultured Chloroflexales bacterium, assembly GCA_937902315.1. GTDB lineage: Bacteria > Chloroflexota > Chloroflexia > Chloroflexales > Chloroflexaceae > CALGUG01. The sequence goes on from CALGUG010000009.1 coordinate 135,383, forward strand.
GTTTCCAGCGTTTTAGCGCCCTAGTTCCCGAAGGGATTCGAGAACCGCTCTCTCACAGCTTCGAGAGGGCGGTTTTTGATGCTACACTCTCGCCTTCCAATGATGAACAGCTCTTCGCACCGCTACTCAAGTTGACATAATCTTGTTGTTGCGGTTGCTCGCTACTCTGGCGGAGAGGCGTCTAGCTCCCATTCGGCTTCTAGCGCGTCCGCCTTCGGCTATCAACGTCCTTCCCAAACATTCGTCTTCTCTCTGCGCCGAAAGCGCCCCCAATCTGCGAGGCCGCAATCTGCTCGTATCGACAAAAAACAGTGTAGGTTTCGCTCTTTTCGATCGAATCGAAAGGTTAAACCTACACTGTGCCGCTGATCGCCGCGAGCTGTTAACGTTTAATCACGGGCAGATAGAGCTTAGCTGGGGACGAGGTTGGAACGGTCTGTGTGACTTGAGGAGTTGGGGATGCTTGGTTTGGTTGGATATTCCAAAAGCCGCCGCTGAGCGTATAGCCACCTCCGCTCAAGCCGAAGTGTGCGTCGCTTTGGCCGATACTGCCATGCAAGCTGTAGCCTGCTGCGCTGCTCTGGCCGCCACCGCCATCGATTGTGCTCCAGCTGAGGTTGTAGCCAGACCCGATCTGGGCGATTGCATCGCTGCTCAAGGCTGCAATGATCACTAGAGCGATCAGACCAGCCAACAACCAAGCTGCATATAACTTGAAAGCTGCTTGCATGGCTACCTGCCTGTTACGATAAAGGTAAAGTCGTTGTTGACCAGTTGGAAGTTGCCGTTATAGATGAACACACGAAATATGTTGCCCGCAGCCATTTGGTCGATGACAATAAAACGCATGGCTGCTGCTCCGGTGACCGGGCTATCGACCTCGGGCGTTGCAACCGGAATCAAATGAGGGCCGCTAAGTAAACTTGTTTTGAGCGTGATTTCATAGACACCCGTCTCAGCTCGAGTTACTGAGTTGACATTGAAACCGTAATCAAGACCTCCATTAAGATTGACCCGCCCCCAAGCTACAATCGCGTTATCACGAAAGTAGGTGCCAACCGGTACAGCAGCGCTTTGGGTGGCATTGCTCGCGATATAGACACCATTTGCGGCCCGAATCGCCACTTGATTGTTGGCTGTTGAGCTAAAATCGGCATCGGTGCTGTCGGCCCATACAAACGAACCTTGATGGGTCGCTTTCGCGCGTCGACCGGCGGCGAAACTATAGTCGCCAGCCAGATTGCCAAAACCGCCCGGCACTGTTGAATAGAGGCCTTGTGCTTGGTTGGCTTGTCCACCGCCCACAGTTGCGCCTTGCCCATCAGACAGCGTGCTATTGTTATTGCCAGCTTGATTGTTGAGACCTCCAGCGATTGTGCCATAGTTGTCGTAGATCGTATTGCCCATAAGCTCTGCGCCGCCACCGCCGATGCTCGCGCCTACCACGCCAGCTGTGACCGCATTCAATTCGTAGCCGCCAATTAGATTTGGGCTGGTGCTATTCTGTTCGCTGCGCAGCCCGGGCAGTGCCAGAGCATATGGCGCAGGGCTGACGATCTGGCGCGGGCTAAGCGTGCTGAACGAGGCATCGCTACCGCACTTCAGAGCGATCTGCAGCCAACGAGCTTGACCGTTGAAGGCGTTGGGCCCGAACTGCTGAGTATCGTTGAGCTGCACTGTGAAGTTGCCATCGCTGACCGCAACGCCTGTTAGGCTTTGGGTTGTGCCGATTTGGCTGCCGCCGCTAGGGGAATCCCACAAACTAAATTGCAGATCGCAGCTGCCGTTTACCAGACCGTTGGCGTTTTTGAGCTGTCCTTGATAGGTAAAACCTGTTCCAAGGACCGCTTGTGTTTCGATCGGATCCGACTGTGCCGATGCTGTGTTCAGCACCAAGACGCTTAAAATCAGAAGCAACAACAGATTGGTGACGCCGCGACCAGAATGCAATCCAAGAATGCTTCCCATACAACCCTCCTTACAACGAAGACCAAGTGTTGTGCGATCGATAAGGGCTAACCGTCGAGAGATGCTAGCCGAGAGTGGCTATGGCTTAGGCAGATAAAACGATCGGCTAACTGTTACATTGTTCTTGCTGCGGGCGGCTTCGCAGCACAGCCAACTAGCACACTCGTTTGCTGGGCGGGATGTTGATAGCCGTAGGCGGACGCGGTCGGAGACTTCTTGGGGGAAGAGACCAAGCCGCTAGCGCTTTGCTGTCTTTGAATGCATCAAGCGGTTTCGTTTTGAGCTGCTTAGACTGTCAACAACCTAGGTGATTATTATTACAAATTGGCGCTGAAAAATCTATGGCGATGAGTGAAGATTTTAGGAGGGGTACGGGCTGAGGGGTTTTGAATAAGCTCGGAGTTGAACCAAAACGGCCCGTCGCTATGGATAAGCTGTCGAATGCTCGAACAGCTTATCCATTCGACGAGCCAAGCATCTCTAAAAAGCATGAGCGCACGACTAGGCCATAACCTCCCTCCTTCGTTGGCTCACAACCGGAATGCGGATCTGTGGGCCTTTGTATTCGTGTTTGAGATCGGCTTGTTTCAGCAGCACAATCGAACAATGCAGCTCATAAATGCCCGGGCCGGGCTGTCGAAACTCTTGTCGTCGTCTGTATACGCGCTGGTTTTCGGCCAGCCGCCCTTGCAGCGAGGCGATTTCAATGCGGGTGCCGTGTTCGATATCAACTAGAACGAGCTCGATCTGATAGCGCTGACGCTCCGCTTGGAGGCTTTGATAGCCTTCGCCCTGCAATTCAAAGCTGATCTCGGCTACTAAGTGGCCTTCCGGCGCGCCCGGCAGGGCCACGGTCTTGCTCACTTGCACATCGATGATCCTAATCTGGGGCCGCGCCTGCGGAGGCTCGGGGCTGGGCGCTGGCTCGATCGGCAACTGAGTCCGCTCTTGTATCCAAGCGAGCCACTGTTGTGCTTGAATGCCTTCAAACACAGCCTCTTCGCCCGATTCGTCGTGATAGATGCGGGTCTGCCATTCTGACTCGCCTGACTGGGTTTGTTTGCGATCAAAAAAGAGCGAGAAGCCGGCATACTGTCGATATACATGAACTGTTTCTGCTGCCCGATAACTCGCTTGTGCTCTGGAGACAGACAGCTCTGCTAGCACCATCGCTTGGCCGATCCAGTCTTTATTGATGATGCGGCGCGTCGAGATGCGCACATGGGCTTGCTCTTGTAAGGCTTGTTTGAGCTGTTCGGGAGTGTAGCGCGCAAGATCGCTGTAGCGTTTGATGCCAATCCGATAGAGTGCTTCGGCGGTTTGCGGACCGATATCTCCGATCGCTTGCAGATCGTCACGCGAAGTATCAGAGTTAGCAGATGGCTCTGGCGTTTGCATATATCACTCTCCTTGAGCATAACCTGCTCGACCTTGAGCCTATTCGGGTTTGTAATCGCCAAGTAGCACCTGCACCGGAACCGAATCGACTTCTGAGGGAAAGCTTGTTCGTTGGATTGGATCGCTTTGCATCCACGCGAGACTAACAAAGATACGCACACCCAGTACGGTTTTTCCTTCGGCATTCTTGACCCGACCGATGTCGATCAAGCGCACCTCAGGATCTTCTAGAAAAGCTGACAGCTTCTCTTGAGCGGCTAATGCTTGTTGCCAAGCGTCTTGTTCACGCTCCATCGCTTTTCCTTTCGGTTTGAATCAGGCGAGCTATGCTTGTTGAGCGTGTCGCTTTTGCTGATCTCCTGCAGTGATCGTACCATCTTGACGTATCGCTTTGTTTTTAGGTGATGATCGAAACATCGAGCGCTTGAAGAACTTGAGGCATGGCGATAGCTAAGCCATATTCAGGATCGTCGGAACCAGCGAAATGTAAACCGACCACTTTGCGAGACGCAGCTTCAAGCCACCAAGACCCTGAATCTCCCGGTGCGCTGACTGCTTCATTGCTTGCGGCCTGCGCGATATGAACCACATTGCGGATGGTACGTGGGAAACCTCCATAGTGAAGTGGCAGAAGGCCTCCGATACCATCGATAACGCCGTGTGTGATGCCGGTTGTGCGGCCCGATTTGCTGACCAGCATGCCTAACTGTGGCTCTGTTTCACCTACGACGTTGCCGATCCCAAACTGTTCTATAGTGAAGCGTTCGTTGGGCATAAGCGTGGCGACCGCTGCATCGATCCCCACCTGCATAGCGTGGCGTGTCAGTTTCGCTATTGTGCGGTAGCCTCTGCCCTCTCCTATGCCCGGTTGATAGATGCGCAAGCCAGATGGCACATAAAACGAACCAGCCAAGACGTGCCACGCACTTAACAGCATGGGCGTGCCAGTAGCTCGGTCGCTCACGATCCCGCCGAGCGTACCGTAGCCGCTACTCCAAGCGTGAGAGATGCTGATGCCGCCATAGAGTGGTGTAATGTTGCCTGTTGGTATAAGCCTTGGTGCTAAAGCGGGCAAGCTTTGCAAGGCGTAATCGCTTTCGATCACATCGATCGGAAAGCCGACTCGGTCTTCGTCGATCACCCGCTCTGGGTAGCTGCGTGCGAAGGCTTCAAAGGCGAGGCCGCGCGGTTTATACTTCACATGAACTCGAACTGCCAGCTCGTTGGTAACCGCGCCGCCTTCGCTCTCTTTCACCCGCCAACCGATGTCAATTAAGTTGGTGCGGCTATCGTGCAGATATAAGGCGGCAGCTTTTTTGCGAGCTTCGTCCGCTTTCCGAAATAGGGCGCGAAAAGCTCTATCCACAATAGGCTCCTCATCTATGTCAGAACTATCTGAAAACCTACAGATCTAGCGGGGCGCTTCTCTGTACATGCAAGGTGCTAGCTTGCATGTACAGAGAGATTGTGTGTTACACGCCCGGCTTTATGCTTGTTTTATTTGGGGTAAACCAAATAACGCATGGGTACGTCGTGCTCAAGATTGGGCGAGGTGCCAGGGATGCTCAACCAGCTGGGTTGAGTGTCGATGTCGAGGTGCCAGGTTCCGAAGACGGCGAAGGGCTGGTTCGCGTTGGTGATGTCGGCGGTACAGTTGACCTCCATAAGCCGTGGGTTTGGACCAGGGTTGTTGGTTGGCAGCACGACTGGGAAGAAGGTGATGACCGGAGCAACAGCTGGGAAGGTGCCAGTGAAGGTGATATCGGGCCCGTTGCTTACGTCGCTGAGGTTGATCTGCTCGAAACGCACGCGGAAGCCGCGGCCGCCCAGAATGTTGGTCGCTGGAATGGGGTTAAAGATATCGACAGCTGGGTTGACGAACAGCACGCCGAATAACATGGCGAATTCATCGCTGCCAACGATCTTGCTGGGACGATAAGGAGGCAGAGACGAGAACTGAATCGGCCCGATCATCATCATGTCCCAATAGACATAATTCATATGAACCGGTTCGCCAGCTTCAGGGGCAACCCTATGAAGGGTGTCTTGTCGTGCTGCTGAACGATACAGATACTCTTCGGTGCGCTCAACCAAATAACCCTTGTAGTTTTCGAGCCAAGCATCGACACGATCCTGAATATGCTCAGGGATCTTGTTCGATGCACCTTCAACATGCAGACCCAACTCTTCTGCCGTAGCGGTTGTAATTCCTAAATCAACTTTGGTATGTGCTGCTACACCGTTTTCTACCCGCCCTAGACCAGCACCGACTTCTTTCGTAAGTGTCATAGTAACCTCCTTGTAACTGTCACTGCTTGTCCCCGTTCGGACACTAGTGCTTATACCAGCTTGCGCTCAATCGAAATACCTATATTTGCTTAATTTTCGCTCTATTCTCGGATTGATTTAAATGAAAACACTCAATACATTCTCAGTGTGCGAAAATTGAGAATATATTGAGTGTTTGGTGAATAAATTGTTTAAACAGACATTTAATTTGTTTGAGTTGAGATTATATGCTTTATTCGGTTTTAATTTGCTTGATCTTATTTTTTTGCTTGAGTTAATAGCTTTTAGACTTTTCTCTATATCTTTGTTTTCAGGCTGCATCTGCTCGATGACTTCGTAATGTTGGCGGCTTGGTCTCTTTCTGAAAAAAGTCTTTGACCGCGTCCGCCTACGGCTACAAACATCTTGCCCACCAAAATGAACTTCTATCTGTGTGACGAGAGCGAATCTGCTTAAAGACCGACACGTTCGTAAGACCGACAAAAAACCGGGAAAGTGTTACGTTGCAACAAAAAAGCCGAGTTCCCCTCTACCGAAGGCCAAAAAAGGAGGTGACGACCAGATTCGCTATAGGATCATCTCAAAACCTAACTTTTTAAACAGATCCAAAAAAACAGTAGATTGTTGACTTGCCGGCCAATAATCTACTGTTGAGCAAGAGTATTTCGCTGATAAGATTGGCGGACTAATGAGCAACCTTGCTCAAACTGCCAAATGCTTGTCAAGCTCTTGAGAATATGCTGTTGCTGGATATCCTTGAACGAAAACAAACATAGTCACGTTCTACTCTGCCGAAGCCTAAAATAGAAAGTGATCAACCCGATTTGTTATGAAAGCGCAGGCCGCTCGCGCGTTCAAGTGCTTTGCACAATTGTTTGGTACAAAGCGACGGTCTGACTCGATGGTTTAAGATCATATGCTTCGCGTAGCTGTTCCTTACAGATCTGGAATTGTTTGATAGCGCGGTGACGTAGCCCGAGAGCAACATAGGCCTGCATAATTTGGCAATGCGCACATTCATAGGCTGGATCATGTTGCAAGAGCTTTTGCGCTAGAGCGATCACCTCGGCATGGCGCGCGCTCGCGATGGCCTGCTCGATCTGCCACTCCAACATATTGATAAAGAGCGTTTGCAGCCGTTCACGATGCACATGTGTCCACTCTTCATAGAGATCGTCTTGCAGAAAACAGCCCTGATACAGCTCCTCTGCCCGATAATAGGCCGAGCTGGCTTGCTCGATCTGCTTCGCTGCTGCGAAGCGTTGACCGGCTTGAACCAACTCAAGAAACTCGTGCACATCGATCCAGATATCGAGTTCAGGGTTAAGCCGATAGCAGTTATGCTCGAACAAAATATGCTGAAAATCGCTCTGGGCAAGCTTGAGACTTTGGCGTAACGAATAGATCGCTTGATGGAGATTGCGCCGAGCTGCATCGGGCGAGGCGTCGCTCCAAAACACATCCATCAATATATCTTTCGAGACTGCTTGATTATGGTGCGCTACCAAATATTTCAAGATCGCTTGGCCGCGTAGACCAGCCCACTGTGTGATCTCTTGATCGTTTTGATAAACGCAAAACACGCCTAAACAGTGGATTCGTAGCGCCGGTCGATCTGCTTTTGTTAGTGGAACCTCTGCTTTATGATCAGCCTGCTCTAAAATGCACTCTTTGGCTTCGTTATGTTCGACTTGGCTAGTGTTCTCCGCCTTCAGATGAATCGTATCGGCCTGATAGATGGTTTGATCGCTCGTTGTTTCGCCAACTGTTCGCTCAAACAGGACAGGCTCGTGCTGATCTACGACAGATTCTTCCTGCCAGCTTTGCTCTTGCTCATGTTCGACTGACTCTTCTTGCCAGCTTTGCTCTTGCTCATGTTCGACTGACTCTTCTTGCCAGCTTTGTTCTTGCTTGTGTTCAATGGCATGTGGCCTTGCTGCTGGCCGCATATAAGGCGTTGTAATGCCTTGAGCGTTCGCTGCTGGCCGTGTGTAAGGCGGTACAATATGGGCTTCGATCGGTGCCTGAGCCAAGCGAAAGAACTGTGTAATACGTTGCCACCAATTTTGGTTCTCCTGAGCCACCCGTTTGGCTGTAGTATGTGGGAAGACAGGCAATTTCGCCATTAAGGGCGTATAACTCCAGCCATAAGTGCTAAGCAATAGATCAAGATTCTCAGGGAACGAAGATAAACGCTGTCGAAGCTGTTCTGCGATCAGTTGTTCATTCTGTTGGGTTTCGGCCAGGGCTTGTTCAAAAAAAAGCCGCTTCTGATGTAATTGATACTGTTGTTGAGTTAATTCCTCGATCGGTACAACCAAGTTCAACATCACTTGATTATTGAGCGATGCTGCGATCGTAATAGCTTGTTGAAAATAAGTGATTGCGCCATCTAGGTTGTTCCAAGCGGCTAGAATACAGCCAAGCTGCCAAGCGGCCCATCCTGCATACCATTGCAGACCTGCCTGTTGTGCGAGATCGTTCGCATGGTAGGCGCAGCTGTAGGCGTGTTGTTGCTCTCCCTGCCACGATGCCAAAGCGCTTTCGGCTAGTAGGCTTTGGCATATGCCCGTAGTATCAAGTTTCGCTTGAAAGCGCTGCGTCGCCAGTGCAAACTGTTTTTGGGCGGCGGCAAATTGATTCTCAACAACGTTAATCTCGCCGTTCGTATAGATCAGCCACGGCCAATCTTGCAATGTGTTCTGTGGGATCTGGCTTATCCAAGTGCGCAGGTTCATCCAAGCGCCACGATCCATCAACGTGTCGATCGATTTGCTCAACAGTTGAGCTGCGCTATCAAACGCACCGAGCTTGAGTGCAAGAGAAATGGCCTGTTCTAGCGCATCTTGTTGAACCAAACTATCGATAGCTCGTGAAAGCATGCGCGGGCTAAGCTTGATCTTGTGTGTGAGCGCATGTTGAAGCGGTTCAGACCAAAGCGCGTCGATATAACTCCACTCTTGTTGGAGGCCCACCTGCCATGGCCCCTGCAATGCTACCTCCATATCGAAAACCGCCTGAACGAGGGAAGGATGTTTATAGCGCACTTGCAACTGCAAGGCGAGCGCATACTGATCGATCAGAGGGCTGTCGTGCAGTAGCTCACACGTAAGGCTCATCAGCAGATCGGAAGCATTGCGCGCCTTTTGGATGATACGCTGTAAGCTCGAGCTGCCCAACTGCGTCAAGCTTGTTAATATGCTCTCGATCAGACCAGCGCGCCCTTGGGTGATGTGGAAGAGATGTTTGATAAGCTGTTCTTTTAAGTCGATATTGTAGCGCTCCACCATTTCGGAGAAGCTGCTTGTTTTGAGCGCCAAGTCGCGGCAGTGATAGATATGGGTATTGGGTGGCAGCTCGTGGCTGTTGAGCATGCTCTGCGAAATGATGATGCAGCTGTTTGTAGGTGGGAGGAGCGGTAGAAAATGAGAGCTCAAGAGGCGCTGAGTTGGGCCACCATCGAAGATAATTTGAGCCTCTTGCAAAACGAATATACAGCCGGGCACAAGTTCGTTAAACTCGCGAGCTAAGTGTGCATACAACTGTGGCCAGCCCATAACTGCTCCAGGTTGGTAGCGCATACGCTCTAAGGTGGCGAGCCCAACCTGTGGGTTGAGTTGTTGGGCGGCGGCGATCAATGAGCTCAGCAAGCTGGCAGGATCACGATCCTCGTAATCGAGGCGCAACCAGATAACAGGTCGTTGCTTTTGATTCAGCAGCGTTGCCAAGCGAATCGCTACTTGATGACCAAGCGCGTCACCGAAAAAGCTTATGCCAGGTTCAGTGATCTGCTCTAAGAGCGGATATAGATGATGTGCATGACTAGGTAACGGTAAAAGTAACTTTGCTATAAAGGGCATAGGCACTTTCCCATTCGTAATAACCTTGTGGCGTGTTTTCCATTATGCTAATAATTGGAAATGCACGCGCCTTGGTAGTACGAGGTCATGACATACTGGTATAGTGAATTAAAAATTAGGAAGCGTGCATCGCCTAAGTGCGTAGGCATGCTCGATCATCCGGGTATGAGAAGATATGTTTGGGTAGTTATGGGCGGTAATGTGGAGAAAGATTGTACCTAGAATTACGGGTGATAGCGAGAATATGCTAGAGATGTAGCCAACGCTTCTAGAAACAAGTAAGAGATTTTATTTCGTATATCTATTTTTAGATTCGGAGCGTATTCTGATATAGGTAGATTTCGTAGACGCCCGGTTCTTTCAAAAGTTATATAGTATCTTTGTATAGTACTACATGTCAATCAGGAATAAAACCGCATTTTCAAGTTGGGAAATAGTTCACCTATATTAAACGAGAATAACCAGCTAATTTAGTTCTCAAAAAGAAGAGGGAAAGTCTAGAATAAAGCGATATGTCTCTGAAATAGACAGAAAAGACGATCTCGAAATATTTCAAGCTTTAGGAGTAGATGTTTTACTATCTGCTGAAAATAGGCTGTATACAGGCTCTTTTGTTGCCTCAGTCTCTAGTTTCCATCCCCTGAAGATCTGGCACAATGAACGTTGGCTATGCCTTCCTTCTAACAAGCTTGACAGCTCTTTTTAGTTAGTATAGACTCACTAACAACCTTATTCCTTACTCTCAGAGAGACGATTTTATATATCTTCAGATATGCCAACAAAATTGGCGTCTCTCTTTTAGTTAGTGACTACTCACTAAATTCTATATAGCTTTGAAATAGTATGAGTTCCAATCAACACACTGAACCGTTTATTCGCGTGCAGCAGTTGTATAAAAACTACCAAGTTGGAACGAGCATTATTCCGGCTTTGCAAGGCGTATCGTTCACTATACAACGCGGTGAATTTGTGGCTGTGGTTGGGCCATCGGGCAGCGGCAAATCGACCTTGCTCAATCTGATTGCAGCGGTCGATAGCTTAACTAGCGGTGAAGTCGTGATTGATGGGCGTTCGATCCACCGCTTAAACGAAACCGAGCGCGCCCGTTGGCGTGGTGTATCGCTTGGTATCGTCTTTCAGTTTTTTCAAATGATGCCCACTATGACGCTCTTGGCCAATGTCATGCTGCCTATGGAGCTGGCTGGGCGCTATTCTCCTTCCCAGCGGCGCAAGCGTGCTACCGAATTGCTCGAGCGCGTCGGTTTGGGCGATCATATTCACAAGCTGCCGTCGCGTGTGAGCGGAGGCCAACAGCAGCGTGCCGCCATCGCACGCGCGCTCGCCAACGATCCACCCTTGATTTTGGGCGACGAGCCAACCGGCAACCTCGATAGTGGTTCGGCAGAGGTGATCTTTTCGCTTTTTAGTGAGCTGGCTGCCGCTGGCACCACCGTATTAATGGTGACCCAAGATGAAGAGCTGGCGGCCCGGATGCCGCGCCGCATCACGCTTGCAGAAGGTCGTATCGTGAGAGATAGCGCGGAGGCTGCTCATGCGTGATGTCTTTGGCACTGTCTTGCGTTATAAGCTCTGGTTCGACTTGTGGGGCGCGCGCCAGCGTACGCTCCAGGCAGTGCTCACTATCGCGATAGGAGCGTTTGCGGTCGGTACGATTTTAGGCGCGAAACAGGGTGTGACGATCGACACCAAAGCGGCTTGGTCTACGGTCGAGGCCCCTTCGATCTTGCTGCGTGTCAATCCGCCCGCCGATGACCAACTGCTTGAGGCTCTGCGCAACCGCCCCGAGCTGCTCAAAGTCGATGCGCAAATGGAGCAGGCCATTGTGTGGCGCCCTAGCCCCGACGAACCTTGGCAGCCAGCCACTCTGATCGCACGCGACGATTACGAACAGCAAGAGCTGAATCTGCTCTTGTTGGAAGAAGGCGAATGGCCGTTCGGGCGTAGCGTGGCGGTTGAGCGTCGTTTCGGTGTCGAGGTGGGCGATCGTTTAGAGCTGCAGATCAACGATCGGCGTATCGAAGTACCTGTTGGGGGAACGATCTACAATCGCGTAGCTATGGCGGCCAGTTTAGGCGGCGATCTGGTCGTCTATACCACACGCGAGCGCTTCAGCAAAATGACGGGGCAAACGGGTTTTTCGACGATATTTGCCGCTGTCGATAACTATTCGTTTGAGACCGCCACTCAAATCTATAGCAAACTCTACAACGATCTTTCGGAACAGGGCTTTAGCCTGCTTCCGGCTGCCTTCGATCGCTCGCCCGTCGTTGACCCACAGCGGGCGTGGTTTGAAGAGCTGATTACAGGCATCGGTTTAGTGATGCAGGTTGTGAGCGCGATCGCTATGGGCCTGAGTCTGTTGCTGATCTATACCACCGTAACCGCGATCATCACCCAGCAGACCGCGCAGATCGGCGAGCTGAAGGCGATCGGCGCCAGCAGCCGACAAATCGTCTATGTCTATCTCTGTCTTGTGGCGGCCTATGGTCTGATGGCGGCTCTTATTTCTGCGCCTCTTTCAGTTATTGGGGCCAATCTGCTGCGGATCGTCTTGATAACACGCCTTGGCCTTGATGCCGGGCCACCCCATATCAGTTGGGGCCCCTTAGCGATACAGTTGGCGCTCTGTATCTTCGCGCCGATCTTGATCGCGCTATTCCCCATTTTGCGCGGCGCACGTATCACCGTACGCGAGGCGATCAGCTTCTATGGTCTGAGCAGCACGGGCAACCGGATCGATATTGTACTTGCGCGCCTCGTCTGGCTCTCGCGTGTGGTTTCGATGGCCATCAGTAATGCCTTTCGCAACCCTTCGCGCTTGGTGCTGACCCAACTTGCGCTGGGCGGGGCGGGCGTTACGCTTGTAGCGGTACTGAGCACCCAAGCGACCCTATACTATACCAGCGGCGACTTGATGCACAGTATCTATCCTTTTGAAGTTCAGCTCGATACAAAACGCCCTGTCAGCCTGGCCCAGCTGAGCAAAGCTGCCGATCTGCCCGGAGTTGAGCGCATCGAGGTTTGGCAGACCTTGAGCGTTGTTTTAGAGACCGCCGACGGCCATAGCCGCGCCCTGCAGTTGAATGGAGTGCCACTCCCATCACAGGCATATCGTCCACAGTTGTACGCTGGACGCTGGCTCCAAGCTGATGACACCTACGCTCTGACTCTCGTTGAAAGCTTGGCCACTCAACTCAATATCGAGGTCGGCGATAAGGTCAAGATCGCTATTCCTTCGCGTGATGGCCGAACTGTCTGGGCCAGCGAACGCGAGTGGGAGGTGGTAGGCATCGTGCTCGAACCATACTTGCGCAATCTCAGTCGTTTTGGCTTTGCGCCGCGCGATACGTTGATCGAGGAAGCTCAGTTCGGCCAGCGCTTCACTCGTGTTCAGATCCAGATTCCCGCTGCGACTGGCCAGAATGCCGCTCAGATCGCCAGTGCCTTGCGCGACTTCTACGATCGACAAGGTGTCGAGATGTATACCACGATGAACGACACCGTTGCCGAGCGCAGCGAAATGGAAGCCAGCAACCTCGATGTAATCGCAATGCTGCTGCTCGCGATCGCTGTGATCATGGCGGCGGTTGGCGGGGTTGCCCTCAGCGGTGTTTTGCAGATCAGTGTGCTTGAACGCCGTCGCGAGATCGGTGTTTTGCGAGCGATCGGCGCAACACCGCGGGTGGTGCGCAGTCTGTTCGTGATCGAAGGCTTGATCTTGGGCTGGCTCAGTTGGCTGGTGGCCCTCGCGCTGAGCTATCCGGTCGGTCTGCTGCTCAGTCGAATGCTAGCTAGCACCATCGGCATCAGTATCGTCTATCAATATTCGTGGGGCGGCCTGCTCTTTTGGTTTGTACTCGCCAGCGTGATCGGAGTTTGCGCCAGCTTGGCCCCCGCTCAACGCGCCATCAACGCTAATGTTCAGGAGAGCCTCGCCTATGAGTGAGATCGTGATCGATGTACAGAATGTCGTCAAGCGCTTCCCGGTCGGCGATCGCGAGATCACCGTGCTCAAGGGCATCACCTTTCAAGTGCGGGCGGGCGAGTTTGTTGCGATCGTCGGCCAATCGGGCAGCGGCAAGTCGACCTTGTTGAACATGTTGACTGGTGTAGATCGCCCGAGCAGCGGGATGGTGCGCGTTGGCCAGCAGCTATTGCCCAATTTGAGCGAAAACGAGCTCGCGCTCTGGCGTCGCCACGAAGTCGGCATCATCTTTCAGTTCTTCAACTTAGTGCCCGGCCTCACTCTCGCTCAGAATGTGCGTTTGCCCATGGAGTTAGCGGGTAAGTACACCCCTGCAGAGCGTTCGCAGCGAGTTATGCAGCTCTTGGAACAGGTTGATTTAGCCGATCGCGCCGATTGGCTGCCCTCGCGGGTGAGCGGCGGCGACCAACAACGAGCGGCTATCGCGCGTGCTGACGCTAACCAGCCTCCGATTATTTTTGGCGACGAGCCGACCGGACGCCAAGATCCCCGCTCGGCAGAGGCCTGCTTTGCACTCTTCCAGCGATGGGTCGCAGCGGGCAAAACAGTCTTGCTTGTGACCCATAGCCGTGAGCTTGCTGCCCGTACAGGCCGTACCATCGAGATCGCCGATGGCCGAATTGTTCGTGATGAGGTGCGTTCCCATGCGTAAAACGAGTTATCTCAGTTGCATAATACCCCTATTTGGATTGTTGTTGTCTGGCTGTGCTGTTTCCGCTGCCATTCCAAACTCAAGCCCTGCCACCAGCCCAACCGCGTTTACTGCCGCCAGCCAAACGCGAGCGATTGTGGCCGATGGAACGGTTTTGCCTGCCAAGGTCAGTGAATTGCGCTTTGAGATCGCCGGAACGGTGGCTGAGATCTTGGTCGAAGAGGGCCAAACGGTGCGACGGGGCGATGTTTTGGCGCGCCTCGATTCGCGTGACCTTGAACTGGCGCTTGAACAGGCGCGCGCTGTCTTACGCGAAGCGCAAGCCGCCTACGCGCAGCTTGAAGCGGGCGCAACGCCCGAGCAGATCGCGGCCGCTCGCGCGCGACGCGACCAAGCCAATGCGCAATTCGCTCAAGTTCAGGCTGCCGTCACCTCTAGCGATCTTGCGGCGGCGGAAGCACAGGTGCGCCAAGCCAAAGAGCGCTTGGCCAAGCTGCTGGAAGGCGCTGACCCCGAGCAGATCTCGATCGCTCAGGCCAAAGTTGACCAAGCCCAGGCCAATCTGCTAACTCAACGCGATCTGCTTTCGGCTGCAAAGACCAATGCCTATTTAGCCATGCAACAAGCCGTGGAGCAATTGACGATCGCTCAGTCGAACTATGCTACTGCCCAAGCCAACTGGAACAAGGTTCAAGATACGGGCGAGGATCCCATCAACCCGACCTTGCGCGATGCTCAAGGCAATAGTTCGAAAAATAAGCTTAACGACACCCAACGTCAGCAGTATTACGATGCCTACGTTCAAGCTCAGGCCGCTATGCAAGCTGCCGAGTACGCTTTGCAACAAGCTCAGACCCAATACGAGACTGCGCGCCAGAATGAAGTGACGGGAATCGCCTTGGCTGAAGCTCAACTGAACGAGGCGCAAGCCAATCTGGAGTATCTATTGGCCGACGCCAACCCCGATCAGATTGCCGCGGCCGAGGCTCAGGTTGCCCAGGCCCAAGCCGAGCTCGATAAGCTGCGCGGTAGCGAGCGCGCCGCCCAGATCGCTGCTGCCGAGGCTAATCTGCGTCTTGCCCAAGCCAACCTCGAAGAGGTTACCGCCGAGACGCGCGCTGTAGACCTCGATCTAGCTTTAGCTCGCATTCAGTCGGCCGAGGTTCAGGTGCGTCAGGCCGAACACCAGCTCAACAAAGCCAGCTTGCTTGCACCTTTTGATGGTACAATTGGCGAATTGAATCTTGATCTGGGCGAGCAGGTGAGTAGTTTGAGCGGGCCGGCTGTATTGATCGCCGATACCAGCGAGTGGAAGATCGAGACCGATAACCTCACCGAGCGCGATGTCGTGCGTTTTACGGTCGGTTCGCAGGCCAAGATCAGCTTTGAAGCCATTCCAGACCTTGAGCTAGACGGCAAAGTTCAAGCGATTAAACCCTTGGGCACCGATAAGTATGGCGATATCACCTATACTGTAACCATCACTCCAAACCAGTGGGACGAGCGCCTACGTTGGCTTATGAGCGCGACCGTGACGATCGTGCCATAGTGTGAAGTGCGCCTAAACCAAACACGGCGGTTTAGGCGCGGTTTCATCTTTGAATCGATAGAGTGTATGTTTAGAGATATGAATGTGAAAAAGAATGGTGATGGACGACTATCTGCTGAGGAGCGGCGCGAAGCTATTCTTGATGCAGCCGTAGTTGAGTTTGCAGCTTTAGGCTATTATGGCGCTTCGACCGAACGGATCGCTGCCAATGCAGGCATCTCGCAGCCCTATATCTTTCGCTTATTTGGTACGAAAAAAGAACTCTTTTTGGCGAGCGTCGAGCGTGTAATCAACATAATCAAGCTGACGCTTCAGGAGGCAGTCAAGGCCGACCCGGGCAATTCCTTAGCTGCCGTATACGACGCTTTCACTCGTTTGATGCATCAGCGCGATGAGTTGGTGCTCTTGCTCCAGGCCTTTGCTTCAGCCAAAGACCCCGATATGATGCAGTTGGGCCGCGTGCGCCTCGCTGAGGTCTACGACTTTGTAGCCGAGCTGACCGGCGCAGACGAGCGCGAGCTTCAGCAGTTTTTCGCCTACGGTATGCTCTTTATCGTAGCCGCCACCCTCGATATTCAGTCCATCGCGCCCGAGCAGCCTTGGGCCGCCAACCTGATTCGCCCTCTACCTTAAAAGGCTTCGAATGGCATAGACCTATGTCTTCGATGCAATAATCGACCTCCAAGGCAAAACGCTTGGAGGTTGATCGTTTTATCGCCTGTTTAGTATGGCTATATGACCTAACTGGATAGATTATTCACATCTCTACTCTGCATCGCCCCCTACTGTGTCTTCTTAGTGCTTTACTACTCATACTTGCCAAGTACGCTTCCTTGTTTGCTAGGTTTGTCAATTGTCCTTTTGGACAATCTTTCGATATGTCCAAAAGTTTGCCCAAAATCGCCAGAAGAGACGATGTGTTTGCCGCATTAGAACGCTATTCTAGAGCCATCGATCATATGCAAGGAGGAATATATGGCAAGCTCAATCAATGTCGGACGTTTCACAGCTCAAATCGAAGGTGATTTTGTAGTCTTTCTACTCGGTATGCGCATCAATCGGCCTTTACAGATCCATAAATGGTTGCCCGTTGCGCTAGCTTTCCCTAAAATGCTCAAAGAGCTTGAGCAACAGCCCGAATTAGGCTATTTGGGCGGCTTTTCGGCCCGCTCCGTGATAGTGCAATACTGGCGTTCGTTCGAACATCTGGAAGCCTATGCCCGCAATAAAACCGGTCACCACTTACCAGCCTGGAAAGCTTTCAATCAAAAGGTTGGATATAATACAGATGTTGTCGGTATTTGGCACGAGACCTATCTCATCAAGCAAGGTCAATACGAGAGCGTTTATGGCAACATGCCCCCGATCGGTTTGGGCGCGGTCGGCAAACTGATTCCGGCCACCCATGCTTATCAGCAAGCGCGTATGCGCCTAGAGTAAAACAGCCGTAGCTCGCAGCAGGAACAACATGAAGCCGCCAGCTATACCCGCTGAATTTAGTAGAATAACCCAGATCTCTGGTTGGGCCGCAGCGCTCATCTCCTGTACGGTTCCTTTTAGTTTTGCCATGCCGCCAGCCCAGATGCTAGCCTATCTGCTCTGTGCGCTGCTGTATCTGCTGCTGGTCGGCATGGTTATGTATGATCTCGACTCCTGCTATACGCGCGTGACTCATACATGGTGGATCCCCGTTCGTTTTGTGCTGCTTGGCCTGTTGTGCACAGCGCTATTGCTCTTGTGCGATAACCTTATGCTGCAGCCCATGGCCTTTAGCGTGCCGTTTGTTCAAGCGGTTCTATCGCAGAATCAGCGTTTGGTGGCGTGGGTGGGTGCTCTCTATGCTATTTTGATGCTAGTGGGCCTGTGGCTAGCTGGCGCAGCCGCGCAAATCGTGCCGATCGGTGCTGTTTATGCTATGCTCTTTCTGTTCCTCTACGCCTTTGTACAGTTGGGCAATAGCCAAGCCCAGGCGCGTCAGCGGGCCGATGCGCTTGCCGCCGATTTAGCGTTGCAACGCGATGCGGCAGCGGCCTTAGCCGCCGAGAACGCTCGTTTATATCAGCAAGCCAGCATAAGCGCCGCTCTTTCGGAGCGTAACCGCATCGCTCGCGAGCTGCACGACACCATCGCCCAAGGTTTGACCGCCACCTGTATGCAGCTTGAAGCCGCCCAACGCAGTTTCGATCGCGATTTGCAGCGTACCCGCCAGCGCCTCGACCGTGCGGCCGAGTTAGCTCATCAGACTCTGCGCGATGTGCGCCAGAGCGTCTGGATGCTAGCATCGCCCACTATCGAAGCTCAGACTTTGTGTGAGCTATTGAGCACGCTTAGCGACGATGCGCGCCAGCAACACGCCCTAGCGATTGCGTATCAGCATGATGGCCCCGATCTTGAGCTGAGTAGCGAGCAGCAATTCCAGCTTTCACGTATCGTGCAAGAAGCCTTGCAGAACGTGCGCAAACATGCCAACGCCCAGCAGGTCTGGATCCGTAGCGGGTTAGAACATGAGATGGTCTGGGTGCAGATTCGTGATGACGGTCAAGGTTTCGATCCCAGCCAGGTGCGAAGCAGCGCCGAAGGCGGCTTTGGGCTGCTGAGCATGCGTGAGCGCAGCCATATTTTGGGCGGTCAATTAACCATTCAGAGCGATTCAAGCGGCAGTTTGATAGAGATTCGTTTTCCCCAGCAACAGGAGGCAGCCCTATGGGCATCCGAGTCTTGATCGTTGAAGATCAGCGGATCGTGCGCGAAGGTATTGTGGCTCTGCTCGAAGATGAAGAGCAGATTGAAATTGTGGGCGAGGCCGCCAACGGACGCGAGGCGATCGCGATGTATGCCAGTTTGCGCCCCGATGTGGTCTTGATGGACCTTCAAATGCCCGAGATCGATGGCCCCGAGGCGACTCGTCAGATCCGCGCGGCAGATCCGCAGGCGCGCGTGCTCGTGCTAACCACCTACGCTACCGATGAGTTTATCTTTACCGCTTTAAAAGCGGGTGCGAGTGGTTATCTGTTGAAGGATACTTCCGCCGATCAGCTTGTGGCTGCCATTAAAGCCGTGCAGCGCGGCGAGACTCAGCTATCGCCTCAGATCGCATCCCGTCTGGTGCACGGTATCTCGCAGGGCCGCCCCGAGCCCTTGAGCAGCCGCGAGATCGAGGTGCTGCGTTTAGTGGCCGATGGTCTCAACAACATTATGATCGCCGAAGCTTTATCGATCACACCGCGCACGGTGAAGGCCCACGTGCAAAATATCTTGGCCAAACTGGGCGCAAACAACCGCGCCGAGGCGGTTCGCTTGGCCTTGCAGCAAGGCATCATTCAGTAGCTTATATGCTACTTTAACCTACACACTTTTTCTGTGCGTGCCCAACAGCCCGCTCTTGCGAACCACTTTTCCAACTCTGCTTGTTTTCTTCACTATTTTGGCGGAGAGGCTCCTAGCCCTCATTCGGTCCTCACCGCGTCCGCCTTCGGCTATCAACATCCCTTCCAACAAAGAGGTCTGATCTCCCAACGAAGCGGATCGCCCATGTACGAAGCGCGCGGGCCCTGACAGATCCTGTCGAAGCCAACTTGCAGCTGAGAACTTCCTTTCCATTCTCATTTGTCTCTTTGGAAAGCTCATGTTAGGATAGGCCAATACACTGATTTGCTATCTCTAGAGCGGCTGATACGTGCGGGCTTTAGCTGCATGCCTGCCCGTTTCGAACTGCTGTTTAGCCCTGATAGGCAGATGTAAATATGAGCGTTGTACAAACCATAGAGCTGCGCAAGCAGTACGGAACCGAGTCGAACCTTGTTCAGGCTCTCGCGGGAGTAAGCTTTTCGCTGGAACGCGGCGAATTCGTTGCGCTTGTAGGTTCCTCTGGCAGCGGCAAATCGACCTTGCTGCATATCCTTGGGGGCGTCGATCGGCCAACGTCTGGCACGGCAATCGTCGACGGCGAAGATGTCTCGGCGCTCGATGCGACGAAGGCAGCGATCTACCGTCGGCGCAAAGTCGGCCTGATCTATCAATTCTACAACTTGATCCCCACCCTAACCGTGAAGCAGAATATCCTCTTGCCCCTGCGTTTAGACAACAAGCAGCCCGATCCCGCCCTCTTTGATCTGCTGCTGAGCAGTTTGGGCCTTGAGCAGAAGCTTGATGCGCTGCCGCAACAGCTCTCGGGCGGCCAGCAACAGCGGGTAGCCATCGCGCGCAGCCTGATCTATCGCCCGGCTCTGCTCTTGGCCGACGAGCCGACCGGTAATCTCGATCAGCGCCACTCTGCAGAGATCATCGCTCTGCTTCGGGAGTTTAACCAGCGCTTAGAGCAGACCATTTTGCTGGTCACTCACGATGACCGGATCGCAGCACAAACCGATCGGGTTATTCAGATCGAAGACGGGCTGATCATCAGCGATAGCAAACCATCGAGTTAAGTATGTGGAATGCCTATACCCTCAGTTCGATCAAGCATAATCGAGCCGCTGGCCTATCGTTGACCTTAGCTTCCGCAATCGCGGCGCTCTTTCTCTCCTTGCTCGCCCATCTCTTCTTTAATTTCTGGTACTACGATACCGAGCTTATCCGCTTTGAAGAGGGTGACTGGCACGCGCGCCTAGAGTTCACGGGCGATCTCCCCGATCTAGAGTGGATCAGTGCCTTGCCGAGCGTCGCCGAGCTAAGGGTTGACGATTTGCCCGCTTATCGCACTGGCAAGCGGGTCGATATCACCTTTCGGGACATGCGCGAGACCTACCAGCTAGCTCCGCAGCTCGCCGAACAGCTCGGGCTAGATGATTCGGCGCTTAGCTATCATACCAAGCTCTTGTCACAGTACCTTATCTATGATCCGCAGAATGCTCAGCCGCCCTTGCTCCTGCCTTTCTCGCTTGTGGTGCTTGCGATCGCCTCTTTTGGGCTGGTATTGATCATTCGTAGCGCCTTTATGATCTCGCTCGGCGCGCGTATGCGTCAGTTCGGCATGCTTGCCAGCATTGGCGCAAGCCCACGTCAGATCAGAATCGGGCTATTGCAGGAAGCCTTTGGACTTTGTACCCTGCCGATCGTGCTAGGCAATCTGGCCGGTATCGCGCTCTGTTTCATCTTCTCCTTGTTGGCCAATCAGTTCGGCAAAGACTTTCAGCGCATGCCCGTCAGCTTTCAGCTCAATGGCTGGGTCTGTTTGGCCAGCCTATTGCTGACCTGTCTGACCGTCTATCTCTCGGCGCGCGGCCCCGCCAAACGTATCAGCCGTATGGCGCCCTTAGAGGCTATACGCAATATCGCTGAGCCGCAGCTCAAGCGCAAAAAGCGTGTTGGTTTGTTGGCGCTGCTGTTCGGTATCGAAGGCCAGCTGGCTGGCATTTCGCTCAAGGCGCGGCGCAAGGCCCTCTGGATCGCTAACCTCTCGCTGAGTCTCTCGTTGTTGGCCTTTACGCTCTTTGTTTGCTTCGCTACGCTCTCCTCCATCAGCGTTCAACACACCTACTTCGAGCGCTATAAGGATGCTTGGGATCTGATGGTGACCTTTAAAGAGCGAGATCTGATGGATGTTGCTGTCAGCGAACGGCCTCAGATCGCTCAGTTAGAGGGCGTCGCTAGCGTTGTGGCCTATCAGAAGGCCCGTGCCTATGCGCGCATTGGCTTCGATCAGCAGAGCGAGGAGCTGCAACAGCTCGGCGGCCTGGCAGCTCTAAGTGAGCAGGCTGTTCGCCTCGCAGACAATAGCTATCTGGTCGAGGTTCCGCTGATCGTTCTGGATGACGCAGCCTTTGCCGACTACCGCCGGACGCTTGGTATCGATGATCAGGCCCAAGGTGCTATCCTGCTCAACCGAATCTGGAATAGCAAGCAGAGCAATTTCCGTAACAAGCTCTATATCGACTTCCTCAAGCCGGGCCAACAGCGTCTGCAATTGAGCAATAAGCAGGGGGAAGTGCTTAGTGTTGAGCTGCCGATCATTGGCTACGCTATGCAAGGACCAGTCTTGCGCGAGGAATACGCTAACTACATGCTGGTTCACTTCCTGCCGCTATCGCTTTGGCAAACGATCGCACCACAGATCGAACATGTCGAGCCGCATAGCCAGTTGCGCATCTTGCTGCACAATGAGGATCAGATCGACGCGCTGCATGTTCAGCTCGAGCAGCTCTTGGGCCAAAGCCCGCAGATCGAGCTAGAGAACCGCCCGCAAGCTGAGCGAAACAATCGCACGATCTTCCAAGGCTATATCACAATTGTTGGGGCCTTGTGCGCTCTATTCGCCTTGATCGGCATCTCCAACGTTTTCACAAACGCACTCGCTCTCATCTATCAGCGCAGGCGCGAGTTCGCGCGCTATCTTTCGCTCGGCATGACGCCAGCGAGCATCCGCAAGATTCTTGCGATCGAGGCGCTTGTGATCGCGGGCCGCCCCTTGTTGATTACCTTGCCGCTCACAGCCCTCTTTGTGCTCTTCGCGCTCAATGTGACCTACCTCGACCCGCGCGAGTTCCTAAGCCAGTTGCCGATTTTGCCGCTCGGACTGTTTATGCTGGCGATCCTCGGCTCTGTGGCTTTGGCCTATCACCTTGGTTGGCGGCAGCTTAACCACATGAACCTTAGCGAGGCTCTAAAGGACGATAGCTTGCTGTAATGGTAAGCATATCTAGGCCAAGCTCTTATTGTACAGAGCTTGTCAGATTTGATAACGGGCTTAGTTGGAACGCGGTTGTGACTATTATTAGGCGGTTCCGAGCCGATTTGCTATTGTTGGGCAAACAGCGTAGTATGTTTTCTGCCAAAAGTATGTGGAAGTGAATCATAACGAGCCAGTTGGCCATGGAGGCCGGGCGCGCAGATCGTTCTATGTGCTGGTGGCAGAGTGATAAGTGCCTACAATGGAGACAACAACCAATGCTACGAGTGGCTGTTTTAAGTTTCTGGCATGTGCACGGTAAGGATTACGCTAGGGAAGCAGAGGAACACCCGGAGGTGGAGCTGGTTGCGATCTGGGATGAGCAGCCCGAACGAGGCCGCGCCGAGGCTGAACGACGCGGCGTTCGTTTTTATGAATCGCTCGATGAGCTATTGGCTCAGCCCGATATCGATGGGGTGATTGTGACAACCCCAACCAGCATGCACCGTGATGTTATGTTAGCAGCTGCCCGTGCTGGCAAGCATATCTTCACCGAAAAGGTGATCGCCGCGACGCTGCGTGAGGTCAATGAGATCCTCGATGCGGTCGAGCAGGCCGGCGTTACCTTTATGGTCTCGATGTGGCGCTCAGATATCGCTGTCACCAAGGCTGTTAAGCAGGTGATCGAGCAAGGGGTATTGGGCGATATCACCAAGCTACGTATTCACGATGGGCATCAATTCGCTCTGCCAGCCGAAGGTTTCCCGCGCGGCAGACTGCCCGAGCATTTCTACGATCCAGAGCTAGCTCAAGGCGGCGCGCTGACCGATCTTTGCCACCCGGTCTATCTGACCGCCCACTTTATGGGCCTGCCCGAGCGAGTCAGCGCAACCTTTGGCTATGTGACGGGGCGACAAGTCGAAGATAACGCCGTTGTGATGATGAACTATCCCAAGGGCGCACTTGCGGTCGTCGAGACGGGCTTTGTGACGCACTCTGCGCCCTTCACCATCGAAGTGCATGGAACCCAAGGTAGTCTGATTTATAGCGAGCCGGGCATTAGCGAGCGGGCGGCGGCCATGCGAGCGGCTCCGGGCGCAGAGCCACCTCAAAACGAGGTGACCGCGCTCTATGGCAAGCTGCGTTTGCGCAGCGCTTTGGTCGAGGAATGCAAGGGTGGTTGGCTGGTACAAGAGATCACTG
Source organism: uncultured Chloroflexales bacterium (assembly GCA_937902315.1). GTDB lineage: Bacteria > Chloroflexota > Chloroflexia > Chloroflexales > Chloroflexaceae > CALGUG01. Next base: position 158,915 of record CALGUG010000009.1, read on the forward strand.
TTCCGCCAGCGCCCAAAGCTTTTAGCCAATGGGTCGCACACATTCAGCAGAGCACAAAAGCGCCCGAGAATATCGATTTGGGCCGCAAGCTGACGGCCTTGATCGAGGCGGCTAACCGTTCGGCTGCGAGCGGTCAAGCTGTTAAGATCGCGGAGCTTGAAGGGGCCGATCGTCTCTAGCTCAATTGCGCTCAGCACTTCGCTAGCTTTAGGCTGAGTGCTGCTGGTTGAAGCTTGGAACTGATCTGGGAGCTAGCGCATACTGCTTGTTGAGAAGCGCAAGCGTATGCGACTAGCTCTCAGTGCGTTTAAGATAGCCGGTTTGAAGAGCGATCTACTGATATTGATGAGGCTAGAGAATCGTTTTGGGTTGTGTTATGCTTGTTCTAGCCAAGATTTGCTGATTCAGAGAGGTCATTAGCGATGATCGGTCTCGACTCTAGCTTGAAAGAGCGTTATGAGGGAACCTACTTCGGTGTGTTGGTGGTGCGTAACTTCCAGCCGAGCTTGGCGGGGAGAGAGGGATTCGCCCGCTTCGCTGCTAATGAACTGGCTCAACTGCGCGAGCGCTTTGCTGGCTTCGATCGCAAGCGCTTAAGCACAGAAGATCCGGTGATCGCGGCCTATGTGCGCTACTACAAGAAGTTCAAGAAGAGCTACCACGTCTTGCATCAGATCGAAAGTGTGCTGGCAGGCAAAGACTTGCCCGACGGGCTGCCGCTCATCCAGGCGCTCTTTCTCAGCGAGCTGCGAAGCTCGTTATTGATCGCTGCTCACGACCTTGCCTACTCAGCGCTGCCCTTTGAGATCTTCGCTGCCGAGGGCGGCGAGAGCTATGTGGGCGCGGGCGGGCGTGATATCAGCCTGAAAAAGGGCGATATCGCTATGCGCGATCAGGCAGGGCCCATCCTCTCGATTATCTATGGCCAAGACGAGCGCACCCGCATTCGCGAACAGACCAGCGATGCGCTCTACTTGATCGATGGTGTGCCCGGCATCGAGCGAGAGCGTTATCAAGCTGGGCTTGAGTATCTGCGCACAATCCTTCAGATCTTCCAACCCGATCTAGAGATCAGTTGTATGGAGCTGCTGCAGGTCTAAATAGCGCCTTGAGATCTGTGCTTGGCCTGCTGCTTTCAAGGCTTGGTTGCGCGGCGTGCCTGCAAGTGACGGACAAGCCCGCGCGTTGAGCCGAGACGCGCGGGCGGCAACTGGATTATCGCTCTGCTTGGGCGCTTGCTGCTAGAGCTTTGTACACGTTTGAGTTTGCACAGGGCTCTTTAATTGTTTGCACGGCGCTTGGAGAGTTGTGCAATACGAACAGGGGTTCTTGCACGGTGCTTGGGGAGCTGTGCAATATGAACAGGGGTTCTTGCACGGTGCTTGGGGAGCTGTGCAATATGAACAGGGGTTCT
>CALGUG010000010.1 GCA_937902315.1 uncultured Chloroflexales bacterium
GACTTCGGCTTCTGGCCGACCTATTCGCTAGGCAACCGGGTATGGTTTGACCTCAACAATAACGGCTTGATCGATGCCGATGAGCTTGGCGTCGATGGAGTAGTGGTTGATCTCTACTTGGATAGCGATGGTGATGGGGTGCCCGATAGTAGCACGCCCTTGGCGACAACCGTTACAGCAGATGGAGGTTACTACCGCTTCGACAATCTGCCTGCTGGCAATTATGTGGTTGAGATCAACCCCAGTAACTTTAGTGGGAATGGACCTTTAGTTGGCTATTTGAGCAGCACACCAACTGAAGCGAACCCTAATAGTGATGTCGATAGCAACGATAATGGTATCGACAATCCTGATCCAGCTGCCAATGGTATAAGGAGTGGAGTGGTTACACTTGGACCGAATGCGAGCGAGCCAACAGGTGAAAGTGATCTAAGCCCGACCGGCCAAGGCAATCCTGATGACCGTTCCAATATGACGGTAGACTTCGGCTTCTTTCTCCCAGCTTCGCTTGGTGATTATGTGTGGCATGATGTAAACGAAGATGGCATTCAAGATCCGAATGAACCAGGTGTGCCGGGTGTAACTGTTACGCTCTACGATGAGTGGGGCAATGTAGTCGCGACGACCACTACAGATAGCACGGGCAAGTATCTCTTCGATGGCTTGAAACCGGGCACCTATAGCGTGGGCTTTAGCAATCTACCGCCGGAGCTCAATCAGTTTACTAAGTCTAATCAGGGCAGCGATGACGGGCTTGATAGCGATGCTGATCCTACTACCGGCCGAACCCAGCCAATAACTTTGGCTCCCGGAGAACATAATCCTACCCTCGATGCGGGTATTCACGCTCCAAAGCCTACGCCGATCCAATTGAGCTTCTTTTCAGTTCAGAAAACTAGTGATGGTATGTTGTTGCAGTGGTCGACCAGTACCGAGATCGACACTTGGGGCTTCCATATTCTGCGTAGCGATAGGAATGGTCAGAATATGACGCGGCTCACCAACCAGATGATTTTGGCCAAGGGTGGACGCCTCTCTGGTGCGGACTATAGTTGGCTGAATAGTACGGCTTCGGAACAATCGCGTTACAGCTATTGGTTGGAAGTCTATGATATCGATGGTAGCATTACTCGCTATGGACCAGTTACACTTCAGCCGAACAGTGCTGCTAGTTATCACGTCTTCTTACCCAATGTAATACGCTAATATGCCTAAAGGGGTCGCACTTATGAAAGTGCGACCCCTTTAGTCCTTGTTACTACTCGTTTCTAAGCCTAATATGAAATCTTCTTACCCAGTTCTATTTTTTGGCATTCAGACTAACGGCCCCCTTATTTGCTAACCAAGGGCAGGTAGACCGTGAAGCTAGCACTGGTCTGGATCTGGGTCTTGACCGGGCCGTACCAGTTGCTGTTTTGGTTGAGATCAAGCTCGACCAACCAGTAGCTGTAGCTCTTGCCAGCTTGGGCCGTGGTATCGGTCCAGGTGTAGCTGGCGCCCGTGCTGCTCGAGCCTTTGCTTGCGATCAGGTTCGGAGTGACCTGAACAGCATCGGCGCGCTGGCCGTTCTCGCTGCGATAGATCAGGAAGCCGTAGCTGTTCTGCTCTGCAGCGGTGACCCAATCGAGGTTGATGCCCGTTGTGCTGGCGCTGGCCTCGAAGCGCAGCAGCTTCACAGCAGTCGGCGTCAGCGTATGGATACCAGCGTAGAGCGTCGGGTTGTATTCGCCCGGCATCAAGGTGACCTGTTGGGTCAAGCCGGTCTTGCGATTGGCGTCGCTGTCGATGCTGGTATCGCTGCCTTGGTGCTGCAAGGTGAACTCGTAGCCTGCGGGCAGGTTGCTAAAGCCTACGCTGTAGGTGCCAGCCGGCAAGTTGATGAACTGGTAGAAGCCGTTGTTGTTGGTGGTGGTGGTCGCCACGGGAACACCAGCCGCGTTGTAGAGCGTCACGGTTACATTCGGGACGCCTGCTTCACCAGCATCTCGGATACCGTCTTTGTTGAGGTCATACCAGACCTGGCTGCCCAAGCTGGCTGGCATAAACACGCCAAAGTCGATCGTCAGGTTGCTGTTCGGATCGTTATCGCCATCGTTGGTCGGCTCGTCGTTCGAGCTGAGCGTGATACCAGGCGCCAAGATGCCTTGGTTGTTTGTGCTGCTGCCGTTGTCGTCGTTGTCGACATCGTTGTTAGCGTTGGGCGCAGGCTCGTAGGGGCCGGTCGCGTTGATATGGGTGCCAACGCTGCCGGTGCTGCTGATGTAGCCCTCGAGCGGCCCACCGCTGGCGAAGTTCGATGGGTCAAGCTGGACGATGTATTGGCCCGGCACGAGATTGTCGAACAGGTAGAGACCGACAGCGCTTGTGGTTGTGCTGCCAACCAGTTCGCCCGGATCGATCACGTTGTTTTGGTTGCGGTCGTGGTAGAGGTTCACAACCACGTTATCGATGCCGCTTTCGCCGCTATCGACGACGCCATTGTTGTTGACATCGTACCAGACCAAGTTGCCAAGGCTGACCGGCAGGTAGAGACCTAGGTCCCAGCTCGGATCGTGCTCGTTCAGCGCGATGTTGGTGACGATCGTGCGGCCGGTGTTCGGATCGACATCGCTATCGGCTTGATCGTCGCTACCCACATCTTGGGTCGTGACTTTATAGCCGTTCGGGATATCGAACTCGACATAATAGTCGCCGGGAGGCAGATGCTTGAAGCTGTAGTTGCCGTTCAGATCGGTCACCACGCTCTCCACCAGCGTGCCGTTCGAGGTATAGAGGGTGACGGTGACATTGGGTACACCTACCTCACCGTTATCCTGAATACCGTTGCCGTTAGCGTCGAGCCAGACACGATCGCCCAAGCTGGCTGTGTAGTAGATACCAGCGTCCCAGGTGAGATCGCTTTCGCCCGAGCTTAGCTCGATGATAGCGGTGCGTCCGGTTGTGACATCGGCGTCGCTATCGTTGCTGCTAGTGCTGTTTGCACTGTTTTGCGGGCTGCGCTCGTAGCCGATGGGCAGCTCGAACTCGACATAGTACTGGCCAGCGGGCAGGTTATCGAACAGATAGCTACCGTCGATTCCGGTGGTTTGCGTGTCGACAAGTACGTCGTCGGCAGTGCCTACCAGACCGTCGGGGCCAGGTGTGTAGAGCTTGACCGTAACGCCCGGCACACCCTGCTCACCCTGATCTTGGATACCGTCGCGGTTGCTATCCAACCAGACGATATCGCCGAGTTGGGCCGGAATGTAGAAGCCGAAGTCGAGCGTCAGGTTACCGTTGGTGTCGTCGCCGTCGTCGCTGTTGCCGGGTTCGTCGCCCGAGCTGAGCGTGATCGGCTGGCTATAGACTTGGTTGCCGTTTCCGATACCGTTATCGTCGTTGTCGACGTTGTTGTTGGGCGTTGCACTCGTCGCGATATCGCTGCTCGATACATAGCCGCTCGGAGCGGTGACGCGCACCACATACTGGCCCGGAGGCAGATCGGTGAAGAGATACTCACCGTTGGCTGTGGTGGTTTGGCTCGCAACCGGGTTGCCGTTGATATCGAGGGCAGGAGTGCTGCCATCGCCCATAAAGAGCTCGACCAGCGCGCCAGCCAGCGGTGTATCGATGCCGGCATCGAAGACGCCGTTGTTAGCCATGTCTTCGAAGATCAGGTTGCCCAGACGCAGCGGGTGGAAGAAGCCGAAGTCGACTGTCATGTTGCCCATGGTGTCGTCGCCATCGGCGGCTGTGTCGGGTTCGTTCTTGGCAACCAGCTTGATAACGTTGCTCTCGACGTAGCCGTTCTGCAGCAGACCGTTATCGTCGTTGTCGATATCGTTGTTCGGGTCGAAGCTCGAGACGATATCGCTGCTCGAAACGAAGTCGGAGCCAGCGGGCGGCGTGACACGCACGATATACTCACCCGGCATCAGGTTATCGAATAGGTAGAGACCGTCGGGGCCCGTAGTTTGCGGGGCGACAGGCGTGCCATCGGGATGGGTCGCTGGGGTGACGCCGTCGCTCAGATAGAGCTCGACGGTGAAGCCAGCCAGCGGGCGGTCGCTTCCGGCATCGTAGACGCCGTTGTTTGCGACATCTTCGAAGACGAAGTTGCCCAAACGAACCGTCTGATAGAAGCCGAAGTCGAGCGTCAGGTTGCCGTTGTTATCATCGCCATCGTTGGTCGGCTCGCTGTTCGAGATCAACTCGATGGGATTGCTGCGAACGACATTGCCGCTACCGATACCGTTGTCGTCGTTATCGGTGTCGTTATCGGGTGTGGCCGTGCTGGCGATATCGCTGCTCGAGAAGTAGCCGTTGGGCGCGCTCACTTGGACGATGTAGCGGCCGGGGGCCAGATCCTCAAACAGGTAGCGACCGTCGGGGCCCGTGGTTTGCGGGGCGACCGGTGTGCCATCGGGATGGGTGGCAGGCGTGCCATCTTCGAAGAGCAGCTCAACCGTAGCGCCCGCGAGCGGCGTGTCGTCTCCGTCGAAGCGTCCGTTGTTGTCGAGATCCTCAAAGATGAGGTCGCCGAGCCGCAGCGGCTGATAGAAGCCGAAGTCGAGCGTCAGGTTGCCGTTGTTGTCGTCTCCGTCGTTGGTCGGCTCGCCGTTCGAGCTGAGCGTGATCGGATTGCTGCTGACGACATTGCCGACGCCGATACCGTTATCGTCGTTGTTGACGTTGTTGTCGGGCGTAGCCGTGCTGGCGATATCGCTGCTCGAGCGATAGCCGTTGGGCGCGGTCACCTTCACCACATACTGGCCCGGATAGAGGTTTGTGAAGTTGTACAAGCCGTCCGATCCGGTCGTCTGCGGGCTAACTGTCGCTCCGGTAACGTCGACCACCGGAGTTACACCGTCAGCTGCGAAGAGCTCAACGGTCGCGCCAGCCAAGGGGCTATCGACACCGTTGTCATAGACGCCGTTATTGGCAACGTCGATGAACACCAGATCGCCCAAGTTGACTGGCTGGAAGAGGCCGAAGTCGACCGTCAGGTTGCTGCGGTTATCGGCGGTGTCATCACCGATATCCGGGGTTGGAGGCTCGCCCGTCGGTTCGCCGTCGACCGTCAGTTCGACCGTTGCGCTACGGATGACGCTGCCGAACGTGGTGCCGTTGTCGTCGTTGTCGCTGTTATTGCTATCGGCGTTAGGAGCGGGCTCGTATGGTCCGCTTGTTGCCATCGCACCCGTGCTGGAGAGATAGCCAGCCGGAGGCACGATCTCGACGATGTACTTGCCTGCGCTCAGGTTCGTGAAGAGATAGTAGCCGCCGCTATTGGTTGTGGTTGTTGCGATCGCATCGGCGCTGTTCGACGTGTTATCGCCGTTCAGATCGTCGGGGATACCATCGCCGTTGTCGTCGCGATACAGGCGCACGGTTACGCCAGCGATACCAGTCTCGCTGTTATTGATAGTGCCGCTGTTGTCTGCATCCAGCCAGACCTGATTGCCCAGCGAGAGCGCGGGATAGAAGCCGAAGTCAACCGTGAGGTTCGAGTTCTCATCTTGCGCATTATCGGTCAAGCCGGGCATTGAAGGCTCGCCGGTCGGCTCATCGCCCAAGCTCAGGGTTACCGTGCCACTACGGGTTACTGAACCGGCGCGGCTACCATTGTCATCATTGTCGATATCATCGTCGGGATCTGGAGCGCTCTCATATGGTTGCGGTAGGGTTAAGCCGGTACTGGTTGTCATACCATTGGGCGTTACCACTTCGACAATATAGTTGCCTTCGCCCAGATCGGTGAAGAGGTAGTGACCATCGGCATTGGTGGTTGTTGTGCGAATAGCATCCGCTACAGTTACGCCACCGCCGTTGATGTCATCTGGAATACCGTCTTGGTTATTATCGACGTAGAGCCGTACCGTTACGCCAGGGATTCCGGCTTCACCTGGATCGACGCGACCGTTGTTGTTGAGGTCTGCCCAGACAAGGTTACCCAGCGATAGCGGTTGATAGATACCGAAGTCTACGCTGTAGTTGGAGTTGTTATTGTTTGCGTAGTCGTTGTAGCCAGCGGGCATAGTGCCATCGTTGGTTGGCTCTGCAGCGAAGCTGAGCGTGACCGGAGCGCTGCGAATAACGCTGCCAACTGTGGTGCCGTTATCGTCGTTGTTGACATTGTTGTCGGGATCGGGAGCTGGCTCATAGGGATAGCTGCCAGACGAAGCGGTTCCCTTGCTGCTTTGGTAACCAGTGGGCAGATCGTCGATCTCGACGATATAGGTGCCTGCTAACAGCTCTGTAAACAGATAGTAGCCGTTTGCATCGGTTATTGTTGTGGCGATCGCGGCGCCATCGGGTGTACCATCGTTATTGCTGTCGAGGTAGAGCCGCACGGTGATATTGGCGACACCTAGCTCGCCAGCATCGAGCTGACCGTTGTTGTTGCGGTCATCCCAGACTTGGTTGCCCAAGCTGAAGACCGGGTAGAAACCGAAGTCGACCGTTAGGTTCGATTGGTTGTTGGGTGCTCCATCACCGTTCGGTTTGTCAGCGCTAGCTTCGTTGGTCGGCTCGCTGAAGCCGTTGCCCTCGCCTAGGCTAACGACATCGCTGCGCACAGCGCTACCAAACAAGTTACCGTTATCGTCGTTGTCGATGTCGGTATTGGGGTCGGGCGCAGGCTCGTAGGCGTTGTTTTCACCTGTGCTGCTGCGCATGCCGGTCAGCGCACCAGAACCAGTCAGGTTCGAGCTTAGAATCTCGACGATATACTCGCCAGCGGGCAGGTTATCGAAGCGATAGTAGCCTTGGGCGTTGGTGGTTACATCAGCTACTTGGGCGCCAGCGATATTGGTAGCACGAGTCACACCGTCGGCTTTGTACAAACGGACGGTGACGCCGCTGATACCCACTTCGCCGTTGTCGATAACGCCATTGTTGTTATCGTCGCGCCATACGCGGTTGCCCAACGAGTAGTTGCGCACGATACCGAAGTCGATGGTCGGGTTATTGGTCGAACCGCTCGCAGGTAACACCACATTGTTATTGAGTGTGCCAGCATCGCCCGGATTCAGGGTAATTGTGCCGCTCGACACCGTACCCGAGCCGGTTCCGATACCGTTATCGTCGTTGTCGACGTTATTGTTCGGCGACGAGGTGGTGTTAATGTCGCGTGTGCTGACATAGCCCGTCGGGGTGGTGATGCGAACGATATACTGGCCCTGTGGCAAGCCGCTGAACTGGTAGTTGCCGTTGGCATCGGTGATTACCGCGCCTGGTCCATCGTCGGCGGTGCCCAAAATGCCGTCGGGCCCAGTTAAGATCTGGGTGCCATTGCTGCTATAGAGCCGTACTGCGACGCCCGCTACGCCCGGCTCGCTACCATCACGGATACCGTTGGCGATAGTTCCACCGCCAGCGCCGTTATCCGCCCAGACCAAGTTACCGATCGAGGTGGTGTAGAAGCCGAAGTCGATCGTCAGGTTGCTCGCGCTATCGGCGATTGGGTCGCCTGTCAGCGTTGTGCCACGGGGGTCTCCTTCGCCTTCTGGCTCGGTGTAGCCCACAAAGACGGGTTTAGAGAGCACGCCACCTTGGTAGAAGGCCCCGCTGGTGCGAACCATCATTCCGTTGTCGTCGCGGTCGATGTCGTCGTTGCTGGCTGCCGCCTCAGCTTCGACGATCACGCCTGCATTGGTGATGGTCGTGCCGCTGCTGTGGTAGCCTGCCAAGGGACCGCCGGGCGCGAAGTTCGAGGCCGGGATGCCGATGAAGTATTGGCCCGGATAGAGCCCGACCGGCTCGGGCAGGGCTACGCCGCCTTGATGCGTTTGGCGATCGAAGCGATAGAAGCCGTTACCGTCGGTCGTTACGGTTGCGAGCGGATAGATCTCGTTGCCCGTGATCTTACCATCGCCGTTGACATCTAAGAAGAGCTCTAGGGTTACGTTCGCGATACCGATGCTCGAGCCGAGGGCACCGCCTGGGCCGTCGTTATCGAGCGAGTCGTTGTTGGTATCGAACCAGACGCGGTTACCGATCTCGATCTCGGGCGCATGGAAGCCAGCGTCCCAAGTGAGATCTTGCTCGTCGGCCGTCAGCTGGGTGATGGGCGTTGAGAAGCTAACCGGGTCGATATCGCTATCGAGCGCATCGTCGCCGCCCATATGCGGGCTGGTAACTGTGAAGTCCGCAGGCGGCACAAAGTTCGCAAAGTAGTAACCCGGCTCCAAAGCGGTGAACAAGTAGTAGCCCGGATTGCCGTTCGAGTCGTTGCGGGTGATCTGCGTACCCACTAAGACTTGGTCATCGGTGGTCAAGGGATCACCGTCGGCATCTTTGTACAGATTGACCGTGATACCGTTCAGACCGCGATAGGGCGGCTCGTCCTGAATACCATTCTGGTTGACATCATTCCAGACATAGTTACCGTACGATGCCAGTGTGGCGGGCGGAGGTACCACTTCGATACCGACGCGTGGCGGCTGGGCGACAAGTTGCGTGCCATCATCTGCACGGGTCGCACTGTAGGCGAAGGTGTTCCAAGCGATATTGCTATCGTCAACCGTGCCGAGCTGCCCGTCGGGTCCGGCTCCTGCGACCGGAGCGTTGTCGGGCGCAAACATCGGGAAGGTGAACTGAACCGCCTCATTGGCCTTCAGCTGATAGTTGCCGAAGTCGAACAAGACCGAGCGAACCGTAGTGGGGTCTTGTGGCAGGTTCAAGCTCCACACACCCGGTCCCGGCTCTACACCGTTCGTCATGGGTGTACAGCCCGGGTTGTTGCTCGCCAAAGCCGGTCGACAGGGGTTGATTTCGGTGCTATAGCGAATCGTCAGGCCCGGAATAGCGGGCGTGATCGTTACGGGGCCAGCCAACTGGGGAGTCCAAGCGGTGCCCAAGACGGCTTGGTCGCGCACACCAACGTTGCCGGGTGCAGGATCGTTATAGGGCAGAATATCGACGATCTGCAGATCGCGGAAGTCGACGTTGCCAGTGTTGGTCAGCACCATCTGATAGGTGATCAGACCGCTCTGAACGGTTTGACCGATCTCGGGGTCGCGCGCGAAGCGGGTATCGAGCTGGCCCTTAACCAGTTTAGCTGAGCTGATCGAGGCCGCCGCCCGGATGAGGAGGTTGCTCGGCGCCGAGAAACAGAGCTTGCTGTTGTTGTAACCACCGTTGGTCAAGATCGTGCGCTCGCTGACTGGCGCATTCACACAGTTCGAGATACGTACTTCGTTGACCGGGGTGGAATAGTCGAGCAACACCGAGCGGTTTTGCAGGGTGCCCGGATAGGTTCCGGCCTTGACCTTGGCTTTCAGCTCGATCGTAACTTGTTCGCCCGAAGGAATCGAACAGGTGCTGCCGGCCCAACTCCAGCTCAAGAAGGTGCGGCCCGAGCCTTGGAAATCGCTTGTAGTGCTAAAGCTTGGCTGAACAGCACAACCAACAATGTTGTTGATAAGTGTCCAAGAACCGTCAACATACTCAAGCTCGGCTGGCAACAGGTCACCAAAGACCGGCTCGTCGAGCGGCTTAAAGTTGCCGTTCGCCAAGGTCAGCCGATAGGTAACGATCTGTTCGGGCAGGGCCGGGTTGCCGTTCACAATCGTCTTTTGCGGAATCGGTCGAGCTTTGGGGATATCGACTTCGGTTGTAGCGCTTGCAATCGAGGTTGTAAGCGGGCCGAGAATCGAATCGCCCGTCATAGTCGCCGTATTGGTGACATTGTGGGGCAAGCTGTAGCTGTTGCTTGCTTCGTGGGCTGGGTTGATCACCGTGCTGGTGATTTGGATATCGCTGTTATCGAAGCCGACAGGAATCGAACCCATCTCGAAACGCAGGTTCGACACATAGTCGCCCGCCACAAAGCCCGGGAAGCTGCTTACCAACACATTGCTGCCCAGCGGAACGCCGCTGATCCAGCTATCCACGCCATTTTTCTGGTAGGAAACAGCGAGCGCCAAGCCAGTATTGATCTTGGTGACATTGTACTCGTTCGGAATGGGATCGGTCACCACCACGTTGTTGAGCTGGACATTACCCATGTTGCGTACTCGCAAATAGGTCTCAACCGTCCCTCCCACGATCGTATCGCCGTCGGCGCTCTTACTCAAGCTGAAGTCAGGACCTGGTGCCGCCAAAGTATGGTTGACACTGCTGACCTTGGTGACTTCACCTTGACCAAAGGGTGTGCCGGTCACAGAGACCTCATTGGTCTTGACCGCCCCGATCGCATTGCTTGGGTCGCTGTCGGGGAAGCTCACCGTCACTTCGAAGCGTTCGCAGTCGGGAACTTCAACGTTCACGCCCGTCCAAGTTACCGTCTGGACGCCCGCAACAGTCTCTACTGAGCTGGCGGGAGGATTCGACGATACGTACACTGCCCCTTCAGGCAGCGTATCAACCACCGTGACATTGGTCAGATCGAGCGCTCCGATGCTACCGGGACACACATTGATACGGTAGGTTGTGAGATCGCCACTAGCCCCACCATAAGCCACAATTTTCGAAACTGTGCTCTTATCTTCAGCATCAGAAACCGTCTTGATCGGATCTGTGGTATAGGGCACTGCCCCATCTGCCACGATCTCGGCGACGATCTCGGCCTCTGTGCCGTCGGGAGTAATGCCCGGCACGAAGCGTACTTCGAACTCAAGCTGACCCGTTGTTCCCAAGGGCAAAACCGAGTTGAAGCGCCAGGTGGCAGTGCGGGTTGCTGGATCGTACTCAGCGAGCTCGATATCGCTGTTACCAACAACCGCCACGCCCTCAAGTTCGGGCGGCAAGGTGCTTGTAACAACCATATTCTCGCACTGATCGCCTGCCATCGACGAACTACACTCGTAGGTGAGGCGCATCGTAAACGACTGCCCTGCAGGGATCGGATTGGGAGTACCTGAGGCCAATTCAAGGGTTAAACCGAGAATCGGCGCAGCATATACGGGTGCTATTGGAAGAAAAAGACTGCAAACGAAGAGCAGTAGACTACCTACAAAGAGGTGTACAGCAAAAAGTTTTGGACGCATGCTTGAACGCGATCGATGTCTCATGACCTCGGCCTTATCAGTATGAAAGCTGTAATGCAACCGTCTAAAATCTTAAAAAAACTTTAAGAACAGGAAGATTACATTGAACTACACGTTGGTTTATTCGCAACACAACTATAGCTACTACTTGTTACGAAAATATAACACAAAAACGCGATTAACTAAAAATGAACGAATTTAACCTAATTTAAATAAATTTATTGAGTTTGACTCTGATTATGTATATACCAAACACAAATACAAGCATATTCGAGTGCTGTTTAAGATATATCTTATATGCTTGTTTGATGGCCTGTGAAGCAGGCGTTGGTAGCCTAGTATGCAGCTTGCTATGGAGCCGGTATCCTTTGTTACAAAGCCAAATAAACCTATTAATACAGATCCAGTATAGCCTCTATTGTGCGATTTATGCGTTAGCGTTTATGGACTAAAAAGAAGATCTTTTATAACTGACGGAGTAAGGCCGAGCTATCTGAGTATGGGCGGTTAGTCTACACGGCGAGATATGAATTTCTCTTTATATTGTTAAGTTTGTGGGGAATATCTCATATAGTTGAGTTCATTTTAACTATCTAGTGGTGAATACTATTCCATATAGTTGTAAAAATGCTGCTTCCTTTTTTCTCTCCTAGAATTTGTTGCCTAACACACTTGCTCATCTTGGCCGCACGACGGCGCAAACCTTACAACTACCGTTATATCGATTTTTCGCTCTGGGAAAAGATATTTTAGAGGGCGATAGTTTCAATGCTCGTCTAGCATTTCGGGCTGACCTGTATGGCAGACTGCTTGTTTATAAAAAGTTTGGCGTGAATAAAAAACCGGAAAGGTGGCCTAATAACCAAAGATATCTCTATCGGAAAATTGAAATTTCGCTCTGTTGAAGGCTAGAAAAGCCAAATCGTTTGTCTAGATGCCTTTGCGATTTTTTAGCGCTTTTATTGTGGAATAGGGCTATATTACAATCTTCTAGGGGTGTTATGAGGAAAACACATAAAAGGTTTGAAGTATGGTTAATATCAAGTCTGAGCAGGTGTTTAATCAGGGTTTAGCCAGCTTGAAGGCGGGCGATCGCGCCAATGCGTTCGCCTTTATCGCGCAAGCGGCTCTGCTGATCAATCGGGTTGCGATGCTTGGACCGCGTGCAGCACGCAGTTTATATGCCGCGATTGCCGTTACCCTAATCATCTTTATGATCTTCCGATCACTGCGTTTATCTGATTCAAAGGCCAAGTTGAGCCTTATTTGCCTTTGATCTCGATCAAAAGCCTATGTGGGAGCGAGCATGCGAATCGAAAGAGATTGAGATTTTATCAGGCGCATTGCCCTAAAACGTGGTATGCTCCTAAAGGACACTGTGCTAGATACGAAGGAGTGGAGCATGCCAGCACGAAATGAAGACCTGCATGGCAGCGCGCCGGATACAGCCGATGTCGCTCTCTTGATCATCGATGTGATCAACGATTTCGACTTCCCCGAAGCCGAAGCGCTGCTCGAGCACGCCAAGCCTATGTCCGAGGCGATCGCCAAGTTAAAGCAGCGCGCTCAAGCCGCCCATATCCCGATCGTGTATGTGAACGATAATTTTGGTCGTTGGCGTTCCGATTTTCGCAGCCTTGTGGCGCACTGCACCCGCGAAGGAGCCAAGGGCAAAGAGATCGTCGAGCGCCTCCAGCCCGACCACGACGACTATATTGTGATCAAACCGAAGCATTCGGCCTTCTTTTCGACCACACTCGACACCTTGCTCCACTATTTGCGCTGCTCGACCCTGATCATCACCGGCATGGCTGGCAATATCTGCGTTCTATTCAGCGCCAACGACGCCTACATGCGCGACTTCGAGCTAGTCGTCCCTTCCGATTGTGTAGCCTCAAACACGCTCGAAGAGAATCGCTACGCCCTCAAGCAAATGCACGATATCTTGCGGGCCGATATTCGCCCTTCGAGCGAGCTCGATCTTGAAGAGCTGAAAGAACAGGCCAGCCGTACTTTACACACCGCTCGGCCGAAAAAAGACGGTCGTTTGTAATCCAGCATTCGCTTACATGCGCTCGAAAGCCTTTTGTTTCCGCAACATCTTGATGACTTGCAGGCGGATGAGGTCGCTACCCTCGAAGAGGGCATAACCGCGTCCGCCTGCGGCTACCAAGTCACCCTCCCCCAAAAGAGGCAGCATTGCGCTGCCTTCGTTGCGCTCTATGCGCTGCACACAGCCTGCAGCGCCAAACAACGCCTTCCTAGATCGGTCTGATCATATCAAATTCGCTTACAGAGTCGCGTTCTTGTAACGCTAAGACGGGAAAAGAGTCGTGAGACATTTCGCGCTATCGCACGAAATGTCTCACAACAAAAATGGTAAAGTTCCACTCTGCCGAAGGCCAAAGAGAACCTAATCAACCGGATTTGGTATCACTTGATTGCTTTGTGGCCTTGAATAAAAGCTGTACATTAGCCACAAATCGACATACGGTCAGCGTTATCTGTCCTCACCCCCCGGCCCCCTCTCCCGCACTGCGGGCGAGGGGGTGAATGTTGATGTTGTATGCGATTTCGCGTAGCGAAATCGCATACAAGCTCTCTGAGTTCTGTGCTCTCAAGGATACTCCCGCGAT
Organism: uncultured Chloroflexales bacterium; assembly: GCA_937902315.1. Taxonomy (GTDB): domain Bacteria; phylum Chloroflexota; class Chloroflexia; order Chloroflexales; family Chloroflexaceae; genus CALGUG01. The sequence continues at coordinate 13,607 of CALGUG010000010.1, forward strand.
GCTATGCGAACGATCGCCTGTTGCTGCCGACACGACTTTTGGGTAATGCATAGGAATAAAAGTGGGGGATGCTGTATCGCTTGAGGTATGGCAAAAGCAGCGAGACGCTGGAAGGATTGGATGCGAGGGAGGGATGTTGATAGCCGTAGGCGGACGCGCTAGAGGTCGAATGGAAGATAGAAACGTGACCGCTAACGAGCCATAACAACATGTCGTGAGAGTTTGGCGCTCGAGCACCTCCCTCTCACGACACAAAACGAGCTTTACTAGGGCGATGGCCTAGCCTTTACGCAAACCAACGCCTGTAGCGAAAACGAATTAGTGTGCAGCCTCGATCGAAGGCAGCGATTGGGTCGAGAATGATTTGCTGGTCGATATGCTTGGCGCTGTGCCGAGCTTGCGCCCCAGAGCATGGATCGTATCAGCCACAATGGCAACCACCCGATCGGCGTCTTCTTGAGTGATATTGAGTGGCGGAGCTAACTGAATAACCGGTTCGAGGCGATCGTCGGCGCGGCAGATCAGACCGCGCTGCTTGAGCTGATCGCTGAGCCACACCATCAACTTTTCTTCCGCGAGCGTCTCGCGGGTATGGCGATCTTTGACCAGTTCGACCGCCATAAACATGCCCATGCCGCGTACTTCGCCCACATTGGGGTGTTCGCCCACGGCGGCGCGTAGCTCGCTCATCATATATTCGCCCAAGCTACGAGCGCGCTCGTGTAGCTGTTCGCGTTCGATGATGTCGATGTTTGCCAAAGCCGCCGCGCAGCTGGCAGGGTGCCCACCGAAGGTGACACCATGCATAAACTTGTCGTCTTCTTCGCCGATAAAGGCATCGGCGATATGCTTGGCGACAACCGTAGCGCCCAGCGGGGCATAGCCCGAAGTGATAGCCTTGGCGGTGGTGATGATATCGGGCTTCACGCCATATTCGCTGGCACCAAACCAGCCGCCTACGCGTCCGAAACCACAGATCACTTCGTCGGAGATATAGACAATGCCATAGTGATCGCAGATCTGGCGCACCCGTTCCAGATAACCCGGTGGTGAGACGATCGCGCCGCCCGAGTTCTGAACCGGCTCCATAATGATCGCTGCGATCGTTTCGGGGCCTTCAAATTCGACCAGTCGCTCGATCTCGTCGGCGCAGGTGCCGGCGCAGGCCTTGGATAGCGCGCAGTAGTCGCAACGGTAGCGGTAGGGCAGCGGCACATGGCGCGCGCCGGGCACTAGTGGCCCGAAGCCGTTGCGAATGCTGGTCAATCCGTTGACCGAGAGCGCTCCCATCGTTGTGCCGTGATAGGCGACACGGCGCGAAATGGTTTTGGTGCGCTGCGGATAGCCGCGTTTGAGTTGGTAGGCTTTGGCGATTTTCAGAGCCGTCTCGACCGCTTCGCTGCCACCGCTTACAAAGAAGCTGCGCGAATCGGGGCCGGTCGGGCTAAGCTGGGCAAGTTTTGCGGCAAGGTCGATGAGAGGGAGGCTGGGGAAACTGAAGGGGCTTACAAAAGAGATGTCTGCGAGCTGAGCTGCGATGGCATCGATGATTTCACGGCGGCCGTAGCCAGCGTTGACCGCGAAGAGACCAGAGAGACCATCGATATATTCACGGCCTGTTTGATCCCAAACGCGCACGCCTTCACCACGAACCAGCACCGTCGGTTGGCCTGATGCCATACTACCCATTTGGTAAAAGTGCAGCCATACGTTATCGCGCAGAGCTTGCTGCTGCGTCTCAGACAGTGTAAACATACATTATCCTGGACTAACTTTCAGGCCCTAGGAGGGGAGCACGGCTCGTTACCGGAGTAGACATAGCATCGTTGGCTGTTACTCCGACCCTCTAGTTTTTTTGCACTGAAAGTGGCTTGTACAAAGAATTTATTCGGCTCTACGTACCATCGATTGGGGGTCTGTTGCTCATAGTCTTACAGCCACCAGCAGGCTGGCGACGGCAAGCTATGCAGATGATCCTTGCTTGTCTGGTCTGAGTCCTCTCCTTTGTATGCGCCTTGCGGATAATGTACCTCATGCGAGAGCGAAGTGGTGAAGTGACTTTCGCTTCCTAGCGATGGGTTCATGTTCAAGGGCGGGCCGTTGGAAGGCATCACCAACGGAACGTCCTGGGATCTTGCACTATCGAGTGCAGGGCTAGCGTAGATGTAGCAGTCTTGTGCTACGGGTGTTACCTCCGTCCCAGGCAAGGGCAACTACCCAAGGCGAGAAGCGGCTTACACAAGCGTGTAGGCTTCTGGCCTTAAGCGGAAGATAGGTAACGGTAACTCGACGATATCTGCCCTCCTTTCGTGACCGGACGCCACCCTGTCCTTGTGGGAGGCGGGGAACCAACCCGCCTCCCAGCTCGAACAGATCGTGCGTCTAGCTCCTGCGGAATGTCATAACTCGAAAACCTTCGGCCATCGGCATACCGGCGGCTTTGCCGTCCTCGATTGCCCATTTGCGCACGCCCTCTTCTACCTCTGGCCCGACTTGCGAGCGATGGCAGAGCAGCGCTTGGATCTTACGATCGATGCTCGAAGTGATGTCGACGTAGTGGTTGGGAGCCATATTCATCATCAGGTAGAGTTCATCTACGTGGTGTGGCTCGTAGCCTTCAGCAAGCAGTTCTGGGAAGATCGGGCGGGTTTCTGCGCTGGGGAAGACGGCGTAGATCGCTGCTTCACCGGCGGCCCGATGATCGGGATGGTTGATATAGCCGTCTTCGACGAAGACGGTTGTTGGGTCTTGGCAGAGCACGCGCTGAGGCTTGAGCTCTCGGATCAAGCGGGTCAGTTCGCGGCGGAGCTCGATGCTTGCTTGCAGTGTGCCGTCGCGATAGCCCAGAAAACGAACATCGCTGATACCGAGCACTGCGGCGGCTGCGCGCTGCTCTTCTTGGCGCGTCTTTGCCAGCTCAACAGTGTCGACGTTGGGATCGTTGCTGCCAGCTGAACCATCTGTGACAAGACAGAGGGTTATAGCTGCGCCCTCATCCGCCCAGCGGGCTAAACTGCCACCGGCGCCGAATTCGATATCATCGGGATGCGCCGCGATCACTAAGATGCGGAGCTGTTGTTGCTTCGTTTCTTGTTCCATAATCTAGTGTACTACGTCCTTTGCTGTCTTGTCTAGAGGGTTCACACGAAAATTTTGTATAGATTTTGAATACTCTAGATTTGACGAGAACAGCTTTTTAGGCTCTGGAGGAGCTTATCGAGCCTTCGCCTTTCCTCAGAGTTTCGCTATACTACCGTCTAGTCTAGCTGTTTAGCTAGCGTTTCGCCTTTGAAATCGATAGCCACGCCCAAGGCGTGTCGACGATCGAGCCTATTTCAACATCATGTGGACTGCTATGCCAGTATACTAGCGCAGAATAGAGTGGCTAGCAAGAGGAGCGGTACTACTATGAGCCTGAACTTTCGTACAGCTCGCCCCGACGATCTCGATGGCCTTTTAGCGCTCTATCGTCAGTTGCACAGCGATGATGAAGCGCTTCCCGATCTGGGCGAAGTCCAGCGTGTGTGGCAGAGTATGCTTTCGTTGCCCAACCACAGTTGTTATTTTGCCGAGCTCGACGGCCGTTTGGCGGCGACCTGCGTTCTAACGATCGTGCCAAACCTCACGCGCGGCGCTCGCCCTTATGGCCTGATCGAAAATGTTGTAACCGATGGCGCCTTTCGCAGACAGGGCATTGCAACCCGTCTGTTGCAGCATGTGTTGCAGGTCGCTTGGGAGCAGAACTGCTACAAAGTGATGCTTCTGACGGGCAACTCCAAAAACGTCTCCTTTTACGAAGGCGCTGGCTTTCAGGCAGGCTCTAAGGTCGGTCTGATCGCCTATCCGCCCTCAGAGCGCAAACGGTAAGCCTGGTTTGTAGCTCGATAGCACATCTGCTATTGGTGGATGCGCTATCGAGCAGTAGAAGCGGATGAGGAATCGCTCAGGTTCTTGAGGGGTTGTTGGGTCTAGCACGGGCGCGCTCCCTTCTCCCGCATTGCGGGAGAAGGGTCGGGGATGAAGGCTTGTAAGCCATTTGGTAGCCGTAGGCGGACGCGCCAAGGACTGAATGGAGGCTAACAACCTTGCCGCCAGAGCTTTTTCTGCTGGAGCGCGCTTCTAGTCGCTCTTGGCGACCGCAGCGTGTAGCTCGATCTCGCGCAGGCGGATAGGATCGAGCTTCGAGAGCCGCACGATGTCGGCCAGCAAGACCAGCTCATCGCCGAGCTGCAGGCGCGTGTCGAGGCTTAGATTTTGAATCGGCTGCTTGTCGCGTCGCACGGCGATCACCAACAGGTTGTGCTGTTCGCGCAGCTCGGCGATCGATAGGCCGATAAACTTATCGCCCGGGTGCAGGGCGATGGTGGCCGCCGAAAAGACCTGCTCGCCGATCTCGATCGCGTAGTCGATACCATGAACCACACCTGCCGCTGCCAAGGTAGGCGCTGCCAGAGCGGCGATACTGAAGGTAGTGTGAACACCGAACAGCGTGCTGAGGCGTTCGGCCAAGGTATCGCTGAAGACCCGCAAGACCAGATCGATATCTTTGTGGAGACGTTGAGCGGCCAGACCGATCTGCAGATTGATCAGGTCGTTGCTGGTGACGGCCACCACCGAACAGGCCCGATCGATGCCAGCCTCTTGCAGAATGCGGCTGCGGCGTGCGTCGCCAAAGATCACAGGAACGCCCATCTCTTGCAGCGACTCGAGGAATGGGCCGGGCGTATCGTCGTTTGAGCAAACCACCACTACACGAGGGCGCGGTTCGAGCGAGAGCAGCTCGCTGACCACGCGATAGCCGACTTTGCCCAGACCACACACGATCACACTGTCGTAGGCGCGATCGTGGCCGGGCAGCGGTTCGAGGCTGAAGCTGCGCAGCGGGGCTTGCTGCTGATTGTGATCGTGCTCGTTTAACTGGCGCAACTGTTCGAGCGTCGCCATCGGCCCTAAGAGCACCACAATATCGCCGGGCGCTAGCTCGGTGCTGATTTGGCGCGCTGTGCGCGGCTGGCGCAGACGAACGCCGTGTTTGCGCAGATCTTTGGCTTTGATATGGCGCAGAATCCGAACGCCGAAGCGATCTTCACAGGCTTGGGGCGGGCCTATGAGCTGGCTGTTGCGCGCGATGGTGAGTTGCATCACGCCTAAAAAGGTGACAGACGGATCGCCGACAGTGAAGCCGGGCGGCAGCGGCAGCACGTGGGCGATCGATCGGCCCATCGCAGCTGTGGCGAAGGTAGGGGCCGCCAAGGCCGAGGCGCTGAAGGCGCTGTTGTGACCGAAGCGATTTTCGAGGTTGGTATCGAGCTCGTCGTTGAAGATGCGCAGCACAATCGGCAGTTTGCTTTGACGTCGCCGCGCCGCCAAACCGATCTCGATATTGATCAGGTCTTCGTGGGTGGCCGCGATCAGGCTGTGGGCGTGCTGAATGCGTGCTTGTTGCAGGGTCTGAGCGTTGCGCGCATCGCCCAGTATCACGGGCACTTTCAGACTCAAGACCGAATCGACGTACTCGCTATCCCAGTCCTTCTCGATCACAACCACATCGCGCTTGGCCTCGAGTAGTTGCAAAATGACGCGATAGCTGACATTGCCCAGCCCGCAGACGATGATATGGTTTTTGTAGGTGTGCGCCAGCGAAACCTGCCAATATTCGATGCGACTGCTTTTATCGAGCACCAAGCGACTAAAATTTAAAACGCTTTGGAAGACCAAAGCCAGTCCCAACACGGGCACAATAAAAAAGAGCGCCTCGCCCAGCGGGTCATTGATCGGCAAGGGCAGGCCGCTCTCCAACGACATCAACAGCATGGTCTCGTAGAGCGCTGTATCGACATGAAAGGCTTCTACCTCGGCACGCGCGTGATCGTTGTAGAAGAAGACCAGATAGCAGGTGCTTACCGCGGTAAGGAGCGCAAAACCGAGCAGCGAGAGCCAAGCGTCGCGTAGCAGCAAGAAGAAATCCCAAATGCTGGCCCGAATCAGGCGTCCGATCGGGTGCCGACGACGCTGCAAGCGTTCTACTCGGGTGTCATAGTCGTGCAAAATGGCGTTGTAATGGATATCGTGAATATCTTGTAGGTCTGGCATGGATCAACACAACTCTATATCAAACATAGAATCAGCAAGGCCTATAGCGCTTAAGTGCTCTCTGCTAGTATACTCTACCAATCGAAGTAGTATGCGGCCATTTTGTAGTGTTTGAAGCGTTTCGTCGAGATCTGCCTCTCGCCTTCCTTGCTCTGCGTGTGTATTTGCATCACTTTGGCGGAAAGGCATTTACCCTCAAAACGTGCCATGGCGCGTCCGCCTACGGCTACCAAATGGCTTACAAGCCCTCATCCCCAGCCCTTCTCCCGCCATTGCGGGAGCTGTACATTAGCCACAAATCGACATACGGTCAGCGTTATCTGCCCTCACTCCCCGGCCCCTCTCCCGCACTGCGGGCGAGGGGCTGAATGGTGATGTTGTATGCGATTTCGCTACGCGAAATCGCATACAAGCTCTCTGCGTTCTGTGCTCTCAAGGATACTCCCGCGATAGTATGCGAACTATCGCCTCTGCCAAAGGCCAAAATAATGAAGCTCAGCCGCATCATAGGCAGCTGAGCTTTCAGTTTGAAGATATTCCAATTGCTTAGGGCCTTGGCGCGCAGGAAGGAGCGCTGCGCAGCCAATTCGAATAGTCGATATTGGTGCCGACCGCCTCGCCGCGCCCTTCCGGGTTGCCCGTGGGGTGGTAAGGGCCAGAGGGGTCGCCCCACCAGTTCTCGCGCATGTCGAGCACCACTTCGCTGGCGGCCGCTCGTCCGATGCCATAGCGCAGGTACTCGGGCACGATCGTGGGCGTATGATCATCGAAGAAGTTATTGCGCACCAGCAGGTTAAAGCCCGGGATCTGCTTGGTTTCGGTGCGCAACTCTAACCCGATCGTATCGTTGCGCAAGGTGTTGCACAACAGTTGACCTTGAATCGGCCCATCGGTTGTGATCAGCAGATTGCCGCCGCCGCCGCCCACAATGTAGTTGCCTTGGATATCGAGGTTCAGGGTGTCGAAAGGTGTGGTGTTGGCGATCCGCACATTGGCTGCCGTCTCTTCGAGCCGATTGCCGCTAATGCGATTGCCGATCATCGTCACGAAGTTGCCGTATTCGTAGCTCAGGTTGAGCGCCGCGCCGAAGGGCATATCGTTGCCTGCGATCTCGCTATCGCGCATTTCGAAGCGGCTGTCGTTGACATAGATCGTGCCGCCGTTATCGTTAAAGCGCGAGCCGCGAATCAAAATCTGGGCGTCGTCGCTGGTCAAGAGCGTACCGCCCGAGCCGCCTCCGCTGATGTAGGTTGTATCGAGGATAATGTTGCTGTTCGCATTGCCGAAAATACCCTCCCAGCGCTGGCCGGTCAGCGAGGTAATGATCACCGGCGCATCGGGTCGCCCAGCCGAATTGAGCGTGCCATCGACGTAGATCGAGACGCCCGGGGCTAAACGCACCTCGGTGCCCGGCTCGATTGTAAGGGTAGCGCCGCGCGGAATAGCGATATCGCGTGTTACCACAATCGGGCTGTTAGATGCCATCCACGTCTGCGAGCCGCGCACAATATCGATCGGCCGCGTGGTTGGCGCAGGCGTGTGGGTTTGGGTCGGTGTATTGGTTGGCGGCCGTGTATTAGTCGGCTCGCGCGAAATCTCTTGGGTAGGTGGCGGCGGATCGGTTGGTATCAGGGCTGGCGTCTCGCTCGCTATGGCCGTTTGGGTCGGCATCTCGGTCGGCTGAGACGCATCAGGAGTACTGGTGACCCGCACCACATCGGTTGTGGGCGCATCGCCCGGAGCGGGGTAACCCGAAGCAGTGGTGGGGGTGGCACTTGGCTCGCTGGTCTCATCCAAGGTAAAATCGCCCTCTGTGGTCGGGCTAGCGGTTGCTGTCGCCTCTTCGAGCGGATCACCCGTTGGTATGTTGTTGGCTTGCTGACCGCTGCCGGGCGCTGGGTAACCATCGGGCCCAGGGTAACCATTGGGCGCCGGGTAACCATCGCTGCCATTCGGTGCAGGATAGCCGTCTCCGCCCTGAGGGATCGTTCTGGTTGGAATAAACGGCTCTTCATCGTCAGAAGAACCAGCTTGAGTTGGAACGAGAGTTCCAAGCGTGGCCTGACCGACTGGCCCATCACCATTTTCGTCAGAACCTGTGGGAATAAGCAGTGCGACTAATATAGCAAGCACGAGAGCGCTTAGAGCGCCTGTTAACAACAAGCTGTCACGACTGAAACGAATATTAAAGGCTCGTTCCTGTGGCTCTTGGTTTTGATCTTCTGTTTCAAAAGGCACAGTTTATCCTTCTGCACACACCGATTCTGAATGTCATCTTACCATAAGCCTATAGGGCAAGCAATATCTAAGCGCTCAGCTTTGTTTCATGGAGCCAATCTTTCTGAGTGTTAGCGCCCCAAGTGAACGATCGGCAACCAGATCTGTTCTGGATCGATCAGAAGTGTAAGATCGAGCTTGCGTTCTTTATCGCCTGCCTGCGCGACCAGACTGATTGTAGCGAAGCGTGCTTGGCTCGAAGCTTGTCCAAGCCGATCTTTGGCTATCAGCGTCACTTCGGCGGGCGGCGTCACGCTGCTCTGCGAAAGCTGAAGCTCGATATCAGCTGAGCTGCTGCTGACGCTTAGTTGCAAGGGCTGGTTAAATTGTCCGCTCCGTTCGATCTTGATGCGGTAGCGGAACTCCCCTCCGCCGAGCATGATGCCCGCGCTAGGCTGTGCTTCAAGGCTGAAATCATCGACGACCGGGCTGGCGACGCCGTTGCGCAGCATACTGCCGCGTCCGGTACACCAGAGACAGCGGGCTTGAGCGCTATTGGGCAGATCGTAGGCCACAATGCCGCTGGAAACCGTGCCGATGACCACCTCGAAATCGGGGTCATCATCGATATTGGCGACCGTTGGCGCGCCCAATGCGCCGTTCCAAATTCTGCCCCGTGGCTCTGGCAGGTCGATGGCGTGCAGTTGTTGGCCTTGATAGTTGAGGATATGGAGTTGACCGACCAGCCCGGCCTTGTTTTCGGGCCACGAAGTAAAGATCACTTCGGCTTTGCCATCGCCGTCTAGATCGACAACGGCCGGTTCAGAAGCGAAACGGATGCCGCTACCCGGCACCGCAAAAGGCCACTGACCGTGTTGCGTTTTGTCGAGCCAATAGGCATGTAGACGCCCATCGTAGGAGGGGTAGAGGATCTCTTGTCGCCCGTCGCCGTCGAGATCGGCCAGCACCACATTGCTGACGCTATTTTCAATTCGACCGTAATCTTGCGAAAGCGGTCCGCTGTTGGGGCTGGCTTGGGGCAGCACTGTCCAATCGAAGCCACTAGCCTGCCAGCGCGTGCGGTCGTAGTTTAAGATCCAAGGCAGATAGTACATATCGCCCTCGGGATCGCCGATCGCGCAGTTATAGACATCGCCTGTCACCACCAGCTCAAGGCTGCCATCGCCATCGAGGTCGCCGATGGCTGGCGCGCTGTTGGCGAAGTTCGCTCGATGCTCGCTGCCGCATTCGGCGTAGCCGCGCAGATCGACAGCATGATCGACATGCACCCCAACCTCGCTCCAATATTGGCGTTTGCTATAGATCGGATTGACCCGCACTTGGTCGCCATTGGCCTGCAAAGCCGTAATGTAGTGCGTATCGGTTGGGGCATAGATCTCTTTCAAGCCATCGTTGTTGAGATCGCCGATCGCCACGTTTTGGTTATACATATTCGCGCCGTAGCCGGGCTCTCCCTCGCGACGGGCGGGCCAGCCCGGGCGCAGGCTGCCGTCGGCTTGATAGACCGCCACCTGCTTGATGCTGCGCTCGCCGTTGCGCTCATTGTTGGCGCGCCCAACGATAACCTCGTACTTGCCATCGTTTTCAAGGTCATCGAGCGCCAGCGTGCGCAGTTCGGCATTGCCTCCAAACGGGCTGGCCTGCCAGGCTATGCTGCCATCAGCCTTGTAGACCGTCAGCGAGTCGCCGTTTCGCCCGACCACCACCTCCAGCGAGCCATCGCCGTTGAGATCTGCCACCGCGATCGCGGGCCAGATCCTCCATTTTGATGTGTCACGCCAGACTTGGCTGCCATCGCTGCCGCGCACCACCACTAGATCGTGACCGCCCCAGATCACTTCGGCTTTGCCATCGTTGTTCAGATCGGCCACCGCAGGCGAGGCATACCAGCCTGGTGGGCATGCGCTCGGGCTACAGCCAGCATAGGCCCATTTGAGAGTAGGCGCCGCTACGGCTTGAATCTCTTGAGCGTTAGTTGCCAATAACAGACACGAGCTAAAGCCGAACAATACCAGCAAGGCGAAGAACTGCTTCAATGACATCATTGAGCTCCTTTGATCCTCACGGCGGGCCAGCACGAGTGGCAAAGCTATTGTGGCAGATCAAAGCCCGCGAGGTCAAGCCACCCATGGTCCTGATTCTGCTCCGAAGCCCCGATTCAAACTTGCATTATTTGGGCAGATGTGGTATGATGTTGCGCGTCGGAACGAGACATTCTTCCCGCCAATGTAGCTCAGTTGGCAGAGCAGCTGTTTCGTAAACAGCAGGTCGTGGGTTCGAGCCCCACCATTGGCTCCACACAAAACAACCCTAGGGTTTAAGATCCCTAGGGTTTTTGCTTGTCCTCAAACTTCTTCAGCTTGTCACTGGCGGCAAGTTCCCTAGCCCTCATTCGATCCTTAGCGCGTCCGCCTACGGCTATCAACATCCAGCCCATTCATTCAGACCATCATCCATTTCGCTGCCTTCGTTGCAGCCCTTCGTGCTTGCTAAGTGGCTTCTTCGTCTCAACAGCGCCTATCATCGACAAGCGAACAGGCTTCACATGCTGCATTTCAGTATCGAAGGCACCTCTTAAACTAGGGTGCAATCATATGCTGTCGCTCTATAGCCCAGTTTACTTTTTGTTGCAATATGGAAGGATTGGCTCGGGTTTGGAGGATGAATCCGGCTTTCACAGTGTGAACATAGTTGTCGATTTGAAAAATCGCGATGTGAATATACATCCCATCTTGAAAGTCGCTTATAAGGTAGAACTCGTCGACGCCTGGCTTTGTTATCTTTGTCTTTGTTCTCCCTGCAATCAAGCCTTGTAATCCTAAAGAAGCTCCTTCAGGACGTACATAGAGAATCACGAGGTGTTCGAAGTACTGATATCCTCCATCTGCTTCAAAACGACGAAAGAAGGCATTGATCCTGCCTTGTGCTTCAAATGCGGCTCGGGTTGCGTCGGGGTTGTCCGATTGCTTGATCGCCTCCTCGTTGGAGATGTGGTAATTGGCGGTGATTTGAGCTAAGGGCAAATGTTCGGGTTGGAGAACGAGCATCTCCGGGTCGATCATCCAGATCTTCTTTATAAAAACGGCAGGCAGATAGGCTGTGTATTGCGGAGATTGTGCTTGGACAAGCGTAGTGGATAGCGTACAGAGAAGCAGCGCTACTATAACTGTTAAGCGACGCATACAGGTCCTTTCTTGCTAGAGCACTCATAAATCTCCAATAATCACTATTTATGCTCAGCTTACGCTTTCTAGAAGAGATTTGTAGTCTTCAAATGACTATTTCAAATGAACGAGTCGCAATTAAGACTATTTGATGGCAATGAACTCGGATTGTATTGTGGGTTTTTGGGAGGTCTTTCGACGCGGCTAGCAGCCCGTTTCGAGGGGCGAGATGTTGGTAGCCGTAGGCGGACGCGCTATGGACCGAATGGAAGGCAGGGACCTCGCCGCTAAAGCGCTGAACAGATCAAGTGGAATGTGTGATAAGCCAACAAGCACAGGGGAATGGCCCATTTGGTTGTAGCGAAGTCAAACAAATAGAGCCAGAACGATTTGCAAACCTGTGCGATCGTTCTGGCTCTTGTATTGCCCGCTTAGCTCTAGGCTAGCGTCGTTGATCCGAGATCATCGAGGTATCTTGATCTTCGGCGGCCAAACGCTGAATCAAGGCCGGGCCGCCCGGAGTGTAGTACTCCGGATCGTCGTGGCAGTTCAGGTTGTGGTTGATCGGGTTATAGTGGCCGCGCAGCTCGTTGATAACCGTGCCCTTCCAGAGCGGCACACCCACGAAATAGGAAGCGCGCCCGATCAGGTGGGCGGTTACTGGCGTGGTCAGGAAGAAGAAGATGATCGCCACCAACACGCGCGCGTTCACGCTCACGCCCGGGAAGTGGAAGGCCAATGCTAGCAGAACGCAGGCGATCCCAAGCGTCGAGGCTTTGGAGGCCGCTTGCATACGGGTATATAGATCTGGCATGCGGATCATACCTATGCCAGCTAACATCAGCAGTAACGTGCCTGAGAGCAAGAGAAAATCACTGATAAGCTCACTCATCACGCGCTCTCCTTTCGATATAAAGTGCAAAGGCGACTGTGCCCAAAAAGGCGATCAGGCCCATGACGATTGCCACATCGAGATAGACCAATTGGTTGGTGTCGATGGCATAAATTGTTAGAAAGGCCGCCGAGAGAATCGCAAATAGGTCGAGCGCAACGACTCGGTCGGGTAGAGATGGCCCGCGAATAAGCCGGATGAAGACCAATATCATGGTGACGGTCAACATGCCGAAGGCCAAGATTTCAACGCTAATGCCCGTCATCGCAGCACCTCTAAGACGCGTCGCTCGAAGCCCTGTTTAATCTGATTGCGCAGCTTCTCGGGGTCTCGGGCATCCATAATGTGCAGATACAGCTCTCGACGGTTGGTAGAGACGTCGATCGCGATCGTGCCAGGAGTTAACATAATCATATTAACCAACAGGAAGATGCCAACGTCGCTGCTTACATCGAGCGGTACGGCGATGATACCGGGATTCAGCTTTTGGAGCGGGCGTACCACGTCGATCGCGACACGGATATTGGAAGCGATCATTTCGTAGATCAGGTAGATCAATAGGTCGAGCACGCTCCAGACTTTACGAACATAGCCTGGCTTGGCCGTAATACTTTGGCTAAACAGCAAGAGCACAAAACCGATTGCAAAGCCCATGCCAAAGCTGCTTGGGGAGAAATCTCCTGAGAGCGCCACCCAAGCCAACGCTAGAATAATGTTTAGTAATAATCCACTCATAGATTCTCTCCTAGCACGGCTTGAATATACAGGCTTGGATCGTAGAGCTGTTGACCAGCTTGGCTGCTAATCGCAAAAACAGGCCCGATCACAATGCCCAAGATAAACAAACTGGCGGCTAGGCCGATCAGAGGCCCCCAGATCGGCAGGTTGGTGAAGCTAAATGCTGGTACGCGAATCGGTTTTGGTCGCGGGTTGGGCTTCCAAAAGACCTCCGACCAGATACGGGTTACGGCCAATAACGAGAGAATGCTGGTTATGATGGCTGCCGTTACAATGCCATAGGCTTGGATTTCGATGCTGGCTTGCAGGAGAGCCAGCTTGGCGAAGAAGCCCGAGAAAGGCGGCACACCCGAAAGTGAGAGGGCTGGAATAAAGAAGAGCAGTGCAAAGATCGGTGAGGCTTTGTAGAAGCCGCCCAGCTCGTAAAGGTCGTCGCTGGTTGAGCTTTGGCGGATCACGCCGCTCGCAATAAAGAGCGCGGTCAGCACCAACATGTCTTCGATCAGATAGAAGACCGCTCCGGCCAGACCTTCGGGAGTATAAAGCCCAAGCCCCATCACCGCGAAACCGATATGGCTCACAATTAAGAACGAGAGAATGCGGCGCACTTCGGTTTGTGCCAAGGCCCCAAGCACACCCACTACCATTGTAATGCCCGAAGCGATCAAAATGATCAGATGGGTGTAGGGAATATCCAAGACGAAGATCAGCGTGAAGGTGCGCAGCAGGGCATAGACGCCGACTTTGGTCAGTAGACCCGCGAACAACGCCGAGACGGCGGGCGGCGGGGTATGGTAGGCGGCTGGCAGCCAGAAGTAGAGCGGGAACATCGCGGCTTTGATGCCGAAGGCGATCATAAACATGCTGGCGATCGCTATGATCAGGCCGTTATTGGGGGCCAAGGGCAAAACGACCGCTAGATGGGCCATATTGAGCGTGCCGACTTCGGCATAGAGGAGGCCGACCGCCACCAGAAAGAGCATAGACGAGATCAAGTTGATGGTGACATACTTGATCGCGCCTTCCATCTGGGCTCGCTCGCTGCCTAGCGCCAAGAGCACAAAGGAAGCGATCAGCAGCACTTCGAACCAGACGTACATATTGAAGATATCGCCGGTCAGAAAGGTGCCGCTCACGCCCATCAACAACATCTGTACAAGCGGGTAGTAGCCATAGCGTTCGCGTTGTTCGTTGATGGCCACAAAGGAGTAGAGGACCACGCAGAGCCCGACGATTCCTGTTAAGATCACCAAAATTGCGCTCAGCAGGTCGGCTACAAAGGTGATGCCGAAGGGTGCGGGCCAGTTGCCCACATATAAGACCAGCGGCCCGTTTCGCAGCACGATATTGAGCAGAATCACGCCAACAAGCGCTATTCCGCTCGAGCTGATCACCGAGCTGAGGCGTTGCACGTTCTTATTGGTGCGGAACAAAAGAGAGAAGGCAGCTCCGATAAATGGCAGAAAGAGGGGAAGGATGAGTAGGTTCGCCATCATGAAGTGCCACCTTTCTGCGCTTCATAATCGCGATGGTGGGCCTCATCTGCCAACTGCTGCTGATGAACGGGGTCGGATGTCTCGTGATAGGCTTCCATCAAGTCGGTTTTCTTAACTGGTACGAGGGCATCGGTCGAGCGCATGCCATCGATGTCATCGATATCGATCACTTGCATCGTGCGGAAGGCGAGCACCACCATAAAGGCGATCACGCCGAAGCCGATCACGATCGCGGTCAAAATCAGCGATTGCGGCATGGGGTCGGCAACCGGAGTCGGTGGCTCTGACATGCCTTCGGGAATAAGCGGCGGTACAGCGCGTGTTAAGCCTCCAACCGTGAAGATCAACAGGTTGGTCGCATTGGTGAGCAATGACAAGCCGATGATGACTCGCGCGATGGTGCGGCGCAGAATCAGATAGATCGAGACGGTAAAGAGGCCACCGATCAGGAGGGCGAGCACAAGTTGCATCTATTCTTCCTCCATGGCAAACAGAATCGTGAGCGTGACACCGATGACAGCGATATAGACCCCGATATCAAAGAAGATCGGTGTGCCAAGCTCGATCTCGGCGCCAAACAGGTGGAACTTACCCCACAGACCTGTTAGGAAGGGTTTGCCAAAGATGATCGGGAAGAAGGCACTCGCGCCTGCTAGCATTAGTCCTATCGCGATCAAGCTGCGGGTATCGGTGTAGAGCGCTTGTCGTGCGGAAGCCTCTGAATCGGACAGACCATACAACACAAAGGCGGCGGCCGCTACCAGTGCGCCGATGAATCCGCCGCCCGGCTCGTTATGGCCTCGTAAGAGTAAGAAGATCGAGAACAGCAACATCAAGCCAACAATTAAGCGGCTTGCTGTGCGAAGAACTATCGAATTCATAGTTTCTCTCCTTTGGCGTCTCTCGCTCGTCGCAATACAAAGCGTCGTCCTCGAGGCAACGGGCGTCCATCTTCAAAAACGCCCTGTTGTTTCGTTCTGCCAAGCTTGAGTAGGGCATACACTCCAAAAGCAGCCATACTCAGCACCGTGACTTCGCCAAAGGTATCGAAGCCTCGGAAGTCGACCAGAATGACATTGACGATATTGCTGCCGTGAGCGACTTTTTTACTATTCTCAATAAAAAAGTCCGAGATCCGCGAATTGGGAGGTGTGGCGGTTGAGACTAAAATCAAGACCGTCATCAGGCTGCCAACACTAGCGGCGATCAGGGCGTCGCGCAGCCGTTTTGGAGGAGTCGAATAGCGCTTAAAGCGAGGCAAATGGTGGAAGGCCAAAACCAAAAGCAATAAGGTCAGCGTTTCCACTAAGATCTGAGTCATGGCGAGGTCGGGTGCGCCATAGAGAATGTAGATCAAGGCGACACCGTAGCCAACAATGCCTAAGGTAGCGATGGTACTCAGGCGTCCAGAGGCGCGTAAGGAGAGAATCGCCGAAAGCAGCATCAGAACGACTAGGGCGATCTCGTAGAAACGAACCTCTGTCCAGGTGACTTGGGTCGGAAAACCGTCCTTGAAGACAAGGGTGAGGCCGACAAACACAACAGTGACACAAAAGATAATGATCAAATAGTGGCGGAGCAAGCCATCTTGGGTATTGCGAGTCACACCACGGGCGATGCGGTTGGTTGCATCGAGCGACAGGCGGTAGAGCTCGGCGGGCCAGAAGCCAAGTAAGCGCTCGACAAGGGCGCTCCGTTTGCGTAGTTCGATCCAAGCATAAAAGCCGAGGATACCGACCACAACGGCCAACAGCGTCATTCCAAGGGCAGGAGTCAGGCCGTGCCACAGGCCCAGATGAAACTCAACGTGCTCGTTGCGAACAGCGCTGCTCGCCGAAGCCGTCAGTTGCTCGAAACCGAGGCTTGGCATCAAGCCAGCGACTACGCCTAAAATGACCAACACAACCGGGCCGAGCCACATGCTCAACGGAGGGTCGTGTGGATGTTTGGGTGTCTCTTTGGCAGCGCCGAAGAAGGGTTTGATCGCCAAGATCAGCGCTTCGGTGACAAACAGCGCGCTCGCCAAGACCGCCATAATCGCATAGATCCAGATCTGCGATTCAAGTACGGCCTCGAACAGCAACTCTTTGGCGATAAAACTGATCAGTGGGCCGAAGCTTGCCAGCGAAAGCGTCGCAACGAAGGTGATCCAGGCCGTAATCGGCATCGACTTAAAGAGTCCGCCCAGCTTCTCTACATTGCGCGTGCCGGTCTCGTGGTCGATAATGCCTGCCAGCATAAAAAGCGCTCCCTTGTAGAGCGCATGAGCAAGCAAAAAGACCATTGCAGCACTAACAGCGTGTTCGCTGCCAAGCCCGATCAGCAGCATAAGCGTTCCCAAGGCGCTCACCGTGGTGTAGGCAAGAATGCGCTTCAGATCGGTCTGATAGAACGAAAGAATACCGCCAACCAGCATGGTGGTTGCGCCGAAGGCGCTAACGCTGATCGTCCAAGCGCTAGTATCGCCCAAAATAGGGCTCAGGCGCGCCAACAGATAGACGCCCGCCTTGACCATGGTCGCCGAGTGCAGGTAGGCACTGACTGGGGTTGGCGCTTCCATAGCGCCCGGCAACCAGAAGTGAAAAGGGAATTGGGCCGATTTGGTGAAGGCTCCTACCAAAATCAAGCCTAAGATCCAGCCATAGAGTGGGTGGGCACGTACAAGGTCGCCCTGATTAAGCAAATAGCTCAGTTCATAGCTGCCGCCAACCGATCCTAACAACAGCAGACCGGTAAAGAGCACCAAGCCGCCGCTGCCTGTGATCATCAAGGCTTGGCGTGCAGCCGCGCGCGATTCCGCTCGTTCGTGGGTGAAACCGATCAACAAAAAGGAGCTGATGCTTGTCAACTCCCAAAAGATAAACAAAGTCAGCAGATTATCGGCCAACACCACCCCGAGCATGGCAGCCATGAAGAGCAGCAGAAAGCTATAGAAGCGACCGAGGTAGCTATCGTGGGCCAAATAACCGCCAGCATAAATCAAAACCAGCGCGCCGATTCCGCTGATCAGCAACACAAACAATAGGCTTAGGCCGTCTAAAGCAAAAGAGAAGCTGATGCCTAACTCAGGAGACCACTGCCATACGTTGGTGAGGCGTTCGCCTTGTTCCATACTCTGTATGTTGGAAAAATAAAGAGCGATAGCTGCTGGCACGGTCGCCAACAGCCAGCCTGTCGCGCCGCGCGCGACTCTATACAGCAGTGGAGCGAGGAGTGCAAGCATACAAATAGCTAGGATCGCTATAATCATAAGGCTACCTCACCCAAACACAAAGAGGATACTATGGGAAAAACCGCTGGAATTAAGTTCTTCCTGCGCATCATTATCCTACCATAGGTTTTACGCAAACGGTGCAGATCCCAACGCGGATTTTGCGAAAAAGAGCTCTACTATGCGATAATCCTTCAAGGCAGCAAGCTTGTTAAGGATTCTCTATGTCAAGCACCTCATTAACCATTCCGCGCATATGGCTCGAGACGATTCGCAATGCCCAGCGGATCGTTGTCTTAACCGGAGCCGGAATCTCAGCCGAGAGTGGCATTCCGACCTTTCGCGACCTCGAAACGGGCCTATGGCAAAACGTCGATCACGAACAGGTCGCATCGCTGCGCGGCTTTCAGCAAAATCCGAGTCTAGTTTGGCGCTGGCACGCCGAATTAGCCCAAAAGATCTCGCAGACTCAGCCCAATCCTGCCCATTACGCCCTCGCAGCGCTCGAAGAGCGCGTGCCACAGCTCGATATTCTGACCCAGAACATCGATGGCTTGCATCAGCGAGCTGGCAGCAAACGTGTGGTCGAGCTGCATGGCTCCTTGGCTCATGTGAAGTGTTCTCAAGATGGCCTGCCTGTCGAGAGCTGGGATTCTCAGGAGCAGCCGCCGCGCTGCCCGCGTTGTGGGGCTTACCTACGTCACGATGTGGTTTGGTTTGGCGAAATGCTGGCGAGCGATCGGCTCGAATACGCTTACAATGCGATCGATCAGTGCGATCTTTTGTTTGCGATCGGCACCTCGGGCCAAGTTGAACCGGCCGCCTCCTTCCCCATTCGCGCCTTCGAGCGTGGCGCGCATGTTGTGATCATCAACCTCGATGTCGAAACGAGTGTTAGCCTACAGGTTGCTAAATTCAACGCTCCAGCTGGCAAGTTTCTACCTGCGCTCTTCAAAGCGGTTTGGCCCGATTTTATGAGTAGTGAGCCTGCCTGATAGCGCTTCGCTCGCCGACTTTTTCAAGCTCTGGCGGCTGGGTCTCTTCCTTCCATTCGGTCCTTAGCGCGTCCGCCTACGGCTACAAAAGGCTCGCCCGTTAAAATACGCTTCTATCTCTCCCCAGCGGAGCGACTGCCTGAAAACCCAACGCTTCGGGCAGCTTTGCTCTAAACTTCAAACGATAGAAGGAAATCCTTCAATAGCGGAAGGATTCTTACCGCTTTGTTTGCTAGAGTCTGCTTAAAAGATCGATCAGATCAATTCAGAGGAGCAGTATGAGCAAAATCAATCTCTTAAAAGAGCTAGCGGCGAGCTATAGCGCCGATCAGACCTTCCGCGTGCTCGAGATTCCGCGTTATACCTACCTGATGATCGACGGCGAGGGTGATCCCAATACGTCTCAGCAATATGCCGATAGCGTTGCTGCGCTTTATGCCTTGTCGTATGGGCTCAAGTTTATGAGCAAAAAAGAACTAGATCGTGACTACGTGGTGCCGCCGCTCGAAGGCCTGTGGTGGGCCGAGGACATGAGCAGCTTCCACAGGCGCAACAAGGCCGAGTGGTGCTGGACAATGATGCAGCTTGTACCCGATTGGATCAGCGGAGATATGTATGCCGAGGTCTATCAGAGCGTGATGCGCAAAAAGCCGCTCGCTCTGCTTGATCGAGTACGCAAACAGGATTATCAGGAAGGCTTATGTGTGCAGATCCTGCACATCGGTTCTTACGATGATGAAGCAGCGACCCTCGCACACTTATATGACGAATGGCTACCCGCTCATGGTTACAGACTGCGCGGCAAACACCACGAAATCTACCTGAGCGATCCTCGGCGGGTGGCGCCCGAAAAGCTTAAAACCATTTTGCGCCAGCCGATCGCCCCGGTCGCAGCCGATCTCAAAAGCCAGTGAACCAAATACGAAAGCGGCTTGTTTGCTGACGGCCGATCTTTGTGTACAGCCCCATACAAGCCCTTTGTGGCGGGCGGGATGTTGGTAGCCGTAGGCGGACGCGCCACAAGCCCTCTTTGGGCCAGAGACCCAGCCGCCAAAGCGCTGATATGAACGATACAGCATCGATCGTTTTAGGCGCGCCCAAACTGGCGTTCGATCTGATGAGGGGTCATCAAAATCATGGTCGGGCGGCCGTGCGGACAGGTGCGCGGGCTCTTGCAGGCATCGAGCTGCTTGATCAGCTGGCGCATCTCTTCGAAGCTGAGGGTTTGGCCCGCCCGCACTGAGGTGTGGCAGGAGAGCGTAATCAAAACCTCTTCGCGCCAGTCTTGAGGCGTCGAGCCGCCCCGCCCGGCCAAGTGGTCGGCGATCTCGAGCAGGGCCGCTTGCAGGTCTTCTTTGGGCAGCGTTGCCGGAATGGCCCGCACCCGCACCATACCTTCGCCCCAGGGCTCGATCTGCAAACCCCACTCGCTGAGGGTTTCGGCCTCGCGCAGCAGCAGTTCGGCGCTGGCGGGCGGCAAAGTCACGCTGATCGGCAGCAACAGACCTTGGCTTTCGATGCGGCCCTCGCCGCGCTGGCTCATCAAACGCTCGTAGGTGATGCGCTCGTGGGCGGCGTGCTGGTCAATCAGGTACATGCCTTCGGGCGCCTCGGCCACAATGTAGGTCAGGCCGACTTGGCCGACGATGCGCAGCGGCGGCAGCGAAGAGGTCTGCACCACTGTCTCGCTTGGCTCGTCTTCAGGGGAGGGGCCGGGCTGTTCTAGCTCTGGGCTCGTTTGGAAGGGGCCGATTTGGGGCTGATAGCTCGGCTGGCTGCTCGGAGCACGAAACTCCTCGGGACTGAAGCTTGGACCGCTTTGGCTGGGGAAGAGCCGCTCGGACTGGCCGAAGGAGCTGCCGTTTGTGAATTCTCGCTCGGGTTGCGGCGCGCTGTTGCCCGCATCCCAACGGCTGCGCTCGCTATCCCAAGCGCTGGCTCCAACGCCCCAGGCGCTGGCCGAGCGCCCCGAGCTTTGGCCTGCTTGGCGTAATTCGAAGCGGCGCTGCACGCTATCGTTGCTCAGCGGGGTGCTGCTGCCGTCGTCCCAGCCGTGAATGGCTGCACCCTCGACCAGCGCAGAACGCACCGCGCGGCTGAGCACGCCCAAGACTTGGCCTTGGCGCAGAAACTTCACTTCGCTCTTGGTGGGGTGCACGTTGACATCGACCGCGCCCGGGGCCAAGCGCAGATCGATCACCGCCAGCGGAAAGCGCCCTTTCATCAGCATGGTGTGGTAGGCCTCTTCGATCGCATAGCTGAGCGGGCCGCGTGCCGCCACAGCTCGGCGGTTGATGAAGATATGCAGATAGCCGCGTGAGCTGCGCGTGATGCCGGGCGGCGATACCAGCCCGTTGATGCTGATGGCGTTCTCGCCTTCGCCGTATTCGGCTTTGACCGGCAGCAGTTGGCGCGCCACATCGACCCCATAGATATCGACCACCACGCTCTGGAGGTCGGTGCCGCTGGTTTGCAGCGCCAAGCGCCCGTCGAGCAAAAGGGTGAAGCGCACTTCGGGGTAGGCGAGGGCGTATTGCTGAACGATACTGGTGATCGCGCTCATTTCGGTCGCTTCCGAGCGCAGAAATTCGCGTCTGACCGGAGTGTTGTAGAACAGATTGCGCACGCTGAACGACGTGCCGACCGAACAGCCGCGCGGCGCGATATATTGCACTTCGCCGCCTGCGATGCGCAGCTCGGTGCCGACCTCTTCGTCGCGGGTGCGTGTGATACAGACCACTTGCGACACACTGGCGATCGAGGGCAGCGCTTCACCGCGAAAGCCCAGCGTGCCGATGTTCCAGAGATCGTCGGCGCTGCGCAGCTTCGAGGTGGCATGGCGCTCAAAGGCGAGCTCGACCTCGTCGGCGGGAATGCCGCAGCCGTCGTCGACGACTTTGAGCTCTCGGAGACCGCCGCCACGCGCTTCGACGCTGATCCGGCGTGCTCCGGCGTCGAGCGCATTTTCAAGCAGTTCTTTAATGACCGAGGCTGGCCGTTCGACCACCTCGCCAGCTGCGATCTGAGCCGCAACCGTTGCATCAAGCACCTGAATCGGCATGAATCTCCCCTTTGTACGCGCTAGCACAAGTTTGCTGTTCTTTGTATTGTACCAGTTTTAAGACGCCGCGACAAGCAGCCCGCTCGCTTCCAACCAGCTCTGTCTACGCTTAGGCGGGCTTGCTGGTTAGGCTTCGGCAGCTTGTGCCACCTCAAAACAAGGTGCCGTAGAGATCCTTCTCTACAGCACCGTGAGTGCTTTATGATCTTGGCGGAAGCAGCTTGTCCTGAAATAGCTTCCCTAGCGCGTCCGCCTTCGGCTACAAACAGCCAGCCCAGCGAAATGGGCTGCTATTGCTGCGCCGAAGCGACTAGCTGTCTCCAGCTTCCTGATTTGACCTATTTCTTTCTATTGGATTTGGGATAGGAACCGACGGTAGGCTTGCATCTCCGTCTGTTGGAAGCTCTGAAGGCTCTGGAGCGATTGCGGTCGCATCTGTTGGAACGCTGCTAGGCGCTGTTGCTGGAGCCGTCGGAATAGCTGCCTCTGTAGGGCTAGGTGTTGGGCTTGCTGCCTCTGTAGGGCTAGGTGTTGGGCTCGCTGTCTCGGTGGGCGCAGGGCTTGCTGTGGCTGTAGCGGTGGCAGCGAAGGAACCTAAACCGCCGAAAATGCTGCGCGCTTGCTCGGGCGCGATCAGAAGGTAGCCGACGGCCACCAAAATCAGCAAGACCAATCCAGCCAAGAGCAGCCCTAAACGGCTGCCGGGGCGCTCGCCCTCTAGCACAGCGCGGTTGGAAGGAGCCTTGGCGGTGGGGACACTGCTTTGCAGATGGGCGGGCGGCTCGCTCGGACTGGGGTCGGCCGGGTTGACCGTCTCGATCGCAGGACCTGCAAGATGAGCGCTTAGGTCTGGCTCGGTATCGACCTCTTCTTCGTTAATCGGTTCCAAGCGGCGAGTCGTGAAGTCGGGGTCAAGCTCGAGCACTTGGGCCAGCGTGACCGTGATGTTATCGACTCCGCCCCGTTCGTTAGAAAGATCGATCAGGCGTTGGGCCGCTTCATCCAAAGGCAGCTCGTTGATGATCTGCGCGATCTCGTCATCTTCGATCGCGCCGTGCATGCCGTCGGAAGAGAGCAGAATAATATCATCGACATTCAGCGGCACCTTGAAGAGATCGACGCGCACATCTTCTTGGTAGCCCAAGGCGCGCGTGATAATGTTGCGCACCATCGAGTTGCGGGCCTGTTCGGGGGTGAGCAAACCCGCCGCGACCTGTTCAGATACATAGGAGTGGTCGCGTGAGATCTGGTGAATACGGCCTTTATGAATAATGTACGCCCGGCTATCACCAACGTTGGCGATATAGGCATGGTTTTGAAAGAAGAGTGCTGCTACACCTGTGGTGCCCATGGTGCCACGACCGTGGGCGAAAATGCGTTGATTTGCTGTGGTAAATGCGCTACGTAAGGCTTCGGGCCTGTCGTCTCTCGGGTCTTCGTAATAACAGGAGAGGATGTTTTCGACCGCCATGCTGCTAGCCACCTCGCCCGAGGCGTGGCCGCCCATGCCGTCGCACATCACCATGACATAACCCAACTCTGTTGCCTGACCCTCTAAGCTTTCGGGGCCATAGCTATCTTCGTTAATTTCTCGCTTTTTGCCAACGTCTGTGCGCGCACTATAGCGCAACTTCATTGCTTATTTCCTTACAGGCTGCTGTATTTGAAGAACGAGTATAACATGTTGAAGTATTAGGCGCAAGAATGTATAGAAAACTTCTATCATTTGTATAGTAGCATTTATACATCACATCTGGTATACTATCAACTATATTCTCGTGATTAACACGTGATACCCTTATTCAAATCTCAGTTGTCCCAAGGAGTTTAATAATGGCAACTATTGAGCGGGAACTCAAGACGATTTCGTTTGTGCCGCAGCCATTAGTCAATGTACACGAGAGCGCAGCTCAGCGCTTGAGTGCCATGATGCAAGAAAAGCAGCTTGAGAACTATGCACTGCGTGTGTTCGTATCCGGTGGTGGTTGCTCGGGCCTTCAATATGGCATGACCTTTGATAACGAAGTTCGCGAAGATGATGCCGACTACGTTGTCAACGGCCTGCGCGTGCTGGTCGATCCGGTGAGCGCTCGCTATCTGCGCGGTGCTTCGATCGAATACAGCGAAGAGCTGCTGGGCGGCGGCTTCAAGATCGATAACCCCAACGCCATTTCGGCTTGTGGTTGTGGTCACTCCTTCCGCGCTCGCGAAGACGGCGACGAAGGCGACGAAGAGAGCTACGGCGGCGCTTGTGGCTCCTGCGGCTGTCACTAAGCCAAAAACTTGCTACAATAGAGCGGTCATCCAGTCTCTGGGTGGCCGCTTTTATTATGAAAGGCTGAGCTATGTTTGAACAAGTGAGCCCTGAAGAGGTCAAGCGACGCCTCGATGCAGGCGAAGACTTCTTGCTGATCGATGTGCGCGAGGAATCCGAGTACGAGATCGCCCATATCGAGGGCAGCGAACTCAAACCCATGAGCCAGATCCAGCAGTGGGCCTATGACTTGCCGCGCGATAAGCCGATCGTGATCTTCTGCCACCATGGCGGGCGCAGCGCTCAGGTCACGATGGCCTTGAGCCAGCAGCTCAACTATACCAATGTGGCCGATATGCCGGGCGGTATCGACGCTTGGTCGCAGCGCATCGATCCGAATGTGCCGCGTTACTAGCTACGTGCAGGGAGATGGGGCGTGCCAGAGCAGAGCCGATCGGGCCAGCCCGATTTAGATGTTGAAGCTGCCTATCGCGAAGGGGTGCGCCTGTTCAATGCGGGCCACTACTGGCATGCTCACGAACAGTGGGAGCTCTGTTGGCGTCAAAGCGCTCAAACAGATGCGGAGTTTTATAAAGGTCTGATTCAAGCGGCCGCCGCTCTGGTTCACTGGCAGCGCGGCAATCCGCGCGGCCTACACCTCAACTGGGCTAAAGCACGGCCACGCATCGTGGTTTGCGGCCGATCGTATCGCGGGCTGAAACTCGCCGAGTTTCTCGAAGTGATGGATGCGTTTGTGCTGGCAGATGGTTCCTCGTCTGTGCCCTGCCTTATGTGGGACAAGCTCTGAGGGCCACTGCCAGCTCTCCCCCTGAAACTGCGAACCTATTCCCGACCTGACTCTGGGCTTCAAGCTATTCATTCCAGAGTTGGCTCAGCGTGGTATTGCGCCCCAAGCGGTTTAGAATGTTGCGCTTGATGTTATAGATCTCGGTCACGCTGCTGAATAGGTGGCTGTATTGGGCTGCGATCGCGCGCGGGGCCATACCCAAGACGAACGAGGCATAGACCAAGGTGCGCTCGCACTCGTCGTTAAGCAATTCGTTAATGATCCTCCAGAACTCCTCGCTAGACACATGCTGTAAAGCTTCCTCATCGGGCGATGTATGCGGAATACGCTCTCCCACGGCTGCCTCCTCTGGTAACATCTCACTCCACGAATGGGCGCGAACGCTATCGATCACAACGCTGCTGGTGCAGAGTTGCAGGTATTGCAGCAGACTTGCAAGGGTAGGGAAGGTCTCGAAGCGCTCGGGCGTTACGGCGCGCCAGAACTTCATAAAGGCTCCCGATACAAAGAATTCGCTGCTCTCGCCGCTGCTGGCGAAGGCGCTGCTGCGCCGAACCCAGCTTTCGACGAGCGGGCTGTAGTGCATGTAGAGCAGCTCCCAAGCTTGTTCGTTGCGCTCGACCAAGGCGCGGCGGAAGAGCTCGTAGCTATAACGGGTGTCGTGTGACTTACCTTTGTAGAAACGATCGCTCTCGGTCGCACAACGATTCATCAGGGTAACGATGTCGAGAGCCTCGACGCGAACCTCGCGTTCGCTGTGGCCGCTCTGGTGTGTATGGGCACTGCTGCTGGGCAGATGAGATACGACGGTGGCACTAGTCATTGCTTGCAAAATCATACGAGCCTCCTCGTTTATCTGAGTGCCCCATACGATCGGAGCACTTGGTTAGCCTCGAACTTGTGAACAGACTATCATGCCGACACTGCGGCAGTGGTGCGGAGCAACTGCGGTAAAACTGCGGTAAGCGAATATGCCTTCCTGATACGGAATGTCTTCTGACTGCGGAGCTTCTGCGGGGCGCGGGATGGCCGTTTTTTCCTCTCTAAGGGCTGCTTAGAGGGGGCTTTTGCATGCCCGAATCGGCCCGATTTTTGGCCGTTTTTCTCACTCCTAGCCAATCTGCCCGATCCTTCTAACGACAAAACTGCGTCTTGTTTTGTCTTCCTTTGACGGAGCGCTCTTTAGCTCTCATTCCTTCCTTGGCGCGTCCGCCTACGGCTACCAGCATCTCTCCCCGCCATGCTGTACATTAGCCACAAATCAACATACGGTCAGCGTTATCTGCCCTCACCCCCCGGCCCCCTCTCCCGCACTGCGGGCGAGGGGGTGAATGCACCCCGTTCTGTGCTCTCAAGGATACTCCCGCGATGCTATGCGAACGATCGCCTGTTGCTGCCGACACGACTTTTGGCTAATGCATAGCCCCGCCATGTGGGCGGCTCGCCTGCGGCAGCGCCCAGCTCGGTCGCTCCTCGCTGTTCATCGGCCTGCATTGTGTTCGATGCTGTTCGCTGCCCGCGCTTGGCAGCTCGCTGTATGCGCAGCGATATATTCGATAGCACGGATGGGAGGGCAGGAGCTTGAGTAGCCGGAGGCGGACGCGCTTGAGCCCGAATGGAAGGAGAGGGACTTCGTCGCCATAGTAAGAAAGCGATCGAGTGGATTTAGCCGAGTGCTGTGGATGTTGGCAGATGCGCCAGCTTTGTTATAATCGCACGACAGCAAGATCTCTTCGAAGATAAGGAGCAACGATGCAACTTTCAGGACGAGTCGCACTTATTACGGGCGGAGGCACGGGTATCGGCGCGGGGATCGCTCGGGCCTTTGCTGAGGCGGGCGCGCAGGTGATTATCGTTGGGCGCCGTTTGGAGCCGTTGCAAGAGACGGTCGCTCAGATCGGCAGCGAGCGGGTGCGCCCCTTGGCGCTCGATGTGTCGGATCGGGCGGCGGTGCAGCAGCATATTGCAGCCCTGCTGCAAGAGTACGGCAAGATCGATATCGTGGTGAACAATGCGGGTATCAATATTCCCAAGCGCCGTATGGCCGAGCTTGATGCCGAGGATTGGGATGCGGTGCTCGAGGTGAACGCCACCGGACCGTTCAACGTTATTCACGCGGTGCTGCCCTCGATGCGCGAGCGACGCGACGGCTTGTTTATCACGATCTCGTCGATCGCTGGCTATCGTCCCAGTGTGTTGGGCGGCGCGGCCTATAGTGCCTCGAAGTCGGCGGTGATGGCACTGACACAGGTCTTGGCTCTAGAAGAGGCCGAAAATGGCATTCGTGCCACCAACATCTATCCGGGCGAAGTGGCGACCCCGCTGCTCGATAAGCGTGCGGTGCCGGTGACCCCTGAGCAGCGCGCCAAGATGCTGCAGCCCGAGGATGTGGCGGCGGCGGCTCTGTTTGTGGCTTGTCTGCCTCCTCGCGCGGCGGTGCCCGAGTTGATGATCACACCTTCGATCAAGCCCACCGCCTAGCCTTTGGCTTAGGCTATCCTGTGGAGATTAGTTTGGGCGAACTCCCTCCGAGCTGAAAAATGGATAAGTTCTACTCTACGAAGGCTAAATAGAACGTCATCGAGCGGAATTTGCTAGCGGCTTCGCCCAGCTTGGAACGGCACTTTTTTTGAATAAAACCCCGTTTCTGCGTACAATAGCAGTACGGACGATTTGCAGAATTAAGGAGACGACATTGGAGTATCGACAGCTTGGCAGCGCCGGTGTGCGCGTTTCTGTGATCGGTTTGGGCACCAATCAGTTCGGCGGCAAGGTTGATCAGGCCGGTGTCAACAATATCATCGATGCTGCGATTGACTTGGGCATCAATTTGATCGATACCGCCGATGTCTATACTGGTGGTAATTCTGAAACGACTTTGGGCGTGGCGCTGAAGGGCCGCTGGGATAAGGTTGTGCTGGCGACCAAGGTCTTTAACCCGATGGGCAGCGGCCCCAACGATAAGGGCTCGTCGCGCTACCACATTATGAATGGGGTTGAGGCCAGCCTGCGCCGCTTGCAGAGCGATCATATCGACCTGTACCAGTTGCACCGCTGGGACGAAACGACGCCGATCGAGGAGTCCTTGCGGGCTTTGGACGATCTGGTGCGCAGCGGTAAGGTGCGCTATATCGGCGCTTCGAACTTCGCCGCTTGGCAGTTGGCGCGCGCCAACCTGCTGGCCGAGGTGCGGGGCTGGAGCTCGTTTGTGACCATTCAGAACCACTACCATATGTTTGAGCGCGGCATCGAGCAGGAAGTGCTGCCTTATGCCACGCAGTACAAGGTCGGCGTGCTGCCCTACTTCCCCTTGGCTGGCGGCTTCTTGACCGGTAAGTACGAAGAGGGCAAACCTGCTCCGGCTGGTTCGCGCGGCGAGAATAACGCTTATGTTCAGCGCTATATGACGCCCGAGAATTATGCCAAGGTGCGCCAAATGACGGCTTGGGCTGAAGAGCGCGGCCACAGCATGGCTGAACTAGCTCACGCATGGTTGCTGGCGCATCCGGCCGTTTGTTCGGTGATTTCGGGCGCTACCAAAGTGGAGCAGATTCAGGCCAACGCGAAATCGGCTGAATGGGCCCTTTCTGAAGCCGAATTGACCGAAATTAACCAAATATTGGATGCATAACATTTAAACCATTTAAAAACCAATAAAAACAGCGGAATGGAATCACTTTGGACTCCATTCCGCTGTTTTTTGATTATTTTTATACATATCAGCAAATCATAATTATTGTTTAAGGTGCTGTGTGATATACTATCGCATATCGTAAAAATCAGATACCTCACCAGAAGTGATCGCTATGCAGACGTTATCGGTCGTTTCGAAACAAATGCCCAAAACAACTATTCAGCAGACGCTTCAGTCGCTGGATAGTGCCGCCGCCGATACGAGTCTTGCAACCTTGAGTGGTTTGGATATCCCCCAGGTACGTGCCCTCAAGTATGAGTTAGCGCAGATTTTCCCAGCTTCAAACCTACCAGGCTTTCTCTTGCAAGGCTTGTTACAACTCAAAGGTCGAAAATTAGATGCCGAACGTGTAGCATTGGATCTGCGGGTGCTCTTTCGCGAGACACGCCAGTTGAGTCTTTATGGTACCTTTCTGGCGGCTCCAGCAGTCATCATACACGGCTATCAGACTCTGCTTACGCTTGCTGGGAAGGATCTTAAAAGCGCCTTTCCACATGGAACTTGGCAGTTTTACACGGAGTTTGGTTTACGCGAAGATGCTGCTCGCCACGCGGTTGAGACGCGCGGTTTTAGTGAATTTGCGCATACATTGAACGATATCGATGCGGCCACCTGCTGGGTCGCGGCTGCGATCTATACCCTGTACGCCTACGAGGATCTGCTCGCCAACGAGTGGTACGAACGAGTAGCTCTGCGCTGTGTCGATCTGGCTTTGAACGAGGCTGCCATCGCTCAGCTTGGACGCAAGCTGCCGCGTAAGGCTGAGGAGCGTGAGCGAGCGATCGCGGAGGTTGTGGGGGAACTGCGCGAGCGCTATGGCCTGAGCCAGTTGGCGAGTGATTGGGCTATGCGACGCCCATTTGCTGGGCCAGCAGGCGATATGATTGAAGGTTATCCTCGTTCGCGGCGGCGCAGCTTCGAAAACTATTTGCATCGGCGTCTGAGCGAATTGCCCGATTCGTTGCGGACGCGTATGCAAGAGCTGCTGCACGAACGCATGCAGACCGAACTGCCCGAGTTTCAGAGCCAAATGAACTTGTGCCAGACCTTGCGGGCCGATCAGTACAGCGATGTGCGCGAGCCGCTTTCGCCCTTGGAGCTTCAGGTCGGCTTGATCGTGGGTGGCATCTATCATCTGATCGATGTGTGGGAGCGCGATTCCCATGGCCATGTGGTGATAACGCCGCGCGGTTCGAGCCCGAGCGATCCCGGTCAGAGTATCCCTTTGATCGAGCATTCGCCCGGCAACTGGACCGACCGTTACGGCCAACCCGTGACGATCAATCGACGCGGCGATGTCTGGATCGCAGGTATGCATATCGGGCGTTTGCGTTGCCTGCCGCTCGAACGTATCCACGCCCAGGTTGCGACCATTATGCGCCAACACCGGCCGATCAGCGTCGGCGAGCTTGAGCCAAACCAGTTGACCGATATGCTTTTGGCCAGCGCTTTTCGAGGGAAACAAGAGACCTTGCGCGGTCTGCTGAGCGCTACCACCCGCGAGGAGTTAGAGATTTTGCGCAGCGCGCCGATTCTGGTCAATTGGGATATTCAAGAGCCTCATTTGCCTTTGGGCCAAGTGCGGCGGGTTCAGCGCGGCGTGGGCGACCACGCCATCACCATCATTCGAGCTGGCGATCGCGTTATCTTCGATATGTCGCATATCTTTTTCGACGGGATCTGGGGCGCGATTTTGACCGAGATCGTCACCAGTTTCGCGGTGGCGCTGGGCGAGCAGGTTCGCCAGATGACGCCCGGGCGGGCTAAGATCGCGAAGCCGCTGCGCTTGAGCGCTTCGCCAGCCTTTTTAAAGGCAGCGCGCAACCGCGAGATGCACGCCCCGATCGAGGCTGATGCCGAGACCACAGCGGTCAGCATTAACACTATCAACCGTTTGCGCAGGCGTTTGGCCGAGCGTGATCTACATATGACGGTGAACGATGTGCTGCTTTTGGGGCGCTATTTTCATGCTGCGACCTATCAACCCGGCCCAGTGGCGATGGCAGCCCTAAACGATTTAGAGGCCCGAGGCGGCGAGGCCACTCGGCTGCACGCTCAGATCATTCGTGCCCTCGAAGAGCAACGCGATTTGGTACCTTCGATCTTGATTCCTATGGATGCGAGTTGGATCGACCCTCGTCAGCGTTTACACCCTGCGACCTTGCGCAACCCTCAGCCCGAACTCTTGCCCCGTCTAACACGCTGTTACGAGTTGTTGCGCCAGCTTACAACTGATCCGAAACACCAGATCAAAGAGCAGTTTGAGAAAGAGCGGATCAATTTATGGCTCGATTTGGTGCGTTTTTCAAACCTTCTGCGCAGTTTGCGCGACCTTACCATGCGCGGCGAAAGTTTTGCCACAGGTGCTTTGCGTTTGTTGGGCCATTTGCCGCGGCCCATGCAGAATTTGATGGATCAGATTCCGCAGAAGATCGATATTTTGAATGAGATTGTGAAGGGCAGCGAGGTCTTTTCGAATATTGGCCAGGCGCCGCGTAGCTCGACCTTGGGGCGATTTATGAGCTCGCGCGATGATGGCGATACCAAGCTCTTGGTGTGGGGCGTGATGACAACTGGCAACGGGCAGTTGGTGATCAGCCTGCGTGATTTTCGCCCGCATGTTGGCATGTTGCACGAGGCGGGTTTCGGTGTGGTGGCCGAAGTTTTGGTGGCCGATTTCCTCGATTCGTACGCTCAGGGTATCAATACCTTAGTGAAACGTATTCAGAAGATATTTTCCTACAAATAGATTATGACTGATCAACTGATAGGCCAGAAACTGGGCAGCTACGAGGTACGCGCGCTTTTGGGTAAAGGTGGCATGGGTCGCGTCTATCGTGGCTACGATGCAGCGCTCGATCGCGAATGCGCCATTAAAGTGATGGGAACGCGCAATCTGCTGCCCGACTATATCGAGCGATTTCGGCGCGAGGCGCGTCTGGCGGCCGGGCTACGCCACCCCAACATCGTGCAGGTCTATAGTTTCGGCGAGCAAGATGGACTGCTCTATATGGTGCAGGAGCTTTTGCCGGGCCAGACCCTTGCGCAGCAGTTGGCGCGTATGGGCAAGCGGCGTTTGGCGGCGGGTAGCATCCACCGCATTTTGAAGCAACTGGGCGATGCACTCGACTACGCCCATGCCCAAGGGGTGATCCATCGCGATGTGAAGCCTGCCAATGCGATCTATAACGCCGATAATCTGTTGGTATTGACCGATTTTGGTTTGGCGCGCGACAACTCGAGCAATCAGACCGATACTGGGCCGGGCGTGGTGATGGGCACCCCGGCTTATATCGCACCCGAGCAGGCCGTCAGCAGCAAAGGCATCAGCAAGGCCAGCGATATCTATGCTTTGGGGGTGGTGGCCTACGAGCTGGTAACGGGCCGCCTACCCTTTGAAGGCGAGACCCCTATGGCGATCGTGCTTAAGCATCTATACGAAGATGCAGAGCGGCCCAGCAAGCTCAATAACAATCTGCCCAAAGCGCTCGATGGCGTGATTCTGCGGGCTATGCATAAAGAGCCGAGCCAACGTTTTTCGAGCGCGGGCGCCTTTGTACGAGCCTTCGCCGAGGCTTGGCCGACTACTCGCAGCGTTAGCCAGCCGACCCGCAGCAGCAAAACGCGCGCAAATGGTATAACCGAGCAGAGCCGAGCAGTCGGTGAAGCGCTCAGCCCCAGCCCAAGCCCGCGCCGCAGCACGACTACGCGCTCTGGCACTGCGAGCCGCAGCAGAGCCGATACGCCCAGCTCGGGCACGAGCCAGTCGCGTACGGCGAATCGCTCTGCAAGCGGCGGCAAGCTTGTTGAGGTCGGTACGGCGGCGCGAGTCGCGGCACCAGCGAGTGTTAGAACGGTTCAAGCTAGCCCGCAGGTTGCCAATGGCAGCAAAGCGGCTCGCTCAGCCTCTCAAGCTGCAAGCGAAGCGAAAACTCCTTCCAAGACGAGCACAACGCCAGAGACCACTCCGAAAAAGCCCACGAAGCGTTTGTTGGTGGCGCTTTTGACGCTTTGTGTGATCGGTATCGCTCTGCTTTTTGGTTTCGGCATTGACCCGCTCGTGATCGAGCGCGGCTGGTATGTGCTGCAAAGCCTTGTGCTCGATACCATAAATTCGTTCTTGCGACGGACTTGACCGCGCATCGTATCGATGATAGGCTAGCTTTAAATTAAATTGTTAGATACAAGGAGGCGCTACCATGACAATCCTATTCCACAATTTTTCTGAGCCGAGCCTTTGCGCTTGCTGCTCTAGTGTGGAGTGCGCCTTATAACATATTTCGCTACTCGAATCGCACGCTGAAGCTTATGATGGGCCTCAAGTTGACTGGCTAGCTTCGTTTTGCTTGCCGATATGCTTGTTCCCTGTAAAGCTCGCGTGGCATAGCTTGCTCTCCTTTCTGCCATGGCTGGCCAGGCCGCTGAGTGCGCTCGGCCGGACCGTGTAGGATTATTGCAAGCTGATGCGGAAACGAAACGTGTAGTTAGATTCTAGCCACGGGCGTATATCCGCCCGTGGCTGTCTGTTTTAAATAGAGTTGAACTGATGCGGCCATGGGGTTCGAAAGACCTATGGCCGTTCTGTTATAGAGCGGCAGGGGCGGGTTGCCCTATGCCGTTTTTGTTTGAATGAGGTGGATGTGTTTCATTCTTTGCAACACTACTGGCGATTGTTGGCGACCTATCTGCGCGATCAGGTCGTGGCGGTCTCTGTTTTAGCGGTTTTGTTGTTGACCGGAATCGGTGTACAGTTGCTGCACCCTCAGATCGTGCGCAGCTTTATCGATGCCAGCCAGAACCAAGTGGCACATCGGCTGTTGCTCACGATCGCGGGCCTCTTTGTGGCGCTCGTTGTGATCCAGCGCTTAATCGGTGTCGCTACCACCTATCTGGGCGAGCAGGTTGCTTGGCGCGCTACCAACGCCCTGCGTAGCGATCTTTTGCTGCACTGTTTGCAGCTCGATCTGCCCTTTCATCAGCGCCACACTCCGGGCGAGCTGATCGAACGCGTCGATGGAGATGTGACCGCTTTGGCGAACTTCTTTTCGCAACTGGTGATCAAGCTGCTCGGCAATGCCTTGCTGGTGCTGGGCGTGCTTGTGATGATTGTGCGCGAAGATTGGCGGATCGCCTTGGCGCTTTTGGTCTATGTGCTTGTGAGCATTTTGGCGCTGATGGCCCTGCAGCGCGTGGCGGTGGCGCGTTGGGCCAGAATGAGCGAGCTGCAGGCCGAGCTGGCGAGCTTTGTCGAAGAGCAGATCGCCGCCAAAGAAGATCTGCGTGGCAACGGCGGCGAAGGCTTTGTGATGCGACGCTTCTTTGAGCAGATGCGCCGCCGCCTGCGGGCTTATCGCAGCGCTTATGCGATCAATCTGATCAATCAAGGGCTTGCACGCCTACTCTATCTGGCCTGTTACCTGCTCAGCTTGGGAATGGGCGCTTGGTTGCTGCTGCAAGGGCGGGTCACGATCGGCACCGTCTTCCTGATCGTGAGCTATATCGCTCTGTTGTCGCAGCCCTTGGCCGAGATCCGTAGCCAAGTGGGCGATCTGCAGCAGGCCACGGCCAGCATAGAGCGGATCAACCAGATCTTACGGCGCCAGCCCGTGGTTAAAGATGAAGGCCAGGCGCGCCTACCAGCCGGACCTCTGAGCATCGAATTCGAGCGCGCCAGCTTTGCTTACAACAACGAAGACGACCAGTCTGCCGATCTGGTCTTGAACGAGCTGAGCTTAGAGCTGAAGCCGGGCCGCATCTTGGGCGTGCTTGGGCGCACAGGCAGCGGCAAAACTACGCTGACTCGTTTGCTATTGCGCCTCTATGACTTGCGTTCGGGCGAGCTGCGTTTAGGCGGTCTGCCGATCAAACAGATCGCCTTGGAGGAGCTACGCGCGCGTGTCGCTTTGGTGACCCAAGATGTGCAGCTCTTTCGGGCTAGTGTACGCCAAAACCTGACTCTCTTCGATGAGAGCATCAGCGACGCGCGCGTGCGAGAGGTGCTGAGCCAGCTCGGATTGGATGCTTGGTTAGACAGCCTTGAGCATGGACTCGATAGCCAGCTCGACGCTGAAAGTGCCGGACTCTCAGCCGGTCAAGCCCAGCTTTTAGCCTTTGCGCGAGTCTTTCTGAAAGATGCAGGCTTGGTGGTCTTAGACGAAGCCTCGTCGCGGCTCGACCCGCTCTCGTCGCGTTTGATGGAGCGGGCGCTCGACAAGCTATTTGAGAACCGCACTGGTGTGATCATTGCCCACCGTTTAGAGACGCTTGAACGGGCCGACGACATTCTGATTTTGGAATATGGACGGGTGCTCGAATATGGCGAACGCACACGTTTGGCGGCTGATCCGGATTCGCATTTCGCCCGCTTGCTGCGGACTGGCATCGAGGAGGTGCTCTAGTGAGTGAGCTATCGAATAGTCGCCGTTTAGCGACACTTGCCTTTAACTGGCGCGAAATCCTCTTTCAACCCTGGCCCTATCTGGCTTATTCGCTGCCGATCATTTTAGAGGCGCTGTTGCCCTTAGGCTTGGGTTGGCTAGAGAAGCTGCTCTTCGACAGCCTGAGCGCTGGCAGCGCGGCCAGCAGCAGCATTTGGTGGATCTTGGCCTTAGTCGCTGGCATTGAAGTCGGGGCTATTCTCAATAGCTTCCTTGCAGGCTACGGCTACAGCACCTTTTGGAGCAATATCAGCACCCTGCTGCGCAGCAACCTGTTGAGCAGCATTTTGGCTCAGCCCGGCGCCCAGAGCTTGAAGGTTTCGACGGGTGAGGCTGTGACCCGCTTCGATAACGATGTGGGCGAGGTGGCCGACTTCCCGCTTTGGTTCCCGAATGTGATCGGCGGCCTGCTGGCCGGAGCGATCGCCTTGGCGATTATGGCCTCGATCGACCCTTGGATCACCTTTTGGGTTTTTGTGCCGCTCTTGCTGTTGGTCGCGCTGGGCCGCTTGACTTGGCGTCTGATGCTGGCCTATCGGCGGGCCGCGCGCGAGGCCGATGGACGGGTGGTCGATACGCTCGGCGAGCTGTTTGGGGCCGTGCAAGCCCTAAAGGTTGCCAACGCAGAACGCAATGCTCAGCGCTATTTCAATCATTTGAGCGATCTGCGCCGCAGGGCAGCCATTCGTGATCGTGTCTTGAACGATCTGGTGGAAGCCTTGGGGCCGCTCTCGGTCGATCTTAGCATTGGCATCACCCTGCTGTTAGCCGCCAGTGCTATGCGCCAAGGCAGTTTCACTGTGGGTGATTTCGCCTTGTTTGTGACTTATCTCGGTTTTGCGGCTTCGTTACCCTCGATGTTGGGCAGCTTTATGGGCGATTACGCTCAGCAGGCCGTCGCGCTCGAGCGCCTCGACGAGTTGGTTGCTCCCGAAGCGCCCGAGCGCTTGATCAGCCATCGTCCGATCTACCAAACGGGCGAGCTGCCCACCATTCGCCAGCCAGCGCGCCAGAGCGGCGATCATCTGCGCGAACTGCGGGTGCAGGGCTTGAGCTTCCGTTATGCGGGCGGCCAAGTGGGCATTGATTCAGTCGATCTTAGCCTGAAGCGGGGCGAGCTGCTAGTGATTACAGGCCAGATCGGTGCGGGCAAAAGTACGCTCTTGCGTTGCATGATGGGTCTGCTGCCCAAACAGGCCGGAGAACTGTATTGGAACGGCGAGCGCATCGCAGAGCTCGACCGCTTCTTTCAGCCGCCGCGCGCCGCCTATACCCCTCAAGTGCCGCGCCTCTTGAGCGCCTCGCTGCGCGATAACCTGCTGCTGGGTCTGCCGGAAGAGCAGCACGATCTGGCCGGAGCGATCCACAAGGCTGCTCTAGATCAAGACCTCAAGTTGATGGAGCGCGGCCTAGAGACCTTGGTCGGTACGCGCGGCCTGCGCCTGTCGGGCGGCCAGATCCAGCGAGCCGCCACCGCCCGTATGCTGGTGCGCGATCCCGAGCTGCTGGTGGTCGATGACCTCTCCAGCGCGCTCGATGTCGAGACCGAGCGCCAGGTCTGGCAGCGCCTGCTCGATGGTGAGCGCACGATTGTGGCGGTTTCGCACCGCAAGCTGGTTTTGCAGCGCGCTGACCGCATTGTTGTTTTGAAGGATGGCCGTGTAGAAGCCCAAGGCGATCTCGCCTATCTCTTGGAACATTCGCCCGAAATGCGACGGCTTTGGTATCAGGAGGAGGCTGAAGAAGTGAGCATGTCGAGTGCAAAGGAGCTAGCATGAAACGTCATAAACGCCATTTCGATGATGATCGACTGGATCGCCAACCGCTCGAACGGGTCTTGAATCAAGCCGCAGCTCAGCGCGAGAAGACGCCGATACGCAAGCAGAGCTACGAGGCCAGTCAAGAGGTGCAGCTCTGGCTGCGTGAGCAAGCGCTCGACGCCAGCCACAAGCCACCCTTCGAGCCAAGCCTGTTCGCCCGCCACCGCGAGGCCGAGTGGATTCTCTCCTCGCTGCGCCATTTCTACGAGCTAGACCTGATCAGCGATGTGATCGGCACGGCCAAGAGTGGCAAAGAAGCGACCGTCTACTGCTGCGTAGCCGATTCACGCACAGGTCTCGACTATCTGGCAGCCAAGGTCTACCGCCCACGTATGTTCCGTAGCCTGAGCAACGACGCCATCTATCGCAATAATCGCGTTCAACGCGACGAACGTGGGCGGGTCATTCGCGATGGGCGCAAACGCAACACTAAACAAACCCGCGCGAAACTTGACCAAGTCAGCAACTGGATCAGCTACGAGTTCCAGACCCAGCAGCGGCTTTATAACGCGGGCGCAGATGTGCCGCAGCCGATCGCCCAGATCGGCAACGCGCTTTTGATGAGCTTTGTGGGTACGCCCGATCAGCCAGCGCCGCGCTTAAACGAGGTTCGCCTCGACGCCGAGGAGGCCCAGCGCCTCTTCGAGCAGATGCTGCGCAATATCGAGCTGTTTTTGGCCTGCGACGCCATTCACGGCGACCTATCGGCCTACAACATCCTCTACTGGGAGGGCCGCGCCACGATTATCGACTTCGCCCAAGCGGTCGATCCACGCCAGAGCGATGAGGTCTACCAACTGCTCGAACGCGATATCGACCGTGTGTATCGCTATGTCGCGCCCTATGGCGTGCGGGCCGATCCGGCTGCCTTGGCCCACTCGCTCTGGATGAAGTATCTAACTGGCAGTTTGGAAGTGGAGGTGTGAGCCATGCAGAAGCACTTTTATCAAGAGCTGCTGAGCGAGCTACAGGCGTTGCGCGCCCTGCGCCAGGCCTGGCAACGGCCCAGCCTCGCCGCTATGGGCGAGCGTGAGAGCTTAGCGCTTCCTGCGCGCGAGCAGGCCCGCTTGGCGCGCTACGAGCGCACCTATGCGCGTGAATGGCACGAGCGCACCCGCGAGCGAGTAGCGCGCGAACGCCAGCGCAAGCCGACTTGGCGCGAAGAGGATGTTGGATCGATCCATAAGCGCAGTTGGCTGGAACGCCGCGAGCGCGATTGGATGTTGATCGACGCCCGCGAGCGAGTATGGCAAGAGCAGGCTCACGAGTTAAGCCGCTTTCTGCCGCTTTATCGGCGACGCTTGGCCGAGTTAGCTCAGCTCGATGGCAGTGCGGCGGAGTGGTGCCGCCAGATGGAGCGCGATGAGCTTGAGCCGCCCAGTGCTGAGGACCTCGATGCGCTTTGGCTGCGTTATCGGACGGCCTGCCAAGCACGCGCCAAGCAGCTTTTGCAACAGCAGGAGTGGAGCGGGCTACGCCAGCGTTTGCAGTTAGCCAGCGAGGCAGAACAGCTCAGCATGTTGCTCGCTGAAGTTGAGCAGGCACGAATCGATCGGATAGCTGGGCTTGTGGCAGCCTTGATCTATGAGTTAACATAAAATAAGAACGAAGTCTGTGCTAGTGGCTCCGCCCTTTGGCTTTGATACCATATTCGTTTGATCGCTTCAGTACAGCGGATTAGTCTCTTCCCCAAAGAGGGTGGCTAGCGCGTCCGCCTTCGGCTACCAACAGCTCGCCCGGAAGCAGGCTGGTGTAGTTGTGTATCGAGAGACCACGCTAAAATCCAACAGTTCAAGCGGATTTCGAATGACTTCTTTTTATCCGCTCGATCAGGCTCGGTTTTGGTCTTCGTTAGGGGTGCAGCTCGTTGTATGGCTTGCGTAGCGCTCCCTTCTCCCGCATTGTTGTACATTAGCCACAAATCGACATACGGTCAGCGTTATCTGCCCTCACCCCCCGGCCCCTCGCCCGCACTGCGGGCGAGGGGGTGAATGCACCCCGTTCTGTGCTCTCGAGGATAATCCCGCGATGGTATGCGAACGATCGCCTTTTGCTGCCGACACGACTTTGGGTAATGCATAGCTCCTGCCAAGCAGGAGAAGGGCTGGGGATGAGGGTGGTTAGCCCTGTTTAGTAGCCGGAGGCGGACGCGCCAAGGACCGAATGGAAGGAACAGCCCAGACCGCCAAAGCTTTGAAGCGATTGAAAGGCGCTGCCTAGTAAGCACTCCTGAAGCAGTTGAATGGCCTGTTCGACCTCGGCGAGCTGTTGTGAGCTGGCTTGGTTGCGTAAGTGGAGACCATGTGCGATCTCGACCAACAACTGCAGCTTCTCGCGGAGTGGGCTTGTTTGGGGCAGCTCGGCGCTGCTCAAGCCGAGCGCTTGGCTCAGACGAATCTGCTGGGCGTGGACTTGGGCGAGGATTGTATCGACGAATCGCTTATCGAAAAGGGCCCTGCTCTCTTTCTCTCTACGATGAATAACAGATCAGATTACTTTGTTGCTTTTGGCCTTCGGCAGAGTGGAACTCAACTCGTTCCCACGTTTTTGTTTTCCCGTTCATGTCTTTAGACAGATTTGCTATTACCAATCTCGTGCTAACGTAACTCGCGTTAGTTTTCAAGCTATAAAAAGAAGCTTGGAGTATTAGCGAAACACTCCAAGCTTCTGTTTTTGAGGACGATGCGTTAGATACGCGGTCCGGCGTTGCGTACGCTGGCGGCAACGCCGTCGAATTGGCGGAAGTTTTCGTGGAAGCGCTGAGCTAGTTCGCGAGCATAACGGTCGTATTCTTCCGGATTGCTCCAGCTCTCGCGCGGGCGTAGCAGATTGTCTGGTACGCCTTCGATCTTGACCGGAACGTGTAGGCCGAAGATCGGATCAGTGAAAGTTTCAACCTCGTTGAGCGCCCCGCTCAGGGCTGCGCGGATCATCTGGCGGGTGTAGCTCAGTTTGATGCGATCGACTTGGCCCGCTAGGCCGCCCAACCAACCGGTGTTGACTAAGAAGACTTGCGTCTTGTGGAAGTCCATCTTTTCGCCCAGCATATGGGCGTAGGTGGTGGGAGGTAGGGGCAGGAAGGGCGCACCAAAACAGGTGCTGAAGGTCGCTTCGGGGTCGCGGCCCATGCCCGCTTCGGTGCCGGCCAGCTTGGCGGTGTAGCCCGACAAGAAGTGGTACATTGCCTGTTCGCGAGTTAGGCGCGAGATCGGCGGCAGCACACCGAAGGCATCAGCCGTGAGGAAGAAGATCACACGGGGGTGACCCGCTGTGCCTTCGAGTACCGCACCCGGAATGTATTCAATTGGGTAGGCGGCACGCGTGTTTTCGGTGATCGAATCGTCACTATAGTTCGGTTCGCACGTTTCGCGATCAACCACGACGTTTTCGAGCACGGTACCGAAACGAATCGCCTCCCAGATCTGGGGTTCGTGCTCTTTCGAGAGATTAATGGTTTTCGCGTAGCATCCACCTTCAAAGTTGAATACGCCATGTTCGCCCCAGCCGTGTTCGTCGTCTCCGATCAGACGGCGATAGGGATCGGCTGAAAGGGTGGTTTTTCCGGTTCCCGAGAGGCCAAAGAAGAGCGCAACGTCGTTGTCTGGCCCGACGTTTGCCGAACAGTGCATAGGAAATACGCCGCGTTGAGGCAGCAGATAGTTGAGCACTCCGAAGATCGACTTTTTGATCTCGCCTGCGTATTCGGTACCGCAGATCAACACTAGACGCTGTTCGAGGTCGAGCACAATCGCCGTTTCCGACTTTGTACCATCGCTCTCGGGATCGGCGTAGAAGTGAGGGGCACAGATAACGGTAAATTCGGGCTTGTGAACGGCCTGCTCTTCGGGGGTTGTTCGGCGGAAGAGCTGGCGCGCAAACAGGTTGTGCCAAGCATATTCCGTGACAACACGAATCGGTAGTCGTTGCTCTGGATCAGCGCCGCCCCATGCGTCTAAGACAAACAGTTCGCGC
Organism: uncultured Chloroflexales bacterium; assembly: GCA_937902315.1. GTDB lineage: Bacteria > Chloroflexota > Chloroflexia > Chloroflexales > Chloroflexaceae > CALGUG01. Next base: position 54,480 of record CALGUG010000010.1, read on the forward strand.
CCTTGGAGATAGGCCGCTAGTCGCATGCGGAAACGGGCAAAACGCTCAGCATCAAGAGGTTGGTTGACTTTCCCCCACGAAACGCGCGAGTTGCTGGTACTTCCCGGATACTGGACAACAAACTTATCGCTCGGTGATCGTCCGGTTCGTTTACCAGTATAAGCGATGAGCGCTCCGTTGTTGGTAAGAACTGCTTCCTGCCGCGCAAGGGCCATTTCGACCAGTTTAGCGACTGGTAGGTTACGATGGACTTGGCCGAGATAGGTGAGACCCACCCCTTTTAATTGAGCGATTAGGTCAGTATCTGTGAGCATAATTCCCCCTCTAAACTCGCCGTCGAGTGAGAAAAGGACGGCAGTCTCATTGAATGGAGCGAGTATACCATGCTCCTCTTTTGCTCACAATATCAGATCAACGCAAGTATGCGCAAGCGAAAGTCTAAGTCGCACTATTTTTTCTGGTATAAAAGCGCTCGAAGAGCCATTTTTCGGGCTTTGATATCTATCATAAAGCTTCAAAGAGCGCAGTGGAAAGGGATAAATAGCTTATATCTAAAAGCTGTTAGTGATATCGATAACATGTATAAAGCGCCTTGTTGTATGCAAAATGCTGTTAGGCTGGGTAGATCTTTCAAACAGCCTAACAGCAGCGCTTTAGAGTAAGAATATTTTTCCGCTTTTAGAGCGGATTATTTTGCATGTTGACCTTGGAGTTATCAGCTTTTTAAGGGCGCAGGTTGTCGGGCACCCCATTGGGGAAGAGGCGATTGATTTCGGCTTCGATCTGTTGGATGCGGTTGGCTGGGCTGGGGTGGGTGCTAAAAAACTCGGGCGGCGCTTGGCCTTGGCTGGATTGTTCGAGGATCTGCATAACTTTGATCATCGAGCGAGGGTTGTAGCCCGCTTGAGCCATGTATTGTACGCCGTAGTTGTCCGATTCGAGCTCGTCGTCGCGCCCATACTTCATATTGACCATCTGGCCGATCAGTTGGGCGATCTGAGCGCTGCCTGCGCTATTGGGATTATTGGGGTCGTAGCTGGCCATCACGGCGGCGCCTGTCAGCCCTTGCGAAAGTTCTATTCGTGCGGCCTGTTCAGCCGAGTGGCGTCCAACCACGTGAAAGATCTCGTGCCCGAGCACTCCTGCGATCTCGCCGTCGGTGCTGAGCAGATCATAGAGCGCTTCGGTCATAAAGACTTGGCCGCCGGGTAGCGCAAAAGCGTTGATGGTTTGTTTATCGCCGAGCAGATGGAATTGGTAGTCGTAGGGCGATTTGCTGGCATCTGATTTGGCGACCAGTTCGTTGCCGATCGCTTGAACTTTGGCTTGTTTATTGGCATCACGAGAGATGCCTCCGTATTCGTTGGCCATTTGGGGGGCTGCTTGTTGGCCAAGCGCGATCTCTTGCTCGACACTCATCGAGATATGCTGTTTTTCTTGGGTGACGGGGTTGATCTGGGTGGCGCCAAAGTAGCCGATAAGTGCGGTAATGGCGATGAAAGCGGCGATGATCAGGCGTCCACCTAGACCTCCGCCACCTCTGCGTGACACTGTCATATTTTTCTCCTCAACGACAAGACTTACGAATTGCGCTTATCGCAGGTTAGGCACGATCTTCCGCTCGCAGGCATTGGCTTGGCTAGAACAAAGCATATATGCCCTTCAGAGCTGCATAGCCATACGCAAGGGGTCTTGGCATGCATATTTGGTGTGAGTACGAGCACGTTATGTGCCAAGCTTCTGGTTTTGAGCTTTGGAATAGTAAATCTGCTTGATATTTAAAAGTTGTAGGGTGATGGCGGCCTGGGCTTTAGCTTCCATCTTTTGAAAAAGAAAACGCACCCTGTGGAGCAGGGCGCGATTCTGCTACGTTGAGGTCGATCGGGTTATGTACTAGACATAACTACGTTTGAAGAATTTGCGAATTTTGGCGCGGGTTTCGGCGCGGAAGAAGCGCGATAAGAGTGCGGAAACAAACATGCCAAACATGGTTGGCAGCGATACTTCGGGCTGCACCATGCGTTTGAGCGTTTGCGGGTCTTTGAGCTGGAGCGGCGATTTGTCGGTGACTTTGATTTTGATCTCACCCTTCCACTCTTTTTCGACCCAGAAGAGCGAAGGCATGCTGCGCTGGAAGAGGTAGTAGAGTGGGTTGTATTCGTACATGTAGTCGAATAGTTCGCCGAAAGGCTCGCCCTGCTCTTTGGGGTGCAGCACTAGGGTATCGTCGATCAGGTTGACGTACCAGCGATGGAAGGACCAGTGGAACATGCGCTCGGCGATCTCGCTGGGCGAGCCGAGATAGCCCGCTTTGCCGACGCGCACAAGCTCGCGTGCGAACTGTTCCGGGTCATCCATATGTTCAAGAATATGCGAGCCGATGACATAGGAGAAGACGCCATCGCGGAAGGGCAGATGGTGGGCATCGGCTACGATCAGTGGGCGGTCGATGACGATATTGCCACCCCGTTCGGTATTGTCGTTGATATAGCGATCGACGAGGATGTCCGAGCGCGGGTTGGGGTTATCGCCACTGCCGATTTCGAGCACAAGGCCCGTCTTTGGAGGATTGATCTTTTGCTTCATAAATAGAAAGAGCAAAAGGCAAGCGACCAGAGGACGCAAATAACCCGCCTCTAACCCTTGCCTTTCCTTTTAGATGTTGTCGTCGCCAATTAAACTGTCGCGTAAGATCTCAAAGTTTTCGAGTGCAAGACCTGTACCGATGGCTACGCAGTTGGCTGGCTGGTCGGCAACATAGCAGGGTACGCCAGTGACCTCGGTGAGAAGCTCATTAATGCGTCGCAACATCGATCCACCGCCCGTCATCACCATACCGCGATCGATAATATCGCTCGAGAGTTCGGGTGGGGTTTCCACAAGCACGGCTCGAACGGCATTGATAATCGCGTCAAGCGGGTCTTGGATTGCTTCGGTGATCTCGTTGGAGTCGATGTCGATCGTGCGTGGCAAACCAGCAACTTGATCGCGCCCGCGAACTTGCATCGTCAAGGGGCGTTCCAGCGGTAGCGCTGAGCCGATCTCGATTTTGATGCTTTCAGCCGTGCGATCACCGATCACGACATTGTATTTGCGTTTGATATAGGCTGCGATCGCTTCGTCGAAATTGTTGCCACCAACCCGTACAGACGTACTCACCACGATGTCGTTGAGCGAAACTACTGCGACTTCAGTAGTGCCGCCGCCGATATCGATCACAAGGTTGCCGAATGGCTGGTTGACGGGAATGTTCGCGCCGATCGCGGCTGCCAGCGGCTCTGGAATGAGCCAGGCATTTTTTGCACCAGCGGATCGTGCCGCATCGCGCACAGCTCGCATTTCGACGCTGGTTACACCCGCCGGAATACAGACCATGACATCCGGCTTGGTACGCAGAAAACCGCTTGTACGAGCGATAAAGTATTTCAGCATGGCTTCGGTGACGAGGTAATCCGCGATCACACCGTTGCGCATCGGGCGAATCACCTCGATGCTCTCTGGCTCGCGGCCTAACATCGCCAAAGCTGCTGAACCAACCGCTTTAACACGGTTATGGCGTCGTGAAATCGCGACGACCGATGGTTCCGATAAAACGATCCCTTTGCCTTTTACATAGACCAGCACGTTTGCCGTGCCGAGGTCGATACCAATTTTTCGCGCCATATGCCCTCAGTGCCGACTGGTGAGTCCTGAGAATGGAACGCCATCGTGTACTCCTCAGTTCTCAGCACATCCTTCTTCGTTTAGCGTTGTTTCTTCATGCGGCGAAGTTGAGCGACCTTGATACGCGTCAGTGCGCGGCGAAGTTCGGCTTCAGCTTTAGCCATATCGACTTCGGACTGGTGCGCGCTCATGCGCTCTTCAGCAGCCCTGCGGGCGCGCTCGGCGCGCTCCTCATCGATTTCGTCTGCGCGCTCGACCGCATCGGCCAGAATGGTGATGCGGTTGGGCAGCACTTCCATAAAACCGCCCGAGACTGCGTATTCGGTGCGTTCGTTGTTTTTGATAATATCCAACTCGCCGGGAACCAAAATGGTGATGAGCGGCATGTGCCTAGGTAGAATACCTACACGCCCTTCTTTGGTTGGCGCATTTACTTGATCGACGTCATCGGACAGCACCACGCGCTCGGCTGTCACAATTTCGAGATGAATTGGCATGGTATTTCCTCTCGTTGTTTGCCAAACGTAACAACAGAATTTACAGCGAGCGATAGGCAACAAGCATACAAAAAGTAGGAATGTTCTCGCGCGTGTTCTGTATCGTCTGTGTTACAACAATACCACAATTTTCCTCAACGTTTGCAGCTTTTATCCACTTACGAGATTACTTTTCGTGCTGTTACCTCCAAGACGCCTGCGACACGGTTCAAACCAGGCACACGCGATAGTCCACTATCGAGCGCAAGCAGCGTGTTGGGGAAGAGGTCGAAGGCGGAGCGTACACTGGAGGGTAAGCCGGTAAAGGTTTTCGGCACCATATTGGCGTAGGCGATCCGTTTGACCTCAAAACCATGCGCACTGAGCAGCCGGCGGATACCACGCGTTGTGTAGCGGCGGTCGTGGGTATAGCCTAGGCGAAAGCGTCGAACGATCCATTCAAGATAGCCCCACTCTTGGGGGAGTTGATAGATTAAAAAGGTGCCGTTGGGCTTGAGCACCCGCCAGATCTCTTGAAGTGTAGCAGGTTCGTTTTCAACGTGTTCTAGGACGCCACAGGAGATCAGCCCGTCGAAGCTCGCATCGAGAAAGGGCAAAACGATTGGGTCATCGCTCAAGACGAGCGGCACTTGTTTGTCAAGGGCGGTGGTGGTGATGTGTATCCCGCGAACCTCGTGAGGTCGATAGTCGTAGGCTATGACCTTCAGACCACGGCGGCGCAAGAGGAAGCTGATTTGACCGAAACCTGCGCCCCAGTCGAGAACCTGCCCTTGCGCTTGGTGTGCCACAATGTCGTTGGCGATGCGCACGTAGTTCCGCAGGGCCAAGCGGCTCCGCAGGTGGCGTGTATACACGCTTTCCTGCAGACGAGCCGCTGCCTGCGAAAGTTCGGCGACTTCGTTCGCCACTTATTTGCTCGCAGCCTCGTAGTCTGCGATCACATCGTCGAGCCCACCCTGAGTGAAGAAGAACTGCTCGGGGATGTGGTCGACCTCACCAGCCAAGAGGCGGGCGAAGCTGCGTACGGTCTCGGCGATCGGCACATACTTGCCGGGGCGTCCGGTGAACTTCTCTGCTACGTGGAAGGGCTGGCCCAAGAAGCGCTCGATCTTGCGGGCGCGTGCTACGGTCAGCTTGTCTTCGTCGCTCAATTCTTCAACGCCCAGAATGGCGATGATGTCTTGCAGGTCCTTGTAGCGCTGCAACACGCTCTTAACCTGCTGAGCGACACGGTAGTGCTCCTCGCCCACGATGTTGGGGTCGAGAATACGGCTGGTCGAAGCCAGCGGGTCTACCGCGGGGAAGATACCCTTCGACGCGATGCTGCGCTCCAAGGTGATGGTAGCGTCCAAGTGGGCGAAGGTGGTCGCCGGAGCCGGGTCGGTATAGTCGTCTGCGGGCACGTATACGGCCTGCATCGAGGTGATCGAACCCTTCTTGGTCGAGGTAATGCGCTCTTGGAGCTCACCCATCTCGGTACCGAGGGTCGGCTGGTAACCTACCTGCGAGGGCAGACGGCCCAGAAGTGCCGATACCTCAGAACCTGCTTGCACGAAGCGGAAGATGTTGTCGATAAAGAGCAGGATGTCGCGGCCTTCATCGCGGAAGTACTCGGCCATAGTCAGTGCGGTCAAGCCGACGCGCAGACGGGCGCCGGGCGGCTCGTTCATCTGACCGAAGACCATTACGGTCTTGTCGAACACCGAGGTGTTCTCGTCGATGGCGGCAGCCTTCATTTCGGCGATCAGGTCGTTACCTTCGCGTGAGCGCTCGCCTACACCGGCGAACACCGAGTAACCGGACTGCTCACGGGCGATGTTTGCGATCAGCTCCTGAATGGTTACGGTCTTGCCGGTACCTGCACCACCGAATACTGCGGTCTTACCACCACGGGTGAAGGGTGCGATCAGGTCGATAACCTTAATGCCGGTTTCGAAGATCTGAGCCTGGGTGCTCTGCTCATCGAACGAAGGCGGTTGTTGGTGAATCGGTCGGCGCTCGACACTGGCATCCACAGGGGGTTGGTTGTCGATCGGATCGCCGAGTACGTTAAATACGCGACCCAAGGTTTGGGGGCCGACGGGCACAGCGATCGGTGCGCCGGTATCGACAGCCTTCAAACCACGGCGCAGACCATCGGTGGTGCTCATAGCAACCGCCTTGACCATACCGCGGCCAAGGTGTTGCTGTACTTCACATACGAGTCGACCACCGTCTTCTGTTTGAATCTCAATTGCGTTGTAGATCTCGGGCACCTGTCCCTCGGGGAAGCGCACCGTAACCACAACACCAATGATTTCGGTAAGTTCGCCAGTTGCTCCAGCCATTATATACTCCGCTCAGGATGTAGATGGTTGGGCCGCTTTCAGGGTCATAGTTGGGCCTTGCAAGCGGTTACCGACCATCGAGAAATCCGAAAGTTAGTCAACTTATTCCATTGCCGCCGTAGCCGCAGTGATCTCGGACACTTCGTTTGTAATACCAGCTTGGCGTGTTTTGTTGAAGGAGAGAGTTAGGTCGCGTACCAACTCCTTAGCGTTGTCGGTAGCGTTACGCATAGCAACCATCTGAGCTGAATAGAAACTGGCAATATTCTCCAGCACAGCTTGGTAGAGTTGCACTTCAACAAAGCGGGGCAACAGTTCGCTCAATACTTCACTCTGATCGGGTTCGTAGTTATAGTCGAAGCTTTTGCCTTCGCTCTTGCCGCTTGGCGGCTCAATCGGCAGCAGCCGCTTGACAGCCGGGCGTTGAACAAGGGTATTTACGAATTCGCTATAGATCATGTACACTTCATCGTAGCGTCCTTGACGGAAACCTTCGATGATGTTTGTCGAGATGCCTAGGGTGTCAGCGAGGCCTGGCGTGTCGCCGATTTTGATGATTTCGGCTGCCAGATTCTGCCTGCTGCGTGCCAAAAAGTCGCGACCCTTTTTACCGATCGCATAGGTTTCGACATTGCGTCCCTGAGCGCGTTGGTCAAGAATGAAGGAACCGACGCGACGCAGCACGTTCGACACTAGGCTTCCTGCGAGACCACGATCAGGCGTGACGACCACGACAGCTACATTTTTGACTGGCGTGCGCACATCGAGCAGGGTGCCTTTGCGGGCAGCTGCTCCCATACGGCTCGTCAGTTCGCTCATCACATCGTGCAGACGGTCTGCATAGGGTCGAGTGGCGAGCACATTACGCTGCGCTCGTCGCATCTTCGACGCTGCGACCATCTCCATCGCTTTGGTGATTTGAGCAACGTTCTTCACCGAGCGAATGCGTCGGCGAATTTCACGTCCACTCGCCATGGTTATCTCCTCATGTCGGTAGCGAAGCCCTACGCTTCGCTACCAACGGGTTTGCACTACTCAATCACGTAGGTCTGCTTGAACTCTTTAATAGCGTTATCCAGCGCTTCCTTCAGTTCAGGAGCGGGATAGTTGCGGTCGTTGCGGGTCTCGAAGATCTTCTTCGGAACCTCGGGGTGCGCGGTGCGCAGGTATTCGAAGAAGTCGCTACGCCACTTGCCAACACGCTCAACCGGTACATCATCGAGGTAGCCGTTACCAGCGGCGTACAGAATCGCCACTTGGTCTTCGACTGGCATCGGGTTGTATTGCGGCTGCTTGAGAATTTCTTGCAGGCGGTTACCGCGATCCAACTGAGCACGGGTTGTGGGATCGAGGTCAGACGAGAACTGTGCGAAGGCTGCCAGCTCGCGGAACTGGGCCAAGTCCAGCTTCAAGCGACCAGCAACTGTCTTCATTGCACGAGTCTGGGCGTCACCACCTACGCGGCTCACCGAAGTACCGACGTTCACTGCGGGGCGCTGACCTGCGTTGAAGAGGTCGGCCTCGAGGAAGATCTGGCCGTCGGTGATCGAAATCACGTTGGTCGGAATATAGGCCGAAATGTCGTTGGCTTGGGTTTCGATCACTGGCAGAGCCGTGAGCGAACCGCCACCATGCTCGGCGTTCAAGCGAGCAGCGCGCTCCAACAAGCGGGAGTGCAGGTAGAACACGTCGCCCGGGTAAGCTTCGCGGCCTGGAGGGCGGCGCAGCAGCAGCGAAACCTGGCGGTACGCCACAGCGTGCTTCGAGAGATCGTCATAGATGATCAGCGCGTCTTTGATCAGCTCGCCGTTGATCTCAACGCCGTTCTCCATGATCTCTTCGCCCATTGCACAGCCCGCGTAGGGGGCGATATATTGCAAAGCTGCCGACTCGGAAGCCGAAGCCGAAACGATAATGGTGTATTCCATCGCGCCATACTGCTCGAGGATACCGAGTACCTGAGCGATCTGGGCGCGGCGCTGACCGATCGCCACATAGATACACACCATCCCCTTGCCTTTTTGGTTGATGATGGTATCGACAGCGACAGCGGTCTTACCGGTCTGGCGGTCGCCGATGATCAGCTCGCGCTGACCGCGACCGATCGGAATCAAGGCGTCGATCGCGATGATACCGGTCTGAACCGGGGTGTCCACCGATTGGCGGGTGGTCACACCGGGGGCGATGCGCTCGATCGGGCGGAAGCTGTTCGCTTCGATCGGGCCCTTGCCGTCGATCGGCTGACCAAGCGGGTTTACAACACGGCCGATCAACGACTGACCAACCGGCACCGAGATAACGCGGCCAGTCGAAACGACTTGGTCACCTTCTTCGATGCTCAGATAGTCACCCAAAATAATCGCAGCGACTGCATCTTCTTCGAGGTTAAGGGCGATTCCGTAAACTGCTTCAGAACGCCCGGCCTTCACAGGGAATTCCAGCAATTCCGACGCCATTACCTGATCGAGGCCCTGAATACGAGCTACGCCGTCGCCAACACTTACTACCGTCCCAACATTCACTTGACGCGGCTGGAGATCGACGCCGCTCTGAATGCTTGCCTTCAGGCGGGACAATAGTTCATCAGTTCCAATCGTCATCTATACCCTCCTGGGGAACACTGAAGGCTGAAAACTGAAGGCTGAAAATTAACCCACCTTCAGCCTTCAGCCTTCGGGCCTCAGCTCTTCATTTCTTTAGCTCGCTAGCATATTGCGCTGTACTGCACTGAGACGTGTTCGGAGACTGTTATCAAGCACTTGGTCGCCCACTCGGATAATCAAACCACCGATGAGAGACTCATCGACCAAGAAGTTGACGACCAGATCGTCTCCGTAGCGCTGGCGCAAATCAGCAGTGATCTTGTCCTTCTGGCTGGTGCTGAGTTCAACAGCGCTTGTAACGTCGGCATCGAGTGATTGCGAAGCCGGACGGGCGATAAAGCCTTCAAGCGCATCGGCAATTGTGCTCAGTTGGGAAATGCTCCCCTCGTTCGCTAAAACTGCCAAGAAGTTGCGAAGCTCTGCACTCGCATTTGCAGGAACTGCTGATGCGATTCGATCGGCTGTAACAGGGCCATCACCAAGTTTTTCTGCGGCTTGGCGAAGTTGCGCTACAGTATTGCCGATCACTGTTTCGTACAGTGCGCGAGCATAGGTGCGCGCCTCATTGGTGCTCATGCTCTGCCCTTATATGATTTAGTTGCGGCGGTCGAGCTGGCTCAGCGACTCTTCGATCAGCTGATCGTGGCCTTTTGCACTGAGCTCGGCCCCCAACACTTTAGTTGCCGTCAAGGTTACCAATTCTGCCACTTGACCCTTCACCTCGCGCAGGATCTGCTCGCGCTCTTGCATCGCTTGTTCGCGAGCCTCGGCGCGGGTGCGATCTGCCTCTTGGCGGGCCTGGGCAACAATTTCACTTGCTTGAACGCGGGCACGCTCTTGTGCCTGAGCTAAGATGCTAGCAGCCTCTTGGCGGGCCTTAGCGATCTCGGCATCGTAATCGCGCTTTGCGTTGGCGAGTTGCTCTTTGACTTGCTCTGCTTCACGCAGGCTTTCCTGAATACGGCGGGTTCGCTCGTTGAGCAGATTCAAAATCGGCGTATAAAGGAAGCGTGTCAACAACCAAACAAGCAACACGACATTCACAATTTGCGCGATGAGCAAACCCCAATTTATACCTAGCTGTTCCAAGGCTATGCTCCTCGTATATTTGTCGCGAGTGGACTCAAGACACTAAAAGATGAGCCCAGATGCTGTTTAGATAATGCTGAAGCCGATCAGAATACCGAAGACCAGCGCGAAGATGAAGAGCGATTCAGCCAGTGCGAAGCCCATGAACATATAGGTTCGAACCAGACCTTCAGCTTCAGGATTGCGGCCCATTGCTTGTACAGCACCACCGAAGATGATACCGATACCGGCGCCGGGGCCGATTGCACCGAGGCCGATCGCTAGTGCCATACCAATGAGCCGTGCGCTCTTCTCAATCACAATCGGATCCATTGATGTGTCCTCCTCTGAACACAGAATTAGAAAACAATTCCTACTAATAGAGGGTCAAGTGTACTCCAACGACTACGCGTGATGGGGAGCAACGTCTGATTCGACCTGGACATCAACATGCTCGCCGTGGTCATCGTGGCTATGCGAGATAACCGCAGTCGAGAAGAAGATATAGGTCAAGATCGCGAAGATAATGGCTTGCATAATTGCCACGAACACTTCAAAGCCGTAGAACGGCAGGGGCAGAAGGTACGGGAACAGGTAAGCCATTACCACCAAGATCACTTCACCACCGAAGATGTTACCGAACATTCGGAAGGCGAACGATACAAGACGGCTGAATTCTGAAATGATTTCGATCAGGCCAACCAAGAAACCAATGAAGCCTTCTTTGAAGTTGAAGAACTTGGTCAGGTAGCCAAGACCCAAGAACTGGAAGCCAAAGAACTCGATCATGATCATTGCAACGATCGAGAAGGCAAACGTGACGTTGAGGTCAGCTGAAGGAGCGCGCAGAGCGGGAACCAACAGTTGCTGACCATGCTCGGTGTAGTGTGCACAGTAGCCCGGCCAACCGGAGAAGAAGCTTTGAGATACCTCGTGCACCTCGCCGTGGGACTCAGCAGGAACACAGATACCAATGCTGCCAACGCCCGGTACCAATGCCAACATGTTCGCTACAAGGAAGAAAACAAAGATGGTCATCGGTAGAGGGAAGAACTTAGCAACATTCTTCTGGTCGATACTTTTTGCAAAGTCGTACACACCGCCAACGAGCAATTCGAGTACGTTTTGCAAGCCGCGTGGAACCAATTGCATGCGCCGTGTGCCAGCAACAATCAGTCCCAACAGTAACAGATCAACGAGAACCGTCATGACAAGCGAATTGGTGATCGGAAGAATGGTACCTTCCGAACATGCGTCGCCCATGAGGGTTCCGCCGATACAGGCTAGTGGTTCGGCTTTCGCCGAGATGTGCAGGTCATCTTGCGTCATTTTGACGCCGAAGAATGCCAACACTAATCCAACCAGCAGCACAGCGCCAAATATTATGAGCAGCCGGTTTCGCATAGATGGCGACTCCCTTCACCTGAACTTTGAGAACTCTTTCACAATCAAGTATATCACACGGGGCATAAAAATACAACCTAGGAAGGTTGATTTTTTAGCATTCCATCGCACTACATCATCGTATAATAGACTGAGTAGGCCCGAGTATAGCATAGGTGTGTCTATAACGCAAACGACTGAGACAGGCCTTTTTCTGTGGCCTAGATGCTTTTGAATCCAGCAATTAGGACGATGTTCTGTAGACTATAGGCCCCCATGGATGGGTAATGCGTCCAAAGAAGGGTGCTACAGGGCTTTTTTTGGTCTAAGTAGCCAGGAAACTATTCTATTTTTGCATAAAATAAATAGAATTTCTGTATAGATGCGTAAACAGCCTGCTCTTTTAAAAAGAAAGCGATTATTTGTTAATCGAATGAACTACTCTGCAATTTGCTACGAACGCTAGCTTTTTGGACTTGCAGCTGGCTAAGCTTTCTTACCTCCCTTCCAGCTATGCTCCTAGTATCAGGCCGGATCGGCTGAAAAGCTATTACCTTACAAGTAAACATTTTGGCTGAGACTTAGGAGGTTGGCTGGCACCTGTGAATAGTGCTTTCCCTGTATCATCATACCATAGATTATTTTGATACATTTGTTCGTTTTTTTTGGTGAATAATGGAACAGAGATCGGGCTTTATCCCACAGATTTGGGAAAACATGTGGGATAGTGTGGGATAAGTTGGGATAATGTGGGATAAATCGGTGAATAGCGTGTTGATGAAATAAAGTGCTTGCAAGATATACGAACAAATGTTTTGAATAGTGAATGCAGAACTTTTTGAATAAACTATGGCCTTGCTCAACGATTTGCCTTCTTGCTAGCGACTACCGCTATAATAGCTTTATCTGCTGGCAGGTAGGGTGCGGTTGCCCTACGCTACTTGGAGGCCTTTTATGTCGTTAGCGAGCCTGAAAGGGAAGCTTATCCCTTCGGTGATTTTAGGTATGCTGGTTGTGCTTGTGCTCGCCCTATTAGGCGATCTGCGCGAAGTAGGCACAAGCTTTAGTACATTTCAATGGATCTCTATTCCCGCGATTTTGGGCTTTACCTGCTTGAACTATGTGTTGCGTTGGGCCAAATGGGACTACTACCTCCATCGGCTCGCCGTGCATAACAAGGTCAATTACCTTGATAGCGCCTTGATGTTCACGGCGGGCATGGTGATGTCGGTGACGCCCGGCAAAATCGGCGAGGTGTTTAAATCGTACTTGCTTAAGCGGGTGAACGGCACGCCGATCACCACGAGCGCACCGATTGTGCTGGCCGAGCGCCTCACCGATGGCCTGGCCATGCTGCTGCTGATGGCCTTGGGGCTGACGCTTAACCCACCAGCCCGTCTGGCCTTTGTTGTGCTGTTGGTCGGCAGTATTGTTGGGATCGTGTTGTTGCAATTTCGGCCCTTTGTTGAGTGGATGATCGCCTTTATCGAGCGTTTGCCTTTGGGCAATAAGATCGCTCCTCGTCTGCGCGATATCTACGAAAGCACGCTGCAGTTGATGGGTTGGAAGGTGATTTTGGTTTCGACCCTGATCAGCTTCGTCTCGTGGGGCTTCGAGTGCGTGGCTTTTTACTATGTGCTGACCGGCTTGGGCATCGAAGGTTCGGCTCTGCTCTTGCTGCAAGCGACCTTTGTTTTTGCGGCCAGCACCCTGTTTGGCTTGGTCTCCTTCTTGCCGGGCGGTCTGGGAGCTTCAGAGGCGAGCAGCGCTGGCTTGTTGGTCTTTTTGGTGGGTATGAGCAGCGGCGCAGCGAGCGCGGCAACCCTGATCATTCGTTTCTGTACGCTTTGGTTCGGGGTTATGTTGGGCTTGGTCGCGCTGGTTTGGTTCGGCCAACGCTACCGTGGCGAGGCAGAGATCGCCCCTGAGCTTGTCTCTTAGGCCGCCTCAGTCTAATGCTGGTGTGTCAGAAAGGGCGGAACGTTTGGGGCAAGCTGAAGGCTGCATAGACAAGCTAGAATTTGCTGTTTATGCTTCGGTTTAGATGCAGAGCTTTATACCAAATCAGGCGGAACGTGACTCTTTTGTTGTGTGCGATTTTGCGCGGCCGCGCAAAATCGCACACAAGCCTTTTCCCGGCTTTTCGTTTTTCTGAGTTGAGAGCATGTACCTCTTTAAACGGATTTGGTATTACTTGGCGTCGTGCTAGATTCCGTTTGCTTTCTTCAGATTGCTGCGGCTAGCTCTTGCCCTTCCATTCATTCCTTGGCGCGTCCGCCTACGGCTACCAACATCCCGCCCAACAAACGAGGCTTCTATTTGTGTGTGCCGAAAACCCCCAAAGCCAACGATTCAAACAGATTTTGTAGGGCTTTCTTTTTGCGGCAGAGCAGCACATGCCTGTGTTGCCACGCTGTTTTTCTCTCGTTGAGGGTGTCGGAAGGCGCTTTGGGGGCTAGTAGTGCTCCCTTCTCCCGCATCTATGCATTAGCCAACAGTCGTGTCGGCAGCAAAAGGCGATCGTTCGCATACCATCGCGGAAGTATCCTTGAGAGCACAGAACGCAGAGATGTTGTATGCGATTTCGCTACGCGAAATCACATACAAGCTCAACATTCACCCCCTCGCCCGCAGTGCGGGAGAGGGGGCCGGGGGGTGAGGGCAGGATTCCCATCTGGTAGCCGGAGGCGGACGCGCTAGCGACCTGCTTTGAGGAAAGGACCAGACCGCCAGAATACTGCTCTGGTGAGCATAGCTTTGGTAGCGACGGGCAGAAACAGGGAAAGCGAAGACCAAATACTTAAAGAGTTGCTACAAAAAAGACACGTTACGGACAAGCCAGCCGTAACGTGTCTTTGTTGTTTGATGAGGCGAGTTTAGGCTGCCTTGTTCACATCGATACCGCGCTCTTTGATGACGGTTAGCAGCGCGCTTTGCAGGTCGATCAAGGTGCGGAAGCTGCCAAAGTCGATTCCAAGCTGAACAAGGGTGTGGGCGACCTCGGGCGTGATACCTACGACAATGCTTTGGGCGCCTAAGAGCCGCGCTTGTTGCATGCCCACGATGAGTTGCTTGGCAACACTGGTGTCGATCAAGGGTAGACCGGTGACATCGAGAATGATCGTGTGGGCGTGGTATTCGCTAAGGCTGTGCATAATCGTGTGCTGAACCTGTTCCATGCGTTTGGTGTCGAGTACGCCGATCAAGGGCATAACTAAGACGCCGTTCAGAACGGGCAGCACCGGGGTCGACATATCTCGAATGGTCTGGAGCAAGTTTTGTTGTCGGTTAAGCGCCTCTTGCAGTTCTTGGGTGCGCGCAGTGACCTGCTGTTCAAGCTCGAGGTTCCAGTTCTTTTGAGCCTCGTGTTGGGCCGACAGCTCGGCGGCCATGCTGTTGAAGGCACGCGCCAAGACCCCTAGCTCATCGTTCGAGTTGACCTCGACCGGCGAGAGCTTTCCGGTTGCAAGTTCTTGCGCCGCAACTGTGAGCTGGTTGAGCGTTCGGGTGATCGGTCGGCTGATGATCGATGAGATCATGATGCCGAGCGCTAACGCGATAACGACGCTGATACCTAAGAAGATCGTCCCGGTTGCACGACGTTGCAAGGTCATTTGACGGGCTGCCTCGGCCTTGTTCTTTTGCAAAACGTAGTAGCGATCTGCAAGGTCGTAGGTGCGTGCAGCCATCTCTTTGCCAACAACCCAGAGCGCAGCAGCGTCGGTGTCACGTCCCGATGTGCTCGCTGAGATCATTTGGTCGCTGATAGACTTGTATTCGGCTTGCTGCTTGGCGAGATCGTCTAAGAGTTGTAGCTCTTCTTCACCAACGCCCGGGAAGTTTCGTGCCAGTTCGATATCTTCACGAAACTGGCGATCGACAATAAAGAGGTCTTGGGTATGGTTGGTGCGCGACCAGAGCATATCAAGCGTATGCGAGGTCTGGTATTGCACATAACCTCGCAGCTGATTCGCAATACGCGCCTGCTCTTGGGCTTGAGCGCGCTCTTCTTCTGTTTGGGCCACTTGTTGCATCAAGATAAAGGCCGCAATAGAAGTGAGAAGGAGCATACCGCCCATTACGATGACAATGAAGCTCACCTTCCAAGCAAGACGTTGTTGTGGCACTTCAAATTGCCATGATTTGGGCTTCAGTTCGGATTCGTGAACGGTCATCGTTGGCTTTCTAGCTTAATAGTACCGTCAATAAGGCCTTGTTCGACCTCTTTGACTTTCTCTTGAATATCGCTTGGAATGTATTCAACCGACAAAGGCGAAAGGTCTACCGCGCCTTCTTTCAGGCCCATAAGGTAATTTTTATTTTCGAACGAATTCTCCTTATAGTTTTTGAGCATAACCTCCATTGTCGCCGGAATGATCTGTAAACCATTGGCGATAACTATTCCAGGAGCAATATTCGTTAGATCTTTTCCATAGTTTAAAACGGGGATATTGTGCTCTTTCGCGATCTTGATCGCACCGATATTGGCAGCCGTCGCATGCAAGAAGAGCAGATCTACCCCTTCATCGACCAACTCTTGTGTGACATCGTTGGCGCCATCTTGGTTGTTGAGGTGCTTGTCGGGGTTATCTGGGCCTTGATCTTCTAGAACGCGTTGGTAGAGTTCGATGTTGGGATTGATCGCTTTAACGCCATCTGCAAAGGCCTCAGCCGTCGACATTACTGGTCGGAGTTGGGTTCCAACCACCACGCCGATTTTGCCGTTTTTGGTCAACATTCCAGCGATGATGCCCAAGAGATAGCCAGCTTCCTCATTTTTGAGCGTGACAGAGGCGTAGTTCGGGCCGCTGCCGTTGCCTCCGGTGACCACAAAGCGAACGTCGGGGTAGTTTGGCGAGATCTCGGCGATCAGGCCATCGAACCAGCGTCCGTGGGCGAAGATAATGTCGTAACCATCTTCAGCATACTTTTTGAAGGCCTGCGCCCAGTCGTCTGGCAGCTCCTCTGCGCCAGTATAGGCCGACACTTCGGTGTAATCGATTTCTGCGCCGTGCAGGTCGCGTAGCTTGCGCAAGCCTTCTACGCCAGCACTGCCCCAACCACCATCTGCAGCGGAACCTGAAAGTACAAGAGCGACACGAATCGATTCGGTTGTAGGAGTGGCGACAGAACTACTTGGAGTGGCGACAGAACTACAAGCCGTGCTTGCTACAACAAATGCAAATAACACAAAACAACGGAGTATGTGTGCGATGTAGTGTTTCATTAAAGCCTCTGTCTTTTGCGATGCAAAACGAGATCTGAGAATATTTTCACAAAAATTGAGAGTTAAGTGAGGTGCTTATATAGTTTCTATGGTAGAGCTTCGCGCCATAAACGAAGTTCTACCATAGAGTTGTTGTGCACCACGGCTTCTCAATCCAAACCGTACCTATTTAGTGATGTTTACCGATAAATCCGATAGATTTAGTGACCGCCAGGGCCATGGCCGGGGCCGCCGTGGCCAGGACCGCCGGGGCCACCATTACCGGGACCACCAGGACCACCGTTACCGGGACCACCAGGACCGCCGTTACCGGGGCCGCCAGGGCCACCGTTACCGGGGCCGCCAGGACCGCCGTTACCGGGACCGCCAGGTCCGGGGTTGCTCTCTTTGCGCAGCTCACGGATAGCTTCACGCTGGAAGTCCAAGGTGTAGAGCTGGCCCGGGTTCGAAAGCCGGCGCAGGTTCTGCGGCTGATCGAAACCATTGTACTTGTTGCGCAGCACTAGAACATTGTAGAGTGCTTCGCGATCGATCTCGGCCTCGGCAATGTTACCAATGCCGGGGGTGACCTGAAGGTCATAGAATTGCTCGGCCAAAGACTGCGTCAAGCCTTGGTTGGTCATCAGCAGTTGAATGGCAGCATCGCGGTTGGCCGGGTCGAGCGACCAGCGGACAGCCTTGATGTAAGCCTTCGAGAAGCGCAGAGCAACGTCGCGGTTAGCGTTCAACCAAGAGGTCTTGGCTGCAGCAACCAGACCCAGGTAGGGGTCAGCAATGTCGCTCACGGTGTCGAACAGCGGGTAACCAGCGTTTTCGGCGCGGGTCTCGAAGCCGTTGCTCAACAGAGTGGCGTCGAAGTCGCCGTTCAAGAGGCCCACATAGCGCTGGTAAACGCCACCGACCGGAAGGACGGTGTAGTCAACATCGCGCTGCAGACCATATTGCGCCAAAATCTCGTAGATCACATATGCAAAGCCCGAGCTGGGCGAGTCAACTGCGATCACTTTTCCTGCCAACTCGCTGGGCGAGCTGATGCCCGGCTGGGTAACCAGTGCCAGCTTCTGAGCGTTGTCGAGGCCCAGGAAGGCGATTTGGTCGATGGTCGCACCCAATGCATTGCTGCTATTGAGGCGATAGTTCGCCACGTTGTCGGGCGAGGTCATAACGATATCGTAGAGACCATCGCGCAGATACTCGAACTGCTGGGTCGAAGAGCTCACTTGGAGATACTCAACAGTCAAGTTGTAGTCCGCGTAGAATCCCTCTGATACAGCTGCCATCGCGGGAATGGACTGTGCGAACACACCGATGCGCAGATGCGCAGCCGGCGGTGTTGGAGGTGTTGGTCCATGTCCGTGACCATGACCAGGGCCATGAGCGCTAGCAGACTGGGCGAATGGGATTACCAGTGCTACTAGCAAGGCAAGCAAAACCATCCGAGAAACGATTCGTTTGGCGGGCATGCTGTGCTCCTTAAATCAATATGCAGAGAAGGACGTGGGCACAGTTGTAATAATACTTGATCATATTACCATTTCGCAACTATACTACAGTACTTATGAAAAATGGTTATACTTCTTAACGAAAGTCTATTTTTATTGGAGTTTTGGAAATATTCTTAATAAAACAGTATAGTTGACTAACTCAAGTGCCACCTTCGGCCATAGCATACCATAATACAATCTGACGTTATACAGTTACTCGCATCGGCAAGAGACCCTCACCTTTGCTATTGACAACGTTCTACCCCAGAAAAAACGAGAATAAGCTGAAAAGCCTAATTTTTTCAAAGGCGCTTCTGCTTTGCTGTTCATAGGGTTTGGAAAGCCAGCTTAAACCTGCATCGATCGGTTGATCGACTGGATGCGCTGATTTAAAGACCGTTGAAACTATGTGATGATCTTTTCTTTCTTATGCTGAAATATTTTCCTAAATAAATCCACAAAAGTTCTCAAAAAATCCACTTAACTCTTTTTTGACTTTGTACTTTTTATCACAGGGCCTCGTCTTAATATTTAACCATTTTTTAATGAATAAGGTCGTCTTAACCTAATATTTACTATTTTGTGTAGTATTCATTCGATTAGCCGATCATCTTCTCCAAATCCTCTTTCTAGCGAATCACTTCAGATCGATAATGCTTTTCTAGCCTTTGCCAGAGCCGATGTTTTGTAATAATCCACTTCTCTTTCCTTCATAGCATCCCCAATTGCTGCCTTCAATGGGCTGGCGGCGACAGCCCACCCTCCCATTCGGTCTCAACCGCGTCCGCCTCCGGCTACCAAATGGCTGATCCTGCCCTCATCCCCAGCCCTTCTCCCGCATTGCGGGAGAAGGGTGTCTACTACTAGCCCCACAGCGCCTTCTAAGACCCCAAACGAGGGAAATCTCACACCAAATCTGTTTAAAGACTTGTGCTCTTGTAACGCAGAAAAACAAAAACGGCTCACACAACAAAAAGAGTCACGTTCCGCTCTGCCAAAGGCCAAAGAGAAAGTAATCAACTGGATTTGCTATCACACAACAAAAAGTGCTAATACGAAATCCGCTTGAATCGTTGTGTTTTGGGGTGGTCTCTCGACACACAGCTACAACAGCTTGGTTACGGGCGAGCTGTTGATAGCCGTAGGCGGACGCGCTAGCCGCCCTCTTTGGGCAAAAGACCAAGCCGCCTTGGGAAACACAAAAGGCAGCCTCGCAGAGCGAAAAGCTGCCTTCTACAACATTCGGTTAGATCACTGTTCTATTGTCAGATGAGCGGTGTTACTGTCCGCCGTGATATCCTTTTGTGAACTTTGGCATAGTGGCGCGAAGTTTCACGCAACAAAAGTGCTAAGTATCACTCTGCCGAAGATCAAAAATAACCAATCGGATGTAGCATTAATTGGGGAGCGTATCCCATTGACAGGCTTCTAGGGCTTGGCGCTGCATTTCGGCGAAGCTAAGGCTCAAGAGGCGCTCTTTAACCGCAGGGATCAGCGCCGGCGTCATGCTGAGCTTTTCGATGCCGAGACCCGCTAAGATCGGCGCGAGGGTGAGGTCGCCGCCTAGCTCTCCACAAATACCGATCGGAATGCCAGCTCGACGAGCGGTTGCAGCGGCGTAGGCCATTAGGCGCAAAACCGGCAGCGAGTCGGCGGGGTAACGCCGCGCTAGCTCGGGGTCGCCGCGATCGACCGCGAGAGTGTATTGGGCTAGATCGTTGCTGCCGATACTGAAGAAATCGGCTTCACGAGCGAGCAGATCGGCAATTGTAACGGCGGCGGGTGTTTCGATCATAACCCCTAGCTTCACATCGGCTTTGTGCAAGATGTGCTGGGCCTGCAGCGATTGGGCGGCCTTTTGCAGCTCGGCTCGGGCCCAACGCAGATCATCGAGGCTAGCCACCATAGGCAGCATGATCCAGAGATCGCCATCGGTTGCCGCGCGTAGCAGGGCGCGCAGTTGGGTTTGGAAGAGTTCGCTGTGTTGCATACAGAGGCGAAGACCGCGCGTGCCGAGGAAGGGGTTCGCCTCGGCGGGCATGGGCAGATAGGGCAGCGGCTTGTCGCCGCCGATATCGAGCGTGCGGATCACGACCGGACGACCGTGCATGCTGCTGAGAGCAGCGCGGTAGGCTTGGGTCTGCTCGTCTTCGCTCGGGGGCGTAGAGCGCTCGAGAAAGAGAAACTCGCTACGAAAGAGACCGATGCCTTCGGCGCCCATTTCAAAAGCACGTTCGGCCTCTTCGGGACGACCGATATTAGCCCACAGCCCGATCGCATGCCCGTCGGCGCTGGCGCCCGCCTTGTGGCGCAGGCGGCTTTGGCTCGCTAAGCTGGCTTGGTAAGCGGCGATCTGTTGTTGGGCCTCGGCTTGGGTCGCTGAATCTGGTGCTACGATCAAGCGTTTAGTATTGCCATCGAGTATCAGCTCGGTGCCGCTGGGTATTTCAAGCAGCTCTGACCCGATGCCCACAACGGCGGGAATGCCAAGTGCTCGAGCAAGAATAACGGTGTGGCTGGTTGGTCCTCCAGCGGCGGTGGCGAAGCCCACGATCCGCCCCATGGGCAGTTCGGCGGTCTCGGCTGGCGAAAGATCGTGTGCCAAAATAATGCTATTGTTCGGTAGATCGTCCCAAGTGACCTTTTCGCCCAAAGCAGAGAGAAGCATATCGCCGATTGAGCGCATATCAGCTGCCCGCTCTTGAAAATAGGGGTCATCAAGGGCGGCCATAGTTTGGGCCATGTCTTCGCTGGCAGCCCGAATGGCCTCAGCTAGGGTTGTGCCACTATCGATGCGGCTAGAGACGCGTGTTTGCAGCGCGTTATCGAGCACAAGAGCTGCTTGGGCTTCGAAAATGGCGGCTTCGTCGGTTTTGCCCTGTTTGTTCAAGTCTTGGGCAAGCTGATCGAGCCGGGCTACAACCTGCTGCTGGGCTTGTTGGAACTGTTGCTTGGCAGCGTCGCCATTCAAGATATATAAGCCTTTGTCGCTGTGGGAATGGGGTTTATAAAGGTATGCGACGCCTTGGGTGATGCCTTGCGCACCACCGCTTCCCTGCAACGTCTGTGTTTCTACGCTCATGGTGATATCTTCTTGTGGAGTTTTGATTGCTAATGGTGTTAAGGTAGACTTCTTTGGCTATACAAAGCCTACCCATAAGCTAAGCTGCTTATGACAAATGGCTGCGATTTCGCTTGCTTATTCGCCAAAATTGGAATCGACCAGTGCTTGAAGCGCTTGTAATGCTTCTTCTGCATCGTCGCCTTCTGCACGCACCTGCACTGTATGGCCCTGAGAAACACCGATGCGCATAATATCGAATAAGCTTTTTGCATCGGCCTCGTCTTGCGGGTTACGATCGAGGTTTCTGATGGTGATTTTGCTTGCAAAACATGCAGCTGTTTGAAAAAACTGGCGTGCCGGGCGCAAATGCAGTCCAGCTGGGTGATTAATGGTTAAGGTAATTTCGCTCATGCATGTACCTTGACTAAGTCTCGTGCTTTTTCGGCTTCTTTAGCCACTTCTTCAAGACTGGCACCGATCGAGGCGTGGGCAGCGGCAAACACAGCTCCTTCAACGAGGGGCGCATTGCTGATTTGATAGGGGATCGCGTATTGTTCAAGCACGATCTCGGCACTCATAACGGCGCTGCCTAGATCGACCAAGACCAAGACGCCGTCGTCACTTGGCAAGCTTTTAAGGGCCGCCTCGATCCGATCGACGCTGGTGCCAATCGTCCCTTCCGACGTACCGCCAGCGGCGGCTATCTGAACTGCGTCGCCTGCCACTTGGCTGGCGAGCTCTTTTACCCCTTCGGCCAGCGTCGCGCTATGCGAAACGAGCAGTAAACTTACCATTTTCAAACCTCATTGACGTTTCAACACCTGCGCGAGACCCCTCTCGAATGCAGTGCAGTTTGAGCGCCGTCGATCAAACTGCACTGCGACGATTATGATCGTATGGACCAAGAGAACTTATTCTGCTTCGATCCAATCAAACGTGCGGGTGACGGCTTTCTTCCAACCGCTATAGAGCTTTTCGCGCTTGCCCTGCTCCATATTGGGTTCCCAGGTCTTGTCCATGCCCCAGTTTTGGCGCAGTTCGTCGAGATTCTTCCAGAAACCGGTCGCTAGGCCTGCTGCGTAGGCAGCACCAAGTGCGGTTGTCTCGGCGACCTTCGGGCGAATAACTGGTACGCCTAAGATATCGCTTTGGAACTGCATCAATAGGTTGTTATAGACCATACCGCCGTCGACCTTGAGCGAGCTGAGCTTCACGCCCGAGTCGGCTTCCATTGCGTCCAGCACTTCGCGGGTTTGGAAGGCGGTCGCCTCCAAAGTGGCGCGAGCGATGTGGCCTCGGTTGACATAACGGGTCATGCCAACGATAGCGCCGCGCGCGTTGCTCTTCCAGTAGGGCGCGTAGAGGCCGGAGAAAGCAGGCACAAAGTAGATGCCGCCGTTATCTTCGACCGTCGCGGCCAGCTCTTCGACCTCGGGGCTGGTCTTGATCAGTCCAAGGTTATCGCGTAGCCATTGTACCAGAGCGCCGGTGATTGCGATCGAACCTTCCAGCGCGTAGACGGCTGGCTGATCACCGAATTTATAGCCCATAGTAGTGAGCAGACCGCTCTTGGAGGGTACGATTCGCTCGCCAGTATTGAGCAACATGAAACAGCCAGTGCCGTAGGTGTTCTTGGCTTCGCCCGGATTGAAGCAGGTTTGGCCCACCATTGCAGCGTGTTGGTCGCCCAAAATGCCTGCCACAGGAACACCGCCCAGTGCACCGACTGCGTAGCCATAGACTTCGCTGGAAGAGCGGATCTCGGGCAGCATCGACTTGGGAATACCTAAGATGCTGATGATCTCGTCGTCCCAATTGAGGGTTTCGAGGTTCATAAGCATGGTGCGGCCTGCGTTGGTCACATCGGTGATGTGGACACCGCCGTTGGGGCCACCGGTCAGCCACCAAGTCAAGAAGGTATCGATATTACCAAAGATCGCGTCGCCAGCTTCGGCGGCTTCGCGCAAGCCTGCCACATTGTCGAGCATCCAGCGGATCTTGGGGCCGGAGAAGTAGGTCGCCAACGGCAGACCAACTTTGGCGCGGAAGCGGTCTTGGCCGCCTTCTTTTTCCAAAGCAGAAATAATCGAGTCGGTGCGGGTATCTTGCCATACAATCGCGTTATAGTAGGGTCGGCCAGTATGGCGGTTCCAAACGACGGTTGTTTCGCGTTGGTTGGTGATACCGATTGCAGTCAGTTCGTTGATCTCGATATTGCCCTTGCGCAGCGCGCCGCTGATCACCTCCTGGGTACGGGTCCAGATCTCCTGAGGATCGTGTTCGACCCAACCCGGCTTGGGATAGATCTGCTCGTGTTCTTTCTGGTCACTACTAACGACTTGACCAGCATGGTCGAAAATCATACAACGGGTGCTGGTCGTACCTTGGTCAATTGCGGCAGCATATTTTGACATGAGACTAAAGACCTCCTTGTCTTAGATACACAGACATTCAACGGATTAGCTAGCCGATTGTAGTGTTTCCAAAAGCGCTCGGGCTATAAAGTAAGCTGATGTCGCGCCCGGATCTTGGTGGCCAATGCTTCGCTCGCCGAGATACGAGGCTCGCCCTTTAGTTGCCAACATGGGTATGGTGGCTTCCATGCCTTGACGCGTCGCCTCACAAGCCTTCTGCAATGCACTGATCAAATCGTCGCCAGCTGCTAGTGCCTCTTTTAGGCTATCGATACCGGGCGCGATCGCATCGACCATGGTTTTTTCGCCTCGTTGCGCTTTGCCGCGCGCTTGAATACCTTCAAGAGCGGCTTGCAGGGCTACTACCAGATCGTCTTCGCTCAGTTCAAAACGGTCTGCTGTTGCCATGCCTGCCCGTAGGAAGGCCGTACCATAGAGCGGCCCACTCGCACCTCCAACTGTGGAGACAAGCGTGGTTCCAACTGTTTTAAGAATCGTCCCGATATCTTTGTCGGCAACTGTCGGCAATTTCGTGCTTACTGCGTTGAAACCTCGGTCGAGGTTTATGCCGTGATCAGAATCGCCGATTGCAGAGTCGAGCTGAGTGAGGTAATCGCGCTGGTCCTTTATGGTTGCAGCGACATGTTCAAGAAAACGAAGAATGTGTTCGCTAGTGATCTGCATCTCAAACCCCTTACGATGCTACGCGAATGTGAAGGAGGTAACACTAAAGGCACCTGATCCGGCGTTGATATTTCAGATCCAGATGAAGACCGCCTAAGATCGTGGTTGACGGCCTATACTTAACACCTGGCGAGGAGGAGTAGGGTCAAGTGTAATAGTTGTACTATCTACTATACCATACTCGCTCCCTGCTTTTTTCGATCTCGCCGCTACAGGATGCGCGGAATGTTCCTTTCACCAGCGTAGTGCGGCTGTATGGACCGGTGCATCCCACAGCTTGGTCAATTCATCGTCGAGTTTGAGCAAGGTAAATGAACAACCAGCCATTTCGAGCGAGGTGATATAGTTACCTACGAGGTTGCGGGTGATTGTGAT
Source organism: uncultured Chloroflexales bacterium (assembly GCA_937902315.1). Classification (GTDB taxonomy): domain Bacteria; phylum Chloroflexota; class Chloroflexia; order Chloroflexales; family Chloroflexaceae; genus CALGUG01. The sequence goes on from CALGUG010000010.1 coordinate 79,269, forward strand.
GCCTCGCTCGTTTAGTATCTTGGCTAGCTCATTGTACATAAGGTAGAGTTCGATCAGGGGTGTGCCACCCATACCGTTGACAAATGCCAAGACCGAGTCGCCCTTCTGGAAGGGCAGGTCTTCGATAATCGGCGTTGCGAGCATCTCGGCGATCTTATCGGCGGTTGTGATCTTTTCACGTCGACGCCCCGGTTCGCCGTGAATGCCGATACCGACTTCCATCTCGTCGTCGGCCAGAATGAAGCCCGGCGTGCCTGCGCTTGGCACCGTACAGGGTGTGAGCGCCATACCCATAGAGCGCCCTTGGGCGTTGACCTTTTCGGCGATGCGTTTACACTCTGCCAAGTTTGCGCCAGCTTCGGCGGCAGCTCCAACGATCTTTTCAACTAAGACCGTAACACCAACACCGCGCCGACCGGCTGTCCATGTGCTATTTTGTACCGCTACATCATCGTCGGTTACGACGCTCGCCACTTCGATGCCCTCGGCGGCGGCCAGTTCGGCAGCCATCTCGAAATTGAGCACATCTCCTGTATAGTTTTTGATGATGTAGAGCACGCCTGCGCCGCCGTTCACCGCCCTAGTTGCCTCTAACATCTGGTCGGGTACTGGAGAGGTGAAGACCGCTCCCGGACAAGCGGCATCGAGCATACCCTTGCCCACAAAACCGCCGTGTAATGGCTCGTGGCCGCTACCGCCACCTGAAACCAAGCCAACTTTTCCCTTGACAGGGGCGTCCGCTCGCACAATCACATCGGGGTCATATTGTACTCTGATCAGATCCGGATGAGCCGCTTGCATGCCCGCCAGTGCATCTTTAACGACACTCTCCGGCGAGTTTATTAACTTTTTCACGGTACAACTCCCTTAGCAATCTTCGTTTACAGCCAAACCCAAACTTGGGTATATGCCGAGAACATGCGCTATGTAGCTTGTATTATACGCAATTACATAGCAAAGACCATCGCCAAAATCGCGGCGATGATACCACCGATGATCGGCCCTACAACCGGAACCCACGAGTAGCCCCAATCAGAGTCGCCTTTGCCGGGAATAGGTAGAATGGCGTGGGCGATGCGCGGCCCAAGGTCACGAGCTGGGTTGATGGCATATCCAGTCGGACCACCTAAGCTGAGACCGATACCCCAAACCAACGAGCCGACCAAGTAAGGCCCAAGACCAGAGGCGGGGCTACCAGTAGTGTTGCCACTGGCAGAGAAGATGGCGAAGATCACAAAGACTAATACGAAGGTGCCGATCGCCTCGGTCACGACGTTGGCTCCGGGATTGCGAATAGCAGGCCCAGTGCTGAAACAGGCTAGTTTCAGACCGGGATCTTCTGTAACGCCCCAGTGTGGAAGATAGGCAAGATAGACCAAGATTGCGCCAATGATGGCACCGATCATTTGGGCAATAATGTGCATAATGCTAGTGCCAGCATCATAGCCACCACGGATCATAACAGCTATGGTGACTGCCGGGTTGAGATCAGCACCTGGGCTACCAAGTGCGGAAGCAACAAAAGCGCCCGACATAACTGCGAAAGCCCAGCCAGCTGTGATCACGATCCAACCCGTGTTTTGACCTTTTGAACGGCTTAGCAAGACGTTAGCAACCACACCGTTGCCCAGCAGGACGAGGATCATTGTACCTACTAATTCGCCAACAAAGCTGCTCATAGGGAAGTCTCCTTAGATATCCATGCTCCCAAACCAGAATGTGAACCGTTGAGTATGCGACATAGTCTGACTACGCACGAAAGCCTTTGTTTCCAATTTTTTTCGGATGCTAAGCGAATAAATAGATAGTTAGGTCTCTATCGTATGCCTCCTTTTCGTTTTGAAGACAAAAGAATAGAATAGCCTCCTTTCTGTTACGCATGGAAGCAATCATAATAATGTTAGAAAATAACTAGAAGTTGTTTATATTCTTTAAGAGGTGTTAATTTTAGGACAAACGAATAGCCTAACCTCCTTTCTAAATGAATGGAAGCAAAAGGACGATCATTTACCCTGTCTAGACCTAATGCATCTATGAGCGATCTAGACAAACAAAGATAGAGAGAGAGTTATGGAATTCGAATATAATCGCGAGGAAAGGAGCAGAAACGAGATACTTGGATACCCTCGTCGTTGAAGATAACCTCTCATATACATCTGTATCTACTGTTTGAAGAAGTGTAGCACGCATAAAAAGCGCACGTCAAGCCTTTCTTACACACTTTTCACAAATTTTGTTGCAATATTGCAACATGTCATGAAAAAGCATGTTGCAATATTGCAATACCGAATTTAGCGTCCAAGATCATCGCGAGATATGGCAAGACGGCGCATTTTTCGCCATAGTGTTGCGCGGCTAATGCCCAATAAATCAGCCGTAAGGCCTAAATGACCGCCTGCTTGGCGAGCAGCGCGCATTATAGCGTCTCGCTCGGCGTGGTTGTACGAGACGCTTAAAGGGGTTGGTGCTTCTTGTGCGGCTTGAGCGATATGACTAGGTAGGTCGCTCAAGCAGAGCACGCTCTTTTCGGTGTTGTGGAGGAGTTGTTCGAGGCTAACCTCGAGCTCGCGGATATTGCCGGGCCAACTATAGAGACGCAACGCTTCGAGCGCTTCTGGCTCAAAGACTACGTATTTACCCAGCTGCTCGTTAAGGCGAGGCAAGATCTGGCCGATCAGCAGCAGCAGATCGTCGCCCCGTTCACGCAGGGGTGGCACATCGATGCTGATCATGCTCAAACAACTAGCCAATTCGCGTCGAAAATGGCCTTCTGCAACCAGATCTTCGAGATGCCGGGTGCTAGTGACAATGATGCGGGCATTGACTGGCACTACCCGCCGTCCACCATCGCGGATATTGTGGCGGGTCTCGATCACACGCAATAGATCGGTTTGGATATCGAGCGGCAGCGCGCCCACCTCCTCTAGGAAGAGCGTGCCATCTTGGGCTAGTTCGAGCTTGCCTGGGCGACCAACGCGTTGGTTATGGCCCGAATCGATCCCTTCGATTCCGAACAGCTCGGCGCTCAGTTGGGTGCGCGGCAACGCGGCACAATTGAAGCTAATGAAGGGGCCGTTGTGGCGGCTGCTGGCGTTGTGAATGGCCTGAGCTAGCATATTTTTGCCAACCCCGGGCTCGCCATAGAGCGTGAGTGGCACATCAGAATTGGCTGCGATGCGCGCTTGGTGGCGCACAATCGCCATCACTTCGCTTTCGCCCACAATATCGCTAAAACTGAATTGAGCTTGTGCTCCCACCACTTGTTGTACAAGCCGATGGACCGACTGAGTGGGGCGCAATGTGATTAAAGCGCCCAAATAGCGGTGGCTACGATCATACATCAGGCGTAGCCCACACATGGCTGCTACATGCCCGTGTTTGAGCTTAAAGACCAACTCTTGCTCTTTGAGCTCTGCCTGTTGTTGTAGGGCTTGGCGTAAGGCGCTCGGCAGTTCCAAGATATCTTCGAGTTTTTGCCCTGCAGCCGTACGCTGGTTGATCATTAAAAGCTGTTCTGCGCGCGAATTGATGCGGCGCAGATTGCCTTGAGGGGTTACCAAAATGAGGCCATCGCTCATGCTTTCGAGCACGGCGTTGAACTCGGTTAGATGATCGTAGCTTTCGGCCAGAAGCTGGTCGTGACGGAGCTGATTGTCGAGCGCTTGAGCTGCCGCCGTGACCATGCCCAAAGTGTGCATATGGGCGGTATTGGCTTGACAGACGATCGCTATAGCCCCCAAAGATTGTCCGGCGACATCGAAGAAGGGCGCTGCACTGCAGGCCAAGTTGTGGCAATGCTCGAGGTAGTGTTCGTGGGCGATGGTTTGAATCGGCATCACTTCGCGAAGGGCGAGGTCAATCGCATTAGTGCCAATCCGTTCTTCGTGCCAACAGCTGCCCAAGCCCAAACCTAACTCTGCTAAATGCTCGCTCAACTGCTCGTCTCCTACAATCGAGAGAATTGTGCAGTTGGCATCGGCCAGCATAATTACGAAGCCAGGGCTGGCAACAAATTGATAGAGATCCTCCATGACCGAGCGCGCGAAGGCACTGATGTCGTAGCTTGGAGGCTGTGCTTGCCTTATTTCAATTGGAGGACGAGAGGGATGGAATTGAAGCGAACTACAGCGCTTCCAAGAACGCAAAATAGGTGCTGCTATCTTGTCTTCCTCACAGTGCCCCGTCGCAACGAACGATCGCCAAGCCTCTTTGATCTGTTCTCTATGCGGAATATCTAACATATGCTTGCCGTATTGAATAAAAAACTGCAAAACGTATGGCAAATATAATCAAGGTATTGACAATATTTTGCCGAGATGCTATGATAATCCACAGTTGAATTGGTAATAATTATCAACTTGATGAAATGACAGTCTGATGATCTGGCAAAAATCATCAAGTTAATGAACAAATTTTGCAGAGGAGATTATCATGCATAACCGACTCCGTGAATATGAGCTCGAGCACTATTTTCAGCCAGATCGAGAGCAAGGTTCAGCGCAGAATGCAGATGAAGCGAACGTGCCTGAAGAGACAAGCTTGTGGCAGCGAGGGATGCAAGTCTTGATTGAGCTTGCGAAGCCGAAGGAGCAGCGACGAGCACGGACAAAGGCGCGCACCTCCTTGCTCTAAATACCATACTCTATTGTACCATTTTGTTCCCTAAATTTCAGGATTTATTCTCTTAGATAAACATAAGGTGGATCTATGCGATCGTGGAAACTACAGTTTGCGACCTTTTGGAGTGCTCAAGCATTTTCACTCTTTGGGAGCAGCCTAGCCCAGTTCGCCTTAATCTGGTGGTTGACGATCTCTACGGGCTCGGCGATGATGTTGGCCTTGGCGACACTGGCGGGAATGTTGCCTGCCCTGCTGTTTGGCCCCTTCATTGGCGCACTGGTCGATCGCAACAATCGCCGCACCTTAATCATTCTCTCTGATAGCGTGAGCGCTCTGCTCGCTTTCGTCTTAGCCTACCTCTTTTGGAGCGGTTTGATAGAAACTTGGCACCTCTTAGTCGTCATGTTTATTCGATCCTTAGCAGGCGCATTTCAGTTCCCTGCGGTGCAGGCTTCGATTTCGTTGATGGTGCCTCAGGATCAATTGAGCCGGGTTAATGGTTGGAATCAGATGCTCAATGGCGGTATGCAGATCGCTTCGCCACCTTTGGGCGCGCTCTTGATCGCTTTTATGCCGATCGAAGGTATTTTGTTGATCGATGTTGTAACGGCTCTGATTGCGGTTGCCTTAGTTCAGTTTGTGCATATTCCGCGCCAGCAACGCCTGGCTGGAGCGGGCGGTTTTGGCAGCATTCTGCGCGATATGGGCGAAGGTTTCCGCTATCTTTGGAATTGGCCGGCGCTCTGTATGCTGTTTGCCTGTTCGAGCATGCTCAACCTTTTGATCACTCCGGCTTTCTCGCTCATGCCGCTCTTGATCACCGATCACTTCAAGGGTGATGCGATTCAGCTCTCGTGGATGGAGATGGCGTTGGGTGTAGGTGTGGTCATCGGCGGTATGATAATGGGCTTGTGGGGCGGCTTTAAACGTCGTATCCTAACCTCGCTCTGCGGTATCTTAGGAATGAGTTTAGGGATCTTTATGATCGGCTTGGCTCCTGCTGATCGCCTGTGGTTGGCTGTGGTGGGCATGTTCATCGTCGGCCTCATGATGGCCTGGGCGAACGGACCGATCTTTGCGATCATTCAAACGGTCGTTCTGCCCGAAATGCAAGGGCGAGTGATGAGTGTGATCAGCAGTGTCGCTATGGCGATGACACCCATCGGGCTCTTTCTGGCCGCGCCGATCGCCGAGCATATCGGTATCCAGACGACCTTCTTGATCGCGGGCGTCGGTTGTTTGGGGGCCTGCTGCGTGGTTGGCTTGGTGAAATCGGTTCGCAACCTTGAAGATAGCGCTCCTGTGCGCGAGCAGCAGTCTTGTGAGACACAGGCCGACCATTCGCTAGGGGTAGAACTGGCCACAGTCGAGACCGCATAAGCGCTGATTCTGCTATTCGTGTTCAGTGATCTAGATGGAGAAAAAAGATGCATCCGTTTCCAACAACCTGTCCGGTTTGCCAAGGAACCTTACACATCGAAAGCCTGCGCTGTGATGATTGTGAAACCTCGTTACATGGGCAATTCAGCTTAGGCTGGATCGGTCGCCTCAGTCGTGAACAGCTCGATTTTGTGGAACTGTTGGTCAAAAATCGCGGCAATATCAATAGCGTGGCGAGCGAGTTGCGAATCGCCTACAACACCGCTCGCAGCCGCCTCGACGAAATCGTAACCGCTATCGGCGGCAGCGTTGAAGATCCGGCGCGCGTCGATCGCCGCATCATCTTAGACCGCCTCGCCGCCAAAGAGATCAGCGTCGAGGAAGCAATGCAACTTCTGAAGGGATAGAACGCTATGACGGCTTCGACCGATGAGCGTAACCGTATTTTGCAACTATTAGAGCTAGGCCAGATTACGGCGGCTCAAGCGGCACAGTTGCTCGATGCCTTGACAAGCGAACGTGGCCCGACACGCTCGCGCGACCGAACCGTACGTATTCGAGTGACCGATATCGCTACGAACCGTTTGAAGATCAATGTGACAATACCGGTCAGCTTGATCCAAGTGGGCTTACGCCTTGGTGGTCGGCTCGCACCTCAGCTTAGCGGTAGCGCTCTTGAAGATTTGTTACGTGCGATCGAACAGGGTTCAGTAGGGCGCTTGCTCGATCTTCAAGATATGGAAGAGGGCGAACGCATCGAGATTCATATAGAAGGATGAGGAACCACAATGGCACAAAAGACCTTTGATGCCCAGGGTATTGAGCATATTACGCTTCAGCATATCAACGGCGATCTCGAAGTCTTTCCTAACAACAACAACCAGATTGTAGTGGAGGTAGACGACGATGTGGTAAATAGTGTACAAGAGGGCGGCCATCTCTTGATCCGTAACCTATCGGGCGATAGCAGCGTGAGTCTGCCGGCTTCGCTCGAACTGAATCTTTTGAACCTGCAGAACGCCGAGATCAATGGAATCGAGCGAATCGTGGTTTCGCACCTGCACGGCGATCTGCGCGTCAGCCAAGCGCGCCTGCTCCAAGCGGTCGGCGATATCCACGGCAACCTCGTCAGCGATGGCGTAGCCGAGCTCCAGATCGAACAGGTGCAAGGCGATGTATCGTCGCGCAACGTCGTCAACGCACAATACGTCTCCGTGGGCGGCGACCTTACTGTGAAGGATCTGTCGGGCGAGTTGAAATTGACCAGCCTCGGCGGTGACTTAATCTTGAGCGGCAACGGCGAAGCGAAGCTTGCCTTTATAAGCATCGGCGGCGATTGTACGGTGCGCGGCCTGCAAGAGTTCAAGGGCCAGAGCGTCGGCGGCGACCTCGAGGTCCGCGATCTGCACGGCGATCTCACGCTTAGCTCGCTGGGCGGCGACCTGATCGGGCGCGAACTCGATGGCTCGTTTTCCTTGATCAATGTGGGCGGCGATGCTATTGTTAAAAACGCTGACGTCGCGCTTAACATCGAGAACGTGGGCGGCGATCTGATCATTAAAGATGAGCGCGTCAACTTGAAGGGCGCTCGGGTCGGAGGCGATTTCACCTTCCAAGGTGAGTTGCAGCTCGATGCTCCTGTTACTATGCACATCAGCGGAGATGTCGCCTTTGATGTGAGCGAAGGCAGCAATCTAACTCTGCGTGCCACTGTAGGTGGCGATGTGTCCGGGCCTTTCGGCGCCTCTTCTCAAGGTGGCCACAACAAGCTCGAAGTCACCTTCGGTGAAGGCGGCGAAGTGCTCGAACTCTATGCTGGCGGCGATCTGGCCTTGACGCGCGGCAGAGTCAGCAATGGAAAGCGCAACTTTGGCGGCGACTGGAACAAAGTGGGCACCGACTGGGCCGCGTTTGGGCGTGAGATGAGCGAGCTTGGGCGCGAACTCGGCAAACTGGGCCAGACGATCGGGCGCGAAGTGAGCGAGGCCCTGAGCGAGCTTGGTGTGCAAGCGAGCGCTGAGATCGGCGAAGAGCTACGGCGCAAGATTCGCCAAGAGACCGAGAAGATGGAGGCCAAGCTGCGCAAGGCCGAAGAGAAGGCTCGTCGTTCGCAAGAGCACTCTCTCAAGGCCGAAGTGCACGCCGATCGTGCGGCTAACCGCATCAATGTGCGCATCAACGAGCGCGAATGGCGAATCGACCCCGAGCGCATCGAGCGGATCAAGGAACAGGCGCGGCGGGCTGCTGAGGAAGGCCTGACGGGCGCGCTGCAATCGGTCGAGCGCGCATTGGGCCGCATTATGCCATCGGCCCCTGATGCTCCGACGCCGCCAACCCCGCCAACTCCTCCGACTCCGCCAACCCCGCCGCAGGCTCCGGCTCGGCCAGCTTCAACGAATGCGTCGGTGTCGTCTACAGCCTCAAACGAGGCTCAAGCTTCTGCTACAGTTGAGCCAGCGACTGGCGATACCATTCGGATCGAGACGCAATCGGCAGCACCAACCAGCTCTGCTTCGGAACGCCTGCACGATCAAGAGACGATCTTGCGTATGGTCGCCGAAGGCCGCATCACGCCCGAAGAGGGTGAGCTACTGATCGAGAGCCTCAATCAGTAAGCTGCATATCGTTCGCACACCCCACCAACGTTTGAAGTTTAGATCGCGGGGTTGCTCCCCCACAGCTCCGCGATCTTGCCTCATGGTTTCGTATTGATACCACATCTGCTTGCTGAGTTCAGCGCTCTGGCGGTTTGGTCCGTCCCCCAAAGAACATCTTCAGCGCGTCCGCCTACGGCTACCAACATCCCGCCCGCCACAAAAGGTCGTATCGCTGTGTGTGGAAAGGCTGCCCTAACATGAAACGATACAAACGGATTCGTATGGCACCCCACAATACGACCCGATCGCTGGCTCACTTTAGCGCTACGCTGCAAGTATGCTCTTTATCCTTTCAGAGCGAGAGTTTGTTATACAGTTAGAATACCTGCTCTAGTAGCACAAATTGGCTATATAGAAAACCCTCAAGAATCGCTGAGATTGGAACTAGGCATTAGTCTGAATGGTGTGTATTATTTTCTCAGAGACGCGTGATAGACAACCGAATGAATAGAGTTCCTCCCTCAGCAGGATACGTTCTTCGTCTTTGTACGACGAATGAACGTTAGCTGACATTTTGCGTTGTAGCGCGATCTTTAGATATAAGCACACCCAGCTTGTCGAAGGCCATATCCAACCATCAAGGAATCCTCGTGTGTTCGCCTTCAAGTGTTCTAGTTTGTTCCTCGTTTATTGAATCTCTCTAGAAATTGTTTGCAGTGTAGCAACACAATTTTGGCTGTGCTTAGCCAGTTGCGTCCAGTTTGTATTGCTCTTGAGAACTTGTTTGCCGTGCAGCAACCCAGTTTCCTGCTGCGCTTAGCCAGCTGCGCCTCTTTTCGTAATAGATTAATAGGTGTAAAGGATCAATACTATGGATAATTTCGAGATTCGCTATCTCATTAACCGTGAACGTCATCAGGATTTTGTTGCGGAAAGCGCTCGGGAAGCGCTGTATTACGAGCTTATGCGTCAACAAGGTCCATTGAGCCGCCAAGTCGCACGCTATGCAGGTCGCATATCCTTTCGCTTAGGTTTGGCGCTTCTGCGCTATGGCAAGGCCGATATCGAAGCGCTGTTGCTTTCTTACCAACAATTGCCCGAGCTTTCGCGCAAACATTGAACAGCTTGTTTGTTTACATACTATTGTGATGGCATCACCTGATACATCGATAAGCAAGCTTAAAGCGAGGAAGAGGCGACGTTTCGCTCGGCGAAGGACGATCGTGTGTTGTACAAGGTCTGCTGCTAAAGTTCTGTTTTGGGGAGGCCTTTCGGCACAGAAAGAAGGACTTCGGGCGGGCGGATAGGTTGTTTGTAGCCGAAGGCGGACGCGCTAGCTGCCTTGTTTGGGGTACAGACCTCGCCGCTAGCATGCTGAACGTATTAGGCGGATGGGCCATGGCAATAAAAAAGAGACGCAAGCGCCATTGCGTCTCTTTTTATTCGGGTTGCTGAAGGTTCAGTCTAGCCAGTTTATTCCTCTGGCTCGCCGAGGATTTTGTTGGTAAGGTAGGTCGCCAGCCAGGCGGCCAGTGAGGTTAAGATTAGACTGATGATGCCATAGACCAGCCGACGCCGTAAATCCTCTTCCATATTTCGCCTCCTAAAAACTGTTGTGTATCACAACAGCTGCTTAGTCATCACTGCGATTCGCGCCTATTAAGACAAAGATAAAGTAGAGTAGTTGCGAGACGGCTTGAGCGGCGGCGGCGACATAGGTCAGCGCTGCGGCGTTGAGTACCGAACCAACTTGGCCAAGCTCTTGTTGGGTGACGAGGCCGTTGCGAACAAGCATTTCACGGGCGCGGGCGCTGGCGTTGAACTCGACTGGCAGGGTCACCAAGGTGAAGGCCACTGCTGCGGAGAAGAGGATTACGCCGGCCCATGCGATCTGCAGGCCCATAGGACCGCGAGAAAAGGCGGCCAACATCAGACCAATAAAGAAGAGGATGCTTCCCAGCTGGGAGCCAATATTGGCGATACCCACGATGCCTGCGCGCGCGCGTAGCCAAACATAGTCTTGCTTATCCTGGGCAGCGTGCCCTAACTCGTGAGCGACGATCGCCATTGCAGCAACCGAGGGAGCTTGGGAACCCTGCGACAGGCGCATTACCTTTCCGCGCGGATCGTAGTGGTCGGTCAATTCGCCAGGGATGCTCTCTACCTGAACATATTCTAGGCCCTCATTGCGCATCAAGATGCGAGCGACATCGAAGCCGTTCAAGCGTTGAGCATTAGGCACTTGCGAATACTGCCTGAAGGCGGATTGAACGCGCCACTGAGCGTAGAGTGCAAGCAGCATGGGCGGTACTGCAAACAAAAGGTACAACATCGTTTTGTGCTCCTCGTAAGGGTACTAGCTCTATTCAAACTATCACGGTAGGGGTGATAGGATTGACACATTCAGACATTCTAAAGTGGTTAACTCTATTATAGCATGGTACCCGACTATGACGCATTAGAGCAGTGTTAACGCTGTTGAGCTTGTGCTTTTGAACGCTGAGCTCGTCTCGTTTTTATGCGATTTAGGCAGCGTTATCGCTAGCGATTCGCTGCTTTACTTTAACCACAGTATCGTTAGCCACGTTTTGGGCCCGCAACACAACATCTTCGGCGCGATCTTTCAACTCTAAGCCGCGTTCGCGCACCATCGTACGGGTCTCTTCGCCGCTACGAGGCGTGAGCAGCCCGGCAACCGTGCCGCCTACAAATGCTCCAAGCAACAATCCCATAAAGAAGGTAGTGTTGCCCTGTTCATTACTCATATCATTCTCCTCGTTGTTACAAGGTACTAGATCTGATGTTAGAAGATCAAAGTTAAGCGTAAAGCTGTGCGAGTATAGCACACCGAAGTAGCCGCTGCAACCTGATTTCGGGCAGATTCGCCCCGGTTTGGGAGGAGCAGCTTTGACGTTGCCCCTCTCCCATGCCATAATGCGCCTTTAGTAATCGCAGACAAGCGAACGATCGATTCGCGGCCCAGCAAGCGGATTGTAGATCAAGACTGCTCAGGTGGTACTGTTATGCCAATGATCAAACTTCCATTAACGATAGAACACGCTCTGTTAGGATTCGTGCGCCAACAACCTATGTATGGCTACGAGATCTATCAGCAGTTGCTTGCAAGCCGCGAACTTGGTTTGGTCTGGAATATCAAACAGAGCATGCTGTATGCGCTGTTAACCCGCCTCGAGCAAGAGGGTTATCTCTCGAGTACGCTCGAAGCTCAAGATAAGCGCCCGGCCCGCAAGATGCTCCATATCACCGAACAAGGCATACAGGCCTTTAACCACTGGGTCAGCAGTCCGGTCACACATGGCCGCGATTTTCGCATGGAGTTTTTAGCCAAGCTCTATTTCGCCACCCAAGCTGGCTCAGCGCATGCCCAAGGCTTGATCGAGCAGCAGCAAGCCGCCAGCAATGCCCGTCTGCGCGAACTGAATCGCCAAGCCAGCGAATTGAGCGATCACCATTCCTACGATTGGCTGGTGCTGCGTTTTCGCATCACGCAGCTCGAGGCGATCTTGCAGTGGCTCGAAGAGTGTCGAGTGTGGTTGCAGGGAAGCGATCTCGATCTTCAAAAAGTTTAAGCTTTGATGAGAATCTGCTGAGAAATGCCTCTGGTATTTCGAGCGCATCAGGGAGCTGTTCAAAAGTTCACAAGTTTTTTCGACAGTTTGTCGTATATGTTTGCATTTGTCAAATTTATTATAAATATAGTTTGCAATCATAACAAACCTATGGTACACCATGCAACGTTGTTTCGCCCATATGAAGGGTCTTGATTCGCCTAACTAACCCCGACTGTTAGTTAGGTCATTACTAGTGTTTACATAGGTTGACCAACAATATGAAACGCTTTCCACTTACCAAGTATCTGTTGGTAGGTATGTTAAGCACAGTATTGGCCACGACGCCAATCGACTGGTTTGGGTTTGCCAGCGTACCTGTCGCCCATGCAGGCGACCCCGTAGATACGAACGACGAGCAAACAACCGAAGAGAGTGCGCGTACCTCCCTGCTTGAAGTGTTAGATCTTATTCAGCGCTTAGCAGCTGACTTTGAAGCCCATAGCCCAGATCGCGCTTGTGATCAAGAACAGAACGTCAGCGCCGACTGCGACGTGGCTGAGGACACAACCTCTCAGCTCGAAGCGAACGATCCCCTATATCAAGAACAAGAATCCAGCGTCGAATGGCTCGATATTATGCCCAGCGTAGAGCTGTGGGCCTTGGGTCTGATCGGCCCCGAAGAGTCGCTTGACGAAGTGAGCATTGAAGAGCCGCTCATCGAGTGGATCGCGGGCAGCGGCCCACGCATGCGGGGTAGCCTGCTGGCCCAGACCGAGCGGATCGACCTCTATGCCGGTGCCGGGACCTTCAACCATCAGCAACTCGCCGATCTGGCTAGCGAGTTTGAACGGCTGTTACGCCAAGACGAGCAGCGTTTTGGCACTCAGCTTGGCCGACGTGTCTCGCTCGGCTTCTATAGCCACGCCGCATCGCCCAGCAAAGGTGTGCGCGGCTTAGCCTACACCGATGTCGGCACGGCTTACGTCTATTACAGCGGCTCAGAAAGCCTTTCTGGCGCGCTGATGGTCGCCGCCCACGAGCTTGCCCATCATCTTGAGGTAGCTCGCTACGGCACTAACGTCCAGCGCCGTGCCGATACCATTCTGCACGAAGGTTTGGCGACTTGGATCACAGGCGAGACTTGGTATGCCCGTTACGGCGTTTCGTCGTGGCGCGAACGCGCGCGCCAGCTCAACAACGCGGGTGTGACGCTCGCCCTGACCGATGCCGAGCGCTACGGTGCCAACCCAGCCTACGAGCTGTGGGCCTCCTTCTGCGACTACCTGATTCAAACCTACGGCTGGGAAGCCTTCGATATCGCCTACAGCAGCGGGCGCGGTCGCAGCCCGGGCAGCGCCAACTACCAAGCCGTCTATGGTAAATCGTTGAGCGAGTTGAGCGCCGAGTGGCGCGCTTGGGTTAACAGCTAAGCTCAGTTCGCTTGCAGTGGTTGAGAATTGAAGCGCAGCTTTCGATTCTCAACCATAATGCGGATGCAAACTCCATCGCCTTGTGGCATAGTGCGAGAACGTTCTGTGTTAGCAAGGAGGTGGATATGCCAACCGGCCAATGGCATCTTGCAGAAGCGCTCGACGCGCCCGATTGGGCTGTACTCGAGCGTCGTTATCCTTGGCTCAGCAGCTTGGCAGATACGCCTCAAGATCCTCAGCACCACGCCGAGGGCGATGTTCTGACTCACACCCGCATGGTGCTGGAAGCGCTGCTTGCCCTGCCCGCGTGGCAGACGCTGAGCCCCAGCGAGCGCTCTGTGCTCTTCTTGGCGGCTCTGATGCACGACATCGCCAAGCCGATCTGCACCGAAATCGATGAACAGGGCCGGATCGTCTCGCCCAAACACGCCCTCAAAGGCGAGCACATGAGCCGCACCCTGCTGTGGCGCGATACGGGCGACTATGGCGACATCCCCTTCCTTCAGCGCGAGCAGGTTTGCAAGCTGGTGCGCCACCATGGCTTGCCGCTCTGGTTTTATGAAAAAGGTGACCCCGACCGCGCTCTGGTTGCGGCCAGCCAAGTCGTGCGGCTCGATCTGCTGGCGCTCTTGGCCGAGGCCGATGTGCGCGGGCGAATCAGCCCGGACCGCGAGCGCTTGCTCGAACGGATCGACTACTTTCGCAGCTACGCCCAAGAGCTCGACTGCTACACCAAGCCGCGCCCTTTTGTGAGCGAGCACGCCCGTTTCCGCTACTTCCACAAGTACGACGCCGATCTAAACTATCAGGCCTACGACGACACGCGCTGCCGTGTAGTGATGCTTTCGGGCCTGCCTGCCAGCGGCAAAGACACCTGGATCGCTCAACACGCCGAAGAGCTACCCGTGATCTCGCTCGACGCCATTCGCAGCGAGCTGAAGATCGAGCCGGGCGAGACGACCGGTACGGTGGTGCGCGAAGGCCGCGAACGGGCGCGCCTTTACCTCCAAAAAGGCCAGTCCTTCATCTGGAATGCGACCAATATCAGCCTGCAGAATCGCCGCTCATTGATCAACTTTTTGAGCGACTATCGCGCTCGGGTCGAGATCGTGGTGCTGGCGGAGCCCTACGCGAGCGTGCTCGAACGCAATCGCGCCCGCCACGACCCCGTGCCCGAGAAGATCATTCGCTATATGCTCGAACACTACGAATTACCGGATTGCACCGAGGCCCATCGGGTCGACTACATCAGCGAGGGGCGCGTCTACGACTCCTTGGTGCAGGCTATTTGAAGCGCGAGGCCAACATGGACACGATTGTGAAATATCCCCGCACCTACCATTTGGCTGGATCAGGCCTGCAAGCGGGCGACGACCTGCCGACCGTGCCGTTTCGCGAGCTGGCAGGACGCCATTTGGTGCTTGAAGAGAAGGTCGATGGCGCAAACTGCGGCATTCGCTTCGATCGCAGCGGGCGACTCTTCTTGCAGAGCCGCGGCCACTATCTAAGCGGCGGCCCGCGCGAGCGCCAGTTCGAGCTCTTTAAAAGCTGGTGCGCCGCCTATGCCAGCCAGCTCTTCCAAGTGCTCTCCGATCGTTATCTGCTCTACGGCGAGTGGCTCTATGCCAAGCACAGTCTGTTCTACGATCAGCTCCCGCACTACTTTATGGAGTTCGATATCTTCGACCTTCAGCGCGAGCGCTTCCTCTCGACCGTGCGGCGGCGCGAATTACTGAGCGCGCTGCCCTTTGTGACCTCGGTGCGGGTGCTATATGAAGGCCAGTTGCGCTCTTCCAAAGAGCTAACCGATCTGATCGGGCCATCGGCTTTTATGGGGCCGCATCTAGTAGAGCATTTGCGCGAGGAGGCACAGACGCAGGGTCTTGATCCCGATCAAGTGCTGCGCGAGACCGACACCAGCGGCCTGATGGAGGGGCTCTACATCAAGCTAGAGGACGAGGAGCAGGTGCTCGCACGCTATAAGTTTGTGCGCAGCGGCTTTTTACAGACCCTGCTCGACTCGGGAGAGCACTGGGCCAATCGCCCGCTGCTGCCCAACCGCCTGCGCGACAATTTAAGCATTTGGGATGTCTGATCGGGGCTTTATTCACCACAGAGGCGCAGAGCCACACCGTTTTTTGAGGGCTGATAGGTTGTATCTGGCGAAATAGTTTCAACCTCTCATTCGTTCTCTGGCGCGTCCGCCTTCGGCTATCAAAGCGGATGTCCTCCCATTCAGCGGGCTAGCTATCTGCGCTGCTCGCACGGCCTTCTATGTTTAGAGCCAAGCTGGCTCTCGATGCTGGCTTGCGCTGAATTGGCTTTGTAGAGCAGCGCTGGACTCTGTTTCAGCGCATTGCAGCGCGCTCTAAGCCGCAGCGAGCTAGCGCCGTGCAAGCCTAAGAGAGCGCTGTGCAAGAACCCCCGTTCGTATTGCGCGCTGCCCTAAGCATTGTGTAAGAACCCCTGTGCGTATTGCATGCTTCCCCAAGCGCCGTGCAAGAACCCCTGTGCGTATTGCA